>CAWCLD010000001.1:0-658849 GCA_963796355.1 uncultured archaeon
GCCGCGGCTATCAGGAAGGCGATGAACGTCATTTTCATCTTCGTCCTCAACCCGCCCATCTCGTTGATGTACTTCGATCCGGAGACATGGATGAGCGCTCCTGCCGCCATGAAGAGGCACGCCTTGAAGATCGCGTGGCTCATCAGTTGGTAGAGTCCCGCGGAGAGCCCCTGAGCGAAGTCGCTCGAGTAGGCGGTCAGCCCGAGTGCCATCATCATATATCCGATCTGGGAAATCGTCGAATAGGCGAGTATCTTCTTCAGCTCGAATCCGACGAGCGCCTGGCTGCCAGCCAGAAAGGCGGTGAACGCGCCAATCCAGGCCACTGTCAAGAAGAACGGCTGAATCAGTGAGGGGTTGGAAGCCAACGCGAAGTAGAAGATCGGACCTACCCTAGCCACGAGCACTACGCCCGCGTTGACCATCGTCGCCGCGTGTATGAGCGCGGAGACTGGGGCTGGACCGGCCATCGCGTCCGGGAGCCATTCGTGGAGCGGGAACTGTGCAGACTTCCCGACCGCACCTCCAAAAATCAGCAAGGCGGCAGGGACGAGCAGCCCCGACTGGGCCAGACCAGTCGTCCATCCTGTATTCTGACCGAGCTGAACGAAGTTGAAAGTTCCAGAATAGATGAACACGAGTATGATTCCGACCAGGAAGGCGACGTCGCCTATCCTTGTCATCACGAAAGCTTTCATTCCAGCGTGCGATGGTGGGTACGCCTGGGCCTCTCCGAGAGCGGTCTGACCGATTGTCCCGACCCATCTGTCCTTCTCGTCGGTGAACCAGAAGCCGATTAGGGCGAAACTGCAAAGTCCAACACCTTCCCATCCGACGAACATCGATAGGAAGTTGTCCGAGAGGACGATCAGCTGCATGCTCCCGATGAAGAAATTCATGAAGAACCAGTACCGGGTCAACCCGCTGTCCCCTTTCATGTACTCGAGGCTGTATACCATGATCAGCAGACCCACCCACGCGACGACGTTCGAGATGATTATGGTGAATGGGTCGTAAAGGACGCCGACGTTGACTTTGAGCGTCGGAATCCATGGAATGCTGGTCGGGCCGGAGGGGGTGATCGTCTGCCCCTGCAGCGTCGGAATCAGAAGCTGGAGAGCGAAGAGCGCGGAAACTAGGGAGAAGAGGACAGCGACGTAGTCCCTGACCCTCGACGCCTTGTGGTGCAGAGCGATGACCAGGGCACCAATGAACGGGACGGCGAAGACCGCCCAGATGTAATAGGCCGAGATTACTGTACTCATCTACCCGATTCCTCCTTTAATCGGAAGTCCGGATGCGAATGTCGAAAGGAACTTCATGATCAGTTCTGGGTAGATGCCGACCAGGAGCATGATCGCGGCCAGCACGAAGAGTGGGACCAGCATGGTAAGTGGCGCCTCCTTCACTTCTCGGAGCTGGGCGGGGAGGGGTCCGAAGAAGATCTTGCGGAGAGGCCAGAAAGTGTAAGCGACCGTCAGGGTCGTCCCTATAATCGCGGCGAATGCCACGACTATGTTGGCGGCGGTCCCGAGTGTTCCCTGAGTGAAGATCCCGACGAACAAGATCCACTCTGCCTGGAAGCCGCTCATGGGCGGGACTGCAGAGAGAATCAGTGTTCCGAGGACGCAGAGAGTCGCCGTCAGCGGCATCATCGTGGCGAGCCCCCCCATCTTCCTTATGTCCCTCGTTCCTGTCTGCGCGAGGAGGATCCCGGCGACCGAGAAGAGGATGCACTTCCCGACGATATGGCTCAGGAAGTAGAAGACCCCTCCAGAGACACCGAGAGCAGTGAGACTACCAATGCCGAGGAGTGAGTAGGCGTTCTGGCTTATCGTAGACCACGAGTAGAGATACTTGGTGTCGGTCTGTACGAGTGTGACGGCGCCAGCGTAGACCATCGTTATGAGCGCCCATACCATCAGAGGAAAACCGAAGGGCTTGAAGACGGTCGGCATCTCCTCGACGAGCAGCCTGGCCAGTACGTAGTTTCCGACACCGACTATCATTGCCATTATCGGGGCGAAGGAGGTCGGATGCTCTGCGTGGGCGTACGGGAGCCAGGTGTGGAGACCGAAGATCGCCATCTTGACGAGCCAGCCGACGAGAATCAGACCAACAATCCAGTATCCAACCGTGTTGGGTTGAATCGATGCGAGTGCCGTCACATCAAAGCTTCCCGTCGTGATGAAGACGAGGACGATTCCGGCGAGGAAGAGGAAGGCCCCGAGGTGGTTCCAGATGAAGTACATTACTGCGATTCTTTCTCTGTCGACGTAACCGAAGAGACTCATTAGGAAGAATGAAGGGATGAGCAGCAACTCGAGGAACATGTAGAGCTCGATCAGGTTCGTCGAGAGCGAGAGACCGACTAGGCCTACCGTGAGGAGCAGGAAGTTGACGTAATAGAGGCCATACTGCGACTTTCTTTCCTCACCATACATATCCTCAAGCCTATGCTTCATGTACGGCATCGAGTAGACGGATGTAGCCGTGCAGACAACGCTCATGATCAAGGCCACCGGAAGGCTCAGCCCGTCGGCGAGGAATCCGAACGTCAACCCGATGGACGGTGCCCACGGATAGAGCTCCCTGACGGTACCCCCGTTGTAGATGCTCAGACCTACCAATAACAAGAGGAATGTGGTGTAGAGGAGCACGGCGAAGGCCACCCAACCGACATTCTTCCCCAACCTTCGGCTGAGAGGATATACAGCACCAGCCGCTACTAGAGGAAGGATAATGGTCTGTAAGAGAACGTAGGGTATACCCATCTAATCACCGTTCTACCCAAGGGCACCTGCGGGAGGTTTTCGCCACATTTTGTTAACCCTTCAACGTCTTGAGTTCGCTCACGTCGGTGTCTTTGTGTAACCTGTAAGCCACTACGACTATCGCGAGTATTACTGCCGCTTCCCCGGCTGCGAGCGCTATGGAAAAGAGCACGAAGGTCTGCCCGACTGCGTTATTCCAGAGGAACTGGTTGAAAGCCACGAAGTTCAGGTTGGCCGCGTTGATCATTATCTCGACGGCGAAGACCATCCTGAGTGCGCTTCTCTTTACTATCAAGCCGTAGATGCCGATAGCAAACAGCATTGTGGACACGAGGACGTAGTCCGCGAGTGTGTTCACTGTTTCTCTTCCTCCTTCTCGACCTTGGCCAGAAAGAGGGCGCTGACGATGGAGGCGGCAAGGACCAGAGCCAGAACTTCAAGCACAATGGAGAAGTTCGTGGAGATCAACTGCCCTATCTGGAGGACGCCCGTCACGTTCAGCAGCGAATTGAACTTGGAGAGGTCTGAGCCGACCACTGCGAGTCCAAGCGCCGACGCCATCACCAGTCCTGTTAGGATTCCCCCGATCCTGGTCAGCGACCGGGGTGATGCCTCCTTCGCCCAACTTTCTTGCCTAACGAGCATGACCGTGAAGAGTATCAGGATGGCCACGGCTCCGATGTAGATAGTAATCTGGAAGACGGCTACATAGGGCGCGTTCAGCAGGAAGAAGAACGCGGCGACCCCAAGGAAGCTGCCAGCGAGGGCGATGGCACCGTAGACTATCTCGTCTGCTTCGAGGGCCACGATCGCGCCCCCCACGGTCATGACCGCCATCGCGACGAACGTGAGGTCAGCCATGGGCGGTCGTCCCCTTGTCGGTGTCGATTTTGACCTTATAGGTCATGCCTTCAAGTTTGGGAGGCACGGCGAGCATGTCGGGGGTGTACTTGAGGTTCATCTTGTCGTAGGCAGAGAGCTCGTAGTCATTGGTCATGCGGAGGGCGTCGAACGGGCAGGCGTCCACGCAGAGGCCGCAAAAGACGCACCTGCCGTAGTCTACCGCCGGCCAGATGTCCTTCTTGTTCTGCGGATTGCCTTTCTGGACCTTTTGCATGTCGATCGCGACTGCCACCCCGTCGCACGCTATCGCGCAAAGCTGGCATCCTGTGCACTTGTCAAAGAACAGGATGTGGCGCCCCTTGAATCCGGGAAGGCCGACGCCCTGCCGTGCGTCGTACTTGTAACCAGTCCCCTCCAAATCCAGCTTCTGCTCGGGATACCGCAGGGTCATCCTTGGGTGGAAGAGGTGTCGGATGCCACTCCAGGTGGCTATGAAGATGCCTTTGATGTAGGAGAGCGTACCCAACTAGACCACTCCAAGGGAGACTATGACCATTGTGAGAAAGATGTTCAGGAAGGAGAGCGCCAGGAGTCGGACCCATCCTGACCTTAGCAGAAGGTCGATCCTGAACCTAGGCAATATGCTGCGAGGCAGCATCAGGGCGAGCATCACTACGGTGGTCTTGAGTATGAACCAGACTTCAGGCGGGACAGGGGCGGGACCGAGCCAGCCTCCTAGGAAGAAGGTGGTGAAGAGGCCCGCGAGAACGTACATCCTGGAGAAGTTGACCAGCTGGAAGGTGCCGAAGAACATGCTGGTGTACTCGGTCTGCCAGCCAGCCACGATTTCACTGTCAGCCTCAGGGAGGTCGAATGGAATCCTCTCGAGCTCTGCGAGGGCGCCTATGTAGAAGACGATTGCGCCAAGGGGCTGCAGGACTATGAACCAGACCTTACTCTGGGCGGTCACGATGCTGGGGCCTCCGGGGAACAGCGGCGCAAGGTTCAGGGCACCGGCGAGGAGTACCGTCCCGACCAGCGAGAGGACCAGCGGGATTTCGTATGCCACCATCTGGTGAAGCGCTCTCAGGCCTCCCAGGAACGAGTACTTGCTGTTGCTCGCCCATCCTGCGAGGAGGACTATGAGAGGCGTGAAGCCGAGTATCGCGAATGCGAGTATCGCTCCGACAGACGGGTTGGCGATGTAGGTCGTAGGCGAAAGCGGAACGAGGGCGACAAGGGCCCCGGCGACCGCCATCAGGGCAATGGGAATCGCCACAAAGGTCGCCTTGTCGACGCCGTTGGGGATTATCATCTCCTTGAAGAAGAGCTTGAAGAAATCTGCGATGTTCTGGAGTATACCCTCCACCTTGCCCGCGTACATGGGACCCGTCCTGAGCTGGATCTTCGCAGTGAACTTCCTTTCGACCCAGCCCATGAAGATCGTGCCATAGATGGCGACAAAGCTGAATCCAGGGAAAACGATTAGGGCGAAGAGTGTCTTGTAGGGCTCGGTAGAAAGGAGGCTTTGCAGGAGCGCCAAGGAGTCGAGGGGCTTCACCGTCGCCAGGGCGAACAGGTCAATCGGGAAGTGGAAGACTACATCCAGCACATAATATATCGGAACGCCGATCAGAAGGGCCAGCAGGACGACCCATAGGACGACCTTCAGGATCCTCTTGATGAAGTCCTCGAAGGTGACGATGGGCTTCGACATTGCGACTCTTCAGTCCTTCCAGCGAGCGCCCCCTGATACCGGTTATAAACGTGAGCGGGAGAACGGAGTTGAGACGGGCCCTAACGCCCTCTCACAAGACCTCTATCGAGCTTTCGGAAAACCCGTGCTGCACGAGCATCTTGGCCGCTGACTCCCTGTGGTCGCCCTGAAGTATCATGATTCCGTCCTTGACGGTCCCGCCCGTGGCGAGGGACCGCTTCATCTTCGAGCTGAGCTCGTGCATGTCCTTGTCGCTCATCCTGAGGCCCTCAATGACGGTCGTGGGTTTTCCGAAGCGGCGCATTTCCATCCGTATCTTGACGCGAGCCTCTTCACGATCTAGTTCGGCGAGAATATCCTGGAATCCTTCGTCTAGGTCCTTGCTCACTGCTTACGAGCGGCATTGGTTTCGGGGTCTAATTAGGCTTTGGTCGCTACTGCTTAAAGCCACCAGGTTCCGAACCGATGAAACGTGGGCCCGTAGCTCAGAGCCAAAAGGCGGGCAGTTCGGTCAGAGCGACCGGCTCATACGAGAACCCGAAGACACCGGTCGGTCGAGCGTCCAAATCGCTCCGGGCCCACATCCACGGCGACTTCAACTGTCCGGCTTCGGTGTCTTCCATTCTGGAAAGTGGCCGACTTTGAGACTTGAACTCACTAACAACGTTTTTGAGCCCATCCCGGAACCGACCGCGTGCGGCGCTGTAGCTCAGCGTGGTAGAGCAGCAGGCTGTTAGCCCGCTGGCAGATACCTGTAAGTGGGAAACCACTGGGGAATGGTCGTCGGTTCGAGTCCGACCAGCGCCGCCTGAATAGACTTGGTTGAGGCCTGTTTCGTCGGGGTAGGCTCAGGTTGTCCTGTTGCGCCAGAACCTCGCAATCACTTTGTGCGGGCCGGCTTGTAAACGAACGCTTCCACAAGCTGTCGGACGTCTTTGCCTTCCTTTCTTGATTGCTTCCAGAGCTCCTCTCTCCTCCCAGGGGCCATCTTGTTCCAGTACTTCGCCACTTCATCTGCGACCTCGAACACGTAGTACTCGCCCTGCTTGAACGGCGATTCGCGACCCTTCCCCACGATTGGCATTGAACCGTCGTCCTTTACCCTAATTGAGGCCATGCAACCGCTCCTGAAACCCTCCCATTAAAAGAACTAGGTTTGGCTCCGGAGTCTGCACGAGCACTATCTTCCGCTCTCTCCGTGGAACCCTGCGTCGATGATTCAGCATCGATTTGCTATCAATCTGGGAAGGTTTTGGGAAATCAAGTAAATACCTCCGCCGAGACAGTATCAGCAAGGATGGAAACCCAGACACAACCGCGGGTGGGCAGGACCGCCGCAGCCTTCGCAGTCTTCGCAGTTATGTGCCTCGCTTTGGGCGCGACCGTGGTCTACTACAATTCAGCCCTCAGCCAGCACGTCGCGGATTCGAACTCCGCAACATCAACGACAACAGCCACAGTGATTACAACATCAACATCGACAGTAACCACAACATCAACAATGCCCATCGACGGAACTGCACTAGCCATATACAGCAACACCTCGAAGAGCGTCGTCACGATAGTGGGGGTTGTCGCGACAACTCTCTATACTTGGTATGGACAACCTTACGTAAGCTACTCTGAGATTGAAGGGTCGGGCTTTGTTACCGACTACGGTAGCACTCCCTACATCATTACCAATTTCCACGTCGTCAACGGAGTCTCCAACATAACGATCACATTCTCTAACGGAGACGCCTATCCTGGGAGGGTCGTTGGCAGCGATGTTTATGCAGACTTGGCTGTCGTTTCCGTAAGTGCCCCTGCCTCTGAGTTCTTTCCCCTGACGATCGTCGAATCGTCGGGCCTGCAAGTGGGACAGTCGGTCTACGCTATAGGGGCGCCTTTCGGACTTTCAGGCACCTTCACGTCGGGCCTGATCAGCCAGCTCGGAAGGACGATCAATGAGACGACGGCAGGCAACTACCCCATTTCTGGCATAATCCAGTTCACCGCCCCGATCAACCCGGGGAACTCGGGAGGGCCGCTCCTCGACTCGAAAGGCGAGGTCATAGGCATCACTACGGCGATTATAAGCGGCTCCGTGGGCTTAGGGTTCGCGATTCCTTCCCAAACGATAATCCGAGAGCTACCGTCCCTCATAACCACAGGCAGCTACAAGGCTCATTCGTATCTGGGAATCAGCGGCGTAGACATGACCTATCAGCTGGCACAGGCATCGCATACAAACATCACTTACGGGGTCCTTGTCGAACAGGTCACTAGCGGAGGCCCAGCAGATAAAGCCGGCATCAAAGGAGGGACCACGCAAGTCAACATCAGCGGCACTCCGTACCTGATCGGAGGGGACATCATCGCTTCGGCAAACGGCACGAGGCTGATTAGTATGGACGCGCTCTCAAGCTACCTCGAAGAGAACACGGTAGCAGGACAGACTGTAATCTTAGGTATTGTAAGGGGCGGGGTCATGATGTATGTGCCCGTGACGCTCGGGGCGAGGCCCCAGCCCTAGGGTTGGGCGGGCTGGCACAGTCCGTTGAAGCCAGGAAGCCTGATAGGACGCTCTAGTGTGAGGGGAGAACTCCGTCTATCGCGTTCAATACAATTATTGGAGGGGATTCAGAGACCACGTGACATGGACGCCTTCGACCGCCTCTTGTGGTGGCTCTTCGCAGGGAGCGTCGGGGCTCAGTCTAGGATCCTCATACTCTTCGCGCTGAGGGCGCACCCATTGAACGCGCAGCAGCTCGCTGAACAGCTCAAGCTGGACTACACCACCGTGAGGCATCACCTTTCCGTGCTCGAGAAGAATCGTATACTAATCACGGAGGGTGAGAAGTACGGAAAGGTTTACTTCGTCACCGATATCATGGAGTCACATTGGGCCGACTTGGAGGCCATTCTGGAGAAGACGCGCCTCTCGAAGAGGAGGGTTGAACGATGAGTGGGGCCACGGCCGAGCCAAGTCAGGCAGCCGAACAGCCTTCGGAGAAAGGGACGCAAATCAGCAAGATTTGGGTTCCGGTCATTCTGGTCCTTGCCGTGCTGCTCGGACTGGCCCTGGCAGAGACGATTCCATCGCCCGTGTGTCCTCCTGGCTATTTCAACTGTCCCTGGCCATACTTCTACCTGCTATCCGTCCGTGGGGCGCTCATGCTGCACGTGATACTATCGACCATAGAGATTGTGTTGCTCGTATCGCTCGTCGCGGTCTACATCAAGGTGTACGCAGAAACGAGGGCGAACTTCTCCCTCGGGTTGATTATCGTGCTCGGTGCCTTGTTTATCCATTCGGTCCTATCGTACCCACTAGTGGTGAACGACATCGGATCCATACTCTACGGTTCGGGGCTCTTCTTCCCCTACACTGACCTCCTCACGATAGTCGCGTATTCTGTATTCCTCTATCTGAGCCTCGAATAGAACGGGAATGCTGCAAATGATCCCTCTGTCAGGCGGAATCACGATAGAACCTACTGACCGAATCAGCTGACGACCCTTATCGTCCAAAAATCGTTTGAAAGGTCTTCCTTCAGCAGATACTCATAAGGCATCGTGAAGTAACCCTTCCTTCCGAACCTCCGACCCCAAGAGTTCCTCACTATGAATTTCCGCTGTGGATCTTCATAGCCTACAGCCATCACAGCGTGTTGACCCAAGAGCCTTTCGCCCGGCAACGGCATCTCTAGGCATCCGGTCTTCCTGACCACATCGTGGAAGTTCCTGTGGGCCAGGAATCCGAAGACGAATGGTGACCCAGCGGCGAGACATGAGCGGAAGTCATCCAGACTCCTGTGAATCCTTTGGTACTCGACGGCCCTGTACCTGAGAGCCCTGTCGTAGCACTTCTGCGGGGGTCTGACCCGAAACTTGTGCTCGATGTAGGGCCAGAGACTCTCGGGGCAGTCACCTTGGTGAGCTACCGACTTGATCGCGTCCCGTATCGAGACACCCACGTTTGACCTCACGGTTCCCTCGATCTGCCTAGTGTTGTAGTAGAGGAAGAGACGGGAAGGGAATATAATCCGCTCCCCCCTTTCCCTCAATAGGTCGAATTCAACCGCCGCCGCGACAGCGTTCGCTGAGCAGCTGTTCAATCCCTTCTGGTCGTATGCAGGAGGACATCGGTTCCTCAGGTCCTTTCGCTTCGGGAGCATTTCGAGCACGGCACGAGAGGCGACGTAGGTGTGGTCCCTGCTGTCGGGAGAGTCTGAAACCCATCCGAACCCGCGCATGGACGGAGGGCGAGCCTCAGGGGTCAGGGACTCTCACTTGAGGTAAAGAGCAGAGAACTTCGCGGCGGCTTCGTCGAAGTGCATCGGCTTTGGAGGGGATTTGAAACCGTAGGCGCAAATCTCGTTTACGGTGCCCAGCTTCCCAGTCTTCATCGCGCGATATGTCGCTCTGAGAACATCGAGAAGAATGTTACCTGCGTTGGCCCCGTCGGAGGAGCGTAGGTACACATCGACCGAGAAACCCGAATCCATGAAGCCGCTGCCTTCGAACCAGAAGTAGCTAGTCCTGTCGTTGCCCATGAAGTCCACGAAGTCGGTCGTGCCGGTGATTGTTTCGAATGGGTATGGGACCTCGCTCGCGACCGACGAGGTCTTCAGTTTACGCTTTGCCGTCCTAATCGTTTCATCAATCGTATTGAGAGTCTCGGACCCTCCTCCGACGTCGAGCTGATAGCTCTTGGATACCCTGATTCCCCGCCTCACCAGGAGGCCCAGTAACCCTTTGTGGAAGACTGCGCCTCCAAACTGGCTCATCAGGTCATCGCCAATCAGGGGGAGTCTGCCCTTCAGGAAACTAGCGGCCAGCCTGTTGTTCTTCGTGACCAGGGATGGAGTGCAGTTCACGAATGCACAACCCGCGCGGAGGGCGGCGCCTGCGTACTCCTCAGACGACGCGTCCGAACCCGACGAAATCAGGTTGACGAAGACATCAGCACCGGAGTCCTCGAGCGCCCTCGCAATCTGGTCCGAACTGGACTTCTCGATCCTCGTGCCTCTGAGATGTGGAGCCAGGTCGCCCTTGCTGATTCCAGGGCTGACTCTCACTGAAGTCCGAAGCGGAGTTTGGTACCTTTTTGCGACGTTGGGAGGGGCAAGGGCGGCCTTCGAGAGATTCAGACCCACCTTCCGCGGGTCGATGTCGAAGGCGGCGACGACTGACAGGTCCTTGGGCTTCAGGCCTGCGATGGTCGGATGCCAAAGCCCTTTCGTACCATGATCAGAGTAGAAGGCGAGGCCCTGCAAGAAGACGGACGCGCAGTTCCCTACACCAGCTATGGCGATCTTCACGGTCATGTCGGTCACTTGAACTTCGCGAAAGCCGCGAAGAACCCGACTACTAGGAGCAGGAGCCCCAGAGCGTAGTTGATTGTCACTATCTCGGAAGCCACGCCGGAGGCGTCAGAATACGTGTAGTAGAGCCACAGTGCCCCGAAGATGACGACGATCAGCCCTACGAGTCTGATGAGGGCGTCAACCCTCGACTGCTGAGCGGTGAAGGTCAATGTCGTCTGTTCTGGGCAGAGTCCTATGGGTATTTAGAAGTTCTTGGATTCAGAGTTACTTGGAAGCCCATTAGAGTATTGCCGAGCTGCGGTCGGTTGCCACTCTCTCAGCAGCCAACTAGTTGCTCTTCATCAGCTCGAGTTTCTCTGGGAGGTATGTGTCAACGATGTAGCTCAGCCCGTACCTGGCGAAAGCCTCCTGTTCGCTCTTTTTCTTGATCTTCAGGAAGATGTCCAACTCGTTGTGCCACATCTTGTCGGTGTAACGCGGGTCGGCCTTCAACTCGTAGAGCCTCTTGACATCGATCTCTGTCAGCTTGTCAGACGGGAGCTTATACTTCACGATATCAGACGCCCAGACTCCCAGCCATACAGCGTCAGGCGTCGTCAGTTCCCTGAGATGGGCGGCATTAGCCGAACCGCTCTTGCAGACCATCGCGATGTGGGCTCCCCACGGGTCTGCGTCGCAGAGTATGCCCACCGGCAGCCCCAGCTCTTGGTTTAGCCGTCTAAGGAGAAAACGCGTCGAACGGGGAGGCTGTCCTGCTGTGTTGATCAGGAGCGCCTTGTACTTCTTGTGAACTCTCTCTTCGACAAACCTCGTAAAGAGGCCACCCTTCTCGATTGCGAGGACCATCTCGGCGTCCGTGTCAACGAACTCGGCGGTGGTGAGTGCGGGACCTATCATGACGCCGTCAGGGTTGGCCGACATGTCTGCCTTCTTCCCTTCGTAGCCCGGGACCGTGTACTCGATCGTGAGGTCCCCGAAAATGGCGCTCCTCTCTTCAGGGTAGATGTTCATCCCCTCCCTCGCCATCTGCATCACCACCTCTAGGTCCGTGATCAGCTCGTCCGACTCGGCTTGGTCGACGAACTCTACGTCGAACGCCTGCGCTGAATAGAAGACGTCCCTGAGGGTGGACGTCCGCTTTTCGTCGACTAGCTTCTTTGCGAAGTAGGCGAGCCAGAGCAACTGCGTGAACGGCCTGATGTGCTTGATGTTACTCGAAGACCTCTTCACGGTCGTAGGGCCCAGCACGAATTGTTGCAACTTCTTGTCGTAGACGATGTTGCGGACGGACCTGCTGGCGAAGGTAAGACTGGGGAACCTCCCTTCGTCTAAATCAGAGTAGACGCTTCCGCCCAGGTC
Source organism: uncultured archaeon (assembly GCA_963796355.1). GTDB lineage: Archaea > Thermoproteota > Nitrososphaeria > Nitrososphaerales > Gagatemarchaeaceae > UBA183. The sequence goes on from CAWCLD010000001.1 coordinate 12,006, forward strand.
CTTCAGGAGCGCCTGTGCACTACTCTTTCTAGCTTCCGCCGTACTCGTCGATTTTCTTTTGCTCAATCTCCATCTCCGTCGAATTCGGGGCACTTGTGACCACTTGTTCATGCGTCGAATCCGTCTCCTCTTCGGGCCCTCCGTCCTCGACCTGACCAGGCAAAGTGCCCTCGGCTTCGTCGATGAGCTTGCGGTACCTCGGCAGCCTCTTCTTGCCCGCGAGTTCCGTCGAGAACTTCGCGATCAGTGGAAGGTACTTGCCGTAGATGTTCATCTTTCTCTGGACCGCATTTATGCTCCCCTTCCTCGATAGGAAGATGCCGAGCCTCCGCAGCGCTTCCCTCGCCGCGTTCTTGATCTCCCTTTCTATCTCGGGTCTGTCCGCGATGTATTCCTTGCCGACGGTCTTGTAGGGAATGCGAGTGCTGCAGATGTGGGTGATCACCCCTACCGGAGCGTCCTGTGGGACATGGTACCTCCTCCAGTCCACTTGTTCGTTCAAGACCTCGAAGCTGACGTCGCTGCCCTCGTCATAGAGCAGCGGGATTCGGTTTGCGAACCTGAAGAGCCTCATGCCGGGCTGGAGGACCTTGCCGCCATAAGCGACGGCGACTTCCACGAGGAAGGGGAAGCCGGAGTATGATGAGGGAGGCCTTGTGACGACCGTCGAGAACTCGGGCTGGAGCTCCTTGTTAACGCCGGCGAGCAGAATCTCCTCCCCAACCGGGGAGAGGACTGTCGCATCAGGCTGAAGGAAGTCTGGGAAGCGCTGAAGCGCGTCGACAATCGAAACTATCTGGTTGTTGTTCAATCGCTTCGGCGGAAGTCGGGCGCTGACCCCCGCGAACTCCAGGAACTTCGTGGCAATCTTCTCACCCACCCTGTGAAAGTGAGCAACCATGAATGACTTCATGTCGTGCTCTTCCGAGAGCTTGACGATACGCTTGAAGGCCTCGACATCGATGCCGTAGGGATGAGGAAGTGTCTCTTTCGGCGCGGGGGGCATCGAGGTAGTCGCACGCTCGTAGTAGGTGATCTGACCCGTCGGGTCGACGAAGGTCAGGTTTGCGTAGCTGGCAACGAGCGCGGTCTGTTTGAAATAGTCAGAGATCTTCTGAGATGCACGGAGGTAGTCCCCTTCGAGCGTCAGGTCGACCCTGGTGCCAGTCGTCCCGTTCGCGTCGCTCGCGAAGCGCTTGAGGACTATTGGCCTGTTCTCGCCGATGTCAATCATCATCTGGAATGCGTACTTGCGACGGCCGTCGGGAGAGGTGGTCACGACCACAGGCCTGTTGGTGGTGATCTGACCGTAGAGTATAGCCATCGTTCCTCCGAGGCCGAACATACCTCGCGACTGGCGCAGGACGTACTTGGAACCGTAGAAGACCTTCCCAAAGGCGCTGGGTACGTGTTGGGGGGCCACGCCTGGACCGTTGTCAATCACGGTTAGTCTGTAGGGTTTCGGGTCTGGGAGCTCTGGGTTGGTGCTCTCAGGAATGATTCTGACGTAGACATCCGGGGGGGTCCCGGCCAGCTCAGCCGCGTCCATCGAGTTCTCTACCAGTTCGCGGACGGCCATGTAGAGAGCGCGCGCAGGATTGGTGAAACCAGCCAGGTCGCGGTTGCGATAGAAGAATTCTGAGGGCGAGATTTCGGCAAATGCAGTCTTGCTACTCAGACACCACCACTCCCATTAGCATCGACGAACCATGTCTCCAGTTCTCCGATGTCGCATCCGGTTACCGACCACAATGATAATTCATCAATCTTCGAGCAGAAATTCCCGCGTCATGGGTCTCACGGGAATTGGATATATGCTAGTCCTCCATTTTCCGGAGCTTCTCGGCGATTGCCTCAGGCGACGAGCCCTCCCAGAGGATCATCCTCTCCATCTTGCGCTTGGTCCTCGCTTTCTGAAGCTCATTGTACACGGTCTTGTGCTGACTCCCCGACGCCAACTTCTTGACGGCCTCCGACGCAAGCTGGACTTCCGAGGCGTCCCCTATAATCGCGACCGTCCTCCCATAGACCGAGAGGTGGCACTGGGTCAGTTCCTCGATTACCCGCCTGGACTTGCCCTTCAGCCCGATGACGCGCCCCCTGATCCTGTCGAGTGAATTTGCACTCCGCCCGGCGAAGTCCCTCAGGTCTATCACCTCGAACGCTACCCCCTCCTCAAGGAGGCGTCTGGCGCGCTGAGGCGAGAAGCCCCGTCCGATGGCTTCGATGACCCTCACGGCGATGAACGGGTCACCCTGATCGACCGAACCCGACTTGATCGTGACCAACCCTTCCCTGCTGTCCACCGAGAGCTTGACGCCGAGGTCTGTCTCAAGGGACCGCTTCGTGGCACCTTCCCTTCCAATGACGGCCCCTATCCTCTCCAAGGGCACCCTGACCGCCTGTTCGAAGCTCATCTAAGGTCCTCCAGCCAAGAATCTGTGTCTCTCTTGAAGATACCTCGCTTCCTAAAGAACCTCACCATGTTCGAGACGTCCCGCTTCAGAAATTCATCGGCCTGAGGGTGAGACAGAAGGACCGCGGACCCCATATCGAAGAGGACCCTCTCAGACTCCGACTTGAAGACGTTATACTCGGACAGGTCTGCGTGGATGAGCTTAGCCCCCCGGTGCAGACGGCCAATCGTCTCGAAGGTCCAGTCATAGTCCTGTTCGTCGACATCTGATTCGGCGAAGGTGGGTGCGCGTCCTGGTGGGGTGCCGATGTACTCCATCACGATGATGTTCCGATAGAAGGCGAGCGGCTTTGGGACCCTTATGCCTGCCGTCTCGGCAAGCTGGAGGTTCTTGAACTCCTTGCGGGTCCAGAGGTAGATGATTCCTCTGGAGTTCGAGGGGATGTTGGCGAACCTTCTGTCCCCAGCGATGTAACCTAATCGCTTTCTGAATTCAGAGGTCGCGGTCATGTAGATCTTCACGGCGACGGGACGGTCGTCAACACCCACCCCGTAGTAGACCCTCGCTTCCTTTCCTGAGTTTACGACGCCTCTGAGGTCACCCAAGTCCTTCCTCGAGATCAGTTCCTCCACTGCCAGCAGGGTCACGCGGTCGAAGACCTCCTCCATCACCTTGCGCTGGTCAGCGTCCTTCCTCACGTGCTTGCCTTCTCGCTCGAACCTTTGGAGCCTCTCCGTTGTCTTCCTGGGCTCGTCCTCTTGGATCATATCTTGCTCGTCCGCTTGGGCCGCATCTTGCTCATCTGTTTCTGCTCCATCCTGAGGGTGGCTCAACGAGCACTTCACCTCGGGTTGTGACTGTGCGCGCGTGCGTTCCTTCTAGTCAATCTTGACCCCACGACGGCAGAAGGTGATTCTTGCATCTATAAGGCCAGATGGCCTTATAGATGCCTCACTACTCCATCGATATAGGTCGCCTATTCTGGTGAAAACTTATAGATTAGAGACGGTGCATCCGGAGACAACTCGGGAATCGGGAGGTGTTGCTAGTTTGTCAGAAGAAGACGATGACCTTTCTGGAAAGAAGAACCCCCAGGATGGAGAGGGCGCTCTGAAGGCACAGCTCGCGGAGGGGAAGGGGAGCGACACGGAACTCCTGAACCGGCTGAAGTATATGCAGGCCGATTTCGAGAACTACCGGAAGAGGACAGAGAAGGAGATGAGAGAAATCGAAGAGAACTCATCGAAGGGCCTCGTGCTCAGGCTGCTCAGCGTGCTGGACGAGTTGGACCTCGCCGTGAAGCACGCGAGCGACGACGCCGGCAGGACAGAGCTTAAGGAAGGGATCGAGATGGTGCGGAAGAACATGTACTCGGCACTGGAATCTGCTGGGCTGCGGAGAATCGACTCAGTGGGGAAGCCGTTCGACCCGTCCAAGCACGAAGCGGTCGCGAAGGTTCAGGGCTCCTCGCCAGGCTCGGATATCGTGGTGGAAGAGCTGCGGACGGGCTACACTTTCAGGGGACATGTAATCAGGCCGAGCATGGTAAAGGTTGAATTGGGGATGAAGGAACCCGTTGAGGAGGAGAAGGCAGATGAGTAGCGCGAGAGAGAAGATTCTGGGCATCGACCTTGGTACAACGAATTCGGCTGCGGCGGTCATAGAGGGCGGCAGACCGGTCGTGATACCCAGCGCCGAGGGAGCCACGCCATCAGGGAAGATGTTCCCCTCCGTGGTCGCGTTCACTCAGGACGGTCAGCTCCTCGTCGGCGACCCTGCGAGGCGTCAGGTCGTCACCAACCCCGAAGGCACGATCTTTGAGATAAAGCGGAAGATGGGAACGGACTACAAGGTCAACGTTTTTGGGAAACAGTACTCGCCCGAACAAATCAGCTCATACATCCTTCAGAAGATAAAACACGACGCCGAGGTCTTCCTCGGATATCCGGTGAAGAAGGCAGTCATCACAGTTCCCGCGCACTTCAACGACAACCAGCGCCAGTCGACCAAAGACGCCGGCGAGATAGCGGGGTTGGAGGTGGTCAGAATCATCAACGAACCGACGGCCGCGTCTCTGGCCTACGGACTGGACAAGGCGGAGAAGGAGATGAAGATCCTCGTCTTCAGCTTCGGGGGAGGCACCCACGACGCGACCATAATGGAGTTTGGCCAAGGGGTCTTCCAAGTCCTCGCGACTTCTGGGGACACCCAGACCGGGGGTGCCGACGTGGACAACTCAGTCATCGAAGTCCTCCTCCAAGACTTCCGTTCTAAGACCGGGATTGACCTAAGGAACGACCGGACGGCCATGGCCAGACTCAAGGAGGCCGCCGAGAAGGCGAAGATTGAGCTGTCGAACCTCACTTCGACCGACATCGACCTGCCGTTCATCGCGAGCGATTCGACCGGGCCCAAGAACCTGCACTTCACGCTGACCAGGACGAAGCTTGAGGAAGTGGCTAGGCCTATCGTGAGCCGGACGGAAGAGACGATGAGAAGGGTGATGAACGACGCGAAGCTTTCGCCGACCCAGATAGACAAGGTGATTCTGATAGGCGGGATGACCAGGATGCCCCTTGTCAGGAAGTTCGTCGAGGATGTGGCTGGCAAACCTGCGGAGAGGGGGGTCGACCCGATGGAGGCGGTGGCAATCGGTGCAGCCATTCAAGGGGCGGTCCTCGCCGGAGAAATCAAGGACATACTGCTCCTCGACGTCACTCCGCTTTCGCTCGGGGTCGAGACGCTCGGAGGGATAACGGAGCACCTGATTGAGAAAAACGCGACCGTCCCCACGAAGAGGAGCAAAGTCTTCACGACTGCGGCCGACTTCCAGACCGCCGTGACGATTCATGTGGTCCAGGGAGAGAGGGCCATGGCCTCGGACAACGTCTCGCTGGGGATGTTCAACTTGGCCGGGATACCGCCCTCGCCCAGGGGGGTCCCTCAAATTGAGGTGACCTTCGACATCGACGCGAACGGCCTACTGATAGTCTCCGCCAAGGACATGGGAACAGGCAAGGAGGCGAAGATTACGATTACGGCTTCGACGAAACTCTCGAAGGAGGAGAAGGAGAGGCTGATAAAGGACGCAGATTCGTTCGCCGAGCAAGACAAGAAGAAGAAGGAGGAGGCCGAGCTGAGGAACGAGGCGGACTCGATTCTATATACGGCCGAGAGGACAAAGCGCGACCTCGAGGGGAAGGTCGACAAGCAGAACCTCGATCGTATCGATGTCGCCGCCAAGGAACTGAGGAGCGCCCTCGAGGGCAAGGACTCTGCACAGATCAGGGAGAAGAACGAGGCCCTCAAGCGAGTGCTTCAGGAGGTCGGGACAGCAGTATACCAGCAGGCACAGAGCCAGAGCGCCGCCCCCGGCGGACCGACCGAGGGCTCCAAAGTGAGCGACGCAGACTACAAGGTTGTCGACGAAGGAAAGTAGAGGCTGTGCGGGATGGCGGGAAGAGACTACTACGAGGTGCTGGGTGTCCAGAGAGAGGCCACGAAGGAGCAGATCAAAGGCGCCTACAGGAAGCTGGCCCTAGAGTTCCATCCAGACAGGAACAAGTCGCCCGAAGCGGAAGCGCGATTCAAGGAGATCTCCGAGGCCTACGCTGTCCTTTCGGACGATGAGAAAAGAGGCCAGTACGACACGTATGGAAGAGAAGGAGTCTACCAGAAGTACAGTCAGGAGGATATCTTCAGAGGGGTCGACTTCGGTGAATTCTTCCGTGGCACGAGGTTCGGCGGGTTCAACGACGTTTTCTCCCAATTCTTCGGCGGAGGACCTGGCCAGCAACCAGGCAAGGGCGAGGACCTGACATACCACCTCCAGGTCAACTTGGAGGACATCGTACAAGAATCAAGCAGAGAAATTGAGGTTCCGAGGGACGAGGTGTGTGCAACCTGCAATGGGAGCGGCGCCAGGCCAGGCACATCTCCGCAGAGCTGTGCCACCTGTGGTGGGATCGGGCAAATCCAAAGGGTCCAGTCGACAGGATTCACCAGGCTCGTGAGGGTGATGGCGTGCAACAGGTGCAGAGGCAGAGGATACACCATCGAATCTCCGTGCAAGGATTGCAGAGGAAGAGGATCAGTCGAGAGGACCCGCAAGATCCGAGTCGTCATACCCGCTGGGGTCGAGGACGGGCTCACTTTGCGGCTGAGAGGTGAGGGCAGCGCCGGTGAAAACGGAGTCCCGCCGGGCGACCTGTATGTCGTGCTGAACGTGGCTCCTCATAGACTCTTCATCCGCGGCGACCATGCTCCCATGCATCTATCAGAGAGCGACATCTACCTTGAGACCAAGGTCGGGGTTGTCGGGGCGATTCTGGGGACTGAGCTGACGGTCCCCACTCTCCACGGAGACGTGAAGCTGAGCGTCCCGCACGGCACCCAGCCCGGCACCGTATTCAGAGTGAAAGGAAAGGGCCTTCCAAAGTATGGAAGCTGGGGCAAGGGGGACGAATACATTAGGGTTGGAGTGGAAATCCCGAATGATCTCAGCAACGCTCAGAAGGAATTGCTGAAGAGGTTCCGCGAGACAGGTTAACCCGAGAACTTGTAGATCATCAGGAAAGGTACTTCCTCAATCTCGCGAATGGCCTCCCGGGCGCCTACTTCGTTGTCGACGGCGAGCGAGACCGACCTTTCGCCAGCGAGGTTCACGATCGAACAGGTCCTGATGAGCCTGAGCGCCTCTCCTTTGTCAACCACCTCGCCGGAGTAGAACTCCTTCGAGAGATGGACCGTTAGCTTGCCCTCTGCAACAGTCTTACCCACGAGCTCTTCGTCGCAGACGTTGACCAGGACGCTCCCCCTGTATTCGGTCGTCTTGACCGCGAACCCCCTGGTTTTCACTCTAGGCCACCTTGGCGATCGACCGTGCGCCGCATGCCTCACAGACCATGAACCACATCCTCTTCTCCTTCTCAAGGTGGGTATCCGGGCTGCCGCAGACTGGACAGAGGACGCCGTCCTTCACGTAGCGCTGGAGCAACTGAGAGAAAGAGTCGCGGTCCTTGCGCCCGATGAATATCGCCCTCTCGCCGTCAATCGAAGCCGCGGTCGCAAGCTCCTTTGCCAGGTACATGAGGATTCTTGCGGAGTCCCTCCTGATCAGCTTCGGGAACTCGGCGTAGTTCCGGAATATCGTCTTGTTACCTACCCAGATGACGTCGGGCTCAGGGAGCTCAAGGCGGAGGGCCCCCGACCTCTTGGTGTCCTTGTCGGTGCCAGACCTAGCCCTTGAAAGGAGTTCGTCGTATGAACGGGGCATCAGACAAATCCTTCGCCTTGGGTATTTCAACTCTTCTGGGCCTTGTCATTGAAACAGGACGTCAGGGCATCTGCGGTTCATCCGTCACGAATCGTCAAACCATGCGTCTTTCACGTCAACGAAGATACAACTCAGCGACGGCAGATGGGCAGCCTCACGCAGTGGATGTCTGGGGGATGGTTGCCGCGCATGGGTCGGCTACGCCAATGGCCCAAAGTTGGGTTTGCGCGAGACCCGAGTAGTGATGGATCTGAACGCGAGAACATATTGCGCCATCAAAGAATTAATACTGAATTCGTCGTGGCTGGAAACGTGAAGCCGAGGGCGGAGATTGGCGTCTTTGGCGGGTCTGGATTCTACAGCTTCCTTAAGGACTCGGGCAAGACGATTGCAATCAGTACACCGTATGGGCCTCCCAGTGGGAAGGTCACGATTTCGGCTGTCGGCGGGAGGCAGCTTGCCTTCCTGCCGAGACACGGGGTCCACCACGAGTACCCCCCGCAGGTTGTCCCCTACAAGGCCAACGTCCACGCTTTCAAGCAGCTTGGAGTCACGCGAATCATAGCACCGAATGCGGTCGGAAGCCTCAGGGCCGAGGTCGGGCCGGGGGACCTCGTCTTCTGCGACCAGTTTGTGAACTTCACCACGGGGAGGGATGATACGTTCTACGATGGGCCCGAGACGACGCATGTGAGCACGGCCGAACCTTACTGCCCCCAGATGAGGAAGGTCGCGGTCGAAGCAGCCAAGAAACTGGGCATAAAGTTCCACGGCAGCGGTACTGTGGTCGTGATCCAAGGACCTAGGTTCTCGACGAAGGCCGAGAGCAGGTTCTTCAGGGGACAGGGGTGGGACGTCATCAACATGACCCAGTATCCTGAGGTCGTCCTCGCAAGAGAGCAGGAACTCTGTTACCTGAACGTCTCCGTGGTAACTGACTATGACGCGGGCCTCGAAGGCGACCCGAAAGTGCAACCGGTCTCTCACCATGAAGTAGTCAGAGTCTTTGAGAGAAACATGGAGAGGCTCAAGAGCTTGATAATCGAGATTGCGGAACGGCTCCCCCAAGAGCGTACATGTCGTTGCGGCTCTGCGTTGGAAAACGCGAGACTGAGTGCCTGATGGCCACCCTCGAACAGGAGATTAAACAGAACATCAGGACGATTCAGGACTACCCGAGGAAGGGGGTCACATTCAAAGACCTGACGACGCTCTGGAAGAACGGCCCACTGGCTAGGAAGGTGACGAACGCCTTCGTTTCGAAGTGGAAGGACAAGAAGGTCGACAAGATAGTGGGAATCGAAGCCAGGGGTTTCGTCGCAGGCGCGCCTATCGCCGACAGGCTCGGAATCGGGTTCGTGCCAGCCAGGAAGCTGGGAAAGCTTCCGGGAGAGAAGCTGGGCGTGAACTACGAACTCGAGTATGGAAGACAGGGCCTGGAGATCCACTCGGACGCAATCTCGAAAGGAGACAGAGTCCTTGTCGTCGATGACCTCCTAGCGACGGGGGGCACCGCGAGGGCAGCGGGGACACTGGTCGAGAAACTTGGGGGGAAGGTTCTGGGATTCGCCTTCGTCGCCGAGCTCAGCTACCTCAAAGGGAGGAAGAAGCTGAGGGGGTACGAAATCCACTCCCTGGCAAAGTACGACTCTGTATAGAAGCCTCCGCTTCGGAGTGATAACGGGGAGCGGATCAGCAAGGAAACGGGCGGGAATGTGTGGGGATGACGAGAATACAGGGGTCGTGCTGGCCTGCGAAATTAAGATGGAGCGTGCCTCCCGGTCGTAACCGCAACTGGCTGGGCGGCGGGGTTTCATTATACTGCAGTCACAAAGAGGTTCTCCGTGCGATAGAGTGCTGGAATCAGGGAAAAGGAAATGAGACAACAATAAAACGCCCGGGCGTAGCGGGTGGGGCTCAGACATGACCAAGATCACGGACCCGGGGCTGAGCGGTGTTGGAGAGAAGAATTTCCTGTGGGCGAAAGCGCACATGGGAGCGCTCACGACGCTTGCGGAGAAGTACTCCAAAGCCCGTCCGCTCAAAGGAGTGAAGTTAGGCGTCTGCCTCCACGTGACGAAGGAAACCTCGGTTCTGATAGACTTGCTGCTGAAAGCGGGCGCCGAAGTCGAGCTCGCCGGTTCTAACCCTCTGTCGACCCAGGACGACATCGCAGCGTACCTTTCCACGAGGACCGATGTTTGGGCATGGAGAGGACAGACATCCAAGGAGTACGACTGGGCCATCGGAGAGGTGCTAAGGACAAGACCGGACCAGCTGGTCGATGATGGGGCTGACCTGCACGTGGCCGCCCTCAGCTCTCGTTCAGGGAGTATAGTGGGAGGCTCCGAGGAGACGACAACCGGCGTCGTCAGGCTGAAGGCTCTCGAGTCAGAGGGAAGGCTTCGCTTTCCAGTCATAGCGGTCAACAATGCACAGACGAAGTTCCTCTTCGACAACAGGTATGGGACCGGGCAGAGCTGCTTTGACGGAATCATGAGGGCGACCGCCCTCCTGCTCGCTGGCATGCGTGTCGTGGTGGTTGGCTACGGCTGGGTTGGGAAGGGGGTTGCGATGAGAGCGAAGGGGTTGGGTTCGAGTGTAACCGTGGTTGAGGTGGACCCGATCAAGGCCGTCGAGGCGCACCTCGACGGGTTCGGAGTTTCGAACATCATGAGCGCGGCGCCCAAGGGGCAACTCTTCATAACGGCTACCGGTCAGAAGAACGCCATTCCTTACGAAGCGATCGAGAGAATGAGCGACGGTGCGATACTGGCCAACGTGGGCCATTTCGATGTTGAAATTGATGCGAAGACGCTGCTGCAGAAGGCCAAGAGCGTGAAAGAGGTGAGGACGAATGTGGACGAGGTCACCCTCAGGAACGGAAAGAAGGTGTACCTCATCGGGAAGGGAAGGCTGGCCAACCTCGTGGCGGCGGAGGGGCACCCTCCGGAGGTGATGCAGATGTCTTTCGCGAACCAGTTCATGGCCGCCATAGAGCTGCACAAGAACCATGAGAAGATGAAGCCGAAGGTATATGGCGTGTCGGTCGAAACGGAGAACGAGGTAGCAAGAGCGGCGCTGAAGTCGATGGGGATCACCATCGGGACCCTGACCGAAGAGCAGAAGGAATACGCCAAGAGCTGGAAGCTCTAGGTCTCAGAAAGGTTAAATCCGCGAGATGGCGGATTCGGCTCGGTGGATGAACTCAGCGACAAGAACGTCATAATCACTGCGGCGCTTCCGTACGCGTATGACGACCTCCACCTCGGGCACGTTGCAAGCACTCATCTCCCCCCCGACATCCTATACAGGTACCTTAAGCTCAGCGGTGCCAAGGTCATCCAGGTCTGCGCGTCCGACGACTTCGGCACGCCGATCCTAATCGCGGCGGAGAAGAAGGGCAAGAAACCATCAGAATACGTCGCAGAGTGGAACAGGAGATTCAAGGAAGACCTGGAGAGGCTAGGAATCGTCTATGACGTCTTCGACAGGACCAGCTCTCCCGAGAACATCCAGCTCGTGCAGAGGTTCTTCACGAGGCTCAATGAAAACGGGTTCATTTTCATCTCCGAGGTCGACCAGTTCTTCTGCGAATACGACAAGAAATTCCTCCCAGACAGGTATGTCAAGGGGAAGTGTCCCTACTGTGGCGCAGAGGACCAGTACTCGGACGCGTGTGACAACTGCGGAAGGACACTGCAGCCCGGCCAGATTCTGAGTCCGCATTGCGCGATCTGCGGGAAGCCCCCGGCGATGAGGAAGAGCACTCACTACTTCTTCAAACTGTCAGCCTTTTCCAAGAGGCTCGAAGAATGGCTGAGGGAGAACGAGGGCCTGCAGCCTGACGCCAAGAACTACGTGCTCAACTGGATCAAGGACGGTCTTCAAGATTGGGACATCACGCGGGATATCCCTTGGGGCGTTCCCGTCCCGCTCGAGGAGGCCGAGGGCAAGGTTTTCTACGGCTGGTTCGACAATCATCTCTGCTACATCACTGCCGCCTTGAAGGCCGCAGGAAAGAGCGACGCCGCTGGTCGGAAGTACTGGAACGATTCGAAGGTTTACCACTTCATCGGGAAGGACATCGTGTACCACCACTACCTGTTCCTTCCCAGTATGAGGATGGGCGAAGGGGAGTACAAACTCCCCGACCAGATTCCGACAAGAGGACATCTGCTCCTGTTGGGGAGGAAGATATCGAGGAGCAAGCACTGGATGATTACGATCAGGGACTTCCTAGAGAGCTTCCCGCCCGACTACCTGAGGTTCTATCTGACCAGGATAGTACCCTACAGCCAGGCGGACGCCAACTTCGAACTCCAGGAGTTCGCTGACAAGATCAACAACGAGCTGGTCGCGAGCATCGGTAACTTCGTCTACAGAGCCTTGGTCTTCGTGAAGAACAAGCATGGCGGGGTCGTCCCGGAGCCGGGCAGAGCGGGTAGGGAGGAGGAGGCGGTCTCGAGGGAACTCGAAGAAGTGGTCAGGGAGACCGGCCGGCTGATAGAGGAGGGACACTACGACAGGGCTCTCAAGAGGGTCCTCGACTTCTCAGGAAGCTGCAACCGTTACTTCCAGCACAAGGCGCCCTGGGAGAACGCTGAAGAAGAACCCACAACGGTGTACTACTCCTGCAACCTTGTAGCCGGGCTCGCCACGCTGCTGAACCCGTTTCTGCCGTTTAGCTCGGAGGAATTCTGGGCCCAATTGGGCTTCGACAGGCCGCTAAGGGAAGACGGGTGGGCTTCTGCCTCAGGATTGAGGGTCGAGGCAGGGCAAGAGATAGGCGAGCCGAAACCCGTCTTCAAGAAGATAGAAGAGAAGGACCTCGGCAAGGTTCGGATTATGCTCGGCTAGTCGCAGGACTGAAGGAACTCCAGGCCGAGCGGAAGGGCGGAGTCCATCTCGTCGTCGATCGACCTCCCGGCGAGGACCCCGCCGAGGGGATCGTATTCGTCGTACTTCGTGGACGCGAACCCTGACGCCAGGAGGCTGACCTGTAGCTGGGCCGTTCCTGAGTAGTTCACCCCGTACTCTACGTCTACCAGGTGGTTGCTTATCATTGAGCCGAGCCGCTTCACAACCAAGCCAACCTCCTGGCCTGATAGCGAAGCGTCGCCGTAGAGCACCACGACCGCACGGCTGACCTCCTTGGCTTCCGCGAGCTTGCTTATCGAAATGACGGCCCCAGCTAGTGCCTCCTCGGCCTTGTCAATCGACCCGCTGCCTGAGACGCCCAACAGCGAGTATCCGTCCTGGAGGACGGTCCCCAGAAGCTTGTTCAGGCCGACCGATACCGAGCTCTCAGAAGACTTCGATAGGAGTGAGCCTAGAGCGTTGACCGCCTCCCTGTTGGCCGAGTCGTAAAGACTGGTGAGGGTGGAATCCTCTGGAGAAGACCTCATCAGCGTGTCGTTGTCGATGACTATCACCCCTCTCGAAGCCGCGCGGAGGCGCTTCAGCGATATGCCAGCATAGAACTTCAATTTGTTTTCGAACTCGAAAGGCATCACAGCGACGCCCACCACGGTGGCCCCTGTGTCCCTTGCTATAGCGGCTACCAGCGGCGACAGGCCGCTCCCCGTGGCACCTCCCAGCCCTGCCACAACGAAGACCACCTTGGAATCCTCGACGGCCACCCTGATCCTCGAGTGAGACCCGAGGGCAAAGCCCCGGACCATTGCCGGCGTCAGCTTCTGGTCAACGGGCGACTCGATGAGAATCTTCTCCCCAATCCCAGCGTTCGAGAGGTCGTCCCTGTCGCATGACACGTACGCAAACCTGTTGACTAATAGGGACTGCCTGCTCAGCATGGAGACGATCTTGCTACCCGCACTCCCTATTCCGACGGCAGTGATTTCAGCAGAATCATTCGTGAGCATTTCTGGGGCGCATGCGGTATGTGAGCCAGTTGATTTACAAACCCGTAAGTCAATATAGTTGACCCTTCATCCAATTTTGTTTTACTCCGCCCTGCGGGGCGGCGATGTACCTATTTTTTGACCTTCGGTTTGATTTCGTCCTTGTTAACGATCCTATCGACGAGCTCGTCCATCATGTGCCCGCCGCACTCCACTCGCACGGTCTTGACCCCTTCGACGGCAAGTGCTGCGTCTCTGATGTTTCTGCCTGTGTCGACGGCGAGAGGGCTATAAGCCGAGAGCGGCTGGAACTTGACCCTTACTGACCCCGGGGAGACTTCAGAAACGTCGGTTACGATGTTGAGCTCGCCAAACTTCCTCGTCGTCTCCTCATCGACTAAGTCTTTCAGATGCTCTGAAACGCGCGTCTCCAGGTCGCTGTCCACGTTGGCACCTTGCGAACTATAGCAAGATATATGACCTTTGGCCTCACCAACGGACCTTAAGCGTTAGTGGATGCGATGCTTTGACCTCGTCCACCTTGCCGACGCTGGTGTTCTTCGGCACTTCACCGAGGGTTCCGTTTCTCAGCGACCTGTAGATCTTGTTCATCGACTCCGCGTATTCGTCCAGCGTCTCCATTGGTTCGGACTCGGTCGGTTCGATCATCAACGCCTCGCTGACGATCAGGGGGAAGTAGATCGTCGGTGCGTGCATGCCGTAGTCAAGGATCGCCTTCGCCACCTTGAGTGCACTCCCAGGCAGTTCGCTCTTGACAGAGACGACCACTTCATGTTTTCTGCGAAGGCCCGCCCCGTGTGAGACTTGGAATGCATCTGGGTCGAGGCTCTTCCAGAGATAGTTTGCGGCTAGGACTGCGAGAGAGGAGACGTTGGAGAGGCCTGAAGCCCCCAGAAGGCGAATGTACACGTAAGCTCGGAGTAGGATGGCAGAGTTCCCCACGAAGCCCTTGAGCGGACCAATCGAATGCTTCAGGCTGTAGTCGAGCGAATACATGTCTGCCTCGTGCGACAAGACGGGAACCGGGAGATATTCGACAAACTTTTCGGTCACACCTACCGGACCGGCTCCTGGGCCCCCGCCCCCGTGAGGAGTCGCGAAGGTCTTGTGCAAGTTCAGATGAACTACATCGAAACCCATGTCACCCGGTCGCGCCCTACCAAGAAGGGCGTTCATGTTGGCGCCGTCGTAGTACATCAGGCCTCCTGCGTCGTGGACGGCCTCAGACACCTCGGCCACCTCGCTTTCGAATAGGCCGAGCGTGTTGGGGACGGTGAACATCATGCCCGCGGTCCTTTCCGAGACCAGCTGCTGGACCGCCTTCGCCCTGACCTGCCCGCTGGAGTCAGACGGAACCTTGATCACCTTGAACCCGGCCATCGCGGCGCTCGCAGGGTTGGTGCCGTGGGCTGAGTCAGGTACGATGATTTCGTCCCTGCGTGCTCCACCGTGCTCACGCAAGTACTTCCTGATTATCAGGACGCCCGCGAACTCACCCTGCGCCCCTGCAGCCGTCGAGAGTGAGAACCTTGACATCCCAGTAATCTCGCTGAGAATGCGTTCCAGGTCGTACAGCATCGAAAGGATGCCTTGGACCGTCTCCTGCGGCTGGAGAGGATGGGCCTGCTTCATCGAGTCGGCAGAAGCGAGCATCTCTGAGACCTTCGGGTTGTACTTCATCGTGCAGCTTCCGAGGGGATACATGCCGAGCTCAACTGAGAAGTTCATTTGGGAAAGACGGTTGAAGTGCCTCAGAACCTGCAACTCAGAGAGCTCCGGAAGCTTGACAGATTCTCGCCTCATGGAGGCCGGGATGAAACGGGCCGGGTCCGGGACTTCCTTCTCGATGCTCGGGTCTGAGGGCGGGAGCATCCCTATCCTCCCGGACCTGCTCAGCTCGTTCAGGAGAGGCTCGTTCCAGCGAGCCTGTCGGAAGCCCTTAGGCATGTCAGAGGGCCTCCTCCAGGACAGCCGCGAGGCGCTCGATGTCGGCTCGGGTGTGAACTTCGGTCACGCAGAACGATGCAGCCTCGACGCCGAGTCCGAAGCTTCCGTCGATTGGGTATCCGCCCAGCACGTCAGACTTCGCCATTCGTTGGAAGACTGACGCCGCCTTTGCCCTCCTGTAAGAGACGACAAACTCCTTGAAGAAAGAGCTAGTGAAATGGGGCGAGGAGACTCCCTTGACCCGTGAAAGCCTCTTGGCGGCAAAGTGCGAGTTTGACATTATCGTCTCCCCAAGCCTGCGAAACCCCTCCTTGCCTAGGAGCGAGAGGTAGCTCGCGGCGGCTACTGCCATCAGGGACTGGTTGGTACAGATGTTTGAATTTGCGGCCTCTCGTCGGATGTGTTGCTCCCTCGCCTGCAGGACCATAGCGAAGGCCTTCTGGTCAGGGTCTCCGACTGTGGTGGTGATTCCAATCAGCCGTCCGGGCATGCTCCTCGCCAGTTTCATGTCTTTGACCGCGAAGATACCAAGGTGAGGTCCGCCGTAGTTCATCGAAATCCCCAGCGGCTGTCCCTCGCCCACCACGATGTCGGCGCCGTAGGCCCCTGGTTCCTTGACAAGGGAGAGGGAGATGGGGTCGACCCCAGCCACCGCCAACCCCCCGGCCGCGTGAATCGAGGAGACGAGTTCCTGCGCCCCTTCTTCGATGACGCCGAAATAGTTTGGGTTCTCAAGGTAGAGGCAGGCCGCGCTGTCGGAAGCCTTGGCTCTGAGGTCGGCAGTGTCTAAGGTTCCCTTCGATATGTCAAACTTCACCGACTCGAGTTCGATTCCTGCGGGCTCGACGTACGTCTGGATTACCGCGCGTCTCTGGGGCCCGATGTTTGCGCCAATCAGGGCCCTCCTCCTGCCGGTCACCCTAGCCGCCATCCTGATCGCCTCGCCCGCAGCTGAGGCCCAGTCGTACAGCGAGCTGTTACACGCCTCCATTCCGAGGAGGTCGCACATCATGCTCTGGTATTCGAAGAGCGCCTGCAGCATCCCCTGGCTGATCTCGGCCTGGTATGGTGTGTAGCTTGTGTAGAACTCCTGTCTCGCCATGATGGATTCAACGACGGCGGGAACGTAATGGGGCCAGACTCCGCCACCCAAGAAGCAGAGCGCCCCTGGTGGGGTCCTGTTGGTGGCGAGCCTGCTCTGGACCTCGCGCCTGACGCCGTACTCGGTGTCCCCCTCAGGTATTCTCAGCTTCCGGTTGAGTCTAATCTTTAGAGGTATGTCGGAAAAGAGCTCGTCTATGGAGCCTGCGCCGACTTTGGCTAGCATCTCGGATAGAAGGGCCTCGTCGAGGTTAGGGAGTAGCGGATGGCGCGAGCGCGTTCTTTGCATTTGGACTACCCAAAAAACGCTTAAAATAAGAACATAGCGGCGTGGAGGCACTCGCTTGAAGCGATTAGCTTCTGCCGCCCTATTCATCCTGCTGCTGGTGTTGGTTGTGCCAGTGCAGCCGGTGGCGCACGCCCAAGCGAGCCCCCAGGTGCAGGTGACCAGTCAGTACATTCTCAACAGGTACGGATATGCGATTGTCAACGAGACAGTCGTATTCATCAACAAGGAGACTGGCAACGTCACGGTGCCCGACGTCTCCGTAGGACTCGGCAACCTCTCGTCCAAAGTAGCTTCGTACAACCTCACGGGCAGCGGCTTCAAACTTGGCTCCGGAATCCCGGCGGGAGGTCCGTACAACGTCCTCGGCGGGCAGTCGCTAGTCGCGGGGGCCAATATCAGCTTCATGCTGAGGGCATTGCTCAACGGTGTGGTCTCGACGGCCACCAATGGGAGCCTGCAGGTCCAGGTGCTTATCTGGCCCTCTGTGAGCCTGACCGTCAGCAGCTTCATCGAGGCAATAAAGATGCCTGCTTCGACCCAGTTCGGAACGTCCCCGACTGGTCTTACCACAAAGGTTACGGGGACCGTCACCACATATTCAGCTACGCTGAACAACGTCACAGCAGGAGTCGCTGTGACGCAACTGAAGTCGATTAGACAGGCCTCAGGTCAGGATTTCCATCCGCTAGTGGTCTACCAGGCGAAGAGAACGATATCGGTCGGCTCGAACTTGAAGCCCGTTGTCACCGACCAGATATCGTTCGGGAACCTCGGGACGACCGCGCTGGCAACGCTGTACGTCTCACCGCTGACCTCGGCCAGCGGGACGGTCACCGTGTTGCCGCCAGCTGTGCCCCACCTATTGAACCCGGTACGTGTCACACTCAGCAACTACGGCATAAGTCTCTCCGCAGACTTGGTAGGGTTTTCTGTGAGTCCGAACGCGAACTACACTTTGGTCTACCAGTATCCTCTGCCCCAGAAGTACTACAGCACTGCAGGGGGTCAGATCACGCTGGACCTGCCGACTACCCCTCCAATAGCTGCATTCGTAGACTCGTATGTGGTCGGTTTCTCTCTGCCGGTCGGTGTTAGGGTCGTCCAAGGACCACCTCCGGCCTCATCGAATGTCGCGCCCGCCCCCTGGATGACCGGAAGTCTCAAGATGTCTTACGGTCTGTCCGTGGGTTGGGCGGTGGACCAAAGCATACCGGCGGCTTCCGCGATATTCATTTTCCTTCTGATAGGGCTCTTCGTCTCGAAGTCCTCAATGAGCAAGGAGGAAGAGACAGAGGAAGAGTCGTCAACCGAAAGCGCCTCCGCGATGATCAGGGCGTTCGACGAGAAGACTAGTCTGATCAACGGTATCTGGCCTGAAGTGTCCGGGGCGGACCCCAATGAGCTCAACAGGGCGTACTTCGACGAAATCCGAGGGCGTCTTGATGCGTTCAGGAGCAGGGCCCTTCAGAGGCTCAACGAGGTCAAGCAGAAGTTGACGACCCCGAAGTTCTTTGACCTGCTGAACCAGATTCACACGACCGAGAGAGAGGTAGACAGGGCCACCAAGGACAAACTCAACCTCTACGAGCAGTACTACACCAAGCGGATGAGGAAGGAGGTCTTCGACAGGCTCCTGCCCCAGTACTCGAAGAGGCTCGAGAAGGCGCTCAACCAGCTATCTGATGAGCTGCACGTGGTACAGAGAGAAGCAAAGCTACTGTAGCTGACCCGTCCTGCAAAAGCAAACTTATGAAGCAGAGGGGTAGTCTGCGGTTCAGAAATGAGTGTGGACACGAAGAAGCTCGTAATCATCGGCTCAGGTCCTGCTGGGCTCACGGCTGCAATCTACGGTTGCAGGGCGGACCTGGACCCGGTGGTGTACATGGGAACGAAGTACGGCGGTCAGCTGATGCTGACGAGCGACGTCGAGAACTTCCCGGGATTCCCGGACCCGGTGATGGGGCCTGACTTGATAATGAAGATGAAGTCCCAAGCTGAGAGGCTCGGCACCAGGTTGATTCAAGAAGATGTCGTGAAGGTCAACTTCGGCGCCTATCCCTTCGAGATACAGACCGACAGTGGGGTCGTTCTGGCCCTGTCAGTGATAATCGCCACCGGGGCCAACCCAAGGCGACTCAACCTCGAATCCGAGATGCGGTTGATGGGCAAGGGAGTCTCTAACTGCGCGGTCTGCGATGGCTTCTTCTTCAGAGGGAAGAAGGTCGCGGTCGTGGGCGGAGGCGATACGGCGATGGAAGAGGCCACCTTCTTGGCGAAGTTCGCGAACTCAGTACAGGTAATCCACAGAAGGGACGAATTGAGGGCGAGCGCGGCGCTGAAGAAGGAGGCACGCTCGAATCCCAGGATTAGCTTCGTCTGGGACACCATCGTGACCGATGTGCTCGGAGAGAAGCGCGTGCAGGGTGTCAGGACGAAGAACCTGAAGACGGGACAGGAAGGGGTGTTGGAAGTTGACGGCCTCTTCGTCGCGGTAGGCTACGACCCGAACACGGAGGTCTTCAAGGGACAGATCGAGCTCGACGAGAAAGGATACGTCGTGGTCAGAAATGGGACCGAGAGCAGCGTCCCAGGGGTCTTCGTGGCAGGAGACGTCCATGACTTCCGGTACAGGCAGGCGATAACGGCGGCCGCCGACGGCTGCAAGGCGCTCCTGGACGCAGAGAAGTTCGTCAAACCGAGGCTTGAAGGGCGGACGGTCAGCTAATCACGGAGACGAACCTGTCTTCCTTGTACGACGGACTCAGGGGACCGACGATGGGCGTCTTGTAACCGCAAGAGTTGCACCTGTTCCCTTCGTCCAGGTTGTACTCGAGGATTTCGTAGCCGTACCGTTTGACCAGGACCTTCCCGCATCCGGGGCAGTAGGTGCTTTCGGCCGGATGGCCGGGGACGTTTCCGATGTAGACGTAGTTAAGGCCGGCCTTCGTCCCTATCTTGTGATGCTTCTCGAGGACCTTCACCGGAGTCGGGGGAAGATTCATCATCTTGTAGTCGGGGTGGAACCGCAGGAAGTGGACCGGGGTATCCGGACCGAGGTTGTCGTGGATCCATCTGCAGAGCTTCTCCGCAGCCTCAAGCGATTCTCCCACGCGCGGAACAATCAGGTCGGTTATCTCGATGCGCACGCTGGTGCGGTTCTTGATTTCGAGCAGACTCTGGAAGATCGGGTCTGCGTTCGGGATCGCGATGTACTTTCTCGCGAAGCTGGTCTCGCCACTTGCCTTGAAATCGACCGTCACGCAGTCCAGGAACTCCCTCATCAGTCCGACCGTCTCCGGTGTGTCATATCCGTTGGAGACGAAGATGTTGAAGAGGCCCTTTGACCTCGCCAGCACCCCGACGTCGCGCGCGTACTCCATGAATATCGTGGGTTGGTTGTACGTGTAGGCGATCCCTTCGCAACCGTGGTCGATCGCATTCTGGACGATCTCGTCAGGCGCGGCTTCGATGCCCTCGATCTTCCGCAGCTGGCTGATATCGCTGTTTTGACAGTAGGAGCACGCCCATGAGCATCCGCTCGTCGCAATAGAGAAGACCTTTGAGCCCGGTCTGTAGTGGACAACGGGCTTCTTCTCGATAGGGTCGATGTGCTCTGCCACCACTCTGCCGTATACGAGGAGGTACAATCGCCCCCCTATGACCCCTCTTACTCCGCAGAAGCCGACCTGGCCTTCCCCAATTTGGCACTTCCTCGCGCACGCGGTGCATTGGACCCTGCCGCTCGGCAGATTGCGGTAGAGAATTGCCTCCTTGCCAGAGGGCTTCGTCAGCCTGGCCGAGAACGACATCTCTTTGCGTAAGATTGCCTCGGTTGCCATTAAGGATTCCCGGAGAGAGGGAGCGTCAGAATCTAGCTTCAGCACTTCCATCTGGCCCGCCTGATATCTCGACGCTGGAGAATGGCTTTGTCCGGTTTAGGGACCGTATACCTGGCTCGATAGTTGCGAGAGTTTCTCGAGGCGCTTGTAGTTGTTCTCGACACCCTTCTTCACAGTCTCGAGCTCGGCTGCGTTCTGCTGGAGGAATAGGTGGGAGTATCGGCCCTGGGCTTTCAGGTACTCCTCTACTGGCTTGGGGCTCGTGACAGGGATCGTTATCTTGTAGACCCCATCCTCGACCTCATACAACGGAAAGAACCGGGTCTCGACAGCCAGCTTGGACATCTTAATGGTCTTGGCGGAGTCGAACCGCCAGCCCCTTGTGCAGGGCGCCATTACTTGCATGAAAGTCGGTCCGTCCTTCGAAAGCGCCTTCCTCACCTTGTTCATTAAGTCCCGCCAATGAGAAATCGAGGCTGTGGCGGCGTAGGGAACATGATGCGCCACCACTATGGACATTATGTCCTTCTTGGCCTCTGCCTTCCCTGCCTGGGCCGAACCCACCTGAGTGGTGGTCGTCCACGCTCCCATTGGAGTTCCTCCCGACCTCTGTATTCCGGTGTTCATGTAGGCTTCGTTGTCGTAGCACACGTAGAGGAACCTCTGCCCTCTCTCAATTGCGCCAGAGAGCGCCTGGAATCCTATGTCATAGGTTCCACCGTCTCCTCCGAAGACCACGATTGGATGTTCCTCGGCTTCGCCACGCTTGGTCAGAGCCTTGAAGCCGGCTTCGATTCCCGACGCCACGGCTGGCGCGTTCTCGAACGCAGAGTGGATCCAGGGCCTATTCCAGGCCGAATACGGGTACAGAGCCGTAGACACCTCCAGGCAGCCGGTCGCGTTGGCTACTATGGTGTCCTTCGGAGCGGCAAGAAGGACCTGTCTCACGACAAGTGAAGCTCCGCATCCGGGGCAGAGGCGGTGGCCGGGAGAAAGGGGTTCGTCCATCGGCAGCTCCTTTAGGCCCTTGACCTGTTCGTACATCTAGCCCTTCACTCCGTACATCACTGAATCCTCGCCGAACAAAGCCTCGTCTTTGGCTAGGGCGAATATCCTCTTCCCATCTTCGACCGTCACGTCTCGGCCCCCGATCCCGTAGACCAGGCTCATCACTGGTTGATTAACCCCCGCTCCCTTCAGAGCCGACTTGACGTCCTCCGCGATGGGACCCGAGGGGGCTCCAAGGCTGATGCTCCTGTCCATGGTCATGACCGACTTCGCCTTTCTGAGTCGAGAGACGACCTCCTCGGTTGGAAATGGCCGATAGAGCTTGATAGCCAGCACGCCCACGTTCTCACCACCAGCGTTCATGGCTCTGGCGGCTACTCGCATCGTCCCTGCGGTGCATCCGTTCACGACGACGACGCGGTCTGCTTCATCGGTATTGTAGGCATCCACGGCCCCATACCTCCTGCCGCTGAAGGCCTCGAACTCCCTTTCCGTTTCCTCGAAGACAGCAAGGGCGTTCCTCATAGCCTCGGCCTGTTGCATCCGGAACTCGTAGTAGGTGTCGGGTGTCGCTATTGCGCCGAAGGTGAACGGGTTCTTGGGATCCAGGCGGTGCTTAGTCGTCGGCCTTCTCAGAAACCTCTTGATGGGTCCGTCCTCGAGCGGACGCACTCTCTCCTTGTCATGCGAAAGGATGAAGCCTTCGAAGTTGATTGCAGACGGGAGCATCACCCTTGGGTCCTCTGACAGCCGGAAGAGTTGTATCGTCCGGTCGTAGATTTCCTCTACGTTCTCCGCATAGACCTGGATCCATCCGGAGTCCCTGGAGCCCATCATGTCGCTGTGGTCAGCGTTAAGGACCAGTGGGGCGCTCAAGGCCCTGTTGGCCACGGCCATCACGATTGGGAGCCGCATCCCTGACACATTGTAGAGCATCTCATGCATGTACGCGAGGCCCTGGCTTGAGGTGGCTGTGAAGACTCGAGCGCCCGTCGCCGAAGCTCCTAGGCACGCCGAGAGAGCGCTGTGTTCCGATTCAACGGTTATGAATTCCCCGCTGAACCTACCTGTGGCCACGAACTCCGCGAGCTTCTCCACGATTATCGTCTGAGGAGTGATGGGATAGGCTGCGACCACGTCCACGTCACACTGCCTGACGGCCTCTGCCACTGCCTCGTCGCCCTGGAGAGCGACCGCCTTTGCCGCCTCCATCTGGGTCATGGCTCCATCACCATGCTGATCGCCGTCAAGGGGCACTCGGCCGCGCAGATTCCGCACCCCTTGCAATGCTCATAGTCTATCGTGACCTTCGCCCCCTCGTGCCTCACGATAGCCGGCTCCGGACAGTATATCCAGCAAATCAAACAGTTCGTGCATTTTGCTTCATCGATTACGGGTCGCTTCACCCTCCAGCCTGAGACCACGTAGGCAGAGGACGTGCCCCCCTTCACGACCGCGGCTTCTTCGAGCTCGTTCCTGCTCATTCGGCCTTCACCCCTTCATACCCCAGCTTCAGGGCCGCCGCATTCCCAGCTCCCACAGCCCCCTTGAACCTCTCCCCTAGGACTTTCGCTAACGAGTCGAAGCCCACCAGTTTGGTGGCCTTTAGGAGCGCTCCCAGCATCGGGGTGTTCGGGAAGTCCCTCCCGAGGCTCTTCATCGCTATTCCGGTGGCGTCCAGTGTCAAGACTTTCACAGACGGGTCCAGGTCCAGCCTCGCGCGGAGTTCACCAGGAGGGCCTTCGTAATTGCAAATGTGGTACCCTCCAACCGCCAAGCCCGCAGTCGTGCTCTTGAAGTACGCCATCGTCCTGTCGACGACTACCACGACATCGGGGTTGCGGATGAATGAATGCATCTCAATCGGTCTATCGCTGAAACGGGCGTAGGCCGCTATTGGGGCCCCCGATCGCTCCGCACCGAACTCCGGAAAGGCTTGGACGTATTTGCCCTCAAGGACCGCTGCGTCCGCTAGCATCTGTGCAGCTGAGACGACCCCTTGGCCGCCTCTCCCGTGGAAGCGCACCTCTCTCATCACGAAATACCACTTTCCTGAATCGACCGCCTGACGATTGTTAATACATCTTAAGCCTAATCTGTTAGCGTTTTCCCTGATTTTCCATGATTCCGACCCCGGTCTCTTTCGGTATGTCCCTATGGATTCAGACCGTGGGTTCGGCTTGTAACGACGAGCTTGAGGCACTTGCCAAGACTAGGACCCCGGACTCAGCTCGCATATCTCACAACCTCGATTGTTTCTTCCCAAGTGCTGATTTCCAGTTTCCCTCTTCGGACCTGGGCGAAGGTCCCCGTGGGCGGAAGGGATCTTCGACGCTGACTTGGGCAATCTGGTCTCTCCAAAGGTTCAGAGGAAGGGTGTCAGAAATGTCCGAAATCATAAGCCTCCAAATGAGGGTAGCCCGGCCTGGATTCGAACCAGGGTCGCCGGCTCCAAAGGCCAGCATGCTTGACCTCTACACCACCGGGCTACGTTCGCGTGTGGACTTTCGAAGGTGATTTAGCCTTGTTCGATGGTTCTTCGGATAAAGCCCGACATCTTGACCACGGGGTCTTCCATCGAATCGAGGACCCGTCTGGCCTTCTCGCGGAACTTCTTCTTAAAAACGCCGTCCAAGAAGAGCCGCGCTTGCCTCAAGAGGGCATCAGACCCGTTGACCCTTGCGAGGAGTCCAACCTTCTGTAGGTACGCGTCCGTCCAAAGTGAGCCTTGGAACGCTGAGATGACAGGAACTCCCATCAATGCCGCTTCGGCGTTCATCGTCCCACCCATGCCTATGAAGAGGTCCGTCGCAGACAGGAGCCCACGCCCATCGACTATCTCTTCGGGGATGATGTACTTTGAGCCGAACGCCCTCCTGACTTCCTCGACCTGGTAGCCGTACCGGCAGAGCGCGACTAGGTTGCACTCTGAAAAGGTATCGGCAATCCTCTGCAACACAACGGTTGTCCAGCACCGGTCCCTTCCGGTGAGGTACGGGGCGTCGCTTTCCTGCACCCTGACTGTGATCGTCTTCTTCCGAGAATCGAGCTGAGGAAGGGGGCCTCCGTAGGCCTTCCTCTTGAGCCATGCCGCAGGGTCGAGAGCTCGGTATCTTGTGACCTGCAGTCGGCCGATGCCGAAGGGGGACCAGGCGCTGATTGGGATCACCCACGGACACATAAGGTGGTAACTCAGAGGTAGCGAGAGTCTTCCGGCGACTTCGGAATGGGGAGAGTCGTTGACTGCAATGTGTTTTGTGCCCAGCCCGAAGGCGACGCGGGCGCAGACCGCGGATGCGACAGAGACAGCTACCTGAGGCGCGAACCCCTTAATCAGTGGAATGATCTCGGCCTGCCTCTTTGTGGCGGCTTCGAGCTGCTCGACTGGGTCCTTGCCTCCCCGTTCACCCACGTAACGCAAGTCAAGCCCGATCCTCTCTGCAAGGGGCACGACCTCCCTGTACTTCCTCGACGTCGCAAGGACCTCTATGCCTTCGCTTCGAAGTTCGTCAATCAGGGGCTTGAAGAACAGAACCTGCTTCGGAGTAAGAACGTCCACCCACACCCTGCCATTGACCATCGATTGTCCCAGGCGGTTTTCGAGCACCTCTTCGAAGTTATTTAACCGATGTTCTGCACAATTTGTCCTGGTCAATTGTTGACGAAGAGGAGATTCGATGCATCGGTCACGGCACTATTGGAAGGAGACGAGGCGTCCGAGTCGGGAAAAGGTGGTTTGCGTGGACCGGCAGCAGTCACCCCGACCGGAGGAGACGATGGAAGACTTATCCGAGAAGGGTCCGGCTTGAACTGATTGACCCGTATGATTGATGACGCCTATTCTTCTTACTTGGAAGCCGTCGAGTATGTCGAATCGTTCCTTCCCGCCTCGGGCTCGGTGAGGTGGAGGTTAATGCTGAACCGGTTCGGAAATCCCCAGGAGAAGTTCCGGTCAGTCCACGTGGCTGGAACTTCGGGCAAAGGGTCGGTTGCCCTGATGACGGGCGAGATCCTACGCGCCTCGGGCTTGCGGGTTGGGGTGCATGTCAAGCCCTATGTC
Source organism: uncultured archaeon (assembly GCA_963796355.1). GTDB lineage: Archaea > Thermoproteota > Nitrososphaeria > Nitrososphaerales > Gagatemarchaeaceae > UBA183. Next base: position 37,827 of record CAWCLD010000001.1, read on the forward strand.
CAGTCGGCAACCGAGAACATCATCATCGATGGGAGATACATCAGTTGTAGGAACTACGCCCGACTGATCGAGAGGGTGAAACCCGTCCTTGCAGACTTGACGCCGAAGGAGTACTTGAGGTTCGGGCCTGTAACATGGAGTGAGGTCACGAAACTCCTCCCCCTGCTCAGCTTTGCGGAGGAGAGGGTTGACTGCGGAGTCGTGGAAGCAGGGGTAGGCGGGCGAGAGGACCTGACGAACGTACTGAGGCCAGAGGTTTCAGTGATAACGAGTGTGGGGATGGACCACTCAGATCTGCTCGGCGGGACGATCGACGTCATAGCGCACCAGAAGGCAGGGATCATAAAGCAGGGTGTGCCATCTGTTACAGCGGTCAGACAGAAGGGAGCACTCGAAATCATTTCAGCCGAAGCTGAACAGAGGGGTTCTAGGCTCGCCATCTTGGGGCGCGACTTCAAGGTCAGGGTCACGAAGGTTGGCCTTGACGGGACAGAATTCGACTACTGGTCCGAAGACAGACAGCTCGAGAAGGTGAAACTGAGGATGGTAGGCAGACACCAGGCGATGAATGCCGCTGTGGCAATCACGGCAGCCGATGAGATGACAGGGACCAGTAGGAAGGTCGACGAGCGCGTAATCAGGGCGGGGCTGGCGGGCGCGCGCCTGCCGGGGCGATTCGAGCTAGTCCAGGAGAAGCCCCCGGTGATACTGGATGTGGCACACAACGTCCAAAAGGTCGGAGTCCTAATGAATGTCCTCAAAGACGTCTTCGGGAAGAGGAAGGTGACCTTCGTCCTCGGGTTCTTGGAAGGCAAGGACGCGCGAAGGATGATCTGGCTCTTGGCCCGAAGTGCCCGGCACTTTGTCTTCACCAACCCTACCGTCAGGGGCAAGAAACCGATTGACCCAGGACTGCTGAAGAACCTCGCCGGGAAGCTGACAGATGTCCCCTCATGGGTCAACCCGAACCCGATGTCAGCGACGGAGAAGGCTCTGGGCCTCGCAGGAGACAAGGGGATCGTGTGCGTGACAGGTTCGCTGTACCTCGTCGGCAAGGTGAGAGGAAAGTGGTTTGAAGTGAGGAAAGTCGCCGAGGGCCGAAGCTCCTATCCCAGTTGAGAAGGCGTCTGGAAACCAGTCCACTTCTATCCAAAAGCCGAATCAGCCCCTTCGAAGGTTAATTATGGTCGAACGGGCAGCCATCGTCAAGCTCTTGTCAAAGATCAAGGTCGCGATGTACGGGCTGACCAGCGAGGGCTATCGACTCGCGGCTGAGCTTGTGGACAAGGCACAGGTCACCATAGTAGATGAGACGTTACAGATGGCCATGGAATTGGATCCGGCATTCCTGAGGAAGAACCCGAAGCTCGACGTACTGATGGCCGGAGAGCCGCTGCTGAACCTGAAGCCCCTCGGACAGGTGCTCGAGGATGCTCAGGTGATTTTCTTCACCCCTAAGCTCCGCCGGCCTTCAGACGAGTCGCTGATCGAAGCGAACTCCAAGCTGAGGGACCTATCGAAGTATCTCTCGAAGGGTGCGACTCTCGCAAATGTTCTCCCGACAGGACCGGGTGGCAACTCTGAGAACATCATGCTGGTCGAGAAGCAGACGGGGCTAAAGGTTGGCTCGACGCTGACGTACGCCTACATGCCCCTGAAGCCGCGGGACACGAAGCCGGCGGTGGTCTCGACCGCGGGGTCATCCGGGAGGGACCAGCTCCATGCTCTCGGGTTCATCGAGAACTCCCAGAACGTTTTCTCAGCGGAACTGGAGTACGCGGCCGCGGTCCTCGAAGTTGCGATCGCCTCGGTGACGGAGATCGAGCTGGCGAGGAGGGCGAGGGAAGCCAAGGTTTCCCTACAGAAGGTGTCTGATGTCTACATCGATGATTTCACGAAGTACCTGTATGAGCTGAAGGCGATTCAGGCAAGCGAAGAGACCGGAGAGTCGATCTCCTATCTTGCTGGGGCCACATTGAAGGGTCTTGAGAACTACGTCAGATACGTGGTAGACGAGACCAGAGAGCTGCTCAAGGAGAAAGAACTGAAGGCGAGCAGGACCAAAATCGACCTGGTGTGGAGCCTCGACAGGTACGAGATGCGCGGCGAGAGGCAGCAGGTGGCCGAAAGCATCCAGCAAAGGTTGAGGGACTACGTCACGGATGTCAACATAATCCTCGGCTCGGAATTGAAAGGAGGCTCGGAAGTCGTCAACCCGCTAAAGCACAACGTCCTGATAGCCTGCTCGAAGGAGGACCAGGAAGCCGCGAGGCAAGTGAAGAAGGGGCACAGAAGCATCGAGATGACCGTGGTTTCCGCCACTTCGGCCCTGAAGAGAGAATAAGTCGAATAACTCTATATCGCGCTGCACAGGGGCGCCGTAAGGAATGATCAAGATTGGAGTCGTGGGAACGGGGGGCTGGGGGAAGAACCACGTCAGGGTCCTCAGTGAGCTAGGATGCCTCGCCGCAGTCTGCGACCTTGACAAGGGCAGACTGGCTGAGTTCTCTAAGAAGTATGGGGTACCCGGATACGCCTCCCTGGAGGAAATGCTGAGGAACGAACAACTCGACGCTGCGAACATCTGCACCCCTGCGTCCACACACTTCTCGATTGCCTCCAAGACACTCGCAGCTGGTCTTCACACCTTCGTGGAAAAGCCGATGACGACGACCTCGAGTGAGGGAGAGAAGTTGCTTGATGAGGCAAAGTCCTCCAACAGGGTGCTGACGGTCGGGTTCATAGAGAGGTTCAATCCTCCCATCACTGAGCTCAAGAAGACGATTTCTGACAAGAGCATGGGAAATCCGATTCTGCTAGAGTTCCACAGGGAGAACAGAAGGGGCGAGGGGATAGGCGACGTCGGAATAGTAAAGGACGCTTCAGTGCACGACATAGACACAGCAAGGTGGCTCTTCGCGGAGGAGCCGAAGGTCGTCTTCGCCAGGGTGGGGGCGTTCTATCCTCCTCTCCAACACGAGGACTTCGCGACCATACTGCTGGGGTTCTCGGGCAGGAAAACGGCGTTCCTAGTGACCAACTGGATAACGCCCAACAGGGTCAGGACCCTGAACGCAGTCTTTTCCGGGGCAGTCATTGATGTAGATTTTGTGACCCAGCAGACCAGCATACACGAGAGGAACATGACTACGGTTCCGAGCAGGCCTTTCCAGGAACCGCTGACGCTCGAGCTCAAGGAATGGGTGGCAGCGCTGATGGAAGGCCGGAAGGCGCTCGTGACCGGGGAGGATGGACTGAAGACAACTAGGGTCGCGGAGGCGGTCCTTGCTTCGAGCTCTACGGGGACGCCCATCTACCTGAGTTGAGAAGATGAAGAAACCGGTCAACACGGTCGCTCCTGACGCCAAGATCGGCCGGAACGTCAGAATCTGGAATTACGCGTACGTCGGTCAGAAGACTGTCATAGGCGACAATGTGAAAATAGGATCGCTCGCACACGTGGACTATGACGTGAGGATTGGCAGTGGGACGAGAATTGAGGGGAACGCCTACATCCCTCCTATGTCGAGGATCGGGAAGAACGTCTTCATCGGACCAGCGGTCGTTCTCACCAACGACCCATACCCTCCTAGCAAGAGGATGATCGGGGTCACGATCGAGGACGGCGCCGTGATCTGTGCGAGGGCGGTGATCAAGGCTGGAGTCAGAATCGGGAAGAGGGCTGTCGTCGCTATGGGGGCGGTGGTGACGAAGAACGTGGCGAGCGGGAAGGTGGTCATGGGGGTCCCTGCGAGAGTGGTCTATACGAGGAAAGAGTTCGACGTCAAGATGAAGGAGTGGGAGTCCGGGTCCTGAGCCTGGACCTGACGTAGAGTCGGGTAAGCGAAACCATCACGGCCAGCCAGAGGACGCCCAGTCCAAACGTGAGGCCGACCTTGAGCAGCGTAATCGCCGTGTACACGGCCAAGCTGTGAGGGACGGGGCCCAACGGGATAATCGCTATGAAGAACAGATAGGTCTCGCCGACTATCAAAAGGAAGGCGACCGCCTCGATTCCGATGAGAGGAGCGAGTTTCATTTCAGAACACCCAGGTCAAGACGGATATCACGCCTGACAGGAGGCCGGCGACTGCGGTGAGGATGAAGATGCTTTTCACTAGGTCCCTTTCGTCCAGCGGCCCAGACAGCAGGATCAGCCTGATGAGGGTGTTAGGTGAGGAAGGCTCCAAAGAGGCGTACATCTTGCCATCATCGCCCAGACGAGTGGGCCTCGCCGCCATCCTCCTCCTCTCCACAAAGCCCCGAGCGCTGGAAAGCGTGTAGAAGGAGTTGAGGATCGCCGGGACGATGGCTATCATTGCTGCAATCTCCACCCCTCCCGTTATCGCTAGGGAGGCGAACATGGCCCCGAACATCAGAGCTCCGCTGTCCCCGTCGAAGGCCTTGGACGGGTACCTGTTGAAGACGAAGAAGCCTGCTGCTGTGGCGACCAGGGGGAACACAGAGGCCACCCGGGCGAGTGAGAAGCTAGGATCGGCGATTGCGTGCAGAACGACGCCGAAGAGCAGGGCCAGGGAGGTCAGCAGGGTAAACCCGGATATCTGACCGTTGAAGGAATCCATCATGTTGAACGCGTTTGCGACGACTGGGAAGGCGACAAGGACCAACAGGATGTAGATGGTGAAGTGCTCTCCAATGTGCCCTAAGAGCGGGAAGGTTAGGTTAGATTCGTAGAGGTCCTTTTGGAACACCGCCGAGACCACCAGGGGGACCGCAGCGAGCAAGAGGAGTAGGGGTTTCGTCTTCCCGCCGAGAACGAACAGGTCATCGGCAAGACCGATTGCGAAAGCGATGGCCGCACCCCCGATTACTGCCAACGGGACGAGCGAGCCGAATGCGAGGTACGCGAAGACCTCGCCAGCAAGTGCACCGAGAAAGAGCAGGGGGCCGACCGGGAAGGGAACCTTAGTCAGGGGTTGCTTGTGGACGTCGTCCACGACCCTGCCCGACCTCACGAGGTACTGGTTGAACTTCGGCATAGCTAGAATCACGAGCAATAGGGGTATGATGAACGAAAGAAGGAGGAGTCCGGCATCAGTTAAGCCAGGTTGCATTCTCGACGAACCGCGAGATCTTTCTGATTAAACGGTTTCGAGAGTCAGTCCAGACGCTTCAATGTTATATATGGCCCTGGGCCGACCGAAGACATACATGAACGTAAAGGACCTGCGAGATGGTATGAGAAGGGTCGACGCTGAAGGCGAGATAGCCGAGATGGCCGACCCTCGCACGGTGAACCTGAGGACTGGGGACCAGGCCAGAGTGGCCGACTGCATGCTGAAGGACGAGAGCGGGCAGATCAAGCTGTCTCTGTGGGACGATCAGATTGACATGGTCAAGCAGGGTTCCAAGGTCAGGGTCACCAACGGCTACACGAACAGCTTTAGGGGCGAGCTCCGGCTCAACGTGGGCAAGTACGGGAAGCTCGAAGTCCTCGAGGGCTGAAGACCTCTTTTCCTTCCTCTTCGAATCGACACAGTGATGTGTATTGGGCACCGGAGGGCTCTTCCTCAGAAGGCTCAGGGCGAGGGTCTCCGACCAGCCGACCGGGTTCGTGTGGGTCGAGAATGGCAGGCTCGCGGGCTCGGGATACCCAGCCTCAAGAGGCCAGCTGGAATGGCTCCGCGGTCAGGGGATCAAGACCATACTGACGCTCACTGAAAACCCGCTTCCGGGTCAATGGCTCGATGGGCTCGCTTTCGAGGTCCGTCACATCCCGATGAAGGACCACCAGGCCCCTGACGCCGCCAGCCTCGAGGAGGCGGCCACCTTCATCCGGGACAAGGTCAAGGACGGCAAGACGACATTAGTCCACTGCCTTGCAGGAGAGGGAAGGACAGGGTGCGTCCTCGCGGCGTATCTAATCAAGGATAAAGGGATCGCCGCAGACGAAGCAATCAAAGTCTTAAGACGGATTAAGCCTGGCTTTGTGGAGAGGGATCAAGAGAAGGCCGTCATCGACTACGAACGAATGGCACGGTCGTAGGCCGATTGGCCTCGTCGGAAACGGGTTTGCACCCGCATCTCAGTGCGAGTCCAATTGCGTTCTTCATGTTGAGAAAATTGTTTTAACCAGAACCTTGGGCGGTCTCCCTGTTCAACTTGGCGCGCTCTGATCGTCGATTGGCGGCGATAATGTTCACTGACATAGTAGGATACACAGCTCTTAGCCAGCGCAACGAATCACTTTCCCTCAAGCTTCTAAAGAAGCAATGGGAACTCGTCAGACCGATTTTTGGGCGTTATGGAGGCCATGAAATCAAGACAATGGGCGACGCTTTCCTTGTCGAGTTCGACAGTGCGCTTAACGCAACTGAATGTGGAATAGAGATCCAGAGAGTTCTCCACAGTTACAACAAGCGGGCCACTCGAAAACTGTTGGTGAGGATTGGGATACACATCGGCGACGTGATTCATCAGAAGGGCGACGTGTATGGAGACGCCGTGAACATTGCCTCCAGAATCGAACCTCTTGCTGTTGGCGGTGAGGTGTGCATCTCGGAACAGGTGTACGATCAAGTCAGAAACAAGATTGCGTATGGGATGATCAGGCTCGATTCGCAGAATCTCAAGAACGTGACATTTCCTATTGACGTTTACAAAGTACAGATGCCTTGGGACGAAAAAAGCAGAGCCGGGACCCCGGATGACGGGCCGAACATCAGCCTAGTCAAGAGGTACTCTCCCCAAGAGAGAATCGGCAGCCACGAATCCATGACGAAACTCGTTCTGAAACTTACTCTGAAGAACAAGATCGTCGTCGTGGCCCTCGCCAACGACCCAAAGATCCCTCGCGCCCTGGCGAGATTCTCGGCACAGGTAGACTACTCGAGAGGCGAGACCCTTCACATAGTATCAGGTATCGAGACGGTGAAGGTCGTTACCGACTACAAGAATCTGGAGAAACTGACGGCGATAGTCCCGAAGAAGCGCATACTGAGTATAACGCCCGACCTCGCAGAGATAGTCATCTCCCTGTCAGACTCCGTTCTCAACATCCCGGGGGTGGTCGCGACAATCAGCACCCATTTGGCAAGGAGTGGAGTGAACCTCATCGAATACATCACATGTAGCCCGCACGCGATTGTTGTAGTCGAAGAGAAGGATGCATTGAGGAGCTACAAGCTGCTCGAGGACCTAGCGACTGGCCAGAAGGAATTGGCTGTCTAGACCATCTGGCACTTCCGTTTCAGAGGTCAACTGATGGGCCAGGACTACTGGACGGAACTTGGTGCGGGGGGTGGGATTCGAACCCACGAACCCCTAAGGGATGGGAGCCTCAGTCCCACGCCGTTGACCATGCTGGGCGACCCCCGCACGATTCTGACGCCGCATTCGGGAATTCTAAAAACCCTTGTGCCCGGGAAAACGGCTTTAACGGCTGACAGCGCGGGTCGAGATTGTGCCGGCGTAGCTCAGTCTAGCAGAGCACTCCTTTCAGGGCTCAGGCGCCTCGTAAGCGCGGGGTCGAGGGAGCAAAGCCCTCCGCCGGCTCACTCTACCTAGATGTGCGCGCTAGGATACTTCAGGGACGTGGGCGCCTTCGAAGAGAACCTGGCTAAGCGCCAGTCAAGGACGGGCTGATTTCCCTGGGTTGATGGGAACCAACGGAGAGCCTCCAGGACCGACATTCGCCTGAAATCATGGTTCTAGTGACCTAGCGTCATTTGGTCCAGAATCCCGCCGTGCTGATTGTGGTCATCTGGAAGAAAGGGACGTCCTAGGCTAGAAGATGTAGACGAAGTTCCCGTTAGTACCTCCGTCAGCTCCGCCCTTCATTCCTTTGTCAACGAAATACGCTTCCACGCTCCTCGCGTCCGCTTCGCTGTCCGCCTCCCACTGTTTCCACAGTTGAGTGTATCTCCCTTCGTCCTGGTGCCGCTTCCTCCTGCCCAGAGGGTCGTCTGTTGTTCCGATCCTCCAGTCTGAGTAGGTGCTACGAGATTCTCTGACCGTGGAGTCTATTGCGTAGACGATCTCTCTGGCGTTCAATCTTGCGCGTCATGCAGCACCATGCGCTTCTGACTTATAGCTAGTCTGGGCCTTAAAGAGAGGCTTAGCACCCAAAGTCATTATTCTCTCTGCTGGCTTCCACACCATCTGGTCCCGCCGCCGCGCTTTACCAACGTTCGTAATGAACGACTTGGTTGGAAGGCCGCCTGCCCCTCTGCAGAGAAGGAGATCTCTTGTCCTTGGCTGGATGCCCGATGGATATGACACCGACTGGATGGAAATGCCCAGGAATCCCCACCAACCTCCTCATCCCTGGCGGATCGGTCACCCCAGAGAAGGCGGCTGCGAGCCCTGCATCGACAGCGGCGAGAAGTATGGTCATGCAGCCGGCCCCGATGTCGAAGAACCAGTACGGCGTGGGCCAGTCGATCTCCTTTCCATTCTCAAGCTTGTCGGGCTCGTTGTAACGGTCGTGGTAGAGCTTCTCGCTGACACAGGCGATGATGCCGACAGGGGCTTCCGAGATCCATCCGTGGAAACCCGCTCCCGTGTATTCAGACTCTCCCTGCAGTTGGGCGACCTTCTTCTTCATTTCTTCCTGGGTCACGACGACGTATGCACTTCCTTGACTGAAGCCTGCGCTCGGGGCGTGCTGAGCCAGCTCCAGAATCTTGGAAAGAGCATCGGTGGAAACGGACTGTCTCGTGAAGTGCCTGACCATTCGTCTCTTGCGAACGACCTTCTCGAATTCCAACAGCAGGGACCCTGCAGAGGACCCTTCTTAGCTTTCTTCAGAGTGTCCTCGGGAGACTGCGTGAGAGAGCAGACTATGTGCCAGCCGTTGAAGAGATGAGATCTTTGTTTGCGCTTCTTGCATTCATCCTTACTCTGGCGGAAGTTCCTTGTATGCCAGAGATATGTCAATCCCCTTGCGCTTGTAGTAGCTCTTGGAACCGAGGTAGATTGCCGCGCCGAATAGGAAGGAGAATATCACGAAGCCGGAGGTCAAGGTAGTGAGACTCCATACGGCCTGGTTCGCCACAAACTCCCAAACGACGTAGCCAAAGACGACGATGTTCAGCAATCCAGCTACGCTCAAGATGGCTCTGGCCGAACCGGTCTCCTTCTTCAGCGCATGAACGGTCGCAGTCAATCCGATGAAAATGAAGTAGATCATTGATGCTATGATTGCGCCGAAGAGTGCAGACACAGTTCCGTAATAGAAGGCTGCAAGTCCGACGAGAGTGACCGTGACGACGAGGCTGATCACCTGAGCCACCATTGGGGAGCCGAACCTAGGACTGACGTACGAGATCTTCGCAGGCAGGAATCTGTCGAATGATTGAGCCAGCAGGTACCTTGAAATCACGATTATTCCATAGGCGAGGATGCCTACGTTCCAGACGATCCAGCCGAGTCCAATCAACCAAGCGAGATAAGTATTGCCCGCTACTCCCATGGCAAGCGTCCAGAAGTTGAACGTGTAGTAGACTGAGATGGACCAAGACGCGAATGCTTGGTTGATGAAAGATATGCCGCCCACATAGTACAGTGTTGCGAACGATGACGTCAAGAGAACGAATGCGATGACTGCAGAAATCGGAATGTTCCATCTGATGGCGGTTCTTCCTTTGATCTCTGACGCGACAGCCGGTGCCGCGTTGACCCATGGGTATGCGAACGCGAATATTAGTGGCAGTAGGAAGAGAGCAGGTGTCAACCAATTCGATGACGAGGTGAAGGTATTCGTAATGGTTGTGTAGTCAAGGTTCGTGCCGGCTGCGAGGTTACCTATGTCGTGATATGGTGCAGGGACGTAAGGACTGACTGTCCATCCTGCGGAGTTGACGTAGTTGACCACAGCGCTGTGTCCCGCCGACAGAAGGGTGAAGATTGCGATGAGGAGGGTAGCGATGCCGATGATAGTAAGGGTGGAGACGAGTTTGAAACCTATCTTGGGTTTGAAGATGTTGACCGCTATGAGGATGGCAAAGATGGACGCGCCCACTTCAAATTGGGGAAGAGGAGTTCCTCCCGAATTGCCGGGAAGGGACAGCCCGAGGAGTGTGTTGTTGGTGAAGTTCGATTGGATGAAACCCACAGCTCCTATGGCGAAGACTGCGCTCAGAACGATGAGCGCCAGATAGGCCGTGGTTTCAAGAGTGTAGCCCATGAAAGAAAGTGAGCTTCCCCAGAAGCCTCCAAAGGTCCTGGAGATCCAGATGTAGTCTCCACCAGTCCTAGGGAAGCGTCGTGTCATCATAGTGTAGATGACAATCTGAGGGACAGCGACCACGAACCCAAAGATGCAAGTGTATGTGAAATTCAATCCAACGATACTTGGAATAAGGTAGCCATAGAGCCCAAAGACCCCCAGAAGCGCGCCAATCGACATGTTGCTGAGGTTGAGCGCGATTGTATCAAAGAACGATGCGTTCTTGACTAATCCAGTGCTTTCCCTTACAAAAATCTTCGGCTGCACCGGCTGAGCCTTCGTCTGCTCAGAACTGGACAACGGCAGCAACAAAAAGTTCAGGATATTTAATCGTGTATTAGCATGTTTATGGGAAAACCATCGAACTCTGTCAAGACTAGTATCCGATTTCCGAGCTTGGCCGGAGGTGGCGCATCGACTTGACCCTGCCGCACCGCTTGCACTTGTAGAGCCCTCTGCCCCGCGGGTTGTAGTCTCTTGAGTCTCCGACCGCCTCGTGTTCCGTCCGCATCATGCACTTCTCGCACCAACGATATTCCGCCAAGAGAGCCCGGAGCTGCCCGATGGTTTCTCCGCCAAAAGCCTTTATCGTGTGCAGGGGTGTTTGAGACCGTGGTCGATGTCACCCTCGTCGGAACCCTGCTGATCATCGCAGGGTTTGCTGTGTTGGCGTTCTCGGCCCTCTCCGCCTCAGGGAAGACGACGGGCGAAGTCACAGGAGCGGGGGTCGTCATGATAGGCCCCATACCGATCGTTTTCGGTTCGGACGCCAAGTGGGTGGGAATCGTAATCGGACTGGCGATTGTCTTGATGATCCTCAGCCTGTCGCTGTCAAAGGTGTGATGGTGCAGAGGCTTCTAGGTTTCGGACTTGCTCTCGTCGTGGTGGGCTTGTTTCTAGTCGCGATTGGCTATGCTGGTGGCGCCGTCTCCGCCGGAGGGGTTGTGTTCATCGGACCCATTCCATTCGTTTTCGGGTCTGGGCCAGTCGGAGACCGGCTCGCCCTCGTCTCCGTCGTCATCGGGGCGGCTATGATGGTGGTCATGATAGCGTGGGCCTGGCGGCTATCCTCCTCGAAATCCGCTAAGGCTTAAGAACATAGGGGCTCGCGGCCGAACTCATGAAGTACGTGGAAGGCTCGAAGAGGGTGTTTCTGAACACGGGCACGCGTTTCCCGCGAGAGGTGATCTGGGCCGTGGGAGCAATCAAGTTCTCTGCCGCGAAGTCAAACGTCGCCTTGGGACTGCTCGACAGGGGGATGGGGGAGGTGATTCAGGCCAAGGCCGAGGAACTGATGAAGGGAAACCATGACGCGATGGTCTCGGTGGATGTCTACCAGACAGGGTCCGGGACCGGCCTTAACATGAACGCCAACGAGCTTCTGGCCGAGCTCGCGACCGCAGAGATGGGCAAGAACGTACACCCCAACGATCACGTCAACATGAGCCAATCATCCAACGATGTGGGACCGACCGCGGTCAGAATTGCTGCCGCCTATGCCGTCAGTCGGGACCTGGTGCCGGCGCTGGAGACGATGACGAAGAGCCTGACCGCCCTTTCGAGGAAGACTTCATCTGTCTACAAGTCTGGCAGGACGCACCTTCGCGACGCCCTGCCGGTGACAATGGGACAGGAGTTCGGCGCCTATGCCGACGCTTTCAGGCGAGACACAGACCTGGTCAAGAAGACCATGCAGTACCTGCTGGAGCTCCCCATAGGAGGAACGGCAGTCGGCACGGGTCTGAACGCCGACCCCAAGTTTGGTGGGATGGTCGCCAAGGAGATTGCGGCGCTGAGCGGACTGGGCTTCGCAAGCGCCAAGGACAAGTTCAGACCTACCAGGCTTCTCACGGACGTTTCGTCCCTCAGCGGGACCCTCAGGACCGTTAGCATAGACCTGTACAGGCTGTGCCAGGACCTGAGGCTGATGTTCTCGGGGCCCCTGACCGCATTGGGGGAGATCGATATCCCGACGCAGGAGGAGGTCGCAGGAAGCAGCATCATGCCAGGCAAGACCAACCCAGTCACCCTCGAGAGCGCCCTGTTGGCGTGCGCGGAGGTAACCGGGCTCGACGGCGCGAACACCATCGCTGCCTCTCTGGGAGAGTTCGAATTGACGATGGGAGTGCCTCTGATGGGGTACAACATCGTCCTGCAGTCCAAACTGCTCGCAGAGGCGCTGAGGAAAGTCTCCTCGCTGGTGATAGACGGCGTCGTCCCGAATCGGGAGAGGGCAAGGAAGTACGCCGAGAGCAGTCCGGCCCTGATCACCGTGATCTCCCCGAAGATCGGGTACGACAAGGCGGCGGTACTGGGCAAGGAGTTGGCCAAGGGCGTCCCGATCAGGACGGCCCTGAAGGGGCTCGGCTATGGGGACAAGGAGATCGACGCGATACTCAACATGAAGGACCTGGTCAGACCGGGAATCCCGGCTAAGAAACTCTAGGGGCGTCTACGTCAGAAAACGGGCGTCTTCAGCGCCGGGCCTTCACGCCGATCCTGTCCATCAGCTTGCCGAGCTCGGAGTCGTCGGCAGCGTCCATCCTGAGGTACCGGAGGATCTCGCCCTCGTCCAGGCCGACCTTCCTGGCCTCTGCCACCGTATACCTGTAGGCCTCAAGCTCGGTCGGTCGTTCGACGTACTCGAAGGCCTGGTCATACAGGTCCCTGCCCTCGAGGAACTGGCAGACGTGCACGAGAACGTGAATCACGTCTAGGTAGAGGAAGTCGGCCTTCGCCCCCCTGAGATGCTTGGACCCGATGCAGACCGTGCTGGTGTCTCTGTCAAACCAGAGCCCGGAATCGTTGGGCTCGACCCGCAACTTGAGGTGCTTCATGATCTTGGTCATCTGGGACCTGGACCCGAAGACCTTCATCAGAGAAGAAGACGATTCGAGGCCGGCAAAGACGTCGTTCAGCCTGTACTCACCGATCTCGGTGTTCCTCCTGACACGGAACCCTCTGACGCGCAACACCTCTCTTTTGGGGGACTTCGTTCAACAAAAGAACCAAGCTCAAGAATCGTTTACCTTATGTTGGGCTTTGCCTAACAACGCGGGCGAACGGGTTGATAGCCTCATTGAGCGGGATAAGGGGCATCCTCAACGTCAACCTGACTCTCGAGGATGTTGCGCGTCTCGCAGGCAACTTCGCTAGAACAGCCGGCTCGAATGAAATCCTCATCGCGAGGGACACGCGGGGCACAGGACCGGCAATCAGCAAGGCAGTCGCCGCCGCAGCCATGTCGAGGGGGATCAGGGTCCTAGACTATGGCGTGATCTCAACGCCTGCGCTGTTCCGAGAGAGCCGGGTCAGCGGGAGGCCTGCAGTGATGGTCACCGCTTCTCACAACGAACCCGAGTTCAACGGGCTGAAATTTATCTCAGAGGGCAAGGGGATCACGAAGAAGGTGTTCGACGCCGTGACGGGTCATGACGCGTGGCAACCGGAGGGCTTCGGGGCCGGCACCATCAGACGTGCGTTGAGACCAACCTACGTCGCAGACCTGATTCAGAGATTCGGCACAGGCTCGTGCGAGGGAGTAAGGGTCGCGCTCGACTTGGGCGGAGGAGCTGCGATATCACACGCCTTGAAGTTGCTGGGAAAGTTGGGTTGCGAAGTATGTTCAATCAATGACGCGGCAGGCGTCTTCAGCAGGAGGGTTGACCCGGTCGCCGACGACCTCACTACCCTGAGGAGGCTTGTCAGGCAGAGGGGTTGCGACATCGGCCTCGGTTTCGACTGTGACGGTGACAGGTTGGTCATAGTCGACGCCGCCGGGAGGAAGAGGAACGGCGACTTCATGCTGACGTTCGCGGTCTCCGAGCTTCTCGAGGAGACGGGAGAGACGAGGGTCGTGGTTTCCCAGGACACGACGCAGGCCATCGACGACATCGTAGGGAGGGCCGGAGGACAGGTCTTCAGGTCAAAGGTGGGGGAGGCGAACGTGGTCGGTGTGATGGGCGAGACCGGGGCAAGGCTGGGGGGAGAGGGAAGCAGCGGCGGCCTCATCGATGGGGAGTTCAACTACTGCAGGGACTCGATGCTGGCCGCAATCGTGATCATAAGGGCGCTCAGACGGAAGGGGCGCAGGGCGTACGAATTTGTGCCCGTCTATCATCAGGAAAGAGTGGCGGTCTCCGTCTCCAAGTCCAAGGCGCAGAAAGCCTTCAGGTCGCTGGCTGTCAGGTACGATGAGGCCGACACGATGGACGGAATCAAGATCAGGCTTTCCAGACGCTCCTGGGTCCTCATGAGGGCCTCGGGAACGGAGGACCTGGTCCGGGTGTCAGCCGAGGCGGAGACGGCGCGGGAGGCCCTCAGGAACGCCAAGACCTTCGCGGCAAGACTGTTGGAGCTGAGCAAGTAACACGCCAGACGAGAAGCAAATCATCGAGTCCATCGTGGGCGCCGCGGGAAGGGTGCCGGCAGGGTACGCGAGGATAGGCGACGACGTGGCAGTCATTCCGACCCGTGGGAAGAAGGTCGTGCTCAAGGTCGACATGCTAGTCGAAAGCACGGACGTTCCGCCAGGGATGGGCTACAGGCAGGCGGCCAGGAAGGCGGTCGCAATGTGTGTGAGCGACTTCGCGGCCAAGGGCGTAAGGCCTGATTCGTTTATGGTCTCGCTCGGGCTCCGCAGATCGACAGCACAGGAGCAGGTCGACCAACTCGGGGGAGGTTTCAGGGACGCCGAAAGGGAGTGGGGCGTCCGGATGGTTGGCGGAGACACGAACGAGGCGGACCAATTGGTGATCGACTGCGCGATGGTCGGGTTCGCGAAGAAGGTCGTTGGGAGGGCAGGGGCCAGGCCTGGGGACACGCTCGTGGTGACGGGCCCTTTCGGATACCCGTCCGCCGGGCTGAAGATAATGATCGACGGCGCGAGGGCGGAAAGGAGGTTCAGAGAAACAGCGACCAGAAGTGTCACGAAGCCAAGCCCCGACCTCGAATTGGGCATCGCGCTTGCGGGTTGCCTGACCTCAGCGATGGATTCCAGCGACGGGCTGGCCAGGAGCATTCACACCCTGGCTGATGCGAGCGGAGTCGGCTTCGAGCTTGACAAGATGCCGGCTGGCGAAGGGGTAACAGAGTTCGCCGAGAACAACGGCCTGTCGCTCCAGGACCTCGTGATGGCGGGGGGCGAAGAGTACGTCATCGTGGGAACGGTCAACACGAGGAAGCTCGCCTTGGCCAGAGAGGCGGCGAAATCAGTCGGGGGCCAAGTCACGGAAATCGGGAGGGCGACTCGGGAGAAGGGCAGAGTCTTCCTCCGGATGGGGCGGTCAAGGAGACGGATTCGCGATGAAGGCTGGACGCACCTACGCTGAGGCCGTCCTCACTACCTTCGCGAACTTCTTGACGAGAAGGTCGGCCCTTTCTTGGCTGTTCGACTCTGCGAAGACCCTGATCAGTGGCTCTGTCCCGCTCGGCCTGGCCAGCACCCACGAATGCTCGTCTGTCCACACCTTGACCCCGTCGATGCGTTCAACCTCCCCCTTCGCCTGACGCTCGACGGCCCTCATTGCGGAGTCAACCTTCGTCCTGTCTACCTCGATCTTGGTCTTCGCCTGGAAGAACCTTGGGACCGAGAACGCGAGCGCCCTCGAGAAGGCCATGCCTCTCGAAGCGAGGCACTCGAGCATCAGCGCGGTGGTCATCCCGCCGTCGCGGACTGGGAGGTGGGGCATGTACATGCACCCGCCGTTTTCTTCGAACCCGAAGATCGCACTTCTTTCGATGATGGTGCGTGAGATATCGACGCTCCCCACCTTCGTCCTGAGGACCTTGGCGTTACGCTTCTTTGCGACAATCTCGACCGCCTGACTGGAGCTGACGGAGGTCACAATCGTACCCCCGGGATGTTTCTCCAACACATAGTCTGCGATGAGGCACCCCGTCTGGTCTCCCCACAGAATCCTCCCTTCCTCGTCGCAGAAGATCGAACGGTCGCCGTCGCCATCATACGCCACGCCGAGGTCTGCTCCGACCGATTTTACAGCCGCTGACAGGTCCTTCAGCGTTTCAGGAGTCGGCTCCGGGCCCCTCCCCGGGAATGTTCCGTCCACCACCGAATTGAGGGTGATCAGCTTGCACCCGAGCGCCTCGACCAAGTATGGAGCGGCTACGCACTGGGCGCCGTTTCCGGGGTCCATGACGACCGTGAACTTCCTCCCCGCGACCAGCTTGGAGTTGACCTTCGATAGGATTCCTGCGATGTAGTCCCTGACCACGGATGGCTCAGGCCTTGCTACCCCGATGGTCTTCCAGTCGGCCTTTGTCTGGGACCGGTCGAAGAAGATCTTCTCGATTCGCTGTTCGTCGAGCCTCGGCACCTCCACGCCATCCGGGCCTGCGACCTTCAGGCCGTTGTACTGTGCAGGGTTGTGGGAAGCGGTTACCATCACCCCGCCCTTGAAACCCATCGTCTTTACGGCGTACTGCAGGGCAGGGGTCGGGACCAGTCCCGCCTCTGCGACATCCCGTCCGGAGCTCATCAACCCTGATATGGCGGCGTTGGCGAGGGCAGGACTTGACACCCTTCCGTCTTGGCCGACGAGGAGCTCACCGGCCCCGAAATAGGTCCCGATGGCCTCTCCGAGGTTAATCGCAAAATCGAGGTCGTGGGAGACGCCCGGCACGAACCTGACGCCGTTGGTGCCGAAGAGCCGCTGCTGGGCTACGGCCAAGGCGTCGGTTTCCTCTCACACGAGAGAAAAACCTTCCGAATCAGGAGGGTTTCAGGAATCAGCGAGAGGACCCGTGCGGCAAAAGCTTATGTCGAATCCCGGGGCGACGCCATTCGGGCCCGTAGCGCAGATCCATGCTGTGAGCGAAGTACGGATAGCGTGGCAGCCTTCTAAGCTGTAGAGAGCCAAGGCTCGCAAAGGTCGTGGGTTCAAATCCCACCGGGCCCGCATCCCATCTGCTCGAGACTTATCGTCTTACCCTCACCTGGGTTGCCCCTGAGGACTCGAGTCAGTGGCCTTTTCGAGTCTTGATGGTTGCTCCCCGCGCTTCACGAATCGATAACTCATCAGGAAACCCAAGAAGAGGAGTACCACCCCAGCGAACTCGAACTCAAGGAAGGCGTTCGAGTTATTCATGACGCCGAGGAGGATTCCCCCTATCGTGTTCATCAGGCCTCCCGCGAAGAGGACCAGGGCGTATACCCTCCTCCGATTGACGGCGAAGCTGAAGAGCGCGCCGCCGAGAAGCAGGATGGCACCGAGGCCGTTGAGGGCCATCGTCAACGCCCTGGCATCAGCGGGGAAGGCGTTCAGGCCTTGAGATATCCCAGACATCACTGTGGTGTTGGAGACGGATTGCGCACCAGAAAGGTCTATGTTTGCCACTGAGCCTATCACCACCAGCGCAATCGAGAGCACGGCGACCACCCCGAGGGCGTATCGCCCTAGACGCGGCGATAGGAGGTAGATTACGCCTGACCCGAGAAGGCCGACCTGGGGACCGACCGATAGATAGTACACCTTGAAGAGAAACGTTGACACCCCTGCGTAACTCATGGCAAATTCCATGAAGGCGCCGAGCGCATAGAGAGCCATGGCAGCGACCCATATGAGTTGGTAGAGCCTGTGACGGGACCTGTACTGCTTCGCAATCATGAAAGTGAAGACGACTGTCACCACGGTGGTCGCCAGAGGGATGTAGGTGATCATCTCTGACCTGGGGCGCCCCAATATGACCGCCGTTATTTATCTAACGCCAGATGGGTGGCGGCCCCAAATCATGCTGCATAGTGCGACATTCTGTAAAGACTGCGTGGCCGGAATCGTGTTCCTCTACGCCAACTTCAGAAACGTGGAGACTAAGAGGTAAGCCGCAGGAAGAGATGGCAAGGCTGGCCTGGCGGTTCTTCGAAGGGTACACACCGAGTGTCGCCAGAGCCCTTCTGGGAACCGTCCTTGTGCGGGTTGCAGATGGCGAGAGGCTCTCGGGGACAATTGTGGAGACCGAGGCCTACAGGGGAGCCAAAGACCCTGCCAGCCACGCCTACCGCGGAAAGACAAAACGAAACGCTGTGATGTTTGGCGAAGGGGGGCATGCCTACGTGTATTTCTCCTACGGGTTTCACTGGTGCCTCAATCTGACCACGGAACCTGTAGGCAGGCCCGGAGCCGTCTTGGTCAGGGCGATCGAGCCTATTGAGGGCCTGGAGCAGATGTTGAGGAACAGGTCCCTCGTTTCGGATGAGCATGTCACAGACGGGCCAGGAAAGCTGACTCAGGCGCTTCGGATAGACTCCGGTCTGGACGGGGAGGATTTGGTGACATCTGACAGGCTCTTCGTGGAGGAAGGAAAGAGGGTGGAAGGAGTCGGATCGAGCTCGAGGGTGGGGATACGGCGAGGGGTTGAATTCAAGTGGAGGTTCTTCGTCAGGGGGAACAGGTTCGTCTCAAAAGCGAAACCATCGGTGTTCCACAGAACCCATAACTAAGGCAGGGCAGAACGCAGGCTTTGTGGGGTCGTCGGCTAGTCTGGTCTAGGCTTTCAGCCTTGGGCGCTGAAGATCCCCGGTTCAAATCCGGGCGACCCCACCTCAAGCTTCCTCTACTGAATTTCAGGTATCTACCGTTAAATATGATTGACCCGACTATGAGGATTTGTCAAATCCGTGCTTAGTGGCATTTCGCCTGCCGCTCTGCTCGGCTAGTATTGGGTTCCGTTCAATCATCGGGTCGTTTCCTCCGTGTCAAGGGTCGGCTCTTCGGGGTCAGCTTCGCTCTTCGTTGCGATTTCGAAGACTCGTTGAGAGTTCGTATACTCGAATCCAATTTCGAGAGGGACTCTGACAGAGATTCTAGAAGGAGTGAATTCAATCTCTGTTGTGAGGTAATCAGTCTCGTTTGTTGGTGATGCAACTCACCCCACCAACAAAGCAGGTCGCTTTGATTCTTGTTGGGTTCAACAAAAGGGCTCATTCCCTGCTCCTTGAAGTGTGCCATAATCTCAGCGATTTGGAGTTCAGTCTCTGCGACAACGGCAGTCATCGCTGAAATATCTCTTTTCAGTTCTTCACTCAATCTTGGTCTCATCCTTGCTTACGTTCTGAACTGTTGTTAACCATTTATTCTCCCCTCGACCTTGATACCTGTCCTGTCTGCTGGCGTGTCACCCTTCACAGAAATGGGCAACCGAACTCTTTGATTTCTCAATGAAATCTCTTGGATTTGAACCAGTGATTTTGATGGCGTTTGTGACCGAACAGTTGGGAAGACTAGCTAGACGATTTGCCTCTCCGCGTCTGTCTATCCTCTTTTCGCTCTCTCACTTTCTCTTTCTTTTTCTTCTTGCCTTCTCTTCCCAAGACTCTCTATCTCCGCAGATGGTCATTCGTTATTAAAGGAATAGAGGGTGTTGGGTTATGGTGCCCGTCCTTAAGCCAAGGTTCTATCTTCGGCATGAGACCAAGTAGTTAGGCTCCATTTTCCCTCTCAAGGATTCAAACCATGACGAAATAGGTCGTCAGAACTCCATGTCATTGGATGGAGTCTAGACCAGCGTGCTTGGTCAGATGAATGTTGTTTTTATGACAGAAATAGGCCAAACCCAGCGTTGAAAATAACCGACAGCATGGTGACTGGAGCTCTCATTTCCGTGCTCCTTAGTGTTCCCATACTTCTGCTGGATTTGTTCATCGCCTTCAATACTGCTATCGGAGATCTAGCTGCATCATCGTTGTTCCTGCCTTTTCTATTCTACTTGGGTTTGGCCTACGTTCTCAAGACCGAGAGTCATCCGAGAACAGCATGGGGCTTGGCAATAGGTGGAGTCGTAGTCTCCTTCCTTAACATCCTCCTAATCCTCTTTCTTGTTTTGGTATTGAGCGCATTGGCTGAACCCTGAACCAGCGATTTTGATGGTGGTGGAAAACGGAGTGTCAAGGACCGAGTCCAAAGGTTCCCCAGACGGTGTAGTAGACTCCTGTTCCGAACAACGCATAAGTGATTGAAGAGTAGTCGATTCCTGAGTCCTCTGGGCAATTGAAACAGTTGGAATACTGGGGACGGGCTCTAGACACTATCGGGACAAGGAACAGAAACAAAGCGACTACGACAACAGCGACCCATTTCCATTTCATGTTCCCTCTCTCCATCTGAAATAGAGATGGTTTGATATAAGCCTAGACTAAAGAACGAGTAGACTTTGGCCCAGATTCACTCAACCGTCTATCTAACAAGCTTGCAATCTGAGGTCTGAGCTAATACGCTGGAAGCCAGTCCCGTATCCTATGAGCCAAGAGGAATCTGAAGGTGAAGGGATGTTCGTAGACTGCGAGGTTGTTCACGACAGCATAGGAGTCACCCACTTCCTTCCTCCGAAGAGGTGCAAGAACTGTGACAACTGAAATGGGTAACTCCGAGTTCTGCTCGAAGCACAACCTCTGGTATTGGAAGAGTGAGGGTTGTAGTTGTTGCAAGGCTGGGCTGTCTGGAGAGATGGGCGACTATAAGTCATGGTAAGATTCCTTGGTGGGTTGTTACTGAATCGGGCAAGACAAGTCATGAGTGAGTTCAGAACTTCCTGGTCCTTGGCTTACAACCAAGCTGTCTGGGTTGCATGTGTCTGACGTGCCAAGAAAGCTCGACCAGGAGACTTGCACTGAGTAGGTGTGGTCGTTGGGCAGGCTGACGTTGTATTGATTATAGCGAGCGTGCGCCGCAAGAGCAGGCAGTGGGTCGAACCGTGACCAGCTACTTCTCTCTGCTCAGAATAAAGTCTCGGACAACCTCCGGGACGTAGATTACTGACAGCCCATCCGCTTGGATTTGCTTCCAAGAATCTTCATCCTTTGTTATCAACGTTATCTCTTCACCTTGGCTTCTCCTTTGAGCTAGGAATTTGCGAATCTCCCAGTCCTCAATCGTTCTTGTCTTCTGTTTCTTTCCGTCAATCCACTCGTAGACGGTTCGACAATCCACTCCTTCCTTCCTAAGAAGGTCGGGAAGTTCTTCGAACATCTCGTCTGCCATGTATTTCATTTCCACTCGCCATCCTATCCTCAGAAGGTCAACTTCAAGCTCCTTACCATGATATCCTTTCAGCGCTCTTTGAGCTCTGGATGGACTGACCCGAGCTGATTGTCGTTTTTTTGCAGACTGAGCATTTCCCAGGATTTCGAAAGGAGTTTGGATTGTAGACAACCCCGCATTCGGCACAGATTTTGAGCTCGCGCAGACTAGCCATACGGTTGACTTTGCCTTCGGTTATTTATGCTGGCAGTGTCGAGTTCTGGAGTCTCTTCTTTGGTAGCGCGCGCACTGTCTCCCATCTCCTGAACCATCCTCTCCGTCTTCCTTCTGATTCGCCCTTCGCTTGTAGTCATCCACCTACCATAAGCGAACTTGTTTTGACCAACGTTTACCATATCTTGATATACAATTGACGACGACCTTCCGAGTGGACTTGCAGGCAGCTCCCAGAAGGGTCAAGACAATCTACAGTGTGATTGCGTCTCCCCAGAGGCTGGAGATTCTGAGGATACTGAACATCAAGGGGCCGCTGACCTACAGCGCCCTGAAGACCCTTGCCGGCTTCAAGTCGAAGAAGGAATCAGGGAAGTTCGCGTACCACCTCAGGAAGCTCGTGAAGCAACTGCTGATTCAGCTTAACAGACAGGAGAGGAAGTACACAGTCACAAACCTGGGCAGACTTGTACTCAACCTCACACGTCAAATCGAGGAACAGTCGCTCGTCGAAAGCGGCAAGCTGTACGTGAGGACATCCCACCAGACGATGGAGGAATTCAACGCGAATAAAATCCTGCAGTCCTTGGTGAAGGAAGCGGGGATGCCCGTCGAGCTGGCGCAGAAGATAACCAGCGAGACGGAGTCGAGGCTCTACAAGTTCCAGACGCAGTACCTGACCGCGCCACTCATCCGAGAGATAGTCAACGCCCTCCTAGTGGAGCACAACATGGAAGAGTACAGGCACAAGCTGACAAGGCTCGGCATCCCGATCTATGACGTGACCCAGTTGCTAGGGAAGGCTGGCGACGACGGGGGCAATGTGGAGTCGCTCGTGCACCAGACCGGGAGACAGGTCTTCTCGGAGTACCTTCTGCTGGAGCAACTCCCCAGAGACGTCGCTGACGCCCACCTCTCGGGAGACATTCACATCACCAACGCCGGGACCTGGGGGCTGACCCCTGACACGGTCTTCGTTGACCTGTTGTCGGTGAGGAGCGGCGGGATGAACCCAAGGGGAAGAATCATCAACGCGTCGATGATTCCGAGCCCGGAGAACGCGGAGAGAGCCCTCAACATCGTGCTTAACATGGCGTCGATGCTCTGCAAGGAGGCATCTGATGAGGTCACGTTCACGAACTTCTTGCAGTACCTGGGTCCCTTCTGCAGGTCGCGCGGGAAGAGGGAGATGGAGTCTTTCTTCCTGAGGTTCTTCGAAGCTGTGGGCTGCCCCATCGCCGGAGCCGACGGTCCTGCAATCAGCCTCGAGCTGAACCCCTACAGACACGACGATGTGGGCAGGGACGTCCTCGATAGGACGCTCGACGCCGTGCTCGGGGCCTACCGGAGTTACGTGGAGGAGACGCCCAGGCCCGACATCAGGCTGCTGCTGGCCAAGCCGAACAGGGTCGACGAGACCAGGACGCTCAAAGACGCGGCTTCCATCATATTCAATGGTGGCAGGATGGCATTCTTCTCATCGGACCAGAGAAGAAGCTTCCTAGGTCTCAGTGCGAACGTCCTCCCGCAGGAGTCGCAGGCGGACAATGTCAGCGTACTTCACGGGCTGAGTCTCAACCTTCCCAGGCTGGCATATGATTCCAACCAGGACGAAACATACTTCAGGGCAAAGCTGGCCATGCTGATCGGCGTCGCGTCCGAGGCACTCTCAACCAGAAGAAGGCTCATCGAGAGGACCCTGAAGCGGGGCCTCTTGCCGTCTCTCGCGGCGGGGTCGGACGCCGTAACGTCGGACGCAATGCCGCTGATCATGAACCTGGTCGGTCTCGAGGAGACCTTGGCCAGTCTCATCAGGGACCCGACGATGGCTTCGCGGTCTGAGCTCGCCGAGAAGATAGTGGAGACGGCGAGCCAAGTCGCCACTGACAAGTCGACCAGGATAGACCGACTGGGCGTTGCGATGCTTGAACTCGACGGTGCATTCAGACTGGCAGCACTCGACTCCGAGAAATACGGAAAAGCGAACCTCCAGCCGCTGCAGAAGGGTGCTTACACCCAGGCCCCCAGGCTGCTCCTGGCTGACCTAGAGAGCCCTGAGAAGATGGACTACATGGCCAAGCTGGCAACGGGCCTCCACGGCGGGCTCTCCGTGACACTCGATGGAAACGCGGAAGATGTCAGAGGCGTCTACAACCTGATTCTGAATGCAACGCCGAAGCTCCCGTACTTCAAGGTCGATAGGGCCATATCGGTCTGCAGGAACTGCGGAGCCAAGTTGCAGCAGAATGCGGCCCGGTGCAGGAGATGCAAGTCGGTGGCTACGATCCAGTATTCGACGGCCGTCTAGCTCGAGCAAGCAAGTCGGTATCCTGTCAAAAAGATTCCACCGCGGATTGCTTCACGTCGTCGAGGCCCCCTCGACGGGCCTCGCTCGGTTGTCAACTGCGAGTCAGCCAAGGGCGAGATATATATCGTCGGAAATAGGGTTGAGGCCAAGGTTATGACGTCAATAGTTGAAGAACCACGTGACTCTCCGGATGCCGGAGACCAGAACAGAGGAGAAGTGAAGATTCCCTCGGAGACCCTCGCCGCGTTCGGAGGAGATGAACTGCGTGCCAGGGTATTCTACGAGAAGTACGCCTTGAGAGACCAGCAAGGAAGGCAGGTGGAGAAGGTCCCGGACGATATGTGGCGCAGGGTGGCGAGGGAGCTAGCCTCACCGGAGAGGGACGAAGAAAAGAGGAAGGAATGGACCGCGAAGTTCCACTGGCTGCTTCAAGATTACAGGTTCCTCCCGGGAGGAAGAATTCTCTTCGGGGCCGGACAGACGAGGAAGTCGACTCTATTGAACTGCTACTTCTTCAGGATAAGGGAGGACTCGATTGAAGCGATATTCGATTGGTGCAAGGAGGCGGCGAGGACCTACAGCTTCGGTGGAGGAGTCGGCACAGACATCTCGGTCTTAAGGCCCCGGGGAGCCCCCGTCAACAACTCAGCGATCTACAGCTCGGGCTCTGTCTCGTTCATGGAGCTCCTCTCGACCACGACAGGAACAATCGGCCAGGCAGGAAGGAGGGGCGCCCTCATGATTACGATAAGAGTCGACCACCCGGATGTGATGGACTTCATCAAAGTCAAGAGGGACCTGAAGAAGGTAAACTACGCCAACATCTCGGTGAAGATTACCGACGACTTCATGAGAGCGGTAGAGACCGACGGGGACCTGCTGCTCCACTTCAAGAACGAGAAGGTGGAGGTCAACAGGACGGTCATGGCCAGAGAAGTCTGGAAGTCGCTCGTCAGGGGCGCATGGGAGACGGCTGAACCCGGCGTCCTCTTCTGGGACACCATAAAGAGGGAGTCGACTACCGAGTACGGCGGCATGGAGGTGCAGGGCGTCAACCCCTGCAGCGAGCAGACGCTAGAGAACTACGGGTGCTGCTGCCTGGGCTCCGTCAACCTCAGCGCCTTCATCCGAGAGCCCTTCACGGAAAAGGCCAGCATAGACTGGGAATCGCTCACAAAAGCGACCCAGTTCGCCGTGAGGTTACTCGACAACGTCCTCGACTACAACGCCGAACGGCACCCGCTCCACCAGCAGAAGGACGCCTCACTTCGCAGCAGGAGGATAGGAGTCGGCATCACAGGACTGGGGGATATGCTGATCAAGCTCGGCTTGAAGTACGACGAGGACTCGACGATCGGGTTCGTGGACCACCTGTTCGAAAGAATCAAACACGTGATCTACGACTATTCGACCGACCTCGCCAAGGAGAAGGGGAGCTTCCCGGCCTTCGACGCCGAGAGTCACTTGGCCCAGCCGTTCATCTCGAGGCTGGACGAGAAGGTCAAGGAGAAAATCAGGACGCAGGGCATAAGGAACGCCGCTATAACGACGATCCCGCCGGTGGGTTCGGGCTCGATTCTCGCGGGCTGTTCCAGCGGAATAGAGCCGGTCTTCGCCCTCTGCTACACGAGGAGAAGCAAGTCGCTCAGCGAAGGTGAGTTCAAGGTCTTCCATCCGCTCGTCGGGGAGTACATGGCTCAGACCGGTGCGAGAGACGAGAGACAGCTCCCGAACTACTTCGTCACCTCACATCAAATCAAGCCTGAGATGAGGGTCAGGATGCAGGCGACCATCCAGAAGCACATCGACACGGCCATATCCAGCACGGTCAACCTGCCTCAGGAGACAACCCCCGAAGGTGTCGAGAAGATCTACCTCCTCGCCTGGAGGATGGGATGCAAGGGCATCACGGTCTACAGGGAGGGGAGCAGGGAGGGAATCCTAGAGACGGCCAAGGTGGCCAAGAAGGCCGAGCAGCCGAAGGCCCCCTTCGAGAGGCCTAGGTTGATGGAAGGCAGAACCCTCAAACTGAAGCTCCCACAGGGAGGCCTGTACCTCACGGGCAACCTGGTGAACGGCGAGCTGAAGGAGGTCTTCGTGACCCTTGGTAAGCAAGGCGGGGACGAGAAGGCCGACGCCGAGGCCCTAGGGAGGCTAATCAGTCTCTACCTGCAGCACGGAGGAGACGTCAAGAGCGCCATATCCACCCTGAAGGGGATTAAGGGCAAATATGTCTCGTGGGACGAAGGCACGCAGCTGCTCTCGATTCCGGACGCAATCGCCAAGGCGCTCGAACTTCTGACCCTCAACCACGTCGTGAAGGAGTCGGAGGTTCCACCGCAGTCTGCCGCCCCGAGGCAGGTCCCGCAGGGAGGGACGTGCCCTGACTGCCACGAGAGCGCACTGATCTTCGAGAACGGCTGCTACAAGTGCACCAACTGCGGCTACAGCAAGTGCGAGTAGGGGCGACGGGCCGAGTCGATCCGGCCCTCCCAAACGATTTTTTACCGTTCTGGGGTCCCGACTGCACGTTGAGTCGAGCCAGAGGAAGAAGGGCCCTACTCGTCGTAGCTCTTGCCACCGCCCTGGTGATCACCCCGCTCTTGCTCCTGGGCGTCTATCTGGGCTACTACGTCGGGGATGCGACGGGATATTCGAAGAGCGTCCTCGCGATAACCTTCTCGACGACCGGGTTCTTGACTGGGATGGCGATACTGTTCAGGGTGATAAGGTCGGTCGTCGCCTGGACGGACGGGTCTAGGGGCTGACCTTCTTCATTGCGGCTGACTTCGCCTTCTCGAGCTTGGACTTGAGGTCGGCCACGGCCTGTTTGTGCGCCGCCTCGACCTTCTCGGCCGCGGCGTTGAACGGTTCGTCAACTGTCTCTTCGGTCATTCCGCGGCCTTCCTCTCCAGGACCTTCTTTACATGCTTTAACCTGGTGAACTCCTCCCTCTCCCTCTCTTCGAGAGTCTGCTGGATGTAGCGGATAGAGTCCTCGTACCGCGGGATTATCATGTACTCGAGCGCGTTCAGGAGGCGCTGCGTCTTCTCGAGCTCCTTCGCGAGCCTGAATATCGCATTCTCAAACTCTGCGGCCCTGAAGATTGAGGGAAGGGCTTTCCTCATCTGCCTGGACGCCCTGTCGACGGCCACGCTAGTGTCCGCGAAGCCGTAGGTCATTCCCACCTTCTTCTCGGAGAGCTTGATTGAGGGCACGCCTACGCCGACGATCCTGCGGACAGTGACGTCGGCCTCCACCATAGGCGGGGTGTTCGCGGCGATCCCCTCGAGCCGGAGCGGGCCCAGCTTGAGATATGCGTCGTAGAGCGCGAGGTAGGCGTCCGAGAGGGGCTGCGAGATCTCGTCGCGTGTCGCGGCAGCCTGCTGGATTATCTCATCGAGGCGCTTCAGGAGGACTTCCCGCTTGTCGTCAAGTACCTTCTTCACCCTCACCGCGGTCTGGAGCCTCCTGCGGGTGCTGATCAGCTCGATCTTCGTGGGAAGGACGTTGGACCCGGATGCTACGGACATCTCTATCCAGCCGGCTTGCTCGTGACGTAGTACTTCTGGATGAACTCTTCCTTGATGTTGGTGAGCTCACTCTGCGGGAGTATCGAGAGGATTTCCCACGCGATCCTCAAGGTGTCTCCGAAGCTCCGGTTCTCGTCGTAGCCCTGGTTGAGGTACTTCTGCTCGAACGCGTCGCCGAAGGCTAGGTATTTCAGGTCTGAATCTGTCAGACCCGACTTACCGACGATCTCCCCCAGAGCGCGCAACTCGACTGACCTTGCGTATGCGTTGTACAACTGGTTGCCCACCTGATATTGGTCGGCTGGCGCTTTGCCCTGCTTGATGACCTGGCCCAGCGCTGGGCCCATCAGTCTGCTGAGGCTTGAAAGCACGTACACCGGCGGGTAGAGGCCCTTCCTGAAGAGGTCCCTCCCGAGGAATACCTGGCCCTCCGTTATGTAGCCCGTCAGGTCGGGGATTGGATGAGTCACGTCATCGTTGGGCATCGAAAGGATGGGCATCTGGGTGATGCTTCCCTTCATTCCCTTGATCCTGCCGGCCCGCTCATAAATCGTCGCGAGATCCGTGTAGAGATAACCCGGGAAGCCCTTCCTGCCGGGCACCTCTTCCCTTGCCGCCGAAATCTCTCTGAGGGCCTCGCAGTAGTTCGTGATGTCGGTGATTATCACCAGAACGTGCATGCCTAGCTCAAAGGCCAGGTATTCTGCCGCCGTGAGAGCGACGCGTGGAGCGATGATCCTCTCGATGGCCGGGTCGTCCGCGAGGTTCAGGTACAGGATGCTCCTCTTGATCGCGCCCGACTCCGCGAGCGTGTGTTGGAAGAACCTGGCGTCGCTGCTCGAGACGCCCACGGCGGCGAAGACGACTGCGAACTCTTCGCCTTCCCCCGCCACGGTTGCCTGCCTTGCGACCTGGGCGGCGAGCATGTTGTGAGGCATGCCGGCTCCCGAGAAAATCGGAAGTTTCTGGCCCCTGACGAGGGTCAGCATGCCGTCGATGACCGAAACGCCAGTCCGGATAAGGTCGGTCGGATAGGCCCTCCTTTCAGGGTTGATCGGCGCACCGTTGACATCGAGGAAGACCTTGGGGACCGGCTCGGGAAGACCGTCAAGAGGCTTGCCCAGTCCGTCGAAGATCCTTCCGAGGAGCTGGTCAGAGACCGGGAGCTGCATCGTGTGGCCAAGGAAACGCGCCTTTGTCCCGCTGATGGACAGGCCGGAGGTCCCCTCAAAGACCTGGACGACAGCTTTGCCAAAACCAGTCTCTAGGACCCTCGCGAGCCTCCTCTTGCCTTCGTTGTCTTCTATCTCGACCAGCTCGTCGAAGGCGGCCCTGTCGACGCCGTCGACCACGAGCAGCGGCCCCCTGATCTCGGCCACCTTGCTGTACTCTAGGCCTGAGGACGACTTGCTCACGCTGCCGTCGCCTCCGGAAGATTCGACAGGCTTGCAAACTCGTCGAACATCTGCTGCGCGAGCGACTCCAGCTTGCCGAGTTCTTCGCTCTTTGTCGCGAACTTCGCCCTCAGCATCGGGGCAATCACCTGCATGCCCCTTATCTTGGGCAGCGGCACGCCGTTCCTAAGCGCTTTCAGCGCCTCCTGGTGGTACTGCACGAACATCTTCATCATTCTGAACTGCTTCTGCGGGCTGCAGTAGGCGTCGATGTCATCGTACGCGTTCTGCTGTAGGAACCCAATCTGAATCATTCTTGCGACGTCGAGGATCAGCTTCTCCTCGTCGGGCAGGGCCTCAGGCCCGAGGAGCCGGACAATCTCCTTGAGTGCGTCTTCACGCTGGAGGATGGCGTAGGCATCGGCTCTCACCGAGAGCCACTCCTTGTCAACCCTCTCCCTCCACCACTTGCTTACCGACTCGATGTATCCCGAGTAGGAGTTCATCCAGTTGATGGACGGGTAGTGCCTCGAATACGCGAGCCTCGCATCGAGGGACCAGAAGGTCCTGACGAACCTAATCGTCTGAGAAGTAACTGGCTCTGTGAAGTCGCCTCCGGCCGGAGAAACGGCGCCGACGAGGGTAATCGAGCCGGTCCTTGACGGCGCGCCTAGCAGGTCGGCCCTTCCGGCCCTTTGATAGAACTCGGCGAGCCTAGATGCGAGGTAAGACGGGTAGCCCTCTTCGGCCGGCATCTCCTCCAGTCTTCCGCTGATTTCTCGGAGCGCTTCGGCCCACCTGCTGGTCGAGTCGGCGACCAGGACGGTGTCGTACCCCATGTCTCGGTAGTACTCGGCCATCGTGACCCCTGTGTAGATACTCGCTTCTCTGGCTGCGACCGGCATGTTGCTGACGTTGGCGATGAGGATGGTCCTTTCCATCAGCGGCCTGCCGCTCTGGGGGTCAATCAACTCTGGGAACTCGACCAGCACCTCGGTCATCTCGTTCCCCCGCTCCCCGCAGCCGATGTGGAAGACGACCTTGGCGTCTGCCCATTTCGCGACGGAGTGAAGAGTCACTGTCTTCCCGGTCCCGAACGCTCCGGGTATCGCTCCCGTGCCTCCCTTGGCCATCGGGAAGAAAGAGTCGAGAACCCTTTGCCCCGTCAGGAGCGGGATTTCCGGGTCGAGCCTCTCTCGGACAGGCCTCGGCGTCCTGACTGGCCACCGGTGATAGAGCATCAGTTCATGCTTCTTGCCCGTCTTGTCTTCGGCGACGACCACAATTTCGTCGATCTTGTAGTCCCCGCCCTTCACGACGTCCTTTACCTTCGCCTTCGGCGTGGTCGGTGGAACGAGTATCCGGTGCTCGATCAGCGGCGTCTCCTGGACGCTCCCCAGGATGCTTCCGCCCTCGATTTCGTCCCCCTTCTTGATTGAGGGGACGAACGCCCATTCCTTGTCGAACGGTATCGAATTGGCCGAGACGCCCCTAGGGATGAACGCGCCGGCCTTCTTTGCGATTATGTCTAGCGGTCTCTGGAGGCCATCATAGATAGTCCCGATCATGCCGGGCCCGAGGGTAGCCGACAGAGGCTGGCCGGTGCCGAGGACGGGCTCACCCGGACGCAGGCCGCTAGTGGACTCGTAGACCTGGACGAAGGCGATGTCGCCAGTCAGCTTGATCACTTCCCCGATTAGCTTCTCCTCGCCCACCTGTGTAACTTCGTTCATCTTGGCAGCCGACATCCCTGAAGCTTTGACAGCCGGCCCGGAGATCCATTCGATCCTTCCCTTGACTGCCAATGAATTCTCTTTGGCCCTCGTAAGACTCGGACTTATAATTTCTTGGGCGGAATGAACGGCAGACCGTCCAAGATGGTCAAAGGAAGGACGGCCTCCAGCCCTCTTGGCCACGGTAGGACCAACAAGGCTCTTCACAGATGGAGGCGGCCTTGATCCCTAGACGCGTTGCCATTGCCGGTCGGGTCAAACCAGCCGTGGGGAATGGGCGCTCAGCGAGGGTCAGCCGCTCGTGAGTATCGCTGAGACTTCCATTCTGAGAGTCGGTCGCATTCTCTCAAGCCTGGCCTCGAACGTGTTGTCGAATCTCACAGACCGGTCCATGGAGGTCATGACGACGCCTCCAATGGTGTCAATGATCTTCTCCTCGAGGACCAGCTTGGACTGACTGACCCCGAGCTTGCGCAAAGCGGTCGAGACCGCTCTCCTGTCACTGGACTTGCAGTAGATCCTGGCCGTTGGGCCGATTACTTCCAGCCCTTCCTTGACAAGCTGCGTCAGCGACGCATCGTAGCGTGCGCCGGAACCCTCTCTGAGCTCTTTCGCGGCGGCATCGAACACTTCGATCACGGCCTTCTCCAGCGTCTTCAGCTGGGCGTTCCGCGCCTCGAGCTCCGCCGCCCCGATGATCTGTCTCCTCAGCGACTCCCCCTGCTTGACGCTCGACTCTAGGATCTTTGTCACCGCCACCTTCGCCTCCCTTCTGGACGACTCCACCGTGGAAAGAGCCTCCCCCCTTCCCTCCTGGAGCTCCGCCAGGAGCTCGGTTTCGAACTCTCCGGAGACCTTCTCCAGGGTGTCGGCGGTCGCCTTGCTCATCTCGATCAGACTCCCAGGATGCTCCTCAGCATGGCACGGTAATCGACCTTCTCCTTCTTGCTCCCTGGTCCGGGGACTTCGTAGATCAGCGGGGTTGCCCTCTGCGTCCTGATGGCGGTCAGTTGTGCGTCGAGGGGCTTCGCGACTTCGTCGCTGACAATGATGAGGCCGACCTGGGGGTCCCTGACGAGCTTCTCGATCTTCCCGAGCGCCTCACCGGGCGAGGACACGTATTCACCGCTTACGCCTGAGAGTACGAAGCCGGTCACGAAGGCCTTGCCGCCCACGGCCACAATCTTCACTAGGTTTCACCCAGGAGACGACCCACCACCTTCTCGATGGCCTTCGCCTTTCTCTCAGAGATGGACGCCTCGAAACTCTTCAATGACGATTCCCCACTCTTCCTTATCGATTCGGCCTCGCCCTCGCCCTCGGCCCTCGCCTTGACTAGCCTCTCGGATACCTGCTGCTGGGCTTTCGAAATCGCTGCCGACTTGGCCGAATCGGCCAAACCAACTGCGTCCTTGACCATCTTCTTCTTGACCTCCAATGCCTCCGCCTTCATCCTGTCGAGCTCGGATTCGAATTCGACGAGAGCCTTGACGGTCGCCTCGATCAGAGAACCCATCCGAATTGCTTCTTCGTCTGCCTCGGTTTGCGTAGTTAAACGTATGTTCAATTGGCTCTGTCAAGTAGTCGTCTCCCGACCTCCTGAATCTTCTCTGTCAAGATTCGTCTCCTGTTAAGCGTCGGGCCATAGTTCTGTATGTTCCGATTCTCAATCTTGAGAATTACGGTTCTGTCTAATCCTCGGTTGAGTTAGGGACGTCTTTCGGCTGTCCAAAGTCGGTTGGTAGCCTACTTCTCCAAAGTCTCGGAGACGCCTTGAAAGAACGGTTGAACATCAGAAGGCATGGAACTGTAAAGCTCTCTGATGGCTCTCAGGAGACAGTCCTCACCCTTCTTGTCGGTTGACAGCATGACTTCTTGGTTCTCGTCGCAGTGGAAGTTGATGTGCTTCTCGTTCTCGTCGCCGCATATTTCTCTTGCCCGTCTCTCGACCTTTGTCGCCCATTCGCATCGGACTCCTGTCCCAAGACTATCGCTGATTTCCCCGAGCTTCGCGATTACCTCATCCATACTCATAGGGACAGTCTCCGAAGAACGTCTAATACCAATTATCGGCGATTCTGTTAATTCTTCGGCGCGTGGGTCAGGATTTTGTCCCTGTTGAGCGTCGGGCTGTACCCACAAAAAGAATCCCACTGGGGGAGGCAGGCTCCTGACTCACTTCCCCCCGCCCAATGTCCTCTTGCGGGATTAGACTCAGAAGTCCGAGCGCTCATAGAGAACCTTCGTTATTTAGGAATTGTTGATAGCGATTCTGTGAAGTCTTTTGCATGGAAGGAGAACTGATAGGTGAGGCTTAAAGCGGCAAGCTATGAACGGTTCACCATGATTAGAAGCCTCGACAACAGCGAGAAGAAGAAATGCACAGTCTGCGGGTCCAACGCGTTTAGGATTGTTTCTCCTGAACATGGGAAGAAGACCTACTACGCCTTCGAGGAAGCCGAGATGATTGACGAAGCTACACTAAGAGCGCGGCCTACAGGGGTGACGTATCTACTCAAAGCCTTTGGCTGTAGTAGCAGGACTTGCGGCCACGTTGATTTCTATACCTACACCGTAAGCAGGGAGATAAATCCATAGTCAGCCGGTTGTGTTAAATCTCCGGCATCTGGCCCGAGGCGTTAACCGTCGGCAGTTGAAGGTAGCACTAGCCCTATTCTCAAGGCGCACTCGATGTGATATTGCCTACGACCTGTGTGCCGTAGTTTGGAGATGAAGGGGTATTCGTCTATCATCTTCTGGCAGACGTCACACGGTGTCGACAGACACACAGAACGGTTCTTGTGGTTCTTGACAAGTGCTACTGAAAGGCTTGTGATTGATAGATTCCGCGCTTTCCTGTTCTCCCTGTCAAGCGTCTGCTCATGGCCTTGCATGTTCCGATTCTCAATCTTGAGAATTGCACATTTCAGAACCCGTCATCGTCCGAGTCCACTTCCCCTCCGTCCTCGTCCGAGTCCTCGCCTAAGTCTTCTTCCAGTTCATGGTCTTCTTCGGACATTTACGGCCAGCATGATTTCAATTATTCTATAAAAGGTTCTGTTAATTCGGTTCTGTCCACTTGACGGTTGGTCAGGGTAGTTCTTCGGGCTGTCTAAAGTCGGTTGGTGACTCGGGCTAACCGCCTCTATGGACGCGGGGCGTGATTCCGATGTTCTGAAAGTCGCCACCGTGACCACAATTCAGGTGACAATTCTCGGGTTCGCCAGTGCAAAGAATCACAGGTGAATCGCGGCCAAGGCTAAGACAACAGATACAAAGGAAACGAGCCCACAGGCATCAGCGTGAGCCAACGGCAACAGACAGTCAAAGTCAGATGTAGGAAATGTGGGAAGGAGCACACTGCGTCATTGCGAGAATTACCACAAGCCGCTATACGGCTCGATTGGAACTGCGATAGCGAAGCTGTCTCAAGAAGCAGCACAATCACCTGCGCAACGGCCATTTTTGATTTAACTTTCTCGCCTCACGTCTTTGATGAAGATGAGATTGAGAAGATGGAGGCGGCAGGCGCGGACTGCGCTTCGGAGACGAATCTTGACAACCATGATTCGTCAAGGCAGGAGACGACTACTTGACAGAGCCGTTCAATTGATTCCATGAAGAAGGTGGCAGCGGACACTCTCTGGGACAAGCACTTCGATACTCCGCCCACAGCAGCCAGACGTCTGTTAGGCGAAGATGGAATCAGACTGGAGAAAGGAACTCGTCCTTCGCTCAGCGACTCTCAGCCGTCGGGTGCATCGGTCTCCCCCTTTTCGATTCTTTCGAGAGCAAACGACCAATTCACAAAACAATCCCACAGGAGGTCGCCGCTCTGTTTGACTTCCTTCACCCCCTCCTTCTCTACCACCATTCGACAGCCCCTTGATTCCCCTACCGCAGAAGGTGCTCGCAGAAGAACGCCAGGGCACTCCTCCATGCATCCTCCGCGGCCTCCCTGTTGTACACGGGCCTCGTCTCGTTGAAGAACGAGTGCTGCGCTCCCTTGTACACTTTCATTTCGAAAGACTTCTTGTACTTGAGCATCGCCTCGACAAGAGCGGGCACCCCTTCGTTGACTCTTTCGTCCTCGCCTGCGTAGAACGCCAGGACAGGACCGCTGATGTTCGCAACGGCCTCCAAGGGTGACGGGTTGTTTCCGTAGAATGGCACCGAGGCGCTGAAGGGATACATTGCGGAGACCTGATAGGTGAGTCCCCCGCCCAGGCAAAAGCCCGTAATGCCTAGCCTGTCCCCTCTGGCGAAGCTCAGGCCCTTCAGATAGTCCTTGCAGCTCAACAGGTCGCTCGCCATTTGCTTCTCCATCTCCTCCCTGCCCAGGAAGAAGATGCTCATGACCTTCTTGTCCGTGTCCGACATCGTCTTCATCAGGCCCTGGATGGCTCTCTGGTCGTTTCTCTTCTCGGGTGGAAGCGACCACAACGGCCTCATTGCGTTCTCGATGTTCTTCTCCGTCATTATGTCGCCATTCCTGGTGAAGAGGTTGGGAGCCACAGCCACGAAACCCTCCCCCGCATACCTGCGTGCGACCCCCTTGATCTGCTCGTTCAAGCCGTAGGCCTCGTGAATCACGATTATCGCTGGCCTCTTGCCCTCGCCGACTCGGACCGTGCCGCCCGGTCTAGAGAGATAGGCAGCCATTTCGGACCCGTCTGAGCATATGAACGTCACGTTTTGATTGACAATCTCCAAATCTGTTCGCCTCCGAACTCCGCTTCAGCCGACGTGATTTGAATCTACCTGCGCTTCTGTTGCATCCCGGGCAATATCATGGTGGTCGAGATGGACGATGCGGGAAGGCCTTCGAGGCCTTGACCGAATTCATCGACGAAGAGAGCGAGGCTCGGGGGCAACAGAACTCCCGCGCGCTGCCACAGGACTTGCTTATGAGAGCTTACGAAGCTCTGTTCGCCCGAGCATGAGGTAACAGAGCAGGGCCTTCGTCGTGTGCAGACGATTCTCCGCCTCGTCCCACACCGCCGAGTTCGGCCCGTCGATGACCTCGTCAGTCACCTCTTCGCCTCTGTGGGCCGGAAGGCAATGCTGGAAGATGGCGCCCCTCTTTGCCAGGGCCATCAGGCGCCTGTCGACCCTGTACCTCGGCAGGAAGGCTCTGACCCTCTCTTCCCTCTCCTTGTCGAACCCCATGGATACGAACGTGTCGGTGATTACGCAGTCCGCCCCCTCCACTGCCTCCTTCGGGTCTTCGAGGAGAACGAGGCAGGCACCGGTGCCCCTCGCGATCGACCTCGCAAGGCTGACCGTCCTCTTGTCGGGGGCGTAACCAGGCGGAGTGGCTGCAGAGAACCTGATCCCTGTGGTCGCGGCGCCGAGCAGCCAGGAGTTGCAGACGTTGTTCCCGTCCCCAACCCACGCAACCTTCAGTCCCTTGAGCGTGCCCTTCCGCTCCCGCAGTGTGAGGAGGTCGGCAAGAATCTGCACCGGGTGGTAGAGGTCGCTCAACCCGTTGATTACGGGCACGGTGGAAGAAGCGGCAAGGCGCTCGACCACCGAATGACCGTTGACCCGGGCCATAATCGCATGAACGTATCTTGACAGGACGCGGGCCGTGTCTTCGATAGTCTCCCCTCTTCCGAGCTGGATCTCGCTGGAACCGAGGCTGATCGAGTTGCCCCCGAGCTCACTGACCGCGACCTGGAAGCTGACCCTGGTCCGGGTGCTAGGCTTCTCGAAGAGCAGCGCTACCGTCTTTCCCCGGAGCGGGCGTTCTTTTGACCTCCCCCTGGCTCTCTTCAGCTTCAGGGAAAGTGATAGGATGGAATCCATCTCGCCCGGGTCGAGCTCCGCGAGGGTGAGTAGAATCTTCGGCTTCAACGCACCCCCAATCGAGGCAGCGCGTTAAAGCGTTGAGCCGGCAGCCGAGTTCACTGTGCAACCTAGTCGAGGAGGATTCGTCTGTGGAAGGGCTACGTCAGCTTCAGAATCGCCCTGGCAACCTCTCCGTCTGACTCCTCGAGGGCCGCGACAGCCTTCTCCCTGCTTGCGCCGGTCTGCTGCTGGACCAAGAGAATGTCCTCCTCGTTGAAGGTCTCTCTTTCGACCTCGACTTCCTCCACGTCGCCCGCGACCTGGAAGACCCTGTTTCCCTGCGCATTCACTTCAGAGACTGATGGGTTCTTGATGTGCATCTCCTTATCAGCGGTCCTAATCACGACCTCCTGAACGTTCGGAATCTCCTTCATGTTGATGCCCATCCGCTCCATCATGCGCCTGGCGTTCCTGTTGTCCATCTTCATCGTTCTCGCCCTGCTCGAATCTTCACCGCCGCCCCCGACTTAAACTGTTTCATGACCTTCCCATTCAGGACGGCCGTCCCCACCCCCAGCACGTTGCCCTTGGAATCCAAGACCGCGACCTCGCTCCTCGGAAGCACGTTTCGTCCTGCAGACATCACGAACTTGCAGAAGACCGACTTCCCCCCACGGACGAACCCCGCAGTCTCGTCGGCGACAGTCACGCAGTTCTCTCGGAACTTCGGGCTAGTGGCGAGCAGCTCAGCGCCGTAGAGGGAGAGAGCCATGGCCCCGTTCGGCTTCACTGTTGCCAAGAGCCGTTCTCCATGAAACACTAGCTTGACCCGGCCCGACCTCCGCGAGTAGACGAGACGCAGATTCTGCTTCGGAAGGGTCTTCGCCACCCCCTTGCCGAAGAGGTAGTCGACCATGATCGAGAGCCTGCGGCGCTCGTCAAATGGCTGCAACGACGGCGGCGAACCGAAGAGGGCGATAAAAGGAATGACTCCAGCGGATTCTCGAGCTGGGCGGAGGAGCCACCTGCTCTCTTCCAGCCGTGGCTCGGACAGTTATACGACACCCCCGGGGGGAGAGGGCGGGAAGTCTGCATGACCAGGGTGATCCTGATTCATTATCCCGACAGGTACGAGTCGGAGGAGGCTAACGCTCTTGCGAAGGCGGCGGGGTACGAGGTCGTGGGGGCGCTGACCCAGAGGTACCTGGCGAGGGCGAAGTACGGGGTCGGAGAGGGGAAGGCAGAGGAGGCCTCGGAGCTGGTCAGGGAGACGAACGCGGAGAAGGTGATCTTTGACTCGCCACTGACCGCTTCGCAGTCCTACAACCTGGCCAAGCTCTGCAGGGTGGAGGTTGAGGACAGAGAGAAGCTGATCCTGGAGATCTTTGCGAAGAGGGCGTCCACCGCTGAAGCAAAGCTGCAGGTCGAGCTCGCTGAGCTGGCGTACGAACTGCCGAAGGCGAGGGACAAGGTCCGGATGGCGAAGGCAGGCGAACAGCCCGGCTTCTTCGGACTCGGAAAGTACGAGGTGGACGTGTACGTCAGGATGATGAAGAAGAGGGTCTCCACGCTGAAGAAAAAAGTCAGGGAAGTGAGCGAGAGGAGAGAGATCTTCAGGTACAGGCGCGAGAAAACCGGGTACCCCACCGTGGCCATCACCGGGTACACGGGGGTGGGGAAGACGACCCTCTTCAACCGGCTGACCGGAGAAGAGAAGGAAGTCGACGCCGGCGTCTTCACAACCCTCAGCCCGACCACGAGAGGGATCGACGTCGGTCGAAGACGCATCCTCGTTACGGACACGGTGGGGTTCATCAGCCGCCTGCCCCACTTTCTGGTCGAAGCGTTCAAGTCGACTCTCGAAGAGGTCTCGATGGCGACCGTCGTCCTCCTCCTCGCCGATGCCAGCCTCCCCGCGGAGAGGATGGCCCTGAATTGCGGGAGCTGCTTCGAGACCCTTTCAGAGCTCGACGTCCCCGACTCGAGAATACTGACGGTCATGAACAAGTCGGATCTTGTCACGCGGGAGGAACTGGGAGAGAAGATGTGGCAGGCCGGCATAAGGGAGGCGACGTTCGTCTCCGCCAAGACCGGCCAAGGGATCGCCCAACTCTTGCACGAGGTCTCTTTGAAGGTCGAGGGTCCTCAACGGACCCTCCTGGAGGGCGCACGAGAATGACGCGCAGCATCAGGGTGCTCAGGGTGGGGCAGCGCTACGTCAGAGACGACAGGACTCTGACCCACCTTTGCCTTGTGTCGAGGGCCCTCGGGGCCGAATCGATATTCCTCGGAGATGCAGAGAAGGACGTGGTCGGGACCCTCGAGGAGGTGAACCGGAATTGGGGCGGAGACTTCAGGGCCATTCTAGGGGTACCATGGAGGAAGGTCATCCAAGATTCCAAGGCCGAGGGGAGGAGCATCGTACACCTGACGATGTACGGAATGCCGCTTCAGGACGAAGTCGCGGAGCTGAGGAGGCTCGAGAAGCTCCTGTTGGTGGTCGGCGGGCCCAAGGTGCCCGGCAAGGTCTACCACGAATCTGACTACAACATCGCCGTGACATCGCAGCCACACTCCGAGATAGCCGCCCTCGCCATCGCGCTTCACGAGATTCAGTCAGGGGAAGAGCTTAAGAGAGCGTTTGAAAAAAGCAGACTACGCATCTTGCCTACGCCCAAGGGCAAGAGGGTTGTAGAGACATGAAGATAGAATACGAGGATACCTTCGTGAAGGTCGCAGGCCTGATAGGCGGGCCAGACTACGTCAGGGTAGCGAGGGCGCTGCTCAACAACGAGAACGCGACGGACGAGGAGATCGCGTCGGCGACCGGACTGAAGATCAAGACCGTGAGGAAGGCCCTGTACGACCTCTTCGGCCGGAGCCTGATCACAGGCGTGAGGGTGAGGGACCCCAAGCGCGGGTGGTTCGTCTACAGGTGGAAGGCCCAGAGAGACCAGACCGATGGCTTCATCCAGACGCAGCGCAAGAAGGTGCTGAACAGGCTCAGGCAGAGGCTTGACTACGAGGACACGCATGAATTCTATCGCTGCGGGACCGTGACCTGCCAGACCAGGACCTTCGAAGACGCGATGGAGAACTTCTTCAAGTGCCCGACGTGTGGGCATCCGCTGAACCGGCTCGACAACGAGGAGCTGAAGGACGCCCTGCGCTGGAAGATCAAGCAGCTGGACGAGGAACTGGTCAAGTGAAGCCCTCCGAAGAGGAGGCCCTGAGACTGCACAAGAAGTACGGGAGCAACGATGTCATCATCAGGCACTGCAGAACCGTCGCAATGGTCACGGCCATCCTTGCCGAGGAGTTCAGACGCCAGGGGAAGGAGATCGATTCGAAGGCTGCAGTCGCAGGGGCACTCCTCCACGACATAGGCAGGAGCAGAGTCCAGACGGTCAGGCACAGCCTGGAGGGCTCCGAAATCCTGAAGGGTGAGGGGGTCGACGAAGTTGTCGTCCAGATCGTCAAGAGGCACGTGGGTGCAGGCATCTCCCCCGAGGAAGCTAAGACCCTCGGACTGCCGGACCTTGACTACATTCCTAGGACGAGGGAGCAGGTCATAGTCTGCTTCGCCGACAAGATGGTCGACGCGGACAGCGTCAGGCCCTTCGAAGTGGAGGTCAGAAGGTTCGAGAGGAAAGGGCACGACGTGGAGAGGCTCCTGGCGCTAAAGCGGAACCTCGAAGCCGACCTCGGGAAGAACCCCGAAACGTTCGTTCTCGACAAGATTAAAGAAACGCGGTACGAGACGCTGGCTTAATGGCCACCTGCATCTGCCGGACCTGCAAACACAAGGACTACGAAAGCTGCGGAGGTTGCAGCTGCTGCGCGTACCGCAGGTGTGCTTGTATGCCGAAGCCTGGTTCTCGACACTAGTCAAAGGAAGACTTAAGGGCAAACCGCGATGGCCCATCAATTGGCAGCGAGGTGGGGAAGCCAGTCTCACTGGAGGGGCTAGGTACATCCCGGCGGGCTCATAACGGATACTCCGCGAGAGACCCGCAGAGCGGAGACCGTGGCAAAGCACACGGCCGCACGTTCAAATCCTCCCCTCGCTACCTACCATTGCAGAAGCCCCCGGCGGTTCCGCCGTTTCACCTGTGTTCCAGATTCCAACTGCTATCGGACCCTCGGACACGACCCAGAATATCGCAGACCCCCGTCAATCTGACTGACCCATTCCCATAGATTTGGATGGTACAGCTGCGATCAACTTCTCGACCGCCTCGCACTGCTTATCTAACACCCTAGAAGGGCGGAGAAACACCATGGCCAAGGATTCGACGCGGTGCGTGCATGATGCAGAGCCCTTCGATGAGGAATCTGGCTCGGTCGTAACTCCAATCTATCAGACTACGACCTTCGCTTTTTCGAAGGCCGAAGAGGCCAGGAAGGCTGTCGCCGGAGAGAGCGGGAAGTACACTTACACTAGGTGGGGCAACCCGACCACCACAAGGCTGGAGAAGAAGCTTGCTTCGCTCGAGGGTGCCGAGGACGCCGCGTTCTTCTCCTCCGGGATGGCGGCGATTTCGACTTCAGTCCTCGCCTTCGTCAGCGCAGGAGACCACGCGGTTGCGATCAGGGACCTATACGGCGGTACGTTCGAACTGATGAGCAAGATTCTTCCGAGGTTCGGAGTGAAGACAACGCTGGTCGATCCCGAAGACCCGCAGGCCATGAAAGATGCAGTCAGGCCGAACACGAAGCTTGTGTTCATCGAGACGCCCACCAACCCGACGCTGAAGGTGGTCGACATTGTCAAGGTCTCAGGAATTGCCCACGGGGTAGGCGCCCTTCTATTTGTCGACAACACCTTCTCCTCGCCGATCAACCAGAAACCCCTTGAGCTCGGCGCTGACCTCGTGCTGCACAGCGCCACCAAGTACCTGAACGGCCATGCCGACGTTACCGCAGGCGCTGCAGCAGGTGACAGGGAGAAGATGGGGAAGATCAACCATCTTAGGAGAAACCTGGGAGGGACCCTCGACCCATTCGCGTCGTGGCTCGTCCTCCGGGGGATGAAGACGATGGCGATCAGGGTGAGGGCTCAGAACGAGAGCGCGATGGCTCTCGCCGAGTTCCTCTCCAAGCACAAGAAGGTGAAGGTTGTCCACTACCCGGGACTGAAGGGGCATCCTCAGCACGCGCTGGCCAAGAGGCAGATGAGCGGATATGGAGGGATGATGAGCTTCGAGCTGAACGGGAGCATGGAAGACGCAAAGCGGCTCACGGAGAGGCTGAAGGTTGCCTTCCTGGCGGCCAGCCTGGGCGGCGTCGAAACACTGGTTTCGCAGCCCTCGATAATGACCCACGCCGGGATGACGGCCGCAGAAAGGGCGAAGACGGGAATCCCGGAATCCTTGATTAGGCTCTCCGTAGGGATCGAGGACAAAGAAGACCTGATTGCCGACTTCAAGCAGGCGCTCGACTCTCTATAGCAGACGTCTGTAGCCATCCCGCAGCCTCAGGGCAGGCCCGTCCGTTCATCTCGCGGCCGTACCTGACTAGGGGCTTCGTCAGGTGCCTGTTTGCCCTCGGAGATGCGATGTAGGTTC
The DNA here is from genome assembly GCA_963796355.1 of uncultured archaeon. Lineage (GTDB taxonomy): Archaea > Thermoproteota > Nitrososphaeria > Nitrososphaerales > Gagatemarchaeaceae > UBA183. The sequence goes on from CAWCLD010000001.1 coordinate 79,548, forward strand.
CGCACAGGATCGGCCGGTCTTTGCTCTTCGCGAGCGAAACTACCTCGATCTTCTCGACGTTGAGGATCCTCGGGTGCGAGGTCGAAGGGCGCCTAACTCCCCCGTAGGCCCGGATGAAGTCCCCATCCCTGAGCATCTTGGCTACCCTCCGCAGGTCTCCAGTCGGCTCGTAGACCGCACACCTGTGCTTCCTTTTACCGTCCAACAGCGCGAAGTAGAGGTGCCCCCCGGGTCCGATTGAGGGCGAATCAACCCGTCCCTTTGCCCAGCCCGAGGAGAAGACCTTCCAGTCGAGCTCTCTTTCTAGGTGCGCGTCGGTGTGTTGGTTCGTCATGTAGACCATGTATCCCTGCAAGCCTTCGCCATATGAGACGAGCCTGAACGCCCTCAGAACAGCCTGGGGAGAGTCTCCACGGAGGCCCAGGAAGACTGGGTCAGGTCCGTGAGGCGCGATGAGGACCTTCCTCTTCTGATAGTCGTAACTGTTGAAGGTATGCGGCCAGGTCACCCGTTCCATCTCCTTGACCGAGGCGGAATCGAGAACCCGTGGGGTCCCGAGCGATTCTTGGCGCCTGTACGCGATCAGCTCATAGGTGTGGTCAAAGGTCTCATCGAAGGCGAGCGCGGATGCAGCGCCTACAAGGCCCATCCCGTTGCCCAGCTCGAAGCACCTAACCTTGTGTTGAGCCAACAGTCGCCTGACGCGGTGGGGGTTCACGACGCCCGAAAGGGCACTTAGGTAAACAGGCAGGAAGAGAAGTGATTTACGCACGTCACCGAGAAACACGACGCCGGAGTTCGCGCCCCCCTCAACGTCCGAGAGTTCCGACACCTTCGAGCAGATGCTGTCGAAAGCCTGCGACGGAGACTCGGTCTCGACCAAAAGGGAGACTGCGGCGTTCCCTCTCGTCTTGAACGGGATGTTCGGGTTGAGCCTGACAAGCCTCGGGTACGGGAGGACCCTGATGTCGGGGGCGAGGTCCGCTGCGATCCGATAGGCAAGGTGGGTAGTGCAGCTTCCTCTCGAAGAATCTGTGTCGTCGATGCCGACGAGGCAGCGCATGATCTGGTCAGCCACGGGGGGATATTTCAGCTTGGGAATCGGTCGCTAGCTTTCGACGACGATCATGGTGAGGGTGCTCCTCACCTTGTCGAGCCGGCGAATGTTCCAGGTGATCGTCTCCTTCACCTTCTCCATGGTGTCGGCCTCGACCCTCGCCACTACGTCGTAGACACCGTACACGACATAGACATCCTTCACGTTATGGATCTCGCGGAGCTTCTTGAGGAGGTCTTCCTCAGCCCCTAGGTCTGCGTTTATCAACACAAAGGCCATTGGCATTCCACTCAACTACCTCTCTCCATTCTACGTAGTCCTGCGGTAATAACCCTTGCCCCCTTCACCGGCGAGGGCGTCAATCCGTGCTCGAAGCCCGCCCCAAGAAGACGAGACTGTTATTACCATGGCGTCTGGCCGTAGACGAAAGAGATGATGAACGTCTACGCCCTGGAGATGAACCAAGACGACCCCATCAAGTGCACAGCCCGAAAGATGATTCACATGGAGTTGGCCAAAGGGGTCAGCAGGAAGTTCCACGCCTCCGATACCACGATTGTGCTCAACCCGTTCGCGCGCAGGATGCTCTCGCCGCCCGATAGGGAGGCGAAGGGGATACTGGTGGTCGACTGCTCTTGGAACCAGGCCCAGGAGGTCTTCTTCAGGAAGCTGGGGGGAAAGCACAGGCGCGTCCCGCTTCTTCTGGCGGCCAATCCGACAAACTACGCGAGAGCAGGAATGCTGAGCTCCGTGGAGGCGGTCGCCGCCACTCTCTACATACTGGGCGAGGTGGAGGAGGCGAGGTCGTACCTTTCGATTTACAAGTGGGGCCCCAACTTCGAGACGCTCAACAAGGAGCCGCTCGAGTCGTACAGGATGTGCAAGAGTGAGGGGAAGGTCCTGCGAGAGGAAAGGGAGTATTTCCCTCACCTCTTCGCCTGATGAGAAACGGTTAACTGCCGAACCCCTGGCGGAGAGCGTGACGCGAGTCGGCGGGCGGGCCACGGGGACCTCCTGGGGAAGTTCCTCCCTCGCAGCAGGACGCACGGCGTCGAGAGACGCAGTCGGAGACGGCTGGCTCCAGAACAGAAACGAGACCCGGCCCATCAAGGGCGATGATAGGGAGACCTTGAGGTCGGTGGGGACCGGGATGAAACGGCTGACCCGTGCGGAGCAAGGCCAAACGTGGTCGATGAAACGCCTGCAGGAGACCAGGGTAGGCCGCTGAGCTGAATCCCGCCTAGAACAGGAGGAGGACTACGGCCGACACACGTCGATAACGCCTCGGTGGAGGGAGAAAGACCCTCCATCGGGGACTCGTTCCTTCAAAGACATAGAGTGCATGGAATCGGCCGGATTTGAACACATAGGAAAGTATGGTGATGGACAGCATTGGAACAGCGTTTACTCTTCCCTGACTGGCTTACGATTGTGGAGTGCCCATGTCAAACTGAATACTGTAAGAAGAAAAACAACACCAAAAGCACGATAAGAACGACAACTGCTATGTTTCTCCCCAGATGGGAAAGCCTTCGAGGTGGCGAGACAGGTTGTGGTTCGGGAGCGATGCCGAGACTACTGCGACAATTGGGGCAGAGATTCGGACTTCCCTCATAGGATTTGCCACAGTTCGGGCAGAAGGCCATGCTACCTAGTAGTAGAACGGAGGTAGATGTCTAATAAACGTGGACGAGCCAAATTCCTCGTCAGTCGGGCTTGACCTAGAGCAGTTTGGGCGGCGGAACGTGACTGTCGAGAGGTTAGATTACCACCGCCACCGCGACCAGTAAGAACAGGACAAACACAACGATGGCTCCAACAAAAGTCCAGACAACCCCGAAGATTAGCATGTGTTCGGCTGTCTTCTGGTTTCTGTCCTTGAGAACGAAGTATGCAATGAGCCCGCCAATCCATGCTAGGAAGAAGGGAACGAGCCACCACCATCCGCTAATCGGCTCTATTGGTTTGGCGGCAGGCTGAACCTGCTTGAGCGGATGGCCGCAGTTGGGGCACGAAATGGCTTCAGGCGATACATCCTTGCCACAGTGCGGACAGAAGGCCATGCTACCTAGCGTAGGTCAGGAGGTTTTTGTCTAATAAGCGTGAAAGACCCTCCATCGGGGGCTCGTCCCTTCGAAGACCTAGAGCATATGGGGCACGCGCTCAGACTTCATCCCGCTCGTGGGATGAAGGTCCCATAGATGTTTACCGACTTCACATTGACGAACTCCCTTAGACCGTATTTCGAGAGCTCGCGACCGATTCCTGACCTCTTGACTCCACCGAACGGCATTCTCGGGTCAGACTTCGTCAAGGCATTAACGAAGACCATCCCGGATTGGATTTCCCTCGCGACCCTTCTAGCTCTCTCCATGTCGGTGGTCCACAGGCTCGAGCCAAGGCCGAAATCGGAGTCGTTTGCGACGCTGATTGCTTCTGCTTCATCACGCACGACATATACAGGAGCAACGGGGCCGAAGACCTCTTCTCGAATCACCTTCATGTCTAGCTTAACGTTGTCCAGGACGGTGGGAGGGTAGAATGCCCCCTTTCCCGGGAGTGGCTTCCCACCCACTCTCACGCGAGCCCCCTTGGACACAGAACTCCTGACTTGCTCGTCCAAGGTTTCTACCGCCTCGACGTTCACAAGCGGACCGACATCCGTCTCTGCATCCATCGGATCCCCGGTCTTCTTCTTCCCCATTTGAGAGACAAATTCCTCTACGAACTCCTCCGCCGCGGATTCAACCACAATGAACCTTTTTGCCGCGATACAGCTCTGCCCTGAGTTGAGTACCCTCGCATCCGCCCCAGTTCTCGCAGCTTCCCTCACGTCAGCATCCTCCAGAACGATATACGGGTCGCTCCCTCCTAATTCCAAGACAAACTTCTTGAAGTTTTGCGCGGCTAACTCCCCTATCTTTCTGCCCGCTTCGACGCTCCCTGTGAGAGAGACTCCCGCAATCTCCTTTGACGCCATTAGCTTAGCGACCGTGTCGTGTCCCACGATTACCGACGTGAAGACGCCTTCAGGGAACCCCGCATTCTCGAAGGCCTCTTCAACGGCTAGGGCTGACCCGGGGCAGGCCGTAGAGTGCCTCAATATCGACGTGTTCCCGGCGACTACGGTCGGGATGGCGAAGCGCAAGACCTGCCAGAAAGGGTAGTTCCAAGGCATGACTGAGAGGATGACTCCGAGGGGGTCAAACTCAACGAAACTCGACTTGGCATCCGTTTCTACGTACTCTTCGGCCAGCCAGCTCTTCGTGTTCTCGGCGTAGTATTCCGCTGTCCAAGCGCACTTGTCTATTTCGGACTCCGATTGACTGATTGGCTTTCCCATTTCAAGCGTCATGAGTTTTGCATAATCATTCTTCTTCGCTCGAAGCGCGCTCGCCAACTTCCGCAAATAGTCGCTGCGTTCATCAACCGACAGCTTCCTCCATTTCTCAAATGCTGCACGTGCCCTCCTTGCTACCTGTGCCACTTCATCATCGGAGAAGATAGGGTATGATTCCAGATGTTCGCCGGTCGCCGGGTTTGTCGTCTCGACCAGCCCGGATTGATGTCCCTGCATTATCGGGCGAAGTTGCGTGAGGCTAGAAAAAGATTTGGACGAACGGTTCTGTAAAGTCTCCGTTGGGTCAGGGCTAACGGGCGGCTCCTAATCCTCTGTCAAAAGTCGTTGGGCGACCTTGGGCTTCACCGCAGGGCTTCTTTGTCAGGCATTTCTTGGTCTATCTTCACGGGAGGAGGTGTCCATCCGCAACCCGCGCACACGATTTGGACGGTGCGCTCGTCTATGTCCTTGGCCTTGAAACTGGCCGAACCACACTTGGGGCAAGCCTGCAATTTGAAAGAACCTCAGAGGCGGGGATACTCGCAATTCCAGAATCCGTTTTGTCCACCAGAGTTCACAATCGTGCCGTACGGAACTTGGACTGGATAGTTACCTATGGCGACCCCGCATTGGAAGAGCGCGAACGAGGGGGAAACCCAACCGACATAATCCTGACCGCCGCCACTGAAATTCGCAGCAACGGTTTTGCCCCAAGGGACGAAGAAGAAGAACACGGCAAACACGGCAACAACTATGATGACGAGTAGTCTGCTCCTCATCTTCTCTGGCCTCTGTTATGTGGTGTGTGATTTAGTCTTTCTTCGAGGCGTTTTGGATGAGCGTGAGCCATTTGTTATCTCCCTCGACCTTGATTCCTGCCGCCTCAGCGGGAGTCCTCCCGTGAAGGCCCTTCGTGCGGCTTGATGAAGTGCGCGCGCGCGATTACCCTGACCAATACAATACACTTTCAGCGATATCCAAGTGCCTGTTGCTTCCTTCATCGACACCCAAAACGCAAAGAATGCGCACATCCAGACGGCACTCACCTATGTCATTGTCGCTCTCGCCGTCATCGAGGCCGTCCAAATCTGGGACGACATGACAAGCAAGAGGAAGAAGGGTCAGTCTGAAAAGACCTCCGCCATCACGCCGAAGCCGAGTTCGTAGAGCAGGAGCCCAGATTCCAGCGTCCCGAATGTAATCGAACCTGAGGTTCCGTGAGTCAATCCTACGAAGTCGAGGAAAAGACCGAGGCAGAATACCAATGCCCCGATGAAGGCGATTTGCTTTCCGGTCTCGTGTGGATTGTGTTTGATTGAGGAAACATGAGAAAGCCTGAAAGGAGGGACGATGCCCTCATCTGACTCGTGGCAGACGGCAAAGACACCTGTTCGCGTTGCTGGCACCCTCGGTCGTCCCACAACAGGGCGAACGGCTTCACCAAAGACAGATGCCACGTGAGGGGATGCATATGCGACCATTTTGTCGCATGACGCATCAACCGACTTTAGACAGCAAGAAGAACTTCGGCCATCAACCGATAACTCTCCAGAACCGTTCGGCAGAAAGTCTATTTACTCGGAGCCGTCTTGAATGGGTCAGGCTCGGTCATGAACGCTGCCGTTCTCAGACGAATTGGGGGACCTCTGACAATCGAAGATGTTGCGAAGCCCGAACCAAAAGAAAACGAAGTCTTGGTCAAAGTGGCTGCCTGCGGCGTCTGTCATAGCGACCTCCACTTGGTCAAGGGTCACACAACCTTTCCTCTCCCAGCGGTGTTGGGTCATGAGGTCTCAGGAGTCGTGGAGAAGGTGGTTGGACATGGTAATGGTCTGAAAGGAGGCGACAGGGTGGTCTGTACAGTGATCATGCCGTGCGGGTCCTGTCACTATTGCATCAACGGTCATGAAGACCTGTGTGAGACGTTCTATCTTCTCAACAGGCTCAAGGGGGTGCTTTACGACGGAACAACCCGGATATACGATCACAACGGGCAGCCAATTTGGATGTTCAGCATGGGTGGGATGGCTGAATACGCTGTGGTGCCTTCCAACGCAGTGTTCCCACTCCCAGATGGGATTTCAATTGGAGATTCGTGCGTACTGGGATGCGCGGGTCTCACGGCCTATGGAGCGGTGAAGAATCAAGCCCGTCTCAGAGCTTCCCAATCTGTCGCCGTCATAGGTGTCGGGGGGGTCGGCTCGAGCATAGTCCAGGTGGCCAAAGTTTTTGGAGCGGCTGAGATAATCGCCGTCGACGTGAGAGAGGAGAAACTTGAGGCAGCAAAGCTCTCGGGGGCGACTGATGTCGTAAACGCGGCTCAAGAAGAAACTGCAAGCAGAATACTGGAGCTCACGGATGGCAAAGGCGTCGATGTCGCCTTCGAGGCGACGGGAAGGCCTGAGACGTACGTCACGGCTCTCAACAGCGTCAAGTCGGGAGGCAGCGTGGTAGCTGTGGGCCTTTCGTCTGCGAGCACAACGATTCCAATCGAGATCAACAGGTTCGTGAGAAAGGGCATCAGACTGTTAGGGTCCTACGGTGCAAGACCCCGCCAGGACATGCCAGAGTTGCTGGACCTGGTCCAAAGGCGGATCCTAGACACAACGAGGTCCGTGACTGGTCGCTACGGCCTGAGACAGGTGAACGAGGCACTGGGTGCTCTTGAGAGAGGAGAAATAGTAGGACGATCCATTCTGGAATTCTGATTCGGCAAACCCGGAGAGACCACCAGAAATGGGACACCAAAAGGATCCGTCTGAGGAGGTCGCATCCATGAGCCTCGCCTCCGCTCAAGATCTGCGAGAATTCACGAGGAGCGCCTTCACCAAGGTGGGAGTCAAGGAAGCTCATGCTGAGATCGTCGCCGACCATCTGGTGCAGGCCAACCTCCGCGGGGTAGACAGTCACGGGGTGGCCAGGATCCCGTACTACATCAAGGGAATAGAACTAGGGGAGGTGAATACGAGTCCGAAGATAAGAACGGTCGTCGATAAGAAAGCCACTGCCCTCGTTGACGGAGATTTCGCGCTTGGTCAGGTGGTTGGCAAGCACGCTACGGAGCTCGCCATCAAGAAAGCCGCTGAATTCGGGATTGGGGTGGTTGGGGTAAGGAGAACCTCGCACGTGGGCATGCTGGCATACTACGGTATGATGATCGCCGAAAGGAAGATGATTGGGCAGGTCTATACGAACAGCCCTGCATTTATGGCAGCGTGGGGTGGGAAGAAGCCTATCTTCGGAACGAATCCTATCTGCATGACCTTTCCTCGCAATGGAAGGGGTCCAATCGTCCTTGACATGGCTACCTCGGAATCTGCCGCCTTCAAGATCATGTCGGCTGCGAGCAGGGGAGAAAGCATCCCCGAAGGCTGGGCCCTGGACAAGAATGGCAATCCTACGAGAAACCCAAGCGAGGCCCTGGAGGGAGCTCTGCTACCATTCGGCGGGTACAAGGGCTATGGATTGGCTGTCGCCGTAGAGCTGTTTTCTTCTGTATTGATGGGCGCGGACTGGAGCAGCAAGGTCAAGGTTGCCTTCCATACGGAGGGAGGTCAATACGTCCAGGCTCTAGATGTTTCGCATTTCAGGCCCTACGAAGAGTACCTGCGGGATTTGGAAGAAGTAGTGAGGAGCATAAAGATGAGCGGCAAGGGAGAAGCCAAAGACGAAATCTACCTCCCCGGTGAGAAAGAGGCCATCATCTCGGCCGAAAGGTCCATCCACGGAATCCCGATAGATGACAATCTGAAGAAGGAGCTCATGGAAGTTTCAGAGGAGCTGAACGTCCCTCTTTCCTTGAAGAGTTCGATGTAACGGGGCAGTCTTGCGGGTTCAACCGGCGCCGTGGCTATTGCAACAGCGTCAGAACGCGCGGAAACCTATCTCTTGTGCAGGCGCTCTGCCGCAACGAACGTCAACCCTTGTCTGGTCAGAGCCTCGGCCGTCCTGTTCAACGCGTCGTGCTTGTCAAGGTAGTTCGCCAAGAGCATAGGCATTAGTCCCTTCTCGACGATGTCTTTCTTCGGCATGAAGTAGTCGAGTATGTCCGAAGGATGTTCCCTTCCTCTCTCTGTTTCGGGGACACCGCCCTCGTGTTTGGCGCCGATGTTCTTCACGTGGTCTGCAAGCTTCACAAGCTCAGCAGTCCGGTCATACGGTTGTCTCACGATGCTCTTGTAGGCTTCAGTGATGTGATGCTCCAGGCGAATCACGCTTTCAAAGTCAAAGGCATTCCGGACATAGGCAGCCAGCTCTATGGTCCGGTTGTCAACAGAGTTCGAGAGATTGAAGCCAATGAGCGGACTCGAGCCATCGCTGCGGCTGAAGAGTTTGGCGGTCATCAGCGTCCAGAGGATTGAATAGGGGTTGTCGATTCCCAAGAAGACTGAAATCTTGAACTCTATGTCGATTCCCAGCTTGTGCAGCCAGTATCCCAGAAGCACGGTGCCCGAGTTCATGTTCAAGACCTGTGGGAGACCGTACTCGGTGTAGTAGTGGAGGAGCTCCTCGACCCATTTGAGTGAGTACTCGTTCGGGACACCTGCCCCGCCGAAGTAGCCAGTAATAGTGTCAGGCCCTCCTAGGTGAACGTTGATCGGCTTGCCATCTGGCCCGGGCAACGTGCCTTTCGTGTCAAGCGTTTGGACGTATGACGCACCGATGATCGGCATTGCTGCTGCAAAAGCCAGGATGTCATCGTCCTCGACCTGTTCCTTCATCGAACGGACACGTATGTACCGCGCTGGCATGAGCTCCTGTTTTGCAATCGATCTTTTTGCTTCCTCGACAAGCCACGGGAAGAAGTTGAAGGCGCTGATCTCCAGAGTGACTGCAAACGACTCGTCAAACTTCATTGAATCCGCCTTGCTCCCCAAAACCTTCCTTCTGTAATCTGAAACGCTGATGAAGGCATCTTTGTCGCGTTGTTCAGTCAACCATTCGAGGTCCTTGACAAACCCGGACTTGCCTTTCGCGAGCCTTTTCATGAGGTTGTCAATCTTGCCTGCCTCTTTGGCTCTGCGGTTGATTTCATCAACGCCGCCGTACTTGTCGACGATTTCCAGCAGGCCATTCACGAGCTGATTGTCCTTTCTGAGCAGAAAATCGTTGATGCTCTTCAGGTTCTCTTCATCAATCTTCAACCTGTCCCTTAGGTCAGCCAAGACATCCGCCCCCAGATTCTCATATGAGTTGATTGGCCAACCGAATTTAAGTATTCTCAGCCACAACTCGAGAATCTAGTATGAATTGTCGACGCCTCACATTGCAATGGGCGATAAGGTGCTTGAAGTGGTGGGTTCAGTGTTTGACCGTAGTCAGCCACTTCGAGTAGCGTTTGACCTTCCCGTGAATCGTTCCTTCATACAGTCTGCTGAGCCTCTCGGTCATCGGGAAGACGCCGTTCCCGATCTTCCTGCCGTCGACTTCCCGTATCTTGGCGATTCCAGCGGCGGTTCCGCTGAAGAAGAGCTCGTCTGCTGTGTAGAGTTCCTCTCTCGTCACATCGTTCCTGTAGAAATTGATCTTCAGGTCGCGGGCAAGCTGTATGATTGTGTCTCTGGTTATTCCCCTCAGTATGCCCGAACTCGCGGGAGGGGTGCTGAGGACGTCGTCCTTGACCTTGAAGATGTTCTCCGACGGCCCCTCGGCGACTGCACCGCTGCTATTCAGCAGTATCGCCTCGTCGTATCCCGCTTTCAACGCCTCCATCTTCGCGAGTGCAGCGTTGGCGTAGTTGGCCGCGCACTTAGCCTGCGGGGGAAGGGCTCGCGAGTCGACCCTGACCCAGCTTGAAACGGTCGCACGGACGCCTTTGTCGACAGAGTCCTTGCCCAGGTACGGACCCCACTCCCATGAAGCGATTGCCACTGATATCTTGCTCTTCATCGGGTTCAACTCCATTTCTCCGTAGGCTGAGAACGCGATTGGTCTGATATACACCTCAGGGATGCCGTTTTTCCTGACCAGTTCGACGCAGGCTTCGTTCAGCTCCTTCGCGGAGTAACCGATCTTCATCATGTAGATCTTTGCGCTGTTGAGGAACCGCTCCGTGTGCTCTTCGAGCCTAAAGATTGCGGGACCCCTCGGAGTGGTGAAGCACCGGATCCCTTCGAAGATGGTGTAGCCGTAGTGAAGGCCGTGCGTCAGGACATGTATCTTCGCATTATCCCAGTCGACGAACCTACCGTCCATCCAAATCTTGCTCAGGGCATTCATTACAGGCGAGTCGCCTCCAAGACTCAAGTTATTTAGGGATACGGCCTGTTTGAAGAGATAAGCGAATACAAGATTCCGTGGCGCGTGCTCGATCCGTGGGTTACGACAGAATTGGTCGGACTAGGGTGTAAGAGAGGTTTCAGGGTTCTGCCGTCCAGCACTCCTATTGGAAGAGCGCATCAACGTCTGCCCCACCTTCCTGTCTCTCCTTCTCCGGAAGCTGGTTGGTCTCGTGGCTGGTCTCGTGGTTAGAGTAGGCTGGAGGGATGAGCGCCAGCTCAGCCTTCATCACGTCTTCCTCTGGGGTGAGAGTGAACCCCATCTCCCTGCACAGGGCCAGCATCGTCCTGTTGTCCTTCAGGATTAGGCCGTAGATCGATTCGAGGCGCTTGTCCTCGGCCATGCCGATGATCATGTCCAGCAGCTTCCTGCCCAGCCCCCTGCCCTGGTACTGGTCGGCGATGACGACCGCAAACTCTCCACGCCTCTGGTCCGGCTCGGAGATCAGCCTGCCCACCCCGATCTCCCGGCTCCTTCCTCCCTGCTTGACTTCGGCCACGATCGCCATCTCCCTGTCGTAGTCGATATTGCAGAAACGGACTAGGTCCCCGTGGGGGAGGTTCTTGACCGTGCTGAAGAACCTGAGCCGGCTCGACTCCTCCGAGAGACCGTTGATGAACTCCGCTTCCATCGCTTCGTCCTCGGGCCTGATCGGCCTGAGGAGCACGTCGGTCCCGTCCTCCAGCTTGTACGGGACGACATACTTGGTCGGGTATGGCATTATCACGAGGTGCGGGTAGGGGACGCCCTCCTCCGGGGCCGCCGGGTCGAGGAGGATCCTCACGTCCGCGGCCAACGCTTTCTCCCCGGCCACGAACAGGGGGTTGATGTCCATCTCCGCTATCTCTGGGAAGTCGGCGACCATGCTCGACATGCGGACGATGACCTCCTCGAGGGGCTTCATTGGGACCGGAGGCTTGTTCCTGAGGCCGCGTGACAGAGCCTTGTAGATTATCGTCTCTTCCATCATCCTCCGTGCAAGGACCTGGTTCATCGGAGGCAGTCCTATCGAGAAGTCTCGGAAGAGCTCAACTCCTGTGCCCCCCGAGCCGAAGAGCAGCACGGCGCCGAAGTCCACGTCCTTCTTCGAACCGAGTATCAGCTCGTAGTCGACCGCCCCGGCCATCTTCTGCACGTAGGCGCCGTCGATTCGGGCGTCGGGTTTCAGGATCTTCACTCTTTCCATGAGCTTGACGAACTCGTCCGCGAGCCTTTCGCTCGAGGTTATGCCCGTCACGACCCCTCCCACGTCGCTCTTGTGGGCGATCTCCTGGGAGACGACCTTCAGGACGACGGGATAGCCGACCCGGCGGGCGACCATCACAGCCTCGTCCGGAGTCTTGGCGAAGCCGCCCGCGAGTCTGGGGATGTTGTAAGCGTCGAGGAATTTGTCTGCGTCAGACTGCGACAGGAGGAGCTTCCCCTCCCTTATGGCCCTCCTGGCGATGAGCTTCAGGTGGCTGCTCGGAGGCATAAGGTCGAACGGGGAGCTCTTCGGGCGTCTCGTAGAGCAGGTCGAGGTTCCGCCGGTACCTGTACATGTACATGTACGTCTTCACGGCCTGTTCCGGCGTCGGATAGGTCGGAATGTTGTTCTCGGTGAATTTCTTCCTCGCTTCGACGACGGCCTTCTCGCCCATCCAGACGGTGAGGATTGGTTTCCGTCTGTCCTTCGAGGACCTGATGACAGCGTCGGCGAGCTCGGTGGATGGAGTGACTCCCGTGGGGGTGAAGATCGCAAGGAGGCCGTCGACGTTCGGGTCTGAGAGACAAACGTCGAGGGTGGTCGCGTACCTGGCTACGTCTGTGTCCCCCAGCACGTCCACCGGGTTGCCACGGCTCCAGAACGGAGGGAGGTGCTCGTTTAGGGTCCGCATCGACTCGTCCGAAAGCTTCGCCAGCTCTCCGCCGTGGTCGGCGACCGCGTCGGACGCCACGACTCCGGGACCCCCTGCGTTTGTGACTATTGCCAGCCTGGGCCCTGCGGGAAGGTGTCTCGAGTCCAGGACACTGGCGCAGTTGAAGAGGTCCCCGATCTCGTCGACCCTGACCACGCCGACCCGTTTGAAGGCCGCATCATAGACCTCGAAGTCTCCGGCGAGCGCTCCGGTGTGGGACCGGACGGCCTTGGCCCCTGTCTTGTGCTTTCCCGCCTTCAGGACGATGATGGGCTTGGTGCGGGCGAAGCCTCTCGCCGCGCTCATGAACTTCTTCGCGTGCCCGATCCCCTCCACGTAGAGTATGATGCTCCTCGTCAACGGGTCGCCCCCCAGGAAGTCTATCAGGTCGCCGAAGTCGAGGTCCAGCATCGACCCCAGCGAGGCGAAGAGGCTGAAGCCGACGTGGGAGGACATGGCCCAGTCCAGAATCGCGGAACCGAGGGCCCCGCTCTGAGAGATGAACGCGATCGAGCCGGGTTCGGGGTTGTCCCTGAGGAAGGTCGCGTTGAGATGGGCTGAGGGCCTGGCAAAGCCGACGCAGTTCGGGCCGAGCAGCCTGAAGCCGTACTTCGACCTGATCCGCTTTATCTCTTCCTCGAGCTTTGCGCCCGCCTCTCCCACCTCCCGGAAGCCCGCTGAGATGATCACTACGCCGTCGACCCCGGCCTTCCCGCACTCCTCCACGACCGCGGGTACGGTGCTTGCTGGCGTGGCGACCACGGCGAGGTCGATGTGCTCCGGGATCGCTGAAAGGGTGGGATAGCACTTGAGGCCCATCAGGCTCTCGTGCTTCGGGTTGACGGGGAAGATCGAACGCTTCCCCTTTCCGATCAGGAGGTTCTTGAGCGTCGCCTCGCCGACCGTCCCCTCCTTGTCCGTGGCTCCGATCAGGGCGACGGTCTTTGGATTGAACATCTTCTCGATGTCAGCCAAGGCTCTCAGAGGTTCCGGTGCGGGCAAGGTATTACTACGTTTCGCCGCATACGTGAGACAAGACCGCGGGGCAGAGTATTATACAGACCAGAGTCCCGGTGATGGTGAAGGTTCGACACAGACGACCAAGGAAGGAGGCGCCGATGTTGATGAGCTCGGAAGTTGGACCCAGTTCAGTCCAAGGTGGAGGATGATACCCCATCCCTGAGTACCTAGACGAATTAGTCACACAGGTCAAGGGAAAGCGGGGCCTGCTCAGACAGAAGATGATGGTGGGCAGGACCTCCGAACTCGATGCAGATCTTGGTGCAGCTCTGCGTCACTACTGGTTCCCAGCAGTGAATATCGGAGCACCAGAAACGGAGGTCGTAGCGGTCGACGGAAGTCGTGGCATTCGCCCGTTCGCGTCAGGGGCCACGCTCTACGTTGCCCGCGCCTTGGCAATTTGCCGCAAAGAATCCTTCAGAACATTGGAGGTAGACGCCTTCCTAAGCAAGGGCAAGGCCACAGAAATCGAGGTCTTCGTGAACAGGAAGATGGAGTGGCTGGAATTCAAGGCAGCAATCAAGGCGCTTGAAGATGGGAACCTGTCGAACGTTGCGGTGCTCCTTGATGGTTCCCTCTTTGGCAGGCTCGCTCACCTTCCACGAGACCAACCAGCCGAAGGGATGCGTTCGTTCATGATTGAGTATTTCGAGACCTACCATGCACTGCTGGACCTTTGCAGGAAGAGGGAGGTTCTGCTCTTGGGGGTGAGCAAAGACAGTCGCTCTAGCTTTCTCAGGAACTTCCTCTTGGGCAAGATCCTCGAGGAGGAGCTCGGAAGGCTCGAGATTCCTTCCTCCGCGAAGCTTGCAATATTCCGCGTGTTTCAGGACGTGTTTGATGCACCTACTGAGGCCTTTGAAGCGTTCAGGAAGCTCAGTGTTCAGCATGGCGAAAAACTCCAGAAGATAGAACAAATTCTTTGGGAGGCCTTCGCGGCAAGAACAGACCATCAGCTGATACGCACTTACGTCGACCAGCCCGGCCACACGATCCCAATCGAGTTGAGCGTCTCGAGACGCACGGCCAATCTGGTGCAAGGTCTCCAGACGCATCCTGAGGCCTATGTCTCAAAGCACTTCAAGGAAAGTGTGCTCGAAGCTCCTGATTCTGCCCAATTCCTAGAGAGAGCCTCTGCAACACTTTCGAGAATTCCAAGCTTTCCCAGCATGGTGTCGTTCCACGTTCTTCTCGACCATCGGGATACACCGGTGAGGGTAGACACGCCTAGCTGGACATTCAACCGAGACACGACCATAGCAGAATTCATCGGAGGACGGGAAGTCTTGGTCAACGTCAACTATATTGTCAGCTTGCTACTCAAAGGATACGGAGGCTTGAAAGACTACAACATTTGGCTGAAGAGAGTGGATGAAAAGGTCAGACTTAGTAACGAGACCGTTGATACTATCTACAGCTCAGCGTTGGAAAAGCACCTAGACTTCACGATCATACACTCGAGAGGATATCGTCGTGTCAAGTACCCATAGCCTCAAAGAAGCCGGAATAGTTGTCGGCGAGGCCAGCTCTAACCAGTTCTATTTCGCTTCGCAGAACGAGGAGTATCCACCAAAGTGGGAATACGTCGTGGTGTTCTCAAAGGAAGCCGTTGACGGCAGATTGACCGAGGTCCCAGTGGTGGCTCAGGTTGAGAAGATCATTTCGGTCAGCGAGGCGCTTAGCAAGAGCGTAGACGTCGAGGCGCTGCGGAAGATAATTGCAGCCCAAATCGCCGATGTCCGCACATGGGGAGAAGCGCGGGTCCTGGGATTCCTCACTTCGTCGGATGGGAGGATTCTACAGCCTAGAAGGGCTCTCACTCCTGGTAACTCGGTCTTTGTCGCCCCAGACGAGGTGCTTTCACGGTTCTATTCTCTTCCCGAAGAGGAGGGTCTCCATATTGGGACCCTGATCACCCGCAGTGACGTTCCGGTCTATCTTTCGCTAAAGGGTTTCAGGCGGCATCTGGCGATAATTGCGCAGACCGGGGCAGGCAAGTCCTATTCTGCTGGTGTGCTGATTGAAGAGTTGATCAAGAAGGGGGCCACAATCATTGTGCTCGACCCGCACGCGGACTACGTGTACCTCTCGCTGACTTCTGAGGGGGCGAGGCACGAATTCTCCGACCGGGTGACCGTCTTCAGAAACCCCGCCAGCACCAGCAAGGACGCGAAGAAAGTGGGCGACGTCTCCCCATTCGAAATCTCATTCTCTGACCTTCAGTACGAGGAGCTCTGTGATGTCGCGGGAGTTCCGGACAACGCGCGTAACATCAGAGAAGCGATCAGACAGGCACTCGAACAGCTGAAGGAGAAGATGTACACTCCTGAAGACCTCCTCGACAAGCTGGACAACCCGACGTGGGCCGTCAAAGACGATGGTAGACCCGACAAAGAGTGGCAGGGCCACGCTCACGGCGGGGCAAAGTACATCCGTTCGCTCATGAGGCTGAAGGTCTTCGGCAACACGTCGACGAAGATCAATTCCCTCCTGAAGCCATCGCACGTTTCGATCGTAGACCTTTCGGGGCTGGAGGACCGGGCGATGAACTACATCGCCTCTAAGATACTGCAGGGAGTCTACCAATCGGCAGCAGATGAGACGTACGAATTCCCGATCTTTGTGATACTCGAAGAGGCACACAAATTCATACCGCCTGGATATGTGACTTATGCGTCGACAATGGTGAACAAGATTGCGGCCGAAGGTCGGAAGTTTGGTGTATTCCTGTGCTTGATTACTCAACGGCCATCTAAGATCGACCCTGACAGTCTCTCTCAGTGCAACAGCCAGCTGATCATGAAGCTGACCAACCCGGACGACCAAAGGGCCGTGGAGTTGAGTTCGGAGAGGTTGAGCGAGGACCTTCTCGACGACTTGCCCGGACTGAACCCTGGCGAATGCGTAGTCGTGGGCGAAGTGACCAGAGCTCCGGTAATGGTGAAGGTCCGACACAGACTCACCAAGGAGGGGGGCGCCGATGTTGACATCGTCCGGAAGCTAGAAGAGGCCAGGAAGGCCGCGCGGGAGGACTCTGCGTCCGACGCTTCGAAGGAGAAACGCGAACCCTTCCGAGGCGAGTTCAGCTGACTGTGAGGGCCATCCTGACCGCAGACAACCACCTGGACCCGACAGCGCTCATCTTTGGCCCTGACAGATTCCAGAGGAAGCGCGACCATCTCAAGTGCTTCGAGCAGGTGGTCGACTATGCAAAGAAAGAGAAACCCGAGTTATTCCTCATTGGCGGAGACCTCTTCGACATAATGAGGCCCAGCAACTCGGCGAGAGCCTCTGTCATGTCCGACTTCAAGGCTCTTTCTGAGCACGGAGTGAAGGTTTTCGCGGTGAGCGGTCACCATGACACTCCAAAGAGCATCGAAGAGGGGGTCTCGCCGCTTGCCGTCTACGGCAACTCCGGGTTCTTACACTACTTCGGAAACCCCTCCTCTCCGGAGACCGTTACACTCAAGCTTGATACTTGCACAACCTCGATCACTGGGGTTGGACACAACCCGCTTCACGAGGGAGGGAACGACCCCCTCTCAGCGATAAAGTCAAAACTCTCAGGCGACTTCAACATAGTGCTGGCCCACTGTCCCGTGCAGGGATTCTCAGGTTGGACCGGTGACGAACCCATAATCAAACCAGCATGCATCCCGGAGAGGACTGACCTGCTCGTAGTTGGACACTTCCACAACCACCAGAACAAGAAGATCGGAGAGACCGAGGTGATCTACCCGGGCAGTACCGAGCGGGTCGATTTCGCAGAAGAGGATGACGAGAAGGGGTTCGTCTGGGTCGAATTCGACAAGGGAGGCATCGTCTCAAGGGACTTCGTCAAGACGGACGCTCGTCCCTATCGAACCGTGAAGATTCCGTTCCCCGAGGGGCCGAAGCCAATCGAGATCCTGAAGGAGGAAGTTGGAAAGTACTTCGACAGCAGACTTGTGCTCCGGGTCAAAATTCATGGGACGGCAACGCCGATCAGTCTCACGGGGTATAGGCGGTCGGAACTTCTAAACTACTGTCAGGGAAAAGTGTTCCATTGCTTCGTAAACGAAGATGAGCTATCCGTCCAAGCGACAGAGAGACCGGACGTGGGCCCGAGGGTTACCCCACTGCAGGAGCTCGAGGCCTATTTCAAGAAGCAAATGGAGACTGCTAGCGAAGAGGAGCGAGCCATCCTGGCTGAAGCTCTGCGTCTGAGCCAGGACAAGCTCCAGGAGGCGGGGGCCTGGTGAAGCTAGTCTCGCTGTATGCTAGCAATTTCAAGAAACTGGACTTCGACGCACCGCTCAGATTCCGGGATGGAATCACCGTGATCTCCGGCCTGAACGAGGCGGGAAAATCCACCGTTCTGGATGCGATTCTGTACGCCCTCTACTCAAGGGTGACGAAACCACCCGGGCATGCAAGGGATGAGGACCTTCTCGCGTATACGACAGGGCGTGCCACAGTCATTCTGGAATTCACGATTGGGGAGAAGCTCTACAAGGTCACGCGGGAGATTCGGAGAACAGGCACCAACAAGGCGATTCTGGAAGAACACATTGGTCAGGACCGTTGGAAGGCGATAGCGACCAAGAGCCGGGAGGTCACTGCGTCAATCGAATCATTGTTGAGCAACATCTCGTTCGATGAGATGATCAGCAGTACCATCGTGGCTCAGAAGGACCTTGACAGACTGGTAGAACAGGGAAGTGACAGATGGAAGGTGATCAACGCCTTCCTGCACCTTGAGAGTTTCAATGATGCCATCGAGACTCTGAATGAGGAGAAGAAGGACTTGGAGGGGACGGGACCTACAAGACCAGGACAGATTCGAACTGAAGGGGACAAGTTGGAACAGTTGGAACGCGACCTCGTTGAATGCAGGCGGAGAGAGACTGAGAACCAGGCAATGAACGCAGAGATAGACACGCTCACAGACGAAATCAGGAACTTGACCACAAGATACCAAGAACTCGACTCGTTGCACATTCAGTTGACGACCTATGAGGAGATAGCGTCAAAACAACAGAAGGTCATTGACGAAGCGAAAGCGAAGCAAGGACAATTGGACAACCATAGGGCCGCAGTGTCCGCGCTCCAAAGCCAGGTAGCAGCATCTCAGAGTGAGTTTTCGAAATACGCCGAGTTGCCCACAGAGCAAGACATGTCCAGAGTCTCGAAACTTGTAGAGGGAATCCGCACGACCGATGTCGAGATATCGCGATTGGAAGAGTCCATCAGAACGAAGTCATCCGAGGTGGACAGTGCTGAGAAGGAGCTACAAGGCTACGACAAGGCTGCAATCGAGAAAGCGAGAGCCACCAAAGGGTCCCTCTGGCCCTACGCTGGAGGGACCATAGCGGCATTTGCCTTGGCGGTTGCATTCTACAGTTTCTCCATCCAGGTTCTCCCGTGGGTAGCAGGCGCGTTTGGACTGGTTCTGCTGCTCCTGCTGGTCAGACAGGTATCCAGAATGAGCAATCTAGTCAAACTGGAAGGTCTGCTCGGCAAGTTCGAGCTGTACGAGGGGAAGAAGGGGGAGCTTGATGGTCTGACAGACGATCTTGGCAAGTCAAGAGCTGGTCGCGGAGATGCAGTCAACAGCTTGGGGGCAGCTCTAGAGGGTATCGCGTACTACAAGGGAATTGCACCTGAGAAGGAGCCCCTCGAAAGGGCGGGTTTGATAGTCAGGCAGTATTCTGTTGAATCACGAGAGAAGGCGTCTAATGAATTGAGTTTCGCTAAACTCAGTCAAGGACTGAAAGAACTCAAAGCACAGGTCGACGAAACGTCGATAGAGAAAGAGATTGCAGAACTAGGTAGGAAGGCTGCAGAGCTCATACCTCCTCCACTTCCAGCCGGTGTAGTGTATTCAAGGGAACTCGTCGCCAGTGTGATCAAGGACAGGCAAGGAATTCACGGAGAGATTGCTGACAAACAGGCCAGAATTGATTCGGACAAACGAACAATCGATGGGAACACTGGATATCTCGCGCAACATGAGAATATCAAAACGGAAGTTGAAGCCCAGCAAGAACGCGTGCGAAGCCTCGAGCATCGACTGAAGGTCGTCAGGGCAGCCAAGGAGGGCATAGAGAAGACCGCCGAATCGAGACGGGTCAGGTTCCGCCCTGGGGTCGAGACATACATGGGAGAGATTCTGCCGAGTCTGACGTCCGGTCGGTACAAGGCCGTCATGTTAGACGAGGACTTCGGAGTTCAGGTGTTCGATCCTGAAGCAGGAGAGTACCGCCCCAAGGACGTGTTTTCCGGAGGGACCGAGGATCAGTTTCTCTTGGCGATGCGTATCGCATTTGCTTTGGCATTGATGCCCGAAGTAAAAGGGACGACGCCTCAGTTCCTGTGGCTTGATGAGCCTCTTGGAAGTTCAGATGAAGTCAGACGCTCGGGAATAGTCGAATATCTCAACGTGAACTTGTCTCGCCTGTTTAGCCAGATATTCGTCGTTAGTCACGTCGGAGGTCTTGAAGAACAGATTCCAAATGTGATTAGGTTAGAAAACGGGAAGGTCATCGGGTAAGGGTCTGAGTTGAATCTTTGGGGCTGAAATGTTGGGCTGTCCTGTCGATGACCGCTACCCTGTTACCAAGTTTTCCGTCTATCGTTACTTTCATCTGCACGCTTAACTGATCTGGTGAAGGAACTCTCCACTGTCAAGGCGTTTCTTGAGGGAGGAAAGGAATCTTGTCAATCTCTTCCATCAGCGAAATCGTTCCGCGAATGACTTCTACGACTCTTAGGAATTGTTCAATGTCGGGACCCGCTAAAGAACGACCTTTCCTGCTCTTGAGCCACTTTTCGAGGACTTGGTAACCGCCTATACGGAATTTCCACACTTCACTCGGGACGTTCTCAAAACTCTGAGTCTTGTTTATGTCAACTCTGTCTCTGGAGTAACTCACTTTTTCAATGACATTCGACCCTGGTACGTCAAACTTTGTTCGGTAGTTCAGACTTGCCTTTCCGAGGTGTAGGTCCGTTAGTCTCTTTCCAAACTCAACCATGGCGTCAAAGTGTCGTGCGTCATCAGTTAGGGGTATGCGCGGGAAATCCCGTCTGAGGTCATTATCATATCTAGTTCTGTATGATGGAGAGTGACCGACGGCGTAGGTATAGTAGAAGACTTCTTCTGGCGTTACTATTCTCTTGTACAAGCTGGAAAGTCTCTCGAGAATCTTCGAGCTGACATTGGGCGTCTTCCTTTCATTCTTGTATAGATACAGGGGGGCTTGGTAGCAGGTATCATAACGCGAAGAGGCTTTATGCTCTGCCATTGTATTGCAAACGAGGAAGTCAGCGTACTGTCCAGGCAATGCTTCTCGTCTGTTGAACAACAATGAAATGTTGATGCGTTTCATGTGATTCATTACTTCAGGTCGTGGCCTGCATTGGAAACCCTTCGAGTTGCCAGTATAGTAGGTGTAACGCAAGTCGAAAGGTCGATACAAGATGGGAACGATGTTTTCCTTTGAAGGCCCTGATTGAATGATATCTTGTTGAGCCAGAGCTACTTTCCAGTCTTGCGCATCTTTGCCCAGGTCGAATCTGGACCTTGCTTCCTCTTGGTCTAGCTTGGCGAAGTTTGAAACTGTCTGCCACATTTCATCTTGAGACCATTTGATTGTAAGGTCGTCTCTTGCCGTGACTATGCCGACGCTGTTGACAGGGAAGATCTCTGGGATGCTCGGAGATGTAAAGTACGGGTCGTTTGATTTGGATTCAGAAGGAACGAAAAGGTACTGGGGTGCTCGTGGAGTGATATCTTTCCATTGAACCAATTCAAGTGGGATTCCGCTCACGGCCCATCCGTCAAGGTACTCGAATTTGTATTTCCGAGTTCCCCAGAGGTCAGCATATTTGATCAATCTTCCATGGTCTTCTTCACTTTTGACAAAGAGTGCTATCGCAACGCCCTGTTCGATGTCGAAGATATTTTCGTCTTTGCCTCCCTTTGTCGAGGGGTTTCGGTCTTTCCTTGAATGGCCGTGCAGGTTGAGGATGTAGATCTTGTTGAAAGAATTCATGAGAGACCATCGCACTCCTCTGAAGGTGGGATTGTCAAGATAGGAGTTGTCAGTAATGAATCCGACTACGCCTTCTCCTTCGATATCGACCTTCCATTGGGCAAAGCGGATGAACTTGACGTAATCATTTCCTATCCATTTCGGATTCTTCTCTTTCAGAGGTACTCCACTGACTTTGTAGTACCCTTCATCCTTCCGTCCGTCCTTCGTCTGATACCCAATCTTCAACAGGTCGCTAATCCATTTTCCTTTGTTGAATGATTCTCCCGAGTACGGAGGGTTGCTAATCACTGCGAGTATCTTCTTGCGCTGCTTAACCTCGTTTGCTGCTCTGCTTTCTTCATTCAATTCTCGCATGAATGGTATCAGACCATGTGATTCTGATGGTTCGAGTGTGTTGGTGAGGTAGACTTGGACTCGTTCTCCTTCTTTGAAGGAGTAGGACCATGGGGTAAAAATGGTAGAGAGTTTGAGATGTGCGAAGATGTAAGGAGTTATTTGGATTTCGAAGCCATAGAAATCTTTCAGTATGTGATTTGATATCTTGGAGTTAATCAGTCCTGAAAGTCTCATGTTCGTCAGCTCTTCAAGAGTTTTGAGATAGATGATCCATAGGAAAGTGCCCGTTCCAGCGGCAGGATCTAGTACTGTGACATCATCGTCAGCGAATCCCTTCGCTTTCCCAAAGTCCTTCTTTAGAATGGAATTGACAGAGTTGACAATGAAGGAGACTACTGGACGAGGAGTATTGTACTGACCGAAATTCTTTCTTTTTACGGGATCGTATACTTCAAGGAAATCCTCATAGAAATGGGTGAACGGAACTCGGTCCTTCTTGCCTCTTTCGTCTATTTGAGGTAGTATTTTCTGCATATTCGAAGCATTCAAGACTTCGACTATCTCATCAATTATCCAAGTGAGGTTAGGCGGTAGGTCAGCAGCGACATTGGCGAAAATCTTCTTAATGATTCCCACATTTTGGGAGATTGCGATTGAGGCGATTTGCCTCGACAGTGGCACCTTGCTACTAATCCTTGCGAGGAACAATCCATAGGTAACCGTCTGAGTGTATGCATCCGCACAATCGCGAATAGAGATGTCGTTGATTAGTTCTTGGATCCCACTGTAGAAGTCGAACAACGGGGAGGGCGAGCACCGCCTCGAGGTCCGCGATCTTGGTTGGGGCGGTGTTCAGATTGCGTGAGATCTGCCCGAGTGGGGAGTAGTCCAGTCTGCGAGGCATTCCCGAGAAGAGTTCGCGCTGTACCTGGTTGATTTCGCTGAGCTTCCTATCGTCCGTCGCTGCGAGCCAGGAGACTTCTCTCCCTGCCCTTAGGCTCTCGTAGAGCTGATCCTGCAGCCTTACGTAGGACTCCCAGTACTTCACCCACGACTCGTTGAACGCAGCGAGGATCTCCTCGAGCTTCGCGCCGTGGGCTCTCTCTGACTCCAATACGGCGAGAACCTAGGAAGACTCACTAATATGGTTTGGACGCGCCTTCAACGAAGGGGACAGAGGGATCCTGTAAAGGTTATAGCAGGAGACGGTTTGGAGTTGACAGTGGAGAGACTGGGTAAATGATCCCCCCGGGTTCGATCGCGCTGCAGACGACCGGCGACATCATCAGCTACGCGATTTATGCGCTCGTGATAATCATAGTCATCGGGTTCATCGGCTACAGCGTCAGGATCGTCAGGGAGTACGAAAGGCTGGTCCAGTTCACTCTCGGCAGGCTGACCGGAGCGAGGGGGCCAGGGGTCGTCTTCGTCTTCCCGTTCATCAACCGTGTCAACAAGATAGACCTCCGCGAAAGGTACCTCGAAGTCCCGCATCAGACCTGCATCACGAAGGACAACGCGCCTACCGACATCGACTTCCTGATCTACTACAAGGTGACTGACGCCGCCCAGAGCGTCGTGCAGGTGCAGCACTTCGAAGGGGCGTCGATTGGCATAGCGACGACCACGCTCAGGTCTGTCGTGGGTGACATCCCGCTGGACGAGCTGCTCGCCAAGAGGGAGCAGATCAACCAGGTCCTCAGGACCAAGCTCGATGAGGTTACTGCGAGGTGGGGGATCAAGGTGACCAACGTGGAGATCAGGGAGATCACTCCGCCCAGGGACGTTCAGGAGGCGATGGTCAGACAGATGTCCGCGGAGAGGACAAGGAGAGCGACGGTCACGGAGGCAGACGGAAAGAGAGAGGCGTCTATACTCGTCGCCGAGGGTGACAAGGCTTCTAACATCCTGAGGGCGGAAGGCGATAAGCAGGCTCAGGTCCTAAGGGCGGAAGGCTACGCAGGGGCGCTGAACCAGATCTTCGCGGCTGCGAAGGGGATCGACTCCAAGACGATGGTCCTGCAGTACCTGGACACGCTGAAGGCTCTCGGCGCGAGCCCGTCAACCAAGTACATCTTCCCAATGGAATTTACTTCGCTCTTTGCAAAACCCCTTCAGGACATAATCAAGCAGACCACGGAAAAGTAAGCAGGAAGAAGGGAAGGAAGAACTGAATCGGTCGGGTCGCGCGCGCGCTCTGACGGGAAAGCGCAACCCTTTTCTCAACTGGAAAGTCGCGATTGGGCTGCAAATGAAGAAGGGACCTGCGCTGTCGCCTTACGGATTCTGGAAGACGCCCGTCACAGCCGAGCTCTACGCGGCGAGCTTCATCGGCGTCAACGAACTGGCCATGGAGAATGGTCAGTTCTACTGGAAGGAGACGAGGCCCAAGGAGGGCGGAAGGTACGTTGTCGTGAAGCCTCGCGGCGCCGGCGTCTCGCAGCTGACGCCGAAGGGACTCAACGTCAGGACGACGGTCCACGAGTACGGGGGCGGGGACTACGTCCTCCACGGCGGGAAGATCTACTTCTCGAACTTCAAGGACCAACGGCTGTACGTGCAGGGCCCGACCTCCAGACCCCGCCCGATAACTCCGTCTGGGGTCGACCTCAGGTACGCCGATGGCGTGGTCGACTCGAAGAGGAATCGCATGGTCCTGGTCCGGGAGGACCACACTGTGAAGGGTCGGCAGGCCGTGAACACGATCGTGGGGATCGATCTTGCCATGGGAGGGCCGGGGGAGGTACTCGTCTCGGGAAACGACTTCTACTCTAACCCCCGCCTCGACCCCGACTGCTCGCACCTGGCCTGGCTCACCTGGAACCACCCCAACATGCCTTGGGACGGGACCGAGCTCTGGGCGGGGAAGCTGGGAACGGACGGCACTGTGAAGGAGAGGGAGAAGGTGGCCGGCGGGGTCCAGGAATCGATCTTCCAGCCCGAGTGGTCTCCCGACGGTACGCTGTACTTCGTATCCGACAGGACCGGGTGGTGGAACCTCTACAGGAGGAGGGAGGACGGGAAGGTGGAGGCACTCCACCCCATGGAGGCCGAGTTCGGCGCGCCTCAGTGGGCCTTCCGCGAGCGACGCTACGGCTTCGAAGACTCGAACTCAATCGTCTGCATCTACGTGGTGAACGGGACTTCGCACCTGGGGAGGCTGAACACTGTGACCGGAAAGCTGGAGGAGGTCCCGACGCCCTACACTGAGATGTTCGACGTGCTGGCGCTGCCGGGGAGGGCGCTGCTGGTTGGCGGGTCACCGACCGAGTCGACTTCAATCGTCACTGTGGACCTCGATACGCGAAAGACAAAGGTCCTGAGGAGGTCCATAGCAAAGACCGTCGACGAAGGGTACCTGTCCGTGTCTGAGGCGATCCGGTTCCCCACGGAGAACGGCAAGGAGGCATTCGCGTTCTACTACCCGCCGAAGAACAAGGACTACAGGGGACCGCCTGGAGAGAGGCCGCCGCTCGTCGTAATGAGCCACGGCGGCCCGACCTCGGCCACCCCCACCACGCTCAGGTACGGGATCCAGTACTGGACAGGGCACGGCCTGGCAGTCGTGGACGTCAATTACGGCGGGAGCACGGGGTACGGGCGCGAATACAGGAGGAGGCTCGAGGGGCTGTGGGGGGTCGTGGACGTCGACGATTGCGTCAACGCCGCCAAGTACCTGGTCGGAAGGGGGGACGTCGACGGCAAGAGGGTCGCGATCAGGGGCGGGTCAGCCGGCGGGTACACAACGATGTGCGCGGTCACCTTCCGGAAGTTCTTCAACGCCGGGGCCAGCCTCTTCGGGATCAGCGACCTCGAGGGATTCGACGAGACAACCCACAAGTTCGAGTCCCGCTACAACGAGAGGCTCGTGGGCCCCTACCCGGAGAAGAAGGACCTCTACAGGGAGAGGTCGGCCATCAACTACGTCGATAGGGTCTCCTGCCCACTCATCCTCTTCCAGGGGCTAGAGGACAAGATAGTCCCGCCCAGCCAATCGAAGAAGTTCTACGACGCGGTCAGGAAGAAGGGGCTCCCCACGGCCTACGTCGCCTTCGAGGGGGAGCAGCACGGGTTCAGAAAGGCGGAGAACATGAAGAGGTCCATCGAGCTGGAGCTGTACTTCTACTCCAGGGTCTTCGGTTTCAAACCCGCAGACAAGATCGAGCCGGTGCGCATAGCAAACATGGCGCCGTGAGCGCACTCAGCGCGTAGCGCGCGCTGAAAGTGGAAAGGAAGACTGAAACGCATCATCTGTACTGAATCAAGTCTCGGGGGTAAGAATTGGTAGCCCGGCTAGGATTCTAATCCTCTATTTCGAGCTATTCTTGAGGTACGATTTCGTGCCGGGCCCCACCGGGCCCGCCCAACTATGCGCGCCTAGGCTTTCGTCCGCGCCAAGAGAGGAGCGGCGAGCTGCTTTTCGATGTGTGGTCTGTGGAAGTTGTTCATCGTGCAGAATGGGACGACCCTCGCCCCGAGGCGGTCGTCAGGCACCAAGTAGTGTATCGCGCACTTGTGAACCCTCTGGAAATCGAAGTTGTAGGCATCCATGAAGTGCATGTCGCCTATCATCAGGACCCTCCTCATGAAATCCCCTGCGCCCTTGTAGTTCCCTCTGAGCAGGAGGGGGGCTACCATGTCTCTCTTCAGCTTCATGTCCGTGTGCCTCAGTATTCCGGCCGCTCCCTTCAGCGTTCCGACGACCCTGCCGCTCCTCCTCGCTCCTTCCAATGACGAGTAGAGCTTCTCTGGGTCCATGTGTCTCGTGACCGGGTCGAAGGTCACCTCGCCGTCCTTCTCGTTGACGTAGACCAGGGTCAACCTGTCGCACTGGACGTGCGTGGAGAATCTGTCGTAGTGATCACTCCTGCCCCTCACAAGCTCCAGGTAGCCCGCCAGCGGAACTTCGGCCGGGATGGGGAAGAAATCACTCGCTCTGATCTGTCCTCCGGTCTGCCTTTCCACCCCGTTCACGACGTCGGCGTTGGTCATCCTGACCTCCCTGATCCTGTTTCTGTCCATCCTCCCCGCCATCGATATCGGCTGGAAGTTGACGCATCTGATGACGTCGGAGTTCTCGCCCGCGTATCTCAGGATGTCTCCCATCTGCCCGTCGTTCACGCCCCTCTGCAGGGTGACGACCAGGACGATGCTCCCGAACCCTACCTCCCTTGCGGTTCGAACAACGTTCAATTGCCGGTCTGTATAGTACTCGGCGAGCTTTTTTCTTCCTTCTTCAGGCATCCGCCCTCCCGTCTCATCTGAATCGGGGACCCTGGAAATGAGCCTGGGGCCAGCGGTGAGTCCGTCAAACTGAAGGTAGAGAGTCGAGATTCCGGCATCCATGAGAGTCTTGAGGTATCCTGGCCCTCTTTCGGGATCGCCGACCTTCAGGCCGTTCGTGTTTACCTCAATGTGATTGATGCCGTAGCGCTTAACCACCCTGACGATGTCGGGAAGGTCGTCTCTGACGGTCGGCTCTCCTCCCGAGAGTTGGATGGCATGGATTCCCTTCGGTGAGTTCACGCTCGTCGCTGTCGTGAGCATGGTCTCGATTTGTTCGATCTTGGGCTCGTACACGTAGCCGGCAGCCCCGGCATTGGCAAAGCAGACGGGGCATCTCATGTTACATCTGTTCGTCACATCGATAATCGCCAGGACGGTCTTCGATTCGTGCTCGAAGCAGAGGCCGCACCGCGTCGGGCATTCACCGTCAGTGTACGATATCGGGTTCTGCACGCCCGTCCCTCCCTGCGCGAACCTCTCTGCCCTGAGGTAATCGCCGACGTCTGTGGAGATCAAATCTTGGAATTCGCCGTGGCGACCGCAGTTCTTGGTCATCCAAACCTCGTTTCTTTCGCGGTCGATCCACAGTCTGGCCTCTATCTTCCTCCAGTCCCCCTGATCCACGTCAACCGGACAGACGGATTCAGTGGAACCGTGGAGCTCCATGAGACAAGAGAAAGAGGGGATTGATTATTTATGACTATCGAGACATCAAGAGGATTCTCGCTTTTCGAGCCAGTCTTGAGGTACGATTTCGTGCCGGGCCCCACCGGGCTCGAACCTAGAGGAGTACTGAGCGAATCTCATAATAGTCTAGCCGGGATTTCAAGTTCAGAGAAACGCGGGATACGAACGTTTTTAGGAATAGCCCGGCTATGCTATTAGATGTTCTGCTAGTTCGCCGCTTTCTTGCGAAGAGTTTGCCCCGGTGGTGTAGCCCGGTCAAGCATGTTACCCTCTCGAGGTAACGACGGGTGTTCGAATCCCACCGGGCCCAATCACGATAAGCTCAGAATAGTCTCTGTTTGTCTAGATTAGCTAGACTCTAGCTATCTACACGGCTGGTCGCAGCGCCCGATTCCACCAGGTTCGTCTGCTTCTGAAGGTCAGGCGCCTGCATGGAGTGAGCGCGCGCGGAGAATGCAACTCGCACGTTTGTTCTCACAAGAAGCATGACGTCGGCGGGATACGAAATAATCCGTCTGTTGCGCGGAGCTCCACAGTTGCCGTGCTTTCCAACTCGGAAATAGTGCCTGTCGTGTTGCTTTCCTTGCTTGTCCTCAGAGAGTATGACCTTCTCGCCATACTAGGAATCGCTCTGCTGGCAATGGTCTTCTCGTCCTGAACTATTCCGAATAACCGCAGCGATGGGGAAGCATTTTCCGAGACATTTTAGGAGCGGTCTTGTCTAGCGGAGCGCGAGGATGAGCGACCCAGAGAGACCGTCCGTCGTCGTGAAATCAAGGGTTCCGCATTTCATCCTGATAATAATCGCCTCGCTTGTGACAGCGTTGCTCGCAGGTTACCTCTCCGATCATGGGTTGGTACCCGAAAACTACGTTCTGCCCATTTACGCAATCATAGTATTGGTCGCCGGCTATCTGGTGATCAGGATCGTCAACGGGATACTCAAGAAGGTGGTCGAGCCGTCGCTTGGGCCGACGCATGCGCAGGGGATCAAGAACTTCTTTTCAGTGATCGCCGGCATTGTCTTGATTGTCATCGTCTTTGGAGTACTCGGCTTCAACCTCACGGCGGTCCTCATCGGCGCGGGGTTCCTCGGTATAGTCCTGGGCCTCGCCGGACAGCAGGTGCTGGGTAACATATTCGCCGGCCTCTCCCTGATCATCTCGAGGCCGTTCAAAATCGGCGACCGAGTTAACATGGTATCCTCCCTAGGTAGTGTCACCGGCACCGTTCAGGAGATCGGGATATTCTACACGCATATGCTCATGGACAACGGCCTTCCCGTTGTTCTCCCGAACTCGGCAGTCCTGGGGGCCTATACCGTGAACTATTCGAGAGCGGGTCTTAGGACTGTGAGCGTTAGAACGGAGCTTGACAAGAAGTTGGACTACAACAAGTTCAAGTCAAGAGTCTTGGAATCATTCAAGAAATATGATGCCCTGGCTACGGAAAAGTCGAGCGTGGAGATTGTGGGTTCGGCAGCAACAACCTATGAAGTTGCCATTGAGGTCTGCACAAAAAGCGAATTGGACGAGCCGATAAGGAAAATCATCATTGGAGAAGTGTTGAAGGCGCAGGAAGAGCTCGCGAGGGCATAGGACTAAGTTAGGTAGCAACATTGCCCTAGATCTGAGCGCGCGCGAAGCGAAGTCCACGTACTTCCAGACGATGTCGGTTCTTCCCCGCTTTAGCAATAGGCGCGAGTAGTTTCAGTCCAGAGTCCCTCCGAGGAGCTTAAGAAGAAAGGACGGCGAGATCGGCACTCGGTTGCCCAAGAAGATAGAGTGGCTCTCGAGCGTGATGCCTTCGAGCGTCACAGGCCTGGAGGAGGACGTCGCCCGGTCGATCGAGGTCGTGGAGAGCCCTCCCGCCTGGATGTGCCTGCAGTGCAGGGGGGCCAAGCTGCTCTGCGGCAAGCCGCGATGCCCGATAATCGTCAAGGCGCAGTCGATGGCAAAGCAGGGCGCCTCGATGTCAACCAACGAGATCGACGGCTCGTCTCCCCCGGGGGTCTTCGTCGGCAGGCTCGGCTACCCGAAGGTCTCCATCGGCCCCATGGTGCCGGCCCAGTTCGGGGACACCGCGATCCTCGACACCCCCGAAGACTGGCTGGGCAGGCCCATAGACCAGATAGTCGACTACCGCTTCTCCTTGGTGAGAGGCCACTCGAGGATGAAGGTGGAGGCGGCGGCTAACCCGGGCAGGCTCCTGTCCACCCTCCAGGAACTCGCCATGGCCGCCAAGCCCGTCGACACTGAGCTCAGGCTGACGAAGCCGCCCAGGAAGATCCTGACCTTCTCTGAGAACGTCCAGCCCTTCGGGCCCTCGGCGCCGATGGACCGGTTCACCATCAGCAACCCGTCGGCGGACAGGAGGATCGAGACGGCGCACGGCGACCGCGACCTGAAGGCGACGGACGCGGTCGAGGAGCTCTATTCGAAGGGGGTCCTGGTGACGAGGATTCAGAAGGCGTTCAGCCTGGGGATGTTCGGGAACGGCGCGAGGAGGAGGATCGTCCCCACGCGGTGGAGCATCACCGCCGTGGACAGCTCCATCAGCCTCAGCCTGCTTGAGAAGGTCAAGCACCACCCCACCATCGACGAGTTCCGCACCTACGGCTTCAGGGTCTACGACAACCAGTACGTGGCGATCCTTCTCCCAGAGCAATGGAGGTTCGAGTGGATCGAGGCTTGGTTCCCCAACACGACGTGGAACCAGTTCTCGAACTCCCCCTACATGATCGGAGACTACGAGGAGTACTTCGGCAGGACGCGGTACGCCAGGGTCGGGGGCTGCTACTACTCGACCAGGCTGGCCGTCGCGGAGGCGCTCGAAAGGGAGGGCAGGCAGGCCGCCGTCGTCGTCCTGAGGGAGACCTACCCCGGATTCATCATGCCGCTGGGGGTCTGGAACATAAGGGAGAGCATCCGCCGGATGATGAAGGGGCCCTTCGAGAGGCACGAGACCTTCCAGGGGGCGATGGACTCGGCCCTCTCCAAGCTGGTGATACCCAGGACGAGGTGGGTGCAGGAGAGCGTGCTGATCTCGAGGGAACTGACTCAGACCAAGATCACGAGTTACTGAAGTCGGGGTTCTGTTAAGTCAACGGTTAACGCCCTTCCCCAGATGCCGAAGAGTTAAGAGAACCCACGACACTAAGAGCTATAAGACGAGCCGAGGGCCACAATCCGCGATGCAAGCCAAATGTGAGGCATGCGGAAGCACGTTCGACGACTCGTATCAAGGCTACACCGTAAGTGTCGATAGGAGGTCGAAAACTGGCCTCAGTATGGGGCATAGTTACTGTTCCAAGGAACACGCCGTGCAGGGCTTAACCAAGCTTCAAGAGTAAACCGGCCTAACTGCCGAAAGTTGACAGTCCTAAGAAGTCAGAGGAAATGCCGAGAACTTGACAGAACAGTCAGGGCCCGACGCTTAACAGGGGCAAAATCATAAGCCGCCGTCGGATAGCCTACGGGTGTTGACTGTCTTGCCTGATTTCCTGTCAACCTCGCTGCTCTGTCTCTGTTGTCGTAGGGGTTGCAGGTGCAACGACTGTAAGAGGTGCTGGCCGCTGAGTCCCGTGACCTCCCAGCAACCGACGCTTAACAGCAAGACGAACCCGAGGTAGCAACCGTCAACTTAACAGAACCGAAGTCGGTCAACGTTATAGAGCGCATCCCTCTACCTCGCGTCGTTGACTCGGCGCCTCTTCTGGGAGGACATGTACATGAGGACCTTCGACGCCAAGGTCGTCTCCGCACAGGGCGACAGGTTGGTCCTGGACCAGACGGCCTTCAACCCCAGGGGCGGAGGGCTGGTCTCCGACCGAGGCACGGTCAACGGAACGAACCTGGCCGAGGCGGTGAAGGAGGGGGAGGAGATCGTCCATGTGATGGAGTCGCCCCCAGGTTTCAAGCCTGGCGAAGCGGTCCACTGCATCCTTGACTGGGAGAGGAGATACAGGATAATGAGAATGCACACAGCCGCCCACATACTGAGCGCGGTGGTGAACGGAGAGGCTGGCGCGCTGATCACCGGGAACCAGATTGCCCCAGACGAATCGAGGGTGGACCTGAACCTCGACCAGTTCGACAGAGAGAAGCTGGCCTACTACGTCGAGAGGGTCAACGAGGTCGTCCACCGCGCGGTTGATGTCAGAACTTTCTTCATGAAGAGGGAAGAGGCGCTGGCTACGCCGGGTCTGGTCAAGCTCGCCAACGCGATGCCGCCTTCCCTGGAGATGCTGAGGATCGTGCAGATAGGCGACGTCGACACGCAGGCGGACGGGGGAGTGCACGTGAAGAACACCGGAGAGATTGGAAGGGTCACCGGCCTGAAGTCAGACAACAAGGGGAAGAACAACCGGCGCCTATACTTCACCGTGGACTGAACCCATTAGAGCGGGAGGTACCGCACTGAGTCCGATGCCTCACTCTGGTTTCGCAGAGTACTGTCCCGAGGATGATCTGGGACCCGATGGCGGTCAACGGGATGAAACAGCGCTTCAGCCTGAAGTACGGACCTAAGAAGGTGAGGAAGCGCTACCCCACCTCGGAAGTGGCGCTGGAAATCAGCCTTTGGGGGCTACCTTCGCCGAGCTACCCAGACCGGCATCCTCTTTGCTGTGCAGTTGCCGCAGAAGGCCTTCATAGAGCGTGTCTTTTCGTCGAAGAGCGTAGTTGAATGCGACATGCAGACCTGTTGACCGCAATCGGAACATGAGGTTATGGCGTGACCCTTGCACACCGAGCATCTTGCCATTCACTTCACCCCCAATTTTCTCTTGTCCAACGGACACAGGACGTGCCTCTTCGAGTATTCGATGTCGTCGGAGGGGCGAGCCGTGCTGAGTTGGCGCAAATAAAACGAACATGGCGCCCGTTAATAAAGGCGCGTTCTAGATTGGGGGTTATATCGCATGTGACGTGCATGGTTCAGCGCGGATGGAAAAGCATGGGGTCGGCTATCCCCGAGGGGAACCGAGTCTTTTACAACTTCGTGAGGCCTCACATGGCCTTAGACGAACAGACACCCGCACAGGCGGCGGGGATTGACCTCAAATTGGACGGGAATAAGTGGATGGAACTAATCAGACAGGCAACGCCGAAGCGCAATACCTCAACTGTTGGTTGACGGTTGGACAAAAGCGACTTCACCAACCCGATACCAATAGACTGTGTTGGTGAGCCCGCACTTCTTACAGACACATTCTTCGACCTTTCGTTCTTGGTTGGGAAAGTCCTCAAGAGAGGGTGAACGGAAGTCTGTGTCATCCAGTTTTGCAGTGAAGCGACTGTCGCACTTTGCACAGTTGAACTTCGGATACCTCCGCTCCTTCCCCATCTAACGAAAGTCTCTTTGCGTTCTGAATTAAGTCTATCCGCTAAGCCTTTCGGTTGCTATGCACGGTCAACGCAACACGGACAATTATTCGGTGGCATGCACGACAGACGCACTAGAACCAGATTGGGAGCTTAACTTCGCCTTCGAACTTGGCGAGGCCTTTCGGTTCGAGTTTAAGAGCCGTGCTCTGAATGGACCGACACATGAAGATGGATGCCGAGATCTCTGCCGACTCTCCTGCAGATGTCGGTGTGTTGTCAAGGCGGGCCGAGCAGTACGGCTTCGACTGCCTGTGGGTTAACGAGACCAAACACGACCCGTTCGTGCAGTTGGCCCTCGCGGCGGCGGAGACGAAGAGCATCGAGGTCGGGACCTCGATCGCACTCGCGTTCACCAGAAGCCCCACGACGCTCGCCTACGCGGCCTGGGACCTGCAGCGGCTCTCCTCGGGAAGGCTGATCCTCGGGCTGGGGAGCCAGGTCAAGGGCCACATCGAGAGGAGGTTCGGCATGAAGTGGGAGCCACCCGTTCCGAAGATGAGGGACGTCGTCTTGGCCATCAGGTCGGTCTGGGAGAGCTGGCAGACCGGAAGACCACTCGATTACAGGGGGACGCACTTCAAGCTGGACCTGATGACCCCGTTCTTCAGCCCCGACCCGGTCGAGAGCCCGAGAATCCCAATCTACATCGCAGGAGTCAACGGACTGATGTGCAGGCTGTCGGGAGAGTTGGCAGACGGGCTCCACGTCCACCCTCTGCACACCGTCAGGTATCTCCGGGAGGTCGTCCACCCGGCCCTCGCGAGGGGGCTCGAGAAGAGCAAGCGGAAGAGAGAGGAGGTGAGCGTGGCGGCTTCAGTCTTCGCCGCGGTCGGAGACACCCAGAAGGAGATACGCAGCGTGAGGGAAGTCTACAGGGGGCAGATAGCGTTCTACGCCTCAACGAGGACATACCGGGGGTTGATGGAGCTGCACGGATGGGGTGACGTCAGCGACAGGCTGCACGGTCTCTCACTAAGGGGGGAATGGAATATGATGGCAGGAGAGGTGACGGACGACATGCTGGACGAGTTCGTCGTGGAGAGTCGATGGGACGAAATCGGGCAGGAACTGAAGAGCAGGTACGGCGGCTTGGCGGACAGGGTGAGGCTGTATCTCCCGTTCGACGGAACCGAGAGGTGGCGTGTTGCGGTGACCGGCTTCAGAGCTTGACGTCGGTCTCCGGCGTATCTATCAACCCACAACTTCGCGGGACCGCACTCGGCGTTAGGAGGCCAGACTCCAGCAAAGAGGGCAGGAATCAAGGTCGAGGGCGAAAACAAGTGGCTGACGCTGATTCAGAACGCGGCCAAAGAATAGGGTGTTCTCATGACAGGATGCAAAATCAGTCTTCACAACGCCGTTCTTGTTACCTTGTATGCTTCAAAGGATGAAATCGCGAAGGCGACCAAGACCACAACGACGGCGAACATGTAGGTCGATGACAACTGGTTGGGTCTCATGACAGTAGTCAGAGCGAGAAGCGCGGTTAGAAAAAAGGCGGCATATGCCGTTCGAAGGGGCAGAACCGTCTTCCTTATCCGAATCATGTTTTCGAAGATGGTCTTGTCCGCGATATACCCCTCCCCATCCTCTATGAGGAGGCCCGCCTTCAAGAGCTTGCCGACGTGGTAATGAGCCACGGATGGGGAGCTTAGCCCCAGTCCTCGTTGAATGTCGTGAATGCCTACGGGCTTCCGCTGACGGTATACGAACCTGAATACCTCCCGAGTCGTTCCTTCGAGGATGTCATCGGGTTTGGTTTCGCTCAATCTTGACCATTGGCCGACTGTTAGACCCCAACGTTTCCCTAATAGTTCTAACGTTAGAACTGGCGCATTCTAAAGCGTAGAACTATATTCCCACCTCATCTTACTGGGGGTGCAATGATGATTCAGTCAAACGGAAAGTTAGTGTTGTCCTCTGTGGTCGCAGTCGTAGCCGCTCTCGGCTTGGCAGCCTCCATTGTCTATGCCTTCCCCTCTCCCAATTCAACTTCAACACAGGCCTATCCCCTTCGGTTATCAGCATCCGGCTCGGGCTGGAACTTTACCGCGTCCATCAATTCTAGTTCGGTCAAGGATGGACAGTCAATACTACTTCTGACGAGCCTCACCAATACCTCCCCATCAAATCAGGCGATTTCACTCTATATCGTCCCGTACATCAATCCAAGCGTCTACGCCATGAATGGAACCGAACTTTGGGCTTGGAATCCCCCGCAGCACACGTGGACGAGTTGGACGGTTGCGAGCGGACAAAGCATCACTGGGAATAATGTCATCCCGACATCACAACTTCGCGCCGGACAGACCTATCTCATCAAGGTGGTGCCGCTTTCAGCTCAGTTTCTAACGCCGAACAACTTTGCGTTGACTTTGCAGTTTTCCGTCCATTAGACGGGGCAGGTTAGCCGTTAGCGAGAATCCCATGACCCGGCAGTTAACACCCTCAGCCAGAACCCGCTAAGTTGCCAGAACCTCAGAATGCCTCGAAAGACTAATGGGACACCTTTGGCTCCCGCTCAACCGAATGAGGAAGCACTTAATCGCTGTAGGTATCGGAAGCGTCATCGGTTGTGTCCTAACGTATCTCGCGAGCCTTCAAGGATACTCGCCTGAGAACGCTGGAGGATACTCGCAGTGGGGTATTCCGTTTCAGTGGCACTCGATAGGAACGGGGACGGGTGGACTGACAATAGGAGCGTATCGGTATGTTGTGCTTTCCAATCTTGCTCTTGACCTGATATTCTGGAGCGTGCTCTCCATAATCGCCTTAGGGGTTGTCTTGAGCGTTGAGCGACAGAATCACCATGTCAGTCCAGTTAACAGCGAGAACGATGTCGCACTAAGTTAACAGAACCGAGTCGAGGCAATCTTTTATAGCGGAAACGAGCCTTTTGAAAAGAAGGATATGTCTGCAGAACAGGTGGACGTCAGGGAGCTACAGAAACAGATTTCGAAAGTGGTTGACCCTGAGATAGGGATGCCGATTGTCGAGATGAACTTGATCGACAAGCTGGACGTCAAGGACGGGAACGTCGATGTTGAATATCACGCCACGACCCAGTTCTGTCCTCCGGTCTTCGCGCTCAAGATCTCACAAGACATACGCGACAGCCTGAACCAAGTGAAGGGCGTGAAGAGCGTGAAGGTGGTGGTCACAGGACATTACTTTGCGGACGCAATCAACAGGCAGGTCAACAAGCCTGCCGGCGGCGATGCGCCCCAGCCTACCGAGCAGTCCCAGAAGCAGTAGCTAGAGCAGAGTCAGAGCCGCTGAGAGAGCCCCGAGCCTGGCAGTTTCTTCTTTATCAGAACCGCAGAGTATGACCGCGTCCCCGTCCTTCGGCCTCAGCTGTTCCCTGAGCGCCTTCCATGACCGGCTGGGGAAATCCTTCTCGCAGTCGTCGGACCCTCCCGGAATGGTGAACCGGGAGCCCCGCATCACGTACGTGGTCGCTCCTGCTGCGCCGAGGCCGATTGCGGAGTCGCGCTGCTCGATGCCGCTCTTGACTGCGTCCCCGCCGCCTCTGACCGAGACCGCCACCTGCGCGGCACCCATCGTGAGGCGGGATCCTTCGATGGCCGTCATCGGAGAGAGCCTCTTGACCAGCGAAGAGTGAACCTCCTGGCCTACTCGTGTAAGATGACACCCCGAAGCATCAGCGTCAGCGAATCCCTCCTCGCGCAACCGCTTGAGGACCGTCCTTACGGCTCCCTCGCCGAGGCCGGCCCGGACTGCGAGAGAATGCCTGCCAATCGTTCCGCTCTCGCCGATGGTGAGGAACGCCAGCAGAAGATGGGCCCTTTCGAAGGTGGGAGAAGGACCCTGAGGCTTCCTGTCCCGGATCTGCAGGAGTCTGACCAGCGGCTGCAACCTGCCTGGTGGACCTTTGCGGCTCTATAATTCGTTTCTCGCCTTGGAGTCGAAAACGGTCTCCTTTTTTATACTGGATGGATTATCCAGCCAGCGTGCGCCTGACGCGTTCTGTGGCGACCATTGCGGTCTTCACTGCCCTCATCGTGGGGTCCAATCTCGCGCTCAGCAGCTTCCCGGACATCAAGCTGGACGGAGTTCTGATATTCATGACGACCGTCGTCTTTGGCGCGTACGCCGGGGCCTCCGTGGCTGTACTCTCCGAGACGATCTGGGGGTTTGTCAGCCCGTATGGCGCCTCTGGTGCGTACTTGCTGCCCTTCTTGGTCTCCGCTGAACTGTTGTACGTCGTGGCGGGGCTAATCGCGAAGAGGGCGTTGAGGGGTAGATGGGACGCGGCCCGCGGGAGCGGCGCCCTGTTCGCGGGCCTCCTAGGCATCTTCACCTTCATCTGGGACGTCTGGACCAACTTTGGTTGGGCGCTCCTGACGACAACCCTCTCGCCGGGCCCGATACTCCTCGTCATGTTCAACCCCGCCACCCTCGTCATCGACATCACCCACGAAGTGAGCAACCTCGTTCTTGGATTTGCGTTCGTTCCCGCTACCCTGATCCTCCTGCCCAAGGTTACAAGAGGACTCGTGCGAGATGTCATCGAATAGAACCCAGAACGGCGTCATCGTGCTGCTCATCGCGCTCCTGCTCGTGACCTCCTCACTGGCAGCCTTGTACTACGGCCGGTATCAGGAACAGACGTCAGACACCAACAGCTACGTCAAGGAGTTGCGGGGGGCGCTGGCCGAGTACAGACAGCTGAGCTCATCCTACCGGTCGTCCCTAGAGGGCTTCAACAGGACCATTTCCCTGCTGACCAACGCCCTCTCCAACCTCAACACCAGCGCCCCGGCTTACCTTGAAGGCAGTCGGGCGTTGGGGACGCTCTGGAATCAGTATCTTGCCCTATCGTCAGAGGACGGGGTCGGCCTGGCGAGATACTCGGCGAACATGTCCCTCGAATTCGGCAACGGGACCAAGAGGTTGTTCACTGGAGAGATGATACAACCGGGCTGGAACGCATACATGGCAACCCTCGTCATATTGAATGGAAGCGTTCAGGCGACTTGGTATCCCGAGTTCCAAGAGCACTATGTGACGGCGATTGAAGGCGTCTCCGGCGGGAAGACCACTGCCTGGTTCGTCTGGTCGCTGGATGGAGCGCGTTGGGAGCTGGCCCCGACAGGCGCCGACGCCGTTCAGGTTCACAACGGGACTACCTTCGCTTGGACGCTCTGCAGCTACGACAAGAGCTTCAAGCCAGACTGCTCTCCGTGAGGACTCATGCCTGATGAAGCAGGGCAATCGAGGTCCGAGCGTCATGAAGCAGATAGCCGACTGACTACGAGCACGGACGGTGCCGGAAAGAGTACGTCTCTAACCGACTGAGAATAGAGTAGGCGGCCCTCTGAAGCGGCCAGGGCGCGGACCATCTAGTCTGACATGCCTGCGTCTGCTCATCAGTCACGACAAGACACACGGGGCAGTTGAACCGGGGAATCAAGGAATCCTGACCATTAGCTCAAAGGACGTGTGCCGCTCCAAGACCTTAAGTGGGTAGGGGCTTCCAAATCGGGTTGTTGAAGGATTCCGAGGATGAAATGAAGGCCTCGGTCGTGGCCATGATTCTCGACTCTCGGCCGGAGGAGGCACTGGACCTGCTAAGCAAATGGTATCGCGTCGAAAGGCCGAGGCTCGGGGTCGGTGTCGTCAAAGGACGGACCAAGAGAGTCGCCGCAGTCTACTCGCTTCGCAGGAAGGAGATACTCGCAGCCAAGAGAGAGTACCTCTACAACCCGTTCGTCATGATCCATGAATTCTACCACCACCTGAGGTCGAGAAGCGGGCGCCACAGGGGCACCGAAAAGGAAGCGGACAGGTACGCGGTCGAGTTCATAAGGGCATACCAGAGGCTGGCTCTCAGAGATTCACGCACCGCCCAGAGGTGATAGGTCGTCGCCCGAGATTCCGCTACAGGCCGACCGCCGACCAAATGTCTTCGTCATTCTCAAGCTCGGTGAACCCACACCTGTCGCATCTGGTTCCCCTGATCGTCGCTGTCTTGCCCCCACTCCCGATTTGGCGCTGGTACTCCACGAGCTGGCCGGCATGACACCTTTCGCAGATCAACTTCGACAGGCGAACTCGCTCGTGTATTAATGTCAGTCGCAGAGCAAAGGTTTAGGGGATTCCGCGTTCAGGACGCGGGCGCCAAAGATCTTGAAGCGGATAGCCTTGAGCTCGCCGAACGCACAGCTGGAGGAGTGCATCTTCTGCAGGATGCTGTCCAGAAAGGCGTCCTCGCACATCGTCTACGAAGACGCGAAGTATTTCGCGTTCCTCGACGCCTTCCCCTTCTCTAGGGGCCACACACTCGTCTGCCCTCGAGAGCACGGCGAGACCATCTGGGACATGAAGGAGACTGACATCGCTGGGCTCTTTCAGACTGCCTCAAGGGTCTCTAAGGCGGTCGTTGCCGCCGTGGGCGCTGACGGGTTCCGGTTCATACAGAACAACGGTGAGGCTGCAAACCAAGTGGTCGCCCACGTGCACGTCCATGTGATTCCAATCAAGCTGGAAGACAGGGAGAGGTTCACAGGCAGGAAGCATTTCTCACCCGAGGAGATGCAGGCGACCGCCGAAGCCATCAGAACTGAAATGGAGCATAGCTGAAATCCAGCGTCAGCTAACGAAGATTGAGATGGAAGTGATGGCTGACGATGTGTCGTTACCTGTGATTAGGTATACGGTGTAGACCCCGGCGTCGTAGCTCTGGATGAAATCGCGCAGGGAGAAGGTCACGGCGACCAGGTTTGGAGCGAACGTCCATTTGTCGGCGTAGACGGTCACCCCTTGCTCGAAGGTCTGACACGTGAAGACGCACGGCGGGAGGACGCCTCCCACCAGCGATCCCGGTCCGTATTCATGCGGGCCGCTGTTGAGCTGCGCCGCTGTCTCGGGTGAAGGAGCGCGATCGTAGGTGACGTAGACGGCGTTGGCGGAGAGCCCTGCCTCCAGAGGAGTGCCTGTCATCGTGACGTAGTAGGAACTGGAGACCGAGAAGTTGAGGTCGATGTAGTAGTTCTCGAAGTCCTCAACGAAGTAGACCCTCGTGCTGTTAAACGCTATTCCGATGGAGACCCGGTTGTGCAGGCTCGACAGGATGTTGTATCTGTGCCCGTTGTTGCAGCACTGGGAGTCGTTGTACATCATCGTATACTCGAGGGACTTCAGCGCGCCTTCGACAGAAGCCGTGGAGGTGAAATATGGGAGTCCAGTGTAGCTGTAGGCTATGTTCTCCTCGACCGCGCCCCTCCCTCCGAGAAGCGTGTACCGCATGTACGGCTTGAAGCCCTGAGTGTCGTTGTGGCTGAAGTAGCCGTACCGGAGCATCGAGTCAGCGTGTTGCTGGGCGACACTGATGTCGCTCAATGTGACTGCCCCCAGACTGTAGTTTGCCCGGTCGTTGTTGATGAGGCCTAAAGCGTAGGTCGAGAGGACATCATAGTACGGCGGATGGGAGATGTTTGCAGTCCCGTTCTGAATCAGCGGCGAGTAGATGGTGTAGTTGAGGCTGTCTGTTGAATTGATTCCTGTTGCCCCGGTAAGAAACGACGCCAGTCGGGAGATTAGGTCCGAACCTTCCTTCACGAGCGCGGGCGCTTGAGGCAACACCAAGACCCAGGCCGCGATGAGGACCAGCGCCACGAGGAGGAGGGCCACAGCCCCGTGGGGCTTAGGCGCAGGCTCCGCCGCCGGCCCCTCGCTGGGAATCGACCTCCGGCCGCTTTCGTCGATCTTCATCTGTAGGATCGCCTAGTCCCCCAGATATTTCAGTCCCACAGAACGGGAATCTGGATTCGTGTTCAAGAACAAGGGTCCAACTAGACAGCCAACTCCTCGGCCACCTTCTCCTACTCCGGGCGGGTCAGCCCAGGCTTCTCACTCCGTAGCCTCATCAGCCGTCAGGTCGTGCCTGGTCAATGGAAACCTATCATGGTCGCGGGGACCGACGCGCTTGCGAGCGAAGTGGTCGCGACCTCATAGGGCCACGTCCATTGCCTGGTCTTTCGGATGTATCTGGAGCTCTACGCGCTGAGGTCTTCCTGCTGGCGCTCACTCAGTACGCCTGCGGGGATTTCTGGGAAGCTCTCCACCATCCTCTGTTCCGCGACCGCGGCAGCCTCCTCCATCACCTTCTGCGCGTCCTCGTTCGCTGCGCCAAAGTTGAGAGAGATCCCACTTGTGGTGCTGGCGTCGACGAGGACACTGCTGAGCAGCCCGGAGATCTCTCCGATTTCCCTGTCTGCCTCTGGGAGCGCGAGCCTCAAGCCATCCTTCATGTTCCTGATGACCGCGACGGCCGGGGCGAGCGTCGTGGCGATTTCGCCCAAGTCAGTGATTGTTCCAAGTCTTAGTGAAATCTGCTCCAGCGCGAGCTGGGCTTGCGTCACCATCTTGCCCATCTTCCTGACTTCAGTCAGCTCGTTGGCGTAGACCGTGGCGTGCTGCGTGTCATGCTTCGCAAGTGCTGTGACCACGCCCTTGAAGATGGTGGAATCGCGTTGCCTAATCCTGTCAACCGCGCTGTCGAGCTGCGAGATCAGAACCCTGATCTGCCTATTGGCCTGCTCGATCTGTGATTTCAACGGCGTCGGGGTGCGCAATGTGTCGCGGAACCTGTCCATCAGGCCCGGACCCTGGTCCTTCCTATCCCACTTGTCTGCGAAACCCATGCTGGGTCGAGAGTGGGCCCTCAGTTTCTATATCCCTCGGGCTCTAATCCAGATGCCAGTTTGAGCAAATTTAGTTGACGCGGGAGAAAAGTGTGGACAATCCTGCTTTTACTGGTCGGATGAGGCTCTAGACCGCGTCGGAGCGCGCGCGCGAAGTCAGCTCCGAGACCATCCTCAGACTGAAATAGATTCTCTGCGGAGATGGTGAGGCCTTGATTCTTCAGGGCGGTCTGGCCTACCTGACTGCCGAGGAAATGGGGGAGGTTGACCGGGAGGCCATCGATGGATTCGGAATCGACGTCCTCTCGTTAATGGAGAACGCAGGGACGGCGGTCGCCACTCTCGCTAGACTCCTCCTGGAGGGCCGCGTAGTTGGAAGGAGGGTGGGTGTGCTCGTGGGGAAGGGCAACAACGGAGGAGACGGTCTCGTGGCTGCGAGAGACTTGCACAACTGGGGAGCCGACGTCAGAGTGATGCTGAGCGACAGGGAGGCGATTGGCCAGGTCCCTTCAAGGCAGTTGATGGCCATCGAGAAGTTGGGCGTGCCAGTCTATGGCGCGGGAGGGTCTCTCGCCGGTTTCGACCTAGTGATTGATTCCCTGTTGGGGTACAACTCGAAGGGCGACCCGCGTGAGCCGATGCGCAGTATGATACTGAATGCTAATACCTCTGGAGCCCCTATCCTTGCAGTCGACACCCCATCAGGCCTCGACACGACGGCTGGAGTTCCCAACGACCCGTGTGTGATAGCAAGGGCCACGGTTACCCTTGGATTCCTGAAAATCGGTTTTCTCAACCCGAGATGTAGACCGTACGTAGGCCAACTTTACCTCGGAGACGTCTCCTTGCCACTCGAGGTCTACAGGAGACATTCTCAGAGCGCGACGCTCTTCGAGAAGGAATCAGTCGTCAGAATCTGGTGATGTTTGCAGGGGTATCCGCATCGCGAGCTCTACGCTCCGTCGACAATCCTGATGTACGCTTAAAACCCGCGTCGGGGACGAGTGGACGAATTGATGAGGAAGGAGCCCATCCGGGACGAGATGAAATGCCCGAAATGTGGGAGGCTGGAATTGAGAGAGACCGGGGAAGGGGTGAAGTGCAAGATCTGCGGCTACACGCTATCGCCAGGTGAGGGAGACAAATTCAGGCTTTTCCAGCTCCTGAAAGAAGAAGCGAAGAGGAACAAGTAGAGGGCACCTCGTAGTAGACCCTCCAAGTCTCGATAGGCGTGACGAAGACTAAGACACGCCGGGCATGGTGGACGGGTTTCGGCAATCGTTTAACTGGGCAGGCGGAATCGGTGGCCAGAGCATGTCGGTAAAGGTCAGCCCGATTTCGCGCTTTGTGTCACTGCTGATAATCGCGATTGGAATCTTCACCCTGCTCGTCGGATGGGCGACGGGGATTCTGGAAGACAGCGTAGCGGGAATCGCGTTCATCATCCTAGGAATCGTCCTCTATAGACTGCCGTACAGGTTCGAAAGGAAGGTCTAGCAGCTATTGAGTGACGGGTCTCGAGGTTGAGAACCCACCCCCGCTGGACTCCTAGGCATTCCCTTCCGTCACCTGTGGGCCATAGTCGAGGCGAGCCCTCGCCGGGGAAAGCAGGCGATTCTCGACGTCGCTCTTGACGGCTAAGGCCCTCCTTCTCTGCGCGTGGCCATACCCTCCTCCTCCCGCTGTCCTGATCTCCACCTCGTCCCCGGCCCTCAGGACGAGCG
This sequence comes from uncultured archaeon, assembly GCA_963796355.1. Lineage (GTDB taxonomy): Archaea > Thermoproteota > Nitrososphaeria > Nitrososphaerales > Gagatemarchaeaceae > UBA183. Next base: position 123,267 of record CAWCLD010000001.1, read on the forward strand.
TTGACTTGCTCGAAACCTTGGTCGACCTTCCGCCTCTGGTCAGTATGACCTCCGTTCCCTTTCCTGGGTGTCCACCGAACAGTCCCCAAGGTCGGTGCCTCTCCCTGTCGGCGAGGACAGTGAAGGTCGTCCGGTCGGCTAGGGCCATGTAGGAGCGGACCAGGCCTGAGCCCCCCCTGTGCTCGCCAGCGCCCGAGCTGTCGGGCCTGAATTCGTACCTCGTCATCCTGATCGGTAGAGAGCGCTCCAGCTCTTCTATTGGAGTGTTCATCGTGTTGGTCATGTTGCATTGGATTCCATCGATGCCGTCCATCGTCGCTCTACCCCCCAGCCCGACCCCTATCGTTTCATAGAAGGCCCACTGGACCCCCCGAGACTTCCCTCCGACCATGACGTTGTTCATCGACCCGCCCGACGCGGCCGGAACGGCGAGGGGAGCGGCTCCGGCGAGGGCCCTGAAGAGTACGTCGGCGTTCCTTTGGCTCGTCTCGACGTTTCCTCCTCCGACGGGATGAGGGCGCTCCGGGTTGAGCAGGCACCCGCTGGGCGCCGTGACCTTGACGGCCGCGAACGCCCCGTGGTTGGCTGGGATGTCGTCGCCTAGCAGGCACCTGAGAACGAAGTAGGCCCCAGAAAGCGTCACCCCGAAGACGGCATTCAACGGATAGTCGACCTGCTGGTGCGTGCCCGCATAGTCGATCTCGACACCCCTTCGGGAGACCTTGACCATCGCCCTGAGCTCGAGGTCGGCGCCCTTGGGCCCTTCAAGGAAGTCTGACGCCTTGTACTCGCCGGGGGCCAGCCGGGAGAGCCTCCTCGCAGTCATGGATTCGGAGTGCCTGAAGGCCTCTGCAGCCGCCAGCTCGAAGTTCACTAGGCCGTACTTGGAGATCAGGTCGCCGACTCGCCTGGCGCCCGTGACGTTCGCCGCAACCTGCGCTCTGATGTCGCCCCTCCTTTCCTGCGGAGTCCTCGACGCCGAGGAGAGCCTCTCGACGGCCCGTTCGAGGATCTCAGACTTCTTCATCAGGTAGGTCGGCTCCAGGACGAACCCTTCGTCGAAGAGGCTCCTGGCGTCCATCGAGATGCTGCCTGGGACCTTCCCTCCCACATCGGAATGGTGGGCCTTGTTGACCGTGAAGGCGACGAGCTCACCTCCATGGTAGACGGGAGCCATAACGGTGACGTCGTTCAGGTGGGTGCCGGTGATGTAGGGGTCGTTGGAGACGACCATCGAGCCGTCGTCAAGGTCGAGCGCCTCCCGCCTGCAGGCTTCGATCATGTTGTTCAGCCCCCAGGGGAGCGAGCCGAGGTGGACCGGGATGTGTTCGGCTTGGGCAAGGAGCCTGCCCTTCCTGTCGAAAATCGCGGCTGAATGGTCCATGCGCTCTTTGATGTTCGGAGAATAGGCCGCGTTGCGGAGAGCCAGTCCCATCTCCTCGCTGGCGTAGAGGAGAGAGTTGCTGATCAGCTGCAGCGTCACCGGGTCGGTCGTCATCTTTCCAGCCTCGTCCCGTATTCCTCGGCCCGCCAGGTCCAGGACGGGTTAACCACGAGCGTGGAATCGTACTCTTCGATGATGCAGGGGCCACGCCCGCTGTCGCCCTGAAGCATTCCCTCTCTCGTGAAGACGTCAACCTCCTGCGTCGTGCCGCCGACCCACGCCTCCCTCCTCTTGGGTCTGCTCGGCCGACCGACCTGTTTCTGCCTAAGCCCTGCCGGTTCCGGCCCGACGATCCGAGTCCTGACCCCGATGTTGACTATCTGCACGGGATCGGGAGACGAGTATCCATAGAGGGCCTTGTGCCGCATGTCGAACGCCCTTCTGACCCCGTCGTCCCCGCCGTATGACAAGAGCAACTCGTGAGACTGGCCGAGGTACCTCGCCTCTATGAACCGCTCAGTCCTGTACCGCCTGAGGCCCTCGCGTTCCATCTCCCTCTGCGCCTCGTCCTCGAGCTCGTCGAAGCGTCGCTTCAGAGATTTGGGCGAGCCCATCACAGGCGCCGAAAACGACCTGGTCAGGTCCCCCACGATCAGGCCGTAGGCCGAGAATAGCCCGGCGTGAAGGGGCACGATGATCTCCCCGATTCCCATTTCATCCGCGAGGTCGCACGAGTGTATGGGCCCGGCGCCCCCGAACGCCACCATGGTGAACTCTCTGGGGTCTCGCCCGCGTTCGACGCTCACAATCGAAATGGCCTTCGCCATGCCGTCGTTCACGAGCCTGATCACCCCCTTCGCGAGTTCGGCCGCGACAGACTCTCCCCCTGCTGACAGCTGTCTGAGCGATCGTGTCGCAAGTCTCGCGTCTATGGGCATTTCGCCCCCGAGGAGATGCCGCGGGTTGAGCCTGCCCGTGGCCACGTTCGCATCCGTAACGGTTGGCTCCGTTCCCCCGCGCCCGTAGCAGGCGGGGCCGGGGTCAGACCCCGCGCTCTCGGGTCCGACCTGGAGCTGGCCTGCCTCGTCAAGCCAGGCGATGGTTCCGCCGCCGGCGCTGACCTCGGCGATGTCGATGAACGAACCCCTGACAGCGTAGCCGCTCCCCCGGATCGACCTTCCGCTGTGGGTCCTGCCTGCTGCCTCGAATTCCCGGGTTACATCCGGGTCGCCGTTCACGACCGTGCCTGCCTTTGCGGTCGTCCCGCCCATGTCGAAGGTCAGGACCTTCCTCAACCCTAACTGCCGGGCCAGCTTGCTGGAGGCGACCACCCCGGCGGCCGGTCCTGATTCAATCGTCATGACCGGGCGAGCTGAAGCCGTTGCAACCGTGCTCATTCCTCCGTCTGAGTTCATCACATAGACAGGAGCCCTGACCTTCATCCTGTGGAGCGAAGCCTGAAGGCCAGAAAGGTAACTCGCCGTCATCGGAGCAAGGACGGCGTTGACGACGGTGGTGCTGGTCCGCTCGAATTCCCTGTATTCCCTGTCAACTTCGCTCGAGATGCTGACGTGGCCGCGGAACCCTTCGTGGAGAAGGACCTCACGCATGAGGCGTTCGTGCTCGGGATTGACGTACGAATTGAGGAAGCTGACGGCTACCGAATCGAATCCACCTTCGATGATTCGCTTGGCGACCGACCCCGCGTCGCCGTGGGTGAGGTCCTCGAGGACCGACCCGTCGGCCCCGACCCTGCACCTCACAGTGAACCTGTGCCTGCGTTCCACAAGAGGTGGCGGCCGTCTGGTCCCGAGGTCGTAGAGCTCGGGGCGCCGCTGCCTCCCTATCTCCAGGACGTCCCTGAACCCATCGTTGGTGACAAGAGCTGCGCGCGCCAGGCCGAAGTGCGTCAGCAGCGCGTTTGTTGCCATCGTCGTCGCGTGAGTAAAGAGGTTGATTCTGTCGGGCCGAACCTCGAGCTCCCTGAGCCCCTTCGAGATTGACAGGGATGGGTTTCGAGAGGTCGGGAACTTGCGGACATCAAGCGTCCCCGTGCCGCTGTCGAAGGTTATGATGTCAGTGAAGGTTCCGCCGATGTCAACTCCGACTGAGACATGCCCTCCCGGCTGGAGCCTCGCAACGCGGAAACCGGCTTCGGCACTCGCAGAAGCGCCTCGATGGGAAGGGGTAATCAATGGCTGGCGCAACAGTGAGGACTTCCTCAACGTAATTAACGATTGTCCGTTTATACGGGCACCTAGGAGCGGGGCAGGACGGACGGTGTTCGACGAGTACAAGGGAATCCCGAGCCAGGCGAAGCTCCTGGTCTACCTCAGCTTCCTCCCTGGCCTAGTCGTCGGCTTCATCTACACCGACCTCTCGTATTTCCTCACCAAGGTCCAAGGGCTCTCCGACTTCTGGATGGGTGCCACAATCTTCACCATGGGAGGGACCCTGGTGGCCACGAGCATCCCACTGGGAATCCTCGCCGATAGATACGGCAAGAGGAGCATGCTGCTCCTCGGAAACGTGCTGGCTGGCGTGAGCCTGATCGGGTTCGCACTCACGACGAACGTTCTGCTCGTAATCATGATCGCGGTGCTCGAGGGCCTCGGCGAGGCGGCCTTCGCAGTCTCGTTCAACGCTCTTCTCGCTGACAGCGCAGGAGACGCGAAGAGGACATCGGCCTTCTCCCTCGGATCGTTTCTGGGATGGATATCTGGGTCAATCGGCGCATCCGCGATATCGTCGGTCTTGCTGATCGAGAGGCTGGGCGTCAGCGCAGCACAGGCCCACACCATCCTGTATGTAATAGTCGGGCTTCTCGGGCTCTCTGTGTCACCTCTCGTTCTAAGGGTCAATGAGACGAAGATGGTTCGGCGCAGGAACCTCCTGCCCCGCGACCCGAGGAGTGTGAAAACGTTGACGCGATATGCCATCTACAGCGTCGCACTCGCATTCGGGGCAGGGCTCTTTGTCCCTCTGATGACGAGATGGTTTTCTGCGGCCTACAATGTCAGCGATACGGTGAGCGGACCAGTCCTCGCAGCATCGAGCCTACTGACCGCTGGCGCCGTGCTCCTTGTGCCGAGGCTTGCGAGAAGACTCGGGCTAGTGAAGGCAATTGTGGTTTCGCAAGCCTTCTCGACGGTCTTCATGGTCGCGGTCCCCTGGTCGCCGACCTTCGCGGTGGCAGGCTTCATCTACACAATCAGGGTCGTCCTCATGAACCTCTCCAATCCATTGGGCCAGTCGCTCCTAATGGGGCTGGTCCCGAGGGAAGACAGGGCCGCGGCTTCTGGCATAACGGCATCGCTTTGGAGGCTTCCAAATTCGTTCAGCTCGGTCATAGGCGCAAGCCTCATTGGAGCGGGGCTTCTGGCACTGCCCTTCTACATCGCCACAGTTCTCTATGTCTTTTCGATCGCGGCGTTCTGGTTCCTCTTCAAGGACGCGAGGCTACCAGAGGAGGCCGCCTCGCCTGCTCAGGTCTTGACCCAGTCGTCGAGCCTCGACGGCTCGGAAGAGACGCGCTGAAGGTCGGACACGCGCACGCCGACAAGCCTGAAGGTCCGTCCTGTCGCCTTGAATTCACCGAGGAGCGTTCCGACCACCTCGCGGAGGGCCTCCTCACTGTCGGTGTGGCTGATGAGCGTCTTCTCCCTCGTGTGAGTCTCGAAGCTATGGAACCTGACTTTGATGCCGGCGACCCTGTAGGCAAGCCTCGCAGCCCTCACCCTCCGCACGAGTTCCGAAGCAGCGTCCGCAGCCTCCCGTTTCACTGTCGGAAAATCGCTGACATCGTCCTTGAAGGTCCTCTCGACGCTGAGGGACTTCGGCATCTCCTGCTGCCTCACCTCAACGTTCTCCTCTCCGTGTATCACTCCCCAGAGCCAGACCCCGTTCTTGCCGAACCAGGAAAGGAGTTGCTTTCCGTCGAGCTTCTGGAGCTCCGCTATCGTCTGGATACCCTCCCCATTCAGGAACTCCTGCGTCTTGGGCCCTATTCCCGGCACCACGCCGACCGCAAACGGGGCCAGGTAGCCTGCAACGTCATCGAACGGGACGACTGTGAGGCCATCTGGTTTGTTCCTGTCCGAGGCAATCTTCGCCGCCGACTTGTTGGGAGCCAGGCCGACCGAGCATGTGAGACCGTGCCTTTTCTTGACCACACTCTTGACCTCCAGGGCGACTCGCTTCGCCGAATCTGCGTCTGGTGCCTTACTCGAGACGTCTAGGAAGGCCTCGTCGATGCTCGCCTGCTCGAACCTGTCGGCAAAGGCCTTCAGGGTCGCCATGACCTCCTCTGACATGCGTTCATAGAGACCCCAGTTGGGCCGCAGGTAGGTCGCATTCGGACAGAGCCTGTATGCCTGGGAGATGGGCATCCCGGACCTCAGACCGAACTTCCTCGCTTCGTATGAGCATGCGACGACGACGCCCCTGCCCTTTCCACCCTCGGGATTGGCACCTACGACGACAGGCAAGCCCCTCAGCTTCGGGTCCTCCCGGGCTTCGGCCGAAACGTAGAACGCGTCCAGATCGACGTGGAGGATGGACCTGCGATCGTTCGGCATGGGCTAACTACACCCCCAAGAGGGTTCGTTGTTCGCTGCCCTGAGCCTTCCAGTCCAATGAATAGGAAGCTGCTCTCAAGACCGATAAACGTTGCCAATCCTTATATTGGTGTTGAAGGGTCGAAAACATGAAGGGTCTTGTCTCAAGGTAACCCAGACATCAGGCAGCAGGTCGAGGCCAACAGGGGCGCCATGAAGAAGCTGGAGCTCCTGATACCGGGTCTCAGAGGCTACCGCACGAAGGAGGACATCAGGGTATCAGACGAACTACTGAGGAACCAGGTCGCAGACAGGCTGGACAAAGTGAAGGCAAACCTGGAGCAACTGAGGAAGCAGATGGCTACGGGCAGCGACTTCACCAACCTGACAGCGGTTGGCTCTCTGATTTCGCAGGTGCAGACTCTCAGCGGAGAGATCAGGCACGCGTCTCAGGGATACGCCGGGTGGGTCGCGCCGATAACGATCAACGAGGACAAACTGAACAAGCTCTACGAATACGACTACGCATTCGTGAGCGCAGTCTTCCAGCTTGACGAGTCGACGGCCGCGGAGAACTTGAGCTACGACAGCACGGCGCCGAGTTCGATTCAGACGTCACTGGGCCAGCTTTCGAAGTCGTTGGCTGACGTGAGGCAGAAGTGGTCGTTGAGGATGGAGACGATCGAGGGGATCGCCCTCCAATAGAGAGAGGTGCGAGGGAGACTTGTTCGGAAAGAAACCGGACGCAGTCCCGGCAACGGGCGGCAGCGTCTTCGGCTCCACTACCATTGCGTGGGATGATCAGTTCAAGCAGGGCAGTGCCCTGTACAAGGTGCCAAGGCAAATCAAACTCAATGACAACATCGTCGTGAGGGAAGACGAGATTGCGGTCTTCTACAGGGACGGAAAGGTGCTCACCTACTTCGACCAGCCGAACAGGTACGCGCTGACAGACTTCAACGCACCAGTGGTTGGGAAGCTCCTGAAGTTCTTCCAAGGCGTCGTGCAGTGGGCCGAGGTCTTCTACGTCCCGAAGAGATACATGGACGGCAAGTTCGGGAGCACCCAGCCATACCAGTTCACCGACCCGACATTCGGCATCGTCAGCCTGAGGGTCTTCGGGGAGTATCGGTGGAAGATCTCATCACCGGAGCTCTTCATCAACCAGTTCGTCGGGACGTTCAATGCGGAAACCACCGACGACGTGGATGGGAGGATTAAGGAGCAGATTGTGATCCTCGTCTACAACGCCCTCGGCAAGATGAAGGCGCAGGGCCTCAAAGTCACAGACCTGGCCGCGAACCTGACCAACATCGAGCAGATGGTCCTCGCTCAGGGGGCGGACAACCTGGGACAGTATGGGATGGAGATCAACAAGATTTCAGGGCTCACGATCAGCCTCCCCGACGAAGTCCAGAAGGCGATAGAAACCCGGTCCGAGATGCAGGTCCTCGGGGTAAACTACATGCAGTACCAGACCGGCAAGGCGATCGACGACGCCGCCAAGAACCCGTCGGGAGGAGCAGGCGTCTTTGCTGGGCTCGGTGCCGGCATCGGGGCCGGATCCGCAATCGGAGGCCAAATGGCTCAGGGGATGGCTCAGGGACAGACGAAGAGCTGCCCTAACTGCGCTTCGATGATACCAGTAAACACAAAGTTCTGCCCGAACTGCGGGGCGACCCAGACGGTTCCACAGGCCCCTCCGGCTCCCGCGGGTGCCGCAAAGTTCTGCCCGAACTGCGGGGCTGCGGCCGTAGGGGACGCGAAGTTCTGCAACAGCTGCGGCAAGCAGCTGTAGACCGAGTTCCATGTTCTGTCTGAAGTGCATGACTCAGCTCCCTGACGACGTAGGGTTCTGCCCCAGGTGCGGGAATTCCAACAGAGTAATCAACAGCATTGGGCTCTGAGGCTCAATCGGAGGACCAAGTTCTCAACCCAGAAATATGGACTTCGTCCCAGACTCTGCCATGACTACGAGCAAGCAGGGAGTCCCCGTGACGATACCTCCAGAGGTCTGGCAGCACCTGATGGAGGTGAGGGCGCAGCTGGACTCGCAGTGTCCGGGCGCACCCACGCCGATCGAGGAGATGCTGAGAGAAGTGGTCGACCACTACAAGCACTGCGGCAAGGCCATGGAAGAGGCGGACGACTTCTGCAAGAGAGCGCAGGCCTGGAAGAAGGGCGTGTAAGCAAGCCGACAAAGGTCCAGAGGTTCGTCTGCCCATCGTGTGGGACGTACTACGTCTCGTGACTCGACTCCAAGTCCGGCACGTCGAGAATCAGGACGCGGAAGTGGCCGACCTCAGGTCAGCCTCTTGAACTCGAAGCCGCACTTTACACAGCGCCGCATTCCAGGGGTGTCGGTGATCACCTGCTTGATTCCGCATCTGGGGCACTCTACGGTCGCGTGGGTCGGCTTGATCGAGTCGGAGTGCTGGGAGCGGACCTTCTCAATCGCGTCCCCGTAGTTGCTCCGCTTGAAGCCTGGGCTCATATCCAGCAAGGATGGCCGCCGAGGCTAAGACAAAAGCTTGTCCTACTGGACTTCTTCAAGCGTGAAGGTGAAGCGGGCCCCAGCGAATTCGCCCGTGCTGACCCTCTCCCATGCGACTTTGTAGGTCTTGGTGACGTTCGCACCTATGATGCTGATCTTGGTGGGTACCTCCGAGAAGAGTTTCTCGACCTTGGTGGGGTCCTTCGTGAAGATCAGGCTCCGCCTGCGCTTCATCAAGTACTTTACGGCCACGTTCTGATGAGCGTGCCCCTCGACGGGAATCTTCTCGACGCCTGTATCGATTGTGAAAGCTCGTTTTGCCAACCGCGGTCAGTCGGGTATCGGGGATGATGGTAAATAGCTTCGCTGTCAAATTACTTGCAGGATTTGCTCGAAGAGCGCTGAACAGGCCCCGGTGCAGGCGCTAGGGGCGTTTGATGTTGGTGACCAGCAGCCTGAACTGAAGGGTCTTTCCTGCCATCGGATGTTTGCCGACCTTCCCGTAGGCCTTCTCCGGGGGGAGCGTGACCTCCTTGGTCCCGTTTACCTTCATCCCGACAAGGGCTTCCTCGAAGCCGCTGATGACTTGGTGCTTGCCGAGGACCACTTGGAGCGGCTTGTAGTCGTGGGCGGGGCTGAAGAGCCCGGCCTTCACAGCCTCGGCCTTCATGCTGGTGTCGAAGACCTTTCCTCCTGGGAATTTCCCGAGGTAGTGGACCGAGATCGTGTCGCCGTTCTGCGCTAAGATTTCGCTCAACGGGTTGGCACCGACAAAAAGTCCGTCTTTAACGGTTTGTCCTGAACAAAGCCGCCCCTCGCTGTTTCCGTCTGTTCATTCGAGCCTCGTGCGATTCTCTTTCCGCGCTCCGCTCAGGCTTCGAGTTCGAGTCGAGCTTTGATCTCTTCACCGTCCGAATTCGGTGTCAAGCATGAAGCTCCGCACCTGCCTCCATTCGGTGAAGGGTTCTTCGCCCTTCTGAATTCTCTGCCCTCCTTAAGCGTGGCCGTCGAGCCGCACCTGACTCTCCTGAACACGAGGCTGGGCCTTGAACCAAAGGGCAATCCGGAATATTCCCGGTTTCGCGCGTGGCCGGTATCGATTCGGTTTGCCTCTCTTGTTCGCGACTCTGCCAACAGCGGGAGAGCTGATTCACTGCTGTCACGCGGAGTTGTTATTCTGACTTGACTCCACTTGCTGACAAAGAGAAGATTTTCTGTTGACATTCGTATCATGCAGCCTAAAGCTGCACCCGGGTTTGTCATGCGATGATAGGCGTGTGACCGTTGAGAATCAATGACCCCAGGCTGTAATCTTGTGGAGCCGAGGAGACAAATCGATCGTTGGCAGCTAAGATGGCGTGGCAGAGTCCTCAGTCCATCGTTTGATGAAGGCGATCGTCAGGGCCGAGCTCGAGCTTGAACGATACGCTGTCGTGGAAGAACCCCTTTTCCCTCCCGGTCAGAAGGCGTCCTGGACGTCGTACAGGCCCGACCTGCTTGGATACAAGTCGGAAAGAGGAACGGAGGAGTTGGTCCTGGTCGAATGCGAAACGAAGCCGAGCATGATGAGATTCAGTTCGAAGAATCACTCCAGCGTCTGGTTCCAGCCTTACCTCTTCAGCAGAGGCTCGGTAAGGAGGATCCTCGCTGTGCCTCAGGGAAAGCTCCGGGCGGTGGACATGAGGCTCCGTAACAAGTGGGAGATCTGGGTCCTTGGGGCGACCAGTCCCTTGGAGAAGATCGGGACCTTAGACGCGGGCCTGGACACCGCATGAGGTGGGGTCTCGGTTCGGAAGGCTGACCTTGACTGCTGAGCAGTGGAAGAAGCGATTGCCAATTCGGAGAACGAAGGCCTATATACTCGCCGAGGCTATTATCAAACAACTCGCACGGCCAGGAAAAGGTTGGATTCGCGGAGAAGAAGAGGCGCCTGGGAAAGCCTTGGTGCCTGGTACCAGTCCGCGAGCGGGATGGTGGCGCGTAGAGACGGGGAGACCCGGACTTCACGAAAGCCAAACCGAGGGCAAACCGGGGCGACGGCGATGGAGGAACGCTACGGAGCCGTCGTCGGAGGAAAGCCACATCCCTCCTGAAAGCCGGGCGAGTGAACCAAATATTACCTGCATGCACCCTAGGGCGGGGAGTTGAGCCGTTCTCTTTTCCGCGATAGGGTCGAAGCCGGCAGGAAGCTGGCTGAGGCTCTGACAGAGTTCAAGGGTAAAGACCTAGTCATACTCGCAATACCGAGGGGAGGGGTAGTGGTCGCCAGCGAGGTCGCGAAGGCTCTCGGTGCGCCGCTGGATATCGTGGTCACACGGAAGATCGAGGCACCTGGTGAACCCGAGTATGCACTTGGGGCAGTCACCCAGGAGGGCGACGTCATAATGGATAAGCAGGCGGCGGAATCGTTGGGAGCGAGCAAAGAGTACCTAGACTCTCAGGTCAAGAAGAAGAGGGAAGAGGTCAACGAGAGGATGAAGAAGTTCAGGGGGGACGCCCCATACCCAGACCTAGAGGGGAAGGTTGTGGTCATAGTCGACGACGGGATCGCAACTGGGAGCTCGGTGGGAGCGGCAGTGATGTCCGTCAAGAAGAGGAAACCAAAGGAGATCGTGGTGGCCGTCCCCGTGGCTCCGAAGGACGCCGTGGAGACCCTGACCAGCGATGGGTACCACGTAGTCTGCCTAGAGACGCCCGGCCCCTTCCTGGCCATAGGGGAGTTCTACGGGATTTTCGACCAAGTCGATGACGAGGAGGTCAAGTTGATTCTGGACGAGAGTCGGTCCAGACAGACCTAAACTCTGGGCCTCTTTAATACCGCAACCTTCTCTGGGGTGACCAGTTGGACGTTAGGAGGTTCAGGGCAGACCTCTACGAGTTGGCGACGAGGGCGTGTCGCGGTGATGACCAGGAAGTCCGTTCTCAGGTCTTCGGAATCGCAGACATCCTAGTCGAACTCTACAGGAAGAACCTCGTCAAAATCAACCACTCTGCATTGGAGTTGGTCTGCGCCAGAGACCTGGTCAAACAGGGTTACGACGTCAAGGTCGAACACAAGCTGGACAAGGTTCTGGTCTGCGACGTCATGGGAACGAGAGGGGATGGCATCCTCATCGTTGAGATAGAGACTGGGTTCATCCCGCCCGAAGCCGCACTCCAGCCATCACTTTACGCCCGCGGAAGAATAGCGAGCAAGATCTCAAGGTACAGCCGTTTCGCTGGGAAGTTCGCGCTAGGCACCACGCCGTCCTACGTGCTCGACATCCCACCCTTCTTCGCAAGACCTCTTCGAGAGAGGACGAGCGAGGAGGCTGTTGAAATCAAGGCGCTTACTGACGTTCACTACAAGAAGCCCCCCGTCACGTTAGACGAACTGATGCGCGCACGGCTCCATTCGGTCGTCGTGGTTGATGTCGACTCCGCGACCACTCGCAAGATTGACCCTGAGACCTATCTTGAAACCGCTTCTGCCTTCGTCGAACACAATCATCCCGACCAAGGCTTATATCGGAACCGACGTTCAAGTGGGCGCGGGTTCATATTCGGAGAAGCTGCAGCCTGAGGACCTGGTTGGTGAGACGAGTCTTTTGATATCTGGAACCCTCGCTGGAAAGGCAGCACTTGCTGAAGCACTCTTCAGGATCGGTGCTCTGAGGTTCGGAAAGTTCACGCTAGCTAGCGGTAGGCAGAGCTCTTACTACCTAGACCTGAGGGTGATTCCCAGCTATCCTGAGGTCTACGCACTCACGATAGAAGCGTACAGTGAAATGGCAGAGAAGATCGGAGAGAAGAACATTGACGTTATAGCAGGGGTTGCCACGGCAGGCGTCACCATCTCCTCACCGCTCGCCTTCCTGATGAAGAAGCCGATGGTCTATGTCAGAAAGGAGGAGAAAGAACACGGACTTGGCAGACAGGTCGAGGGTGCTACCCGGCCCGGCCAGAAGGTCCTAGTCATCGATGACCTAGTCACCACTGGAGGCAGCATCATTTCCGCCGTCGAAGCACTGAGGAAGACAGGCTGTGTTGTGAAAGAGACTGCGGTCCTCGTCGACCGCCTCGAGGGCGGGAAGACGAACCTAGCAGGGGCAGGCGTGAGGTTGACTGCTTACGCTCAGGTTACTGAACTGATCGAGATTCTCTATCAGGGAAAAATGATGACGAAAGGAGATTACGAGACTGTGGTGAAGCAGGTCAAGGGGAGGACCGCGTGAGCGAAGATTCGGTCAGGGTGCAAATGGGCAGTTTACAGCTTGCAAACCCCACCCTCTTGGCGTCGGGCATCTACGGCAGTTCGCTCTTGAGAGTGGTGGAAGCCCTGAAACTCGGGGCAGGAGGCGCAGTGACCAAATCAATCGGGCCGGTGGCCCGGGAGGGATACAAAGAACCGACGCTGGTCGAGGTAGAGGGAGGGTGGGTCAACGCCGCTGGCCTCCCCAACCCGGGCGCAGAGAGGTTCTCAGAGGAGCTGGGCTCGATTCGGGGGAAGAGATTGCCAGTCTTTGTGTCGATCTTTGGAGCAGACGAAAAGGAGTTCACACAGGTCGTGAAGACCCTGGATGCCAACGAATTCATCGCATACGAGCTGAACCTGAGCTGCCCACACGTGGCAGGCGTCGGCACCGAGGTCGGACACGACCCGGAGCTGGTGAGCCAGGTCGTGAGTGCTGTCAAGTCGAGAACCGAGAAACCTGTGTTCGCGAAGCTCTCGCCCAACACGGACAAGCTTGTCGAGGTCGCGCAGGCCGCGGTGGACTCGGGTGCGGACGGACTAACCGCAATCAACACTGTGAAGGCAATGTCGATTGATATTGAATCTGGCAAGCCGTCTCTTTCGAATGGATACGGCGGCCTCTCGGGCGGGGCGATCAGGCCAGTCGCCTTGAGATGCGTTTACGAGCTCAGGGAGTGGTTCGACGTCCCGATCATGGGCTGTGGAGGTGTCTCAACCTGGGAGCACGCCGTCGAGTTCTTCCTCGCAGGAGCTGACGCAGTCCAGGTGGGGACCGCAACGATCAAGAAGTCTGCGATATTCAACGACATCACCTTCGGCGTGATATCGTACCTCGAAAGAAAGGGATTCCCCAACTTGAAGGACATCGTTGGGGCGGCCCACAACAAAGGCGGACTCTCGACGGCCTCGCGCAGGGTGAGTCCTTGACCAGTTTTAGAGAATCGATACTGAGATCAGCAGCCAAGAGCAAGAGCAAGGTCGTTCTGGCCCTCGACCTCTCGGGACCGTACGACCGAAGGCTCGGCCGGGCGGAGGAGGTGCTCGAGGCCACTAGGCACGGGATTGCGGCGGTGAAGGTGAACCACCATCTACTCCTCCCGTTCGGCCTGCAAGGACTTCAAGGCGTCATCGGCCTTTGCAGGAAGGAAGGGCTTCCCCTGATTGCGGACCTGAAGATCAACGACATCGAGTCGACCAACATGAACATCGTCGACTCGCTCTTCGACTTCGGGTTCAGCGCGGTCATCGCGAATCCCTTCGTGGGGAGAGAGGAAGGGCTCGGGAAGGTGGTCGAAAGGGTCCACTCGCTTGGAGGTGGAATACTCTTCCTGGTCTACATGAGCCACAAAGGGGCAGAAGAAGGATACGCGCTGCGCCTCGAGGGAGGCGAGCCCCTTTACAGAGTCTTCGCCGAGCGGGCGAGGGATTGGAAGGCAGATGGGGTAGTCGTTTCGGCGAAGTCAGTTGACAAGATCGCGGAGACTAGAAAGGTCGTGGGGAAGGACTGCCTAATCTTCTCTCCTGGGGTAGGAGCGCAGGGAGGCGACGCCATGAAGGGAGCATCTTCAGGGGCAGACTTCCTGATCGTGGGACGGTCGATAACGGAATCGACAGATCCCAGAAAAGCTCTTCGTGACCTTAAGGTCCAATGAGCGGTCATGGTGGGCTTGTCAGACCGCCGACGACGTAGGGCCCGGTGACTGAAGTGGAGCACTGGGTCGAAATCAACCTGACGGCTGAATTGAAAGACCAAGACGCAATCCTGCTGGATGTCCTAAGACCCTACGTGCGGCGCCTCAGGGAGTCGCGGACTCTCGTCACTTGGCACTATTTCAGAGAACCCGAGATTCGCTTTCGGATAAGGGTCAGGAGCAAGGATGCCAGGATAAGGGAGAGCAGGACGCTTTCAGAGATCGCGAAGTCTTTGGTGAAGAAGAGGCTCGTTTCGGAGTGGCACTTCGGCAATCACGGCGAGAAGGGGGAGGCCTATGTCGGCGAAGAAGACAGGTACGGCAAGAACGGGTGGAAGGTGACCCAAGAGTACATCGAACGAGGAGCAGAGACGGCGTTGGACTTGTTGGAGCTCAAGAGGAAGGCTAGACTGGAAAACCCCCTCTGGGCCCTAGGACTCGGGAACCCGTGGGAGGGAGAAGACAGGAATCCCTGGCGAGAAAAAGAGGATGATCCGCTCGTTTATCACTGGAGCAGGTATGTCCACCTGTTCACCAACCAGATCGGGTTCGATATTGATGAAGAGACGAGTCTCTGCGGGAGACAAGCAGAGAAATACAGCCGCGTCTCCAAGGAGTTAGGAATCAAATGGTGAGAGGTCTGCCGAGAGGACGCCTGAATCATCGACTCCCGTAATGGTCCCAAATCCTTCGCTGCTGTCGCTTCAAGTGTCGCACCTCGGCAGAAGAGAGTCGCGGGTCAGATGCCCGATCCCTCGGCCTTTGGAGCTCAGGAGGGAGTTCATCGTCGCAGAAATAGCCGCCGCCTGGGAATCCAGTGTCCTTGCGGACAATAATCGCTGCGAACCCTGGTCTACCCTTCTTGCATTCGGCTCTGTCTATCTCTGAGATCGACTGGGAGAGTTTGCGGCCTCGCGACATGCGATGTCTCTTCATCAGCTGCCCGTAAGTCACGACGGTGCGCCCACGCGCCGCCCTCAGAAGATCTGCCCGGATTCTCTTCAGACGTGTCGACAGAGGACCTTCACAACACCCACACCGAGTCAGGGACTTAAATCCCGAACGGCGTGATGTGATGTCGTGCACAGCGCCCCGCCAGTCTCGTGCTGCCGCTTCGACGCAAGCTTCACCCCTCATACGGGCCCACGGAAGGCCCAGCCAACCGTCTAGGACTCCAGGTTTTTCGCGACCCTGAACTGGTCCCCCACGATTGACCTCATGTTGAGGAAACCGAGGAGCTTGCCTTCGTCGGTCACGAAGAGCGTCCTGATGCGATGCTTCGCCATCAACTTGATGGCCTCCGCTAGTGGCGCGTCCGCGCTAATCGAGATCAGGGGCGAAGACATGATCTTTCTGACAGGGATGCTGGAAGGGAGGAGGTCGTCGGCGGCGATGCGGTTCAGGATGTCTCGCTCGGTCAGGATGCCCTTCGCCTCGCCGTTGATCAGTGCCAGTATGTTGCCGGCACCCTTTTCTCTCATCTTCTGAGCAGCCTTCAGGACAGATTCGTTCGCGTCAATGGTGAGAGGGTCGGTCTTCACGAAGCTCCGCACTGTAGCCGCTTTGGGTTCCGAGGCCTCGAGCCAGAAGGTCAGCGAGTAGTGACAGTTCGGACACTCGTCGGGAGTCACCTCGCCTTCGAATATGTGGCCGCAACGATAGCACTCCCACTTGGTCATGATGGAATAACGGAAGGTTTGTGGTATATTAACAGAACGTGGTGGAGAGCCACTCTGTCATCCGTTTCTGATGGAACCAGTTCCTATGGGCTTGCGTCGGGCCTAGGAGTCAGTGCAATCAGCGTCCGCGCCTTCTGCTGGCACTGAGCCGCTGTGTCCGCATAGTACTTCCAAGCCGTGTAGCTCTCCTCGACCTTCGCAAGGAGCAGGAGGATGTCGGCGGCCTGAAGATACCGTGAAATCGCAGTCTCCTTGTTCCCGTTCTTCTCGTCTGCTGCTGCGTCTGCCATCAGCTGGCCGGCATACCAGCGGAGCTTCTGGGCACGCGACATCGGCGGCTTGGGTGCTACCTGCATTGGTTCTGGGGAGGTGGAGACCCGCAAAAGACCTGTGGGTCGTATTTCGTAGACGAAACTGGTAATTCGGAAGAAGTCAGCCGAACTGAATCTGCGTGCCGACTTCGATGCCGTTCGCCCCGGCGAACCCTGCCTTTTGGACAAGTATCATGACAAATACGAATACAACCACATCAGGCTGGTCCTGCCAAGAGAGCCGCCTGCCGATCTGCATCTGGGTCCGACGAAGAACTTCAGCAGGAAGAAGGCGAAGGTCAGCGGAGCCCCTTCGCGAGCTTCGCCTTGAGCTCTGAAGCGGTCGAGATGACCTGGTCTTGGGTGTACTTGTCAGGGTCGAGTTCCAGACAGAGAAGAACATCCGACCGCGACACCTTGTCGAGCAGTCCTTGGAGGCTCGCGGTTCCCTCTCCAGGGATGAGGTGGTCGTCGGTCGCGCCGGCGGTGTCGCTCAGGTGGATTTCCGCAAGCTTCGAACCGACCCTCTCAACGAGGGCCAACGGGTCGTGCCCGTTGACGTGTGCGTGGCTTGTGTCGAGGGTGAAGCGGGACCCCTCCACCTGCGCCAGCATCAGTTCCAGTGATTCGATGGTGGAGGCCAAGGGGAATTGATACCTCGACCTGCTCTTGGCCTGGTTTTCTATGCAGATTGTCAGCCTTCCACTGCTTTCCTTGACCAGCCCCCGCAGGATCGCGACCGAGTTCTCCATTGATTGGGGGACGAGCGCCTTGTTCTGGACACTGCCTGGATGAAAAGTGATCATCGACGCGCCCAGTTGCTCGCCGAACTTCACGAAGTCTGCCAGCGTCCTCGCCACGGCGCCCTTCACAGGTTGGAAGGGGGTCGCCAGATTGAGGTCGGTGAAGGGAGCGTGTAGCGTCAAGGTCATATCATAGGTGGAGAGCGTCTCCTTGAGGCGCTTCCTGTCTGTCCAATCGTGGTAGGCGTGTGGGACTTCCCCCCAGAGCTCGATGAATTCGAAACCAGCGTCGCCGATGGCCCTGACCGCAGAATTCAGGTCAGCGTTGAGAAGGGACCAAGTACTTACGCCAAGTTTCATTCGCTAAGGCCCCCGTCCAAGGCAGAGTTGTTCCGGACCCGCGGTTGCCGTCACGATGTAGGAGAGCTCTGCGCCGCCCGGAGCCTTTTCACAACTTCCTTCAGCATACCCAAAGCGAGTTCAGGTCGGACTTTGATTAGCGAGGCAAAGGACCATGACGTGATTGCCCAGCACTTCGTGGGCTGGAGCGCTATGACGTCCGCAGACCTGGGTAGGTCGTCGATAAGCGACATCTCGCCGAAGAACTGGCCCTTAGAGAGCGTGGCCAGCAATTTCCCCTTCTTCCGGACCTCCGCCTTCCCCTCGAGGATGAGGAAGAAGCCGACGCCTGTCGTGCCTTCGGCGACTATCGTGCTTCCTGCCTTGTAGGAGATCTCCTTCCCCTGCGCGAGGAGCCTCTTCTTGTCCTTCGCATTCAGACTGCTGAAGAACGGGACCGAACCAATCATCGAACCTGCATCAGGAGGACTTGCCATTCATGTTCCGATTCGCAATATCTGATTTAAACCCACCGACGGTTCCGAGCCGAGTCTGTCGAACGTCTGCGACCCAAGCTTGAAGGTTCTGGACCCCGTGAGCGGCTTTCGAGGCGGTGCTGGCCGTTGAGGGGGACGTCCCAGCAAGGGGAAGCGGAACGTCGAAGTTCACCAATCTCGTCTGATGTTCCGCTGTGATCAGCCGTGCACGTGAGGTTGAGCGGAAATTGAGCCTTCTGAAGAACTAGCGGAGCCTGGCTGCCCCGACACTGTTCTTGATCAGCGGCCTGACCATGATCTTCCTCTTTGGCGCGAGAGACATCAGCGTCTTCTCGTAGGCAGACCACTTTACGCCCAGTTTTTGGGCGACCATCATCTCGATCATCGTGGCGAAATCGTGCTCGTCTCTGTACGGTGCCCTGGGATCGTTCCCCGGTTCGGCTTCGACCGGATGCATGTTTCTCCGCCTCTCTGCCTCGAAGTTGACGTCAAAGGCTACGACTTCGTTGTCCGAGATGCCGTTCTTCTTGCAGAGTTCATACTCGATCATTTCGTGGAGGGCGACCAGGAAGACGTACCGCTGGTCCTTCATGCTGCTCACACGTATCTCGGCAGGCCTTCCGGGTATCCAGTCCCCGACCGTTTCATACCTCTGTTTTCTGTGAGGGACCTGCGAAATCACGAGGTCGACCTTGCGGTTCTTCCTCGTGACCAAACTCCTCGGCCGGAGTTCAGGGTGTCGGAGCTTGACTGGCCTGCGCCCGAGGCGGGCCGACCTGCACCTAGACGGACGGGAAGGCATGATATTCGGAAAAACCCAGCCCGAAGCCCCCTAAGGGATAGACTGTCTAAAGACGGCCCCTCTTTAGTGAAGCAATCTTGAGCCCATTGAGACGTCTGGAAACCGGGTCCGCGAAGCGATTTCATCCCCGGCTTAATATCCGCAAAACGATGAGAGCGGCTTTACATGGGACGTGAGAGGGGCCTCCAAGGGGCGGTTCGGACCGGCGCCAGAGACCCAGAATCCACCCCCCGAGCGGTTGGAGGGACCTGGTTCTGGTTCCTTTCTGGCTGACGTGGGCTGCCATTTAGGTTACAGATGCATTAGGTTACAGATGCATTAGGTTACAGATGCAGTGGGTCGACCGCCTAGCACGACTTGGACATGTCCTTTTCGTGCTTGAGTGCCGCAGAGTTGATGCAGTATCTCAACCCGGTCGGGTTCGGCCCATCGTCAAAGACGTGACCGAGGTGGGCGCCGCAGTTGCTACAGGTCACTTCGGTCCTCTTCATGCCGAAGCTGTAGTCTGATTCTTCCTTCACCTTGTCCTTGGACGTGGGCTGGTAGAAGCTGGGCCACCCCGTCCCCGAGTCGAACTTTGTGCCGGAGTCGAAGAGTTCCGCGCCGCAGACCGCACAGTGGTACGTCCCCTTGTCGTGAGAGCTCCAGTACTTGCCGGTGAAGGCTCTCTCGGTGCCCCCTACGAAGCAGACGTCGTACTGCTCGGGCGTGAGCTGACTCTTGAGCTTCTCTTTCAGGGCTGCCCTCTCCTGATCGTTCACGAAGACATTTGGGCAATCCCTACAAATAAGGTTTCGAGCCGCCCAGAAGGTTCTGCTTCGTCTTCGGGGTGGTGAGGTCGAGTGCTTCACTTGGGGTGGCGGTTAGGATTGCTCAAGGCTTTGGAATCAGGTGGAAGGGGCTAATCAAGCAAGCCACGCTGAACAAGAAACGATTATAGCCCAAGAATCACTTCACCAAATACAGGCACAATATGTTAACAGGGCGCACAGCAATCGGAACAGCATCCATCGTCTTGATTGCAATCATTGTGGTTGTGGCAGTAGGCATCATTTCGCTTGCATCTCAGCCAACCAAGGTTGCTACAACTACTTCATGTTCAGGATATCCACCCGTCGGAAACTGCCCCGGTGACTATAGCTATCCCTTCACTTTGTCGGTGAACTACAGCGGTCCTTGGAGGCTGAGTTACCAGGGATATCTCAGTTCGTTCGGATATGGTAAAGCTATTCCTACAAACGTCACCGGAAGCTACAGCGGAACTGGATTCTATTCCAAGAACATAACACTAAGCGGGCCGGGTAACTATGGCCTTGAACTGTGCGCCAGTGCGCAGAAATTGGACGGTTCCGGTTCCTCTCTAATCCTGAAGATAACGGGACGCAATGAAACCTCCCTGCCTTATGGCTCAGTCACCTACTGTGGCGGAGTAGCGCCATGAGCAACAAGAGGTAGCGTATCAGGGGATAGTCTATTCCGCCTAGTGCCTTTCTCCCGACGACGCACCAGAACCGGTGCGGTTGAGGAATGAATACGCCATCGCCACCAACGAGGCAACGATGATTGCAAACCCGACTACGACTATCGCCCAATATGGAAAAGGTTGGCAGGTAGTGGGCGGGATGGATTCAAACTTCGAGGAAGGGCACACGGAAGACGGCCAAAGATTGCCCCCCAAGAGCCCAACAACCAGAATCATGATTCCGAGAACAACTCCAACAGCAGAGGCAAGCCTGATTCTGGAACTGCTCAATTCGATTGTTTCTCTTTCGCGACAAGGGAAGCCTTGAGCAGACTTAACCATTTGTCCTTCCCTTCGATTCCGATTCCCGCTCTCTCTGCGGGTGTCTGGCCTTCTAACGCCATGTGTGGCTTCACGAAGTTATAGTGGATGCGTTGGCCTTCCGCGAGTGGGATCTTCATGTTTTTCCAGCCACGTTGAACCTTTACGCGTTCTCTCACCGTTCCGTTGAGCCTTTCGATTCGGTTGTTGGTAGCATCGTGTTTCCTCAACCGCGCTTGAGATGTGCTTAGGCCATCACACAGCGGCACCACTTGCGAGGAGACGCACACCAATAGATTAATGTGCGATTGTGAACGTGCCTCAGTCATGAAGCCCGACCAGATTATCCTGCCGCCCGACGAGATTCCGAGGAAGTGGTACAACATCGTGCCTGACATCCCGGGAGGGCTTCCCCCGCCAAAGGAGCCTGGTGACGGGGAGTCGAGGATGGAGGCGCTGAAGAGGCGGATGGTCGGCGAGTGCCTGAAGCAGGAGATGTCGACATCGAACTGGATTGACATACCTGACGAGGTCAGAGAACTGTACATCCATGCGGGCAGGCCGCGGCCTCTGTATCGCGCGAAGCGCCTCGAGCAGAAGCTCGGTCTGAAGAAGGTCAGAATCTATTACAAGAGGGAGGACCTGAGCCCGACAGGCTCCCACAAAGTCAACACCGCAATCCCTCAGGCGTATTATGCGATGAAGGAGGGCAAGAAGACCCTCGTCACCGAGACCGGGGCTGGTCAGTGGGGGACGGCCCTCTCTTATGCGGCGTCGATGTTCGGGCTCCGGACTGTCGTGTTCTGGGTCAGGGCGGTGTACGACTGGAAGACGGAAAGGAGGATACTCATGCAGATGTACGGGGCTAAAGTGTACCCGTCGCCCAGCGACCAGACGGCTTTCGGGAGGAGCCTGCTGGCGCAGGACACGAAGCATCCGGGCTCGCTCGGGATTGCGGTCTCGGAGGGGCTTGAATATACAGACCTGGGCGCAGACCGGGTCTACTGTCTGGGCTCCGTCCTGAACCACGTGATGATTCACCAGTCGATTATCGGCCTAGAGTCAATCAAGCAGTTCGAGTCCGTCGACGATTCACCTGACCTGGTAATCGGTTGCCTAGGCGGAGGGTCCAACTTCAGCGGAATCGCCTTGCCGTTCCTTGGGGAGGTGCTCAGGAAGAAGAGGAAGTGCGAGTTCCTTGCCGCGCAGTCTGAGGCGGCACCAAACCTGGTGAAGGGGGAGTACAAGTACGACTTCGGCGACACGGCGGGGCACACCCCGTTGTTGATGATGTACACCCTCGGCCACGAGACATCGATGACCCCGATAAAGTCGGACGGCCTGAGGTACCACGCGGCTGGTCCAATTGTCAGTGCGCTCAAGAACAAAGGCTACGTCAGGGCCGTCGCCTATCCGAGCGACGAACTGCTCGTCTTCGAGGCCGCGAAGCAGTTCCTAGAGACGGAAGGATGGTTGATCGCCGGTGAATCGGCGCATGCGGTCAGGGCCGCCATCGACGAGGCGAAGAAGGCAGAGGCGAAAGGAGAGGAGAAGTGCATCCTCGTCAACATCAGCGGCCACGGGTTCCTGGATATCGACGCGTACAGAAGCAAGATCAAACTGGACTAGCGAATACCTGCACGGGCCGCGCTGGGGGCACGGGCTCGGCCGCCTAGCTGTCGCACTTGGAGGTAACAGGAACCCCGGACGGCCCCCGGATAGTTTTAAGAGCCTGCGCGAGGAACAGGCAAATCCGATTTGGCTAGGTTTCCCACTGCCCAGGAAAGCTGGAAGGAGCAGTTCGGCACGGTTATGCAGGTCGAGTTGTCAAAGCTCTTCATCGGGAAGACCAACGTCAGGAAGAGCCCGGGAGACGTCGGGGACCTCGTGGACTCTGTGAAGGAGAAGGGGATACTGGAGCCGGTGCTGGCAAGGCCTGTTGGCGGTCGATACGAGCTGGTCGTCGGGTCTAGGAGGTTCGAAGCGGCAAAGATAGCCGGCATGAAGAGGATCCCTGCAGTCGTCAGGTCCATGACCGACGAAGAAGCGATCATCGTCTCTCTGGTGGAGAACATCCAGAGGAGGGACATCGAGCCGGAGGAGGAGTACGACGCGATCGTAGCGCTGAGGAAGGTGAACCCGCGAGCCTACGGGACGGTCGAACAGCTCGCGAAGGCGATAGGCAAGTCACGGAGATATGTCGACGACAGGATCAACGCGGTCGAAGCGGTCCGCAACATCAGGAGGGAATCGGGACCCGGGATTTCCGTCAAACAGGCACCCCTGCCGGCGGAGAGAAGGGAGGGCGTCCTTCCGGTCAGGCACGCCACGTTCCTGCACAGGGCGGAAGAGGCGCCCACCGTCCAGGAGCTCCCGCGCAGGGAGCGCGTCTCGAAGATGAAGGAGCTGGCTGAAACGATAGCTCCCCTTCCTGGGCCCGAGGCGGAGAACGTGGTCAGCCACTTCGTTATGGCGCCCCAGCGGCCGGTCGAGGACATCAAGAATGAGGTCGCGTACCTTCATGCGGTCAAGCTGGAGATCTTGCTCGACCCGCGCGTGGTCGATGGCCTGAGAAGGGCGGCAGAGGAACGGAACACGACCATGGAAGCGGTCGCGTCTCTCGCCATACACTCTTGGCTGAGACAACAGCGGTACGCCTGAAGACCTCCTCGAACCTGCCCAGCACCTGGTTGAATGTCATTTCCTGAGGGCGTCTAGCTTGTTCCCGTATCTCTCAAGGAACGCCACTTCGGACAGCGGCCTCCTGCTCTTCCTGCCGCGGAGTTTCTTCCGAGGATACCCGAACCCCGCCACGATGGTGGCGCTGAGGTCCTCTGGCACCCCGAAATCCCTCTTGAACTCCGCCTCTCTGATTCCAGTGAAGACTCCGGAGGCGACGCCATGGTCCCAAGCCGTGAGCTGCATGTCCTGGACGGCTCTCCCGGCGTCTATCATGTGGTAGCCCTTGGTCGGGTCGGTGCAGACGATTACGGCGAAGTTGGCACCGGCGACCCACTTGCCCGACAGGCTGTCGCTCGCCATCGTCCTGAGGTTCTCGGGCTTCTGGACGAAGATGAAACGCCAGTGCTGAGAGTTTGTCCCGCTCTGGGTGAGTCTCGCTGCCTCAAGGACTGCCAGTTTGACTTCAGCAGGAACAGGCTTCGAGGTGAATTCCCTTACGTCGAGTTTGGTCCGGACGGCTTCGGTGGTGTCCATAGGTGCGGGCGGGGACTACAGGTTAATCTCTCTTTCAAGAAACGAGGTAAAGAAGGAAGGTCCTCGTGACCCGTTCAGCCCTTCTCAGTCGCTGGGGCTGAAGTCGGGTTTGTTCATAAGGACGCCGTCGATCCTCTTCATGACGTCGGTGTCCAGCGCCGACACGAATTCGAGTGAGGCCATGTTCTCCTTCACCTGCTCCGGAGATGTCGCGCCGGTGATTACAGTGCTCACGTTCTCGTTCTTGCGTGCCCACGCCAAGGCCAACTGCGCCATTGTGCAGCCGAGCTCCTTCGCAATCGGTTCGAGCTGCTGAACCTTGACGATGTTCTGCGGCGTAATCACATGCTCCTTCAGCCAGCCGTAGCCGGCTAGGGTCGCCCTCGAGTCCGGCGGGATGCCGGCGTTGTATTTCCCGGTGAGCAGGCCCGAAGCCAGTGGGCTCCAGGTGGTCGTGCCGAGCCCTATGTCCTGGTAGAGGGGAAGGTACTCCTTCTCGACCCTGTCCCGATGAATCATGTTGTACTGGGGTTGTTCCATCTGTGGAGGGGTGAGGCCCAGTTCGCGGGCGAGGCCGTTCGCCCGCATGATGTCCACAGCGCTCCACTCTGACGTCCCCCAGTAGAGGATCTTGCCCTGATGGATGAGGTCGTCCATCGCCCTGACGGTCTCCTCAATCGGGGTATTCGGGTCGGGCCTGTGGCAGAAGAAGAGGTCCAGATAGTCGAGCTGGAGGCGCTTCATCGAATTGCGACAGGCCTCGTAAACGTGTTTGCGGGAGAGGCCCTTGTCGTTGGGTCCCCTGCCACCCCAGAAGACCTTGCTTGAGACGACGATGCTTTCGCGTCGCCATCCGAGCTTCTTGATCACGTTACCCATGACGGTCTCTGCGTTGCCGTCGGCGTAGGCCTCGGCGTTGTCGTAGAAATTGACCCCCAAGTCGTAGGCGGCAGACATGCACTTCGTCGCCATTTCCTCCCCGACCTGACCTCCGTAGGTGACCCAAGCACCCAACGAAAGCTCGCTCACCTTCATCCCCGCGCTGCCGAGCCTGCGGTAGTTCATGGGCGCCGGTCGGGAGACCGACATTAATAGTCTGCGCCGACCCTGTCCAAGAAGGCGCCCGGCGATTCCTTATGTAGCCGATTCGAAGCGAGGCCACCGTGAATTCGAGAATCGCACTCTTGGTCGCAATACCAGTCATCGTCGCAGTTGTGCTGGCTCTGACCTTCCTCGGAGCCTTCAACTCGACAGAGTTCATAGCAGTCCTGGTGGTGCTGTACGCGGTAGTCAGCCTGATTAACCGAAGGAAGTTCGCGAAGCAGAAGCAAGAGAAGTGAGCGGGCGGCGGCCCGGGATTCTGACCAGACTTCAGGATGATAGACCCGACTGCGTGAGCTCTCGCGAGCGTTTCGTAGATGTCTATCGATTGAGAGATCGCCGATGCAGTCGTTCTGACAGATATCCAGAGACCTGACCGAATAATTTCGGATGAGGCATTCGTGTCAGAATTAAATAACTATCTGATATGACGGCGTTCGTGAGCGACGAGTTAAGCAGCGTCCGAGAGAAGAAGAGGCAGACGGAGGAGAGGGCGAAGCAGTACTACGACAAGATCAAGAAGCAGGAGGCCGAGGCCGCGGACCTCCGGAAGGAGCTTGCGTCGAGCCAGAACAAGCTGGGTGACCTCCAGAGACAGAAGTCCGAGATGGACAAAAGGATGAGCGATCTGCAGAACAGCATGGACATCATGAACCGCACGATCAATTCGCTACAGAGGAACGTCGAGATCCACAGGCAGAGCATCGCCGCGGACCAGACCGAGATGGAGAGGTTCAACGCTGAAGTTGAGCGCCTCGACCACATAATCGCAGACCTGATGAGACGGCGCTGAGGCATCAGTCACCCTGACGGAGAGTCGGAGGCTAGTATCCCCTTCGGAACTCTTTCACTTCGCCGGTTCTCGCGTCGATTATCAACAGAGCTGTCTCCGAGAACATGGCTTTCGGTTTCTTGAACTCGACGTCGATTTTCCAGAACCCCTGCAGCTCCTCCAACTTCGCTGATTTTATGTCGAAATCATCGGCGTCCACGGCAATCTTGAGATGCGCGGCGACCCTAGACTTGATCTCGGCGAAGGTGAGAGCAGGCAACTTGATTCCGTCAATCTGTTTCCAGAATCCTATCGATATAAGGTTGAGGTGACGAGAGGTCGAGGTGTCCGGAACCTGCTGGCATTCGACAGAAGGAGGCACTTTGGGAATGAAACCGGGCAAACCAGATTTGCGGATTCCAGAATCGCACCGCCGCGGCGGCCCCGTGGGGCTAAAGGAGTTCGCTCCCCCGCCTTGTCCCCAGCAGATACCCGGCGACAAGGCCAGAGGCCGCCCCGCCGAGATGTGCCCACCAATCGACGTAGGAGAGGGCGAAGCTGCTGAAGAGGAAGACAGCAAGGAACCAGACGAGCAGGTTGTAGTCGACCCGCCGTTCGACTGCGAAGTCTTGGGCGACGGCCCCGGCCAGCAGTCCGAAGATTCCCCCGGAGGCGCCGAAGCTTGCCGCATTCGGACCGTTGAGGAGACTGACTACGTTCCCAGCCAGCCCGGAAAGGACGAACACGGCGTAGTATTCTACTTCGCGAAACTCGTGTGACAGCAGCCCGTCTAGCCAGACGACAGCCATTGCGTTGAACAGGACGTCCACGACTCCCAGGGAAGTCGGGACAACGACGAAGAGAGAGGTGAGCAGCTGCCAGTATAGGCCGGCGTAGACACGCCAGTTTTCCTGGATGAAGTAGTAGATCAGCGGAGTCCCGTCGATGCTCACTTCCCATGCGACAAGACCAAAGACCAGCCCGCCGACGATGGCCAGCGAGAGGTTCCTTCCCTGTTTTGATATCAAACCAGGCTCTCCCAACGCTGAATGATCGGGAGTACGTATGCTCTGTCAGGGCAGCCGAAATTCGTGACTAAGGACCTACGTGTGGCTATCTGGGCGCAGGCTTGCTCCCTATCTCAACCAGCTGGAAGTTGACTTGGTACCTCTTCCCCTTGACCTCCAGCTTGGATGAGGCGTAGTATCCGCGGGAGCCTGTGGAGAAGGTCTTCTCGTTGAGGGAGACTTCGCCGAGTTTGTCCGAACCTTCAAAGATTTCAGCGCGCATGGCTCGTCGAAGCGGTCTCACGATATTTAAGCTGGGAAAAGGAAGACGGGGTCCCTTTCTCGCAAAATGTAAAAGCCGACCCCGACAACGGATGCGATTCGTCTTGGCAAGAAGTCCAGTGATTGGCGAGATTCTCGAGAAGTACAAGGTCGTCTGGGCCCTCAAACATTCGATGGCGGTCCTCAAATGGGACATGGAGACGCACATGCCCGAGAGTGGCGCGGGCGCAAGGGGAGCAGCGTCGGGCCAAATGGCCATGATGGTCCAGAAGGCCACGGTCGACCTCGGCGGCCTCGTAGGCAAGGCCGAGAAGCTGCACGACCTCGACGATGAGGAGAAGGGAATTGTCAGGGTCCTGAGGAGAGACCTGGACTACTTCACAAAAATTCCGCCAGAGCTGGTGGAGGAACAGGCAAGGATTACGACCGAGGCGACCGTCGTCTGGCGGAAGGCGCGCAAGGACTCCAAGTTCAAGCCGTTCGAACCTCAACTCGAGAAGATTCTGGAATTGACCAGGAAAATCGCTGACTGCCTAGGATATACGAAGCACCCATACAATGCATTGCTAGACCTCTACGAGGAGGGGTTCACGATACGTGACGCCGACGCGGTCTTCTCGCAGCTCGTGCCCGGCACCAAGAAGATCTTCGAGAAGGTCACGGCCGTGGGGGTCTATCCTCCTAAACATCTGCTCGAGTCCGTCAAGTACGACACCGACGCGATGATCCGCGTGAACGAGGGGATTCTCCGTATGCTGAAGATGCCGATGGATAGGTTCAGGATGGACGTATCCACGCACCCGTTCACCACCGGGATAGCGCCCGACGACGTGAGGATCACCACAAGGTACGAGGGAATCGACTTCAAGTCGACGCTCTTCTCAACCATCCATGAATCCGGCCACGCGCTGTACGATCTTCAGCTCGACAACAAGCTCAGGTACACGCCGGTGGCCAAGGGAGCATCACTGGGATTTCACGAATCGCAGTCCAGGTTCTGGGAGAACGTCGTGGGAAGGAGCAGGGGATTTGCCAAGCTCGTCAACCCGCTCTTGAAGAAGAGCCTCCCGTTCGTCTCGCGCTACAGCCCTGAACAACTCTACCTCTACTTCAACACCATCAGAAGGAGCATGATAAGGGTCGACGCTGACGAGCTGACCTACAATCTCCACATCGCGCTCAGGTACGATCTCGAGAAGAAGATGCTCAATGGGGATCTTTCGGTGTCCGAGCTGCCGGAGGTCTGGAACGACACGTTCGAGGACTACCTTGGGGTGAGGCCGAGGAACGACGCGGAGGGGGTCCTGCAGGACATCCACTGGAGCCAAGGCTCGTTGGGCTACTTCCCGACGTACTCTCTGGGCAACGTGATCCTGGGCATGATCTGGCACAAGATGGGAGACGGCGAGCTGGTCCGGAAATCGGTTGGGGAGAAGGACCTGATGCAGCTGAGGAAGTGGCTGCAGGTCAAGATCCACAGGTGGGGCGCGGTCTACTCTCCGAAGGAGCTCCAGATGAGGCTCTTCGGCGAGGCCTACAACCCGGAAAGGCTGATCAGGTACTACGAGACGAAGTTCCTAGCATAGACTAGGGCCGCTCAAACGATCCGAGAGAACCGGGGCGGGATAGGGCTATGCCCTCCACTTGATGCTGCACCCGAACGGCTTGGTGTCCGGGACCCTGACCTCTCTTCCGGCGGTCAGATCGTCGAGCACGTTGCGCAGGTCGGGCGACTTCACGTGCAGGGGATCGCGGGAGTCGTCGATCCTGCCCCTGTACCTCAGGTCCCTCTTGCCGTCGAACACGAAGACGTGGGGCGTGCAGGCGGCCCCGTAGTGCTCCACGGCAGTCTGGTCCCGGTCCCTCAGGTAGGGGAAGTCGAAGCCTTTCTCCTTCGCCCTGACGACCATCTGGGCAAGGCTGTCTTCAGGAAAGGACTTCTCGTCGTTGGAGTTGATCGCCACGAGCTGTACGCCCCTGGAGGCGTAGTCCCGCTGGATGCCCACCATCCTGTCTTCGTAGTCCTTGACGTACGGACAGTGGTTGCATGAGAAGATCACGACCAAGACGGGCTTATCGGAGTAGGACGCGAGCGTGTGCGTCTTCCCGTCCACGCCGGGCAGGTCGAAATCTGGGGCCTTCGCGCCCAGAGCGAGCATTTGGGGGTTCATTGCCACGCACCCTGCAGGACTTAGAATAAAATCCATCGGTGGACCGGTCTTGGGTTGAGGGCCTGCGGAATTCGCTCGTGAACGATTTGGGCTGATACTATTCGAGAGCCATGCGGTCGTACGGCACGACCTGAGCGAGCTCTCTTTCCCTCTTCCTGAAGTCGGGGCAGACGGACGCGAGCCTCTTCTTGAACTTGGGAGAGTGGTTGAACTCGACGAGGTGCGTGAGTTCATGGAAGACCACGTACTCCCTCAGCCTCTCCGGTAGTGCGATGAGCTGCCAGCTGAAGGAGATCCTGCTTCCACGCGTGCAGTACCCCCACTTGCTGATTTCCCTGACGTCGACGCGGCTGGGCCTGACCCCTAGCAAGGGAGAGGATTCGCGGACCTTCTTGACCACGTAGGCAGAGGTCTCCTTCAGGAACCAGCGCCTGACCAGTTCTCTAATCCTTCGTCTGTCGCTGGCCCTGACTACCACTTCGTCAGCCGTAGGGCTCAGCACCAGCCCCTCCTTCGCGTCTTCGATGTAGACGATCCGCAGGTACTGGCCCCCGAACATCACCCGGTCTGAGCCCAGGATCCTCTTGGCGTTCGCCGTCAGTGCGTATTCATGGTCTATCCACGAGAGCCTCTCCTTGATCATCGCTTCGACGTCAACCCTTCTCCCGCGTGGCACGGAGACTTCGAGGGTCATGTCGGGCCTGAACCTGAAGTAGGTGTACCGCCCGCTCGCCCCCCTGACGACCGAGTACTCGATCCGGCGTGTTCCGACGTCGAGATGGGGCAACCTATTCGACTCTGAGGTCGGCGTAGATTAGTCTTGGTTGGTTCAGGAGGAGGGCGTTGCCAAGAGCTCCTACTGCGTTCAGGTAGCCCTAGCCGCCCAGTTCGCGGTGCCGAAAACAGTGGACGAGGTGGTCGTTGACCATCCCGGTCGCCTGCATGTGCGAGTAGCAGATTGTTGGGCCAACCAACCTGAAACCGCGTCTGAGGAGGTCCGCGCTGATTCTCTTGGATTCCTCCGTTGCAGCCGGAATCTCCTTCAGGGTCCGCCACCTGTTGATTCTGGGGCTGTTCCCCATGAAGCTCCATATGTATGAGTCGAAGCTCCCGAACTCCTTCTGGACGGCGAGGAAGGCTCTCGCGTTGGTGACCGCTGACCTGATCTTGAGCCGGTTCCGCACGATACCAGCGTCGGCAAGGAGGCTCCTCGTCTTTCTCTCGCCGTACAGCGCCATCCTCCTTGAGTCGAAGCCGTCGAAGGCCTTCCTGAAGTTCTCGCGCTTCCTCAGGATGGTGCCCCAGCTTAGACCCGCCTGCATCCCCTCAAGGACGAGAAGCTCGAAGAGCTTCCGGTCGTCGTGAAGCGGAACCCCCCACTCCGAGTCGTGGTAGGTCTTGTACAGAGGGTCGTCAAGAGGGACCCAGTCACATCTTCCCTTGACGGCTGGATAGACGCCTCTGAGCTTTCTAGAATCGCCCGGCGCTGCAGACCTAGACGGAGTTACCGAAGCAGATCTCCAATCCGCTGCCTGGTCGAGATGGCAATTGTGTTGACCGAGATCATCTCGAAAGGTGTTCTGGTCTTATCTTGAGAATTACTCTCTTTTCGTCGGGAGATCGATAGGGATACTTTTCCTTTCCAAGATACTTCTTGGCCAGCTTGTCGATGTGTTCATCAGCCCCTTTCGTCGTCTGCTCGGTCACTACCCCTCTTACGTTCACTTTCTCGTACTGGTTCGATGCGTCCGCTATGGAGATGGCGACCTTAGGCTTCCTCTTGGTGTTCTTCTGCTTCACTCTCCCCAGCGCAGTGTTCACGAGAATGTAGTCCCTTCCTTCGTGGTCAACCCATACGGGAGTGACCTGCGGCGAGCCGTCCTTCATCACTGTCGCTAGGTAGCCGAAGTTCTTCCCTTCAATGAGTTTGATTGTCTCTTTGGTTAGTTGCATTGATTTCCGCCGCCTAGATCACAGGCCGAGAGCCACTAATAAACAGACTCAGTTTATCAAATTGCTCTCTGGAAGGTTTAACCGAAAGCTGCGATCTCCGTCCAAGTATGAAGCATGTCGTGCTCGGGACGACCGGTCTGAAAGTCTCAAGGTTGTGCATAGGCTGCATGAGTTTCGGGGGACCGACATCGAAAGGATACGAATGGTCCCTCGACTACGAAGACTCGAAGAAGGTCATCGACAGGGCGACCGATCTCGGCATCAACTTCTTTGACACTGCCGATGTCTATTCCAGCGGAAGGTCCGAGGAGATTCTCGGGAGAGCGCTCGAGGGGAGAAGGAACGACATAGTGATAGCCACGAAGGTCGGCCTTCCCACGGGCTTGGGGCCTGGAGAGCGCGGGCTGGGCAGAAGGCACATCCTCCACAACCTCACGAAGTCGCTGCAGCACCTCAGGACAGACCGCATAGACCTGTACCAGATCCACCGCTGGGATTACGAGACGCCCATTGAAGAGGTGCTTCGAACACTCACGGAGGCCGTGAGAAAGAAGAAGGTGGTCGACCACATCGGGGCTTCGAGCATGTGGGCGTGGCAGCTCGCGAAAACGCTCTGCACCAGCGACAGACTGCAACTGGTCAGGTTCGAGACGATGCAGAACCACTACAACCTAGCCTACAGGGAAGAGGAGAGGGAGATGATCCCTCTGTGCAGAGAGGAAGGAATAGCCGTGATGCCCTGGAGTCCGCTGGCCAGGGGGTTCCTCACGGGGAAGTACAGGAGAAACAGGAAACCGACGAGCCTGAGGTACCGGAAGGATAGCATAATCCGGGAGAGGTTCTTCAGGCCCGAAGACTTCGATGTCTTGGAAAGGTTGTTAGAGGTCGCGAAGGAGCAGGGAGCCGAACCGGCGCAGATTGCCTTGGCTTGGCTCCTCGGTAAGAAGGACGTCAAGGCCCCAATAGTCGGTCCGACGCGCATCAGACAGTTGGAGGAACTGGTGGAAGCCGTCGATATGAAACTGACGCAGGACCAAGTAGAAAGGCTTGAAGAGCCCTACAAGCCTCATCCGGTGCTGGGACATCGCTAGTTTCCAGTATGGGACGTTGCCCGAAAGCCTGATTGTCGCGGTGAAGTGTGTGGAACACGGGACGTCCAGACCGTGAGCCCGTGATGATCTCGCCCCGAATGCTTCCCGCCAAAGCTTAAGTCTCGACCGCGAGGGCACGGGCCAGCCTTGCCTCAGGACTTCATCCGATACACGGTTTCGATGCTCCGAGCGAACGCGCACTATTTTGACGTCGCGGTTGAAATTCCAATCCCGGCCGGCGGACGCGCCGGCGAGCTCCGGCTGGCGATGCCTGTCTGGACACCGGGGCACTACGCGGTCGAAGACTTCGCACGCCACGTCACGGAAGTGAAGGCCTTCGATGCAGGGAGCCGCAGGGAACTCACGGTGACGAAGCTCGAAAAGAGCCTCTGGTCGGTCGCACTTCAGGGCTCCGAGAAGATTCGCGTCGAGTATCCGGTCTACGCTTTCTCCTACACGGTCAACACCAGCTACATCGACAATTTGCACGCACTGATTAACGGGGCCAGCGTGTTCCTCTATCCTGAAGGTATGCTGGAGATGCCAGTGAGGCTCGTGTTGGTTCCCCGGCCTGAATGGAAGGTGGTCTCGACCGGGCTCCAGCAGGTCTCGGAATGGGAGTTTGCGGCGCCGGACTACGACGTGCTCGTCGATTCACCGCTCGAGGTCGGGAACCAAGAGGTGCGCCCGTTCGACATTGGAGGTGCCAGGTACGACGTCTCCATTTTCGGAGAAGCGCCGATTGACTTCGGGAAGCTCGTCGGCGACATCAAGGGGATCGTGGAGCAGACCACGCCGATCTTTGGCCAGGTGCCGTACGACCGGTACGTCTTCTTGGTCAACTTCACGGACACGACCGGAGGAGGGCTGGAGCACCTGAATAGCACGATGTGCTTCTCGCCCCGCCTGAGGATGATCCCCAAGGAGGAGTACAACCGATCCATGGGACTCTTCTCGCACGAGTTCTTCCATGCCTGGAACGTCAAGAGGTTGAGGCCTGTTGGGCTGGGGCCCTTCGATTACACTGCGGAGACCTACACGAAGTCCCTGTGGATAGCGGAAGGCATCACGAGCTACTACGACGACCTAATCCTGAGACGGTCGGGCCTCTACTCGGCGGAGGAGTATCTCGATGCCCTCGTCTCCAGTGTCAATGTCATGAAGTCCCTGCCGGGCAGCGGAAGCCAGAGCGCCGAGGAGGCGAGCTTCGACACGTGGACGAAGTTCTACAAGCAGGACGAGAACTCGCCCAACGTCACTTCTTCCTACTACACTCAGGGCACAGTCATAGGTTGGATGCTGGACATGGTGATACGAGACACGAGCCGGGGCGGCAAGAGCCTCGACGACGTGATGAGGAAGCTCTATCGCGGCGTCTTTCTGAAGGAGAATCGAGGTTACACCGACAAGGAGTTCGAGGCGGCCTGTGTCGAGCTGGGCGGTCACGACGCAGAGGAGGTGTTCAACGCCAGGGTGCGGGGAAGGCGGGACATCGACTACGACCTGTATCTGGGACACGTCGGCCTAAGACTGACTGTCAAAGAAGAGCATGCGGAGGAGAAGGGCTTCCTGGGCGTGAAGCTGAACCCCGAGGGCGGCAAGACTACGGTCACGATGCAGCTCGCCGGCTCTCCTGCCGAGGCCATGGGGCTTGCCGTCAAGGACGAAATCTTGGCAGTGGGAGGATACAGGATGGGCTCGGACAAGCTCTCGTTTTACATTGGGACGATGAAGCCCGGTAGGAGCCTGAACCTTACCATCGCGAGGAACGGGAAGCTTATGGAACTGAACGGACAGGTCGGAAAGAGGCCTGCCTTCGAGTACAGGATCCATCCCGTCAAGGACGCGACCGACGACCAGAAGACCCTCTTCAAGGGCTGGATGCTCGCTGACTGGAAGGCCGAGCTCAAGTATCCGGAGTATCCGAAGTCGCCTGACAGGAAGCCTATGTTCGACTACGTCTGACCTCGTCCTGATCCAAGACTTTGGCCGAGAGGCTGTGGGATTCCAGCGCGGCGATGGTCGGCCTCAGTTGAGCTATGGCGCACCACTTCCCAGTAAGGGTCATCTTCTCTGGACAGTAAGTCGCTTCCTCGTGTGTGGAGTCCATCGCGCCCAGACCTAGCGCAGCAGAAGATATCCCAGCCCGAAAGAGAGCAGGGGCACTACTACCCAGAGAGAGACCGTCTCCAGCGCGAGCCGCCTGTTGAGAACGGTCATGCTCCTTGTGTAGGCAGCCCCGAGCATTCCTCCAAGGAGACACTGGCTGATCGAGATCGGGAATGCGCGCTGAGTGCCGATCCAGACCACGGCGGAGCTCGCCAGAAACGCAGAGAAGACGCCCTGCGGGCTGAGGGTGAGCATCTTGTCGCCTATCGTCCCGCTGACGCCTCCCCTCCCAAGAGCGACAAGTCCGATGGCCGCGAGGACAGCCAAGAGGAGCAAGACCTCCAACTCCGAGGTCCCCTCGAGAACTCCGGTCTGGGCGCTCCCGAAGATCATGCCGATGTTGTTTGCCCCCAAGGTGTACGAGACCAGCAGAGCGCTGACTACTGTCCCTGTCTTGTTGAGCGAGTCGACGGTCAGGAGGGAGAAGCGCGTCACCAGTCTGGTAACAGACGAGTAGATAGCGAATGTCATCACCGCCGTCGCGACTGGGGCCAGGAACCAGAACGCAATCACCTCCTCTGACCGAATGATGTTGACCTGGATGTAAGACGATAGCGTCGCTCCGAGGAACGCTCCCACCATGACGACGCTGAAGGAGACAGGTAGACTCAGGAGTGTCAGCGCGAGCGTGAAGAGGACCGATACCAGGAGGGTGGCGAGCAGGACAGTTCCAGTGGTTGACGGGGCGAGAGACCCGGCGAGACTGGTGGCCATCTTGGAGCCTTCCAGCAGGACGCCCAGGAACAGACCGATGATGGACACCACGACCGCGACCCTGTAGGATAGGGTCCCGGAACCTCTGATGTTGCCGATGAGGAAGGAGCTGTTGTTCCAACCGAAGAGGAAGGCGAGCGTCGCGGCGAGGCCGAGCAGGAGGCTATCCATACCCCTTGGCTACCAAGATAATGATTACATCTCCCGCGTCTTCCGCGTTGTCCGCTATGTCGTCAGCCACGAATATGAAGTCCCGGAGCTGAATGACGGTGACGGGATCCATCCCCTGACTGTTTGCGAAGAGCTGCTTCAGGAGGGTGTCCTTACGAGAGTCGGCCCATTCTTCAAACTCCTCCACGCTGTGGACCTTGGAGAGGACCTCGACCTTTCCTCTGTAGAAAGCGCGGACCAGGTCCGTCAAGGCCACGACCGACGATTTCAGGTCATCCAAGAAAAGCCTCATGTTCTCTGAGCCCAGAATCACTCTGGCGTCAGTCTCGAGCCTCGAGTCTGAGGAGAGGAAACGAGCGGCATCCTTGGCGCTGTCGGCGATGTCGTCGATCTTCTCGAGGAGGTTCAGTATGTCCTCTCGGACTCCTCCGAAGAAGGCGCCCTGGGCGACCTTGAGGCTCAGCTCGCGGTGGATAGTGTCGGCCGCGGTCTCGCCCTCGAAGACGCTTCTTGTCAGTTCCTCGGCAGAAGCGGTGTCTCCCTTGCCGACCTTCTCGACGCTGGCCGCGAATGCGTCTACCGTCCTGTTGACTATAGCGAGGTGCTCCAGCATTCCGTCGAAGATGGCCCGCTCTTTCTTGCCGACCGACAGGAAACCTAGGTCGACCAACCGAGCATCTCACGACGGGGTAGTGCCTTAAACCTCTCTGCAAGGAGGAAAAGGCGAGCCAACGGAGTAGGCGTCAATGAACCTTTGGCGGTGCGTAGCCATGGATACGGACCCGACCAGGTTGGACAATAGGACTTGGCGATTTCACGTGTCAAGTCCAAGAATGGTGACTTGCGAAACCCTGACGTTGGAACGTCTGCTGTTGCCGTAATCAGAACTGGGCGTCGTCTGTCGGCTCCAAGGCACAATGTGCCTTCATCACAGGGAATAGACGTATTATGTGACCATGCGGCACGTGTTTGGGATGTCCGCGCAGGAGAGCATACCATGGTTGAAGGAATACCTGGATGCCGTGAATTCGCAGATCGAGGAGCTGTACCCTCCTCCTCACTCGACGACGATTGAGAGCGCGGCGGCCGACGCGCTATCTGGCAGCGGCAAGCGGGTGAGAGCCACCCTAGCGCTGCTTTGGTGCGAAGTTTTCTCTGGGGACTACAGACCTGCGATTCCGTTAGCGGTCGCGTATGAACTGGCTCATGCAAGCGCTCTTGTGCAGGACGACATCATAGATCACTCGGACATGAGGAGGGGAACGGAATCCATAGTAGCCAAGTACGGCCTCTCAGATGCGATACTCGCATCAGACCTTCTGCTGTTCAACGTTCCCAGGATGGTCGCAAAGTACGGCAACCTGGAGAGCGGCAGGCTGGCAAGGGTCTTCGACCTCGTCGGTGAAGCGTGCAGGGCGACCACCTGGGGAGAGTTCCTCGACCTTGAAATGGCTAGGGGAAGGGGGGGCACGGAACAGGACTACGAGGAAATGATCAGGCTGAAGACTTCGACTCTGCTGAGCGCGCCGTGCGCGAGCGGAGCAATGGTCGGCGGCGCTACTGACGAACAGTCATCGTTGGCCAGCAGGTTCGGCGAAGCTCTTGGCATGGCATACCAAGTCCAGGACGACACACTCGACTTGATTGGAGATGAGCTGGCGCTGGGCAAACCTGTCTTCACAGACCTGAGGGGAGGAAAGAAGAGCATTGTTCTAATCCACTGCGCAAACCATTGCTCGAGTGACGACAGGAGTTTCATCTTGAGCCTCCTAAATCGATCGGGTCCATACAGCGACGGCGAGATATCAAGGTTGAAGGGATTGCTCGAGAAGAACGGTTCCGTGGATTATGCCCACGAGAGGGTACTGCGCTATACGAGAGAGGCCAAAGATTCTCTCGGTTCGGTTCCCGAGAGTAGGGCGAGGTCTCTCCTTCTGGAACTGACAGAATATCTTGCCGCTAGGTACTATTGAGAATGAATCAAGGGGAAAGGCTCAGGAGAACAGAGCCACAAACGGGCAATCTGATTTTAAGGGACCTGCGAAACAGCCAGCGTTTCATCGCTTGATATGCCTGTCAGCCTTCGCAAACAGTGGACCGTTCAGCAGATTGCTGACGGCCTTTCTTGTCAACTCCACGCCTTCAGGGTTTCCGGTAAGAACGTGACGCATCTCCCCGTCATCCATCTCCACGAAGACTTGAGGTATCACGTAGTCCTCTGACCAGTCCCCGAATTCATGGACGAGTTCATCAGCCTTCTTTTCCTGCTCGGGAATGTCGATGTCATATGAGAAGAACGGTATCCCAAGTTCCTCCGAGATCTTCTTCATGGGTTCGACAGTCGTCGGGTAGCAATGTGGGCACCAGTTTGCATGAACCACGTGCACCGCTTTGATTTCAACCAAGGGTCAGGACACCTTCCGTCTCGCCGAAGCCTCATAGCGACTTCTGGGTTATAGGAGTTGACTTGGAGACGGAACCACTTCTCGGACCCGGAGGGAGTCGTTGAATATGCTAGGCGAACCATTGTAGGGGTGAGCCCTCGTCCTGCGACTCAGTTTCATCCCAAGCCCTCCGACGCCTCGTCACTGCCTCAGGACTTCTTGAGGCTCGCGATGTCAATGACGAAACGGTAGCGGACGTCGCTCCTGACGGTCCTGTCGAAGGCCTCCTCGATTCGCTGAATCGGAATGACTTCCACGTCCGCGGCGATGCGATGCTTGGCACAGAAGTCTAGCATCTCTTGCGTGTCCCGGGTCCCACCGACGTTCGACCCTGTCAGGCATCGGCGATGGCCCTCCAGGGCCGACGGCGCGAGCGGCGCGGGGTCTGGGAGCCCCACAAGTATCATCGTCCCATCGAGGCGGAGCAGGTTCAGGTACGCGTTGAAGTCGTGCTTTGCCGAAACCGTGTCTATGATGAAGTCAAAGCGAGACGCATTCTTCTTGAACACCTCGGAATCGCCCGTGGCAATGAAATCGTCTGCGCCGAGGCGCATTGCATCCTCATGCTTGTTCGGCGAGTGGCTCATCACGGTCACGTTTGCGCCCAGCGCCTTTGCAAGTTTCACTGCCATGTGACCGAGGCCGCCGAGCCCTACCACCGCTATCCGGTTGTCTCTCTTGACTCCAAAATGGCGGAGAGGAGAGTAGGTCGTGGTGCCGGCGCACAGCAACGGTGCCGCGCGTTCGGGAGGGATCTCCCTCGGGATGTTGAACGCGTACGCCTCGTCCACCGTGATGTAGGTCGAGTACCCACCCTGTGCCAGTGTCTTTCCATCGCGCTCGTAGCAGTTGTACGTGAAAGTGGCTCCGTCCTCGCAATACTGCTCTTCTCCTGCTCTGCATGGGCCGCATCTGCGACAGGAATCGACGAAAGTGCCCACCCCGACCACGCTCCCGACCTTGAACTTCCTCACTTTGTTGCCCACCACCGCAGCGGTGCCGACGATTTCATGGCCAGGGACCATGGGGTAGTTCGAGCCCCCCCACTCGTTCCGCGTTTGGTGGATGTCGCTGTGACAGACGCCACAGTATTGGATGTCCACGAGCACATCGTGCGGCCCTGGTTCGCGCCGCTCGAAGTCGAACGGCTCAAGTGGAAGAGAGGGACCTTTGGCAGCATAACCACGGGTTGACAGCAAGGATTGGTCCCCTTACTGAGCGACTCGGTCGCTTTAATGGCTGTCGATTTTAACCGGACCAGTGCTTCTTGAAAGAGTCATGCGATTCAAAATGACTTATACGTGTACGGTTGGGGCCGACCTTCAGCCATGGTCCAATACAAGTGGATTGCTCTCTCAAACACTACTATTGGAACACTGATGGCATCCATCGACGGTACAATCGTCATGATCTCGCTACCGGCCATCTTCCGCGGCATCTATGGCAATTCTGTTCTGCCGCCCTTTCAGTACCTTCTCTGGGTCCTCTTTGGATACAGCGTAGTAACTTCGACTCTCCTTGTGACCTTTGGACGCATCTCGGACATGGTCGGGAGGGTCAGATTGTTCAACCTGGGCTTCGCAATCTTCACGATAGGATCATTACTGTGTACCATAACGCCTAGCCCGGGTGACCTAGGAGCCAGCGAGCTCATCGTCTTCAGAATAATCCAAGGCGTGGGCGGCGCCTTCCTCTTCGCAAACAGTGCGGCGATACTGACCGACGCGTTTCCGACAAGTGAAAGAGGAATGGCACTCGGGATCAACATGGTCGCCGCTCTCGCAGGCTCTCTCGTTGGATTAGTACTCGGAGGAATCCTCGTAGTATTCAACTGGCGCTTAATATTCCTCGTGAGCGTGCCCGTCGGGGCTCTGGGCACAATCTGGTCATACGCGAGACTCAAAGAGACTGGCCTGATAAGAAAGAACCAGAAGCTGGACGTCTGGGGCAACGCGGCTTTCGGGGGTGGCTTGACTCTCGTCCTGGTTGGAGTGACTTACGGCCTGATTCCTTGGGGAACTTCGCCGATGGGTTGGGGCGATCCATGGGTGATAGCCTCGCTGTTAGCTGGCATTGCGCTTCTTGCATCCTTTCCGTTCATAGAAAGCAGGGTGGCGGATCCCATGTTCCGCCTTGACCTGTTCAGAATTCGTATGTTCAGTGCCGCGAATATTGCAGGGCTGCTCTCTTCAATAGGACGAGGAGGTGTTATGATAATGCTCATCATCCTGCTTCAGGGGATATGGCTTCCTCTTCACGGGTACAATTTCACAGTCACTCCCTTCTGGGCTGGCGTTTTCATGCTTCCCATGACACTCGGATTCGTCGTAATGGGTCCGCTGAGCGGTTACTTGTCGGACAGGCACGGAGCCAGGCTCTTCGCTACTCTTGGGATGCTCATCACCGCCGCGACATTCATAGCTCTCTCATTCCTGCCTTACGACTTTGACTATCTGCCGTTTGCGGTGATCCTATTCGTCATGGGGCTTGGAGGAGGGATGTTTGGCTCTCCAAACATAGCCTCTATCATGAACTCCGTCCCTCCTGAACACAGAGGCGCGGCATCCGGGATGCGCGCAACGCTGCAGAACACTGGTCAGACGGTAAGCCTGGCCATCTTCTTCACGGTAATAATCACGGGCCTCTCTAGCAGTCTGCCGAGCGCCCTCACGAAGGCGCTGACGACGGCCGGAGTCCCACAGCTTGCGCAGGCGAGTCTCAACTCGATTCCACCTACAAACGCTCTCTTTGCTGCCTTCCTAGGCTCTAACCCGATGGGGGCGATGCTGTCCGCGCTGTCCCCCACCGTTCTCAAACTAATCCTGCCGTCAACGCAGACCTATCTTACAGGTCCGACCTTCTTTCCGAACGCGATAGCTCCGGCCTTCATGTCGTCCCTGCAACTCTCCTTCTACATAGGAGCGGCTCTCTCGCTTGTGGCAGCGGCGGCCTCGCTGTTGCGCGGCAAGAGGTACATCCACGAGGTGGAGCAGGCCAATGAGATGGTCAAGAAGGAGGAAGAGAAGCCGGCACCGCTCAGCGGAGCTTAATCTCCAAGTCAACCCGTGAGCGGTGCATAGATTGGCCCAGACCAACCATGAGCTCGAGCGCTCGCATTAGACGGAAGTCCGCTCAGGGTAGGTAGATATACGCGGACTAAGTCAGTAATCCATAATGGCAAACAAGAAGCCGGTGATAATCGCAGACCTGACCATCTTTCCGGTCGGTGAAGGCACGAGCGTTGGAGACTTTGTCAAGAAAGCCTTCGAAGCGATGACAGATGTGAAGGGTGTG
Organism: uncultured archaeon; assembly: GCA_963796355.1. Classification (GTDB taxonomy): domain Archaea; phylum Thermoproteota; class Nitrososphaeria; order Nitrososphaerales; family Gagatemarchaeaceae; genus UBA183. The sequence goes on from CAWCLD010000001.1 coordinate 164,165, forward strand.
AAGATCCAACCGACCGCGATGTCAACGATAATCGAAACTGATGACCTAGGCAAGGTGATTACGACTCTCGAAAGGGCACACAATGCGATTTTGAGTATGGGGGCAAAACGCATCTATATCGCATTGAGGGTCGATCACAGGCTCGACAATCCTCATGACGCGGAATACAAGGTGGGTAGAATGACAGGCAGGATACGGAATCGGTTGAACCCCTCGAACTCCGGTAGAAGCTGAAACTAAGCCTGCTGCGCAGTGCAGGCGCCGCTCAGGTAGAACCGGCCGCCCGAAGGCTTCCAGCGTGACCGCAATCAAAGGAAAAAGGAGAAAAGAAAAGCTTCTACGGCATAGATGATAGGAGAACCTTGAGCGAAGAGCAGTTTCGTGAGTGGGTCAACAGGAGGTCACACCTGCCCCTGGCGGTCAAGGGGCACACCTTCGTGCTGAAGGGCGATAACGTCATCGCAGTCAACGGGGGGAAGTTCGTCTACGAGGAGGCACTAGAGCTGGTGAAGCTGCTCAACTCGAAAAGTCCGTTCGCACAGATAAATGCGACCTTCATGATTCTGGAGCGGAATGGAGCGCTGCGGCTGATCGTAATCGCGTTGATAGCGATAATCATCGTGGTCGTCATCCTCCTCGCCAGTCACTAGTATTCGACTAGCTACGACGTGATTGTGACGTAGTGCAGATACGTAACTCCTTGGGTAGGAACGCTGAGCAAGCCGAAATCGAGGTTACCGGAGTTGTCAGTCCAGGCGTAGACTGTGTGGTCGACACTCCCGGGTCCGTAGGTCTGGAGCAGGCTGACAACCTGAGCTACTATTGTCTCGTTCGCCCCCGTCGCACTAAGAGACACGATGCCTACGTTCACGTAGACCGTGGGATTGACGGACGTCGCGTTGACTAGGCTGTAGCCCTTTGAAGCAACCAAGGCGTCAATCTGATGGACCACGGCGTCTCTGGTTAGCGTCGTCGTGTTCGTGGAGCTGCTTTCTCCGAGGGCTTCAAAGGCCGCCGTGGCGTTGGGGCCCACTCCAACGACAGCCGTGGATGGGTTGACCGCCGTCATGAAAGGCAGTTTAGTGACTACGCCGGTGGCACCGGGGTTGATGTATACGGCTACGAAATAGGCAAGCTGCCCTCCGACGGAATAGAGCAGGTAGGAACCGAACCTATAGGTGGGGAGTAAAGTCAGTTGCGTTCTCACCTGCTGGTTGGTTTCGAGAGCGTTCTCTGCGGCCGTGGGGCCGATGATTAGCGCCGACGCCGAGGGGTTCTGGTAGAGGTAGATCTGCCCCAGTCTGTCCCCACCGTAGGCTATGTAGAGCGCCCCAAGGTTCTTGCTGACGATACCCTGGTACTGGGCTAGCTGCATACCGACGAAGTACGTCTCGTCCCCGACGGCAAAGGGGATATACTGCACGGTGCTGTTCCCAACCCGTTCGTAGAACTGGGTGCCCGACCTGAAGACGAACGGGTCGCTCACGTGGTAGACGAAGTCGTAGTCCAGCTGGCCGGGGACAGTGGGCGTGCCGAGCAGTTGCTCTGGATACCTGAGCTGGGGGACCAGCCAGGAGGGAGGGGCGGACCAGCTGCTGTAGTAGCTCTGATAGAACTGCGTAATGAAGTCAGAGGAGTTGGTCCCCAGAAGATTGGAGACCGTGTAGCCCTTCATCGTGCCGTCCTGGATGTTCACCAGGACCACGCCGAAGAACCTCAGGTAGGGGCTCGCGGAAAAGCCCGACTGCAAGGGGTAGTTGATGTAGATCTGCACTGCGTAGTAGAGGGTCTTCCCGTCAGACACCATGTACGCCGAGGGGTCCATGGTGAGCCCAGGGATCAGTATGTCTCCGACCCTGGTGAAGATGTTCCTGTTCCACAGCATGTCTATCGACCTACCCGAGAAGGCGAAACCCAGCTGCCCCTCGACGAAGGTGAACCACATCGCCTTCTGCCAGCCGCTCAGCACGTAATCCGGCACCCCGTTGTACGAAACGTTCTGGACTTCATCGTATCCCGGGACGTGGACGTACACACTCTGGTTGAAGCCGCCTCCCTCACCGTAGTAGATGAGGGGTTCGGAGGTAATCCCGAAGGCGCTGGTCACGGGTACTACAGACCCGTTGTGAGTGTTGATTACGAGGACCTTCGCAGCGTGGGTGTAGATGAGGTGCTCGCTGATCCAGTCGGTCGACGGGAAGGTGGGGGTCGTAGGGGAGACCCAGTACTCGGTGCCGTTGTAGAAGACGATCTGGGAGCTGGCCAGACCCATCCAGTTGTAGGCGCCAATCTCCCTCTTGTTGATGACCGTCGCGGCCTGCTGGTCCCACTGCCGGACCAGGTTGAGGGTCGTCGTAGGGTTGCTCGTCGGCAGGTTGGTGATGCTGCTGACGTTGATGCCGTTCAGACCTGCGGACCATCTTGTCACGGTGATCTCCTTCTGGGTCTGCGGGTACCATGAGTATGCGAGATAGTTGTTGTTCCAGTTGAAGAAGTAGAAGGCACCGACGGCCGCTTGGCCGATGAACAGCGCTGCGAACACGACTGCTACCACCTTGAGGGGCTTCAGTCTCGGCGACGGTGCGTTCCTCCCTGAGAAGAAGACTGTCCCCACAGCAGTGAGAAGGAGGACGGCCCAGACCATCCCGTAGACGTAGGGCGTGGCTATGTTCATTAGCCAGTAGGGGGCGCCCAGTATAGTCTCAAGGAGAATGGCGGCGATCAGGGTGAGCAGGTTTCTGACCCAGACGTCGCTCCTCCGCGTGGCAAGGTTGGCCAGCAGGCGGAGGAACATTCGCGCGGCAAAGACCAGGAGAACGGCGGAGAGCGCGTAGGAGATGACGGAGTACTGGATAGACATCGAGGGCATCAGGCTGATGAGCCCGGCTCCAGAGGCCGGGGCCAGAGGGAGTGCGAAGACCCGTGGAACCTGTGCCCAGCTCCCCATACCCATCGTCATCATCATGATGGAGTTCATCGTCGAGCCGAGGAGCGGGAAACCGCCAGAAACCACGAAGGCGTAGAAGGCTATAGCCCATTTGAGCACCTGCCACAGGGCCCAGAGCCAGACGTTCATCTTCTCGCTGACTCGCATCCCTCCCTGCTCGGCCTCGTAGGGCCTCATGTACCTGGAGAGCACGGTTCCGAGTCTCCAGAGGTCGCTCCCCCCAGGTTCGGGGTAGACGAGCAGCAGCGCGAAGAGGCCCGCCGCTACGAAGGTGTAATCGTGGTAGAATGTGATGCCGAACCAGTTGACGCCGGCCTTAGCAGAGTAGACTGACTCGGCGATAGACCACTGGAGGATCACCCAAGCAATGGCGAGGACGGCGACCACTGCGATGAGGGCTAGGAGAATTATGGTCAGCCGCTTGTAGAGCTTGGTGCGTCCTTCTCCGGCGTCGGAGTCCATTCGTCGGGAGGGACGGAACGTGGTTATTTATGGTGCTTGGGGGTCTTCGACATCCTACTACAGTGGTCAATGTTGGGTCCCGAACTTCGTCCGCAGCCCGGCATCCCTGATGTCGTGTAGGCGCCTGTCAGTAATGTTCTTCTGTCACTCGTCCCTGGTCGGACCCGGGAAGCAGTCCATTGCCGACCTTGGTCCTGAAGGGAAGGGCGTTCGACGGGAAGGAACTGCACCGAGCCGCGGTCCTGACCATCGACACCGACGCCGGCGTCATCACCGGGTTCGGCGAGAGGGGCTCGGTCGAAGAAGGGCGTGGTGCGAAGGTGATCAAACGCGACGACGCGACCATCCTTCCCGGACTGATCGACGCTCACCTGCATTTCTACTCGTCTAAGGGAGAGGGAGTGACATCTTGGGCGAGCGTCCCCGACACGCTAGCTGTCCTCAGGGCCGCGCATGACCTTGGGACGCTCCTACGGGCGGGCTTCACGACCGTCCGCGAGCTCGGCACGAAGGGAGGCGTGCATCTCTCCCAAGCGGTCGAAGAGGGGGCGGTCGAAGGTCCGACGATAGTCTCGTGTTCGAGGGCGCTCTCGCAGACGGGCGGTGACGACGACCCTCCAAGCTTCTCGCTCGGGATAGCCCAGCGGCTCGCCTCGTATACTTACTTCTGCGACGGACCATGGGACTGCCGCAGGGCGGTCAGGAAGGTCGTCAGAGACGGAGGCAGCGTCGTGAAGCTCTATGCATCGGGAGCTTTTTCCCGCGGCACAAAGGTCAGGCAGAACTTCACGCTGGACGAAGTCAGAGCGATCGTCAACGAATCTCACCGGGCGGGACTGAAGGTCGCCGCCCATGCTTACGGAGAAGATGCCCTGCTCACGGTCATAGAGGCGGGCGTCGATTCGATAGAGCACGGTCTCGGACTGACGCCCCGCACGGTGAAGGCGATAGCGGAGAAGGGCATCTACTACGTCCCTACCCTGACCACATACATGGCTGTCGGCATGGTTCAATCTCACTCCAACAGGGCGAGGGACGAGATGGTGAAGAGGCACTTCACATACGACATGGCGGCCGCGAAGGAGCATAAGCTGAAGGTCGTGACGGGTTCCGACATAGTCGGGGACTCAAAGAGGCCTCATGGGCGCAATTACCTTGAAATCGTCGAAGAAGCGAGGTATCTCGGCAACAGAGAGGCGCTGGAGGCCGCAACGTCGAGAGCGGCTGCGTGCCTTGATCTTCAGGATCGCGGGTTGCTCAGGAAGGGGTGTCGCGCGGATGTGATCGTAGTAAAAGGCAATCCGGCCGACGACCTCGAATCCTTGGCACCCGAGAACATCATCTATGTAATCAAGTCAGGGAGGCTCTATTCTGGCGCCGCCAAAACGTAAGCCTGTGAGAAGCTTGTTGTGCGAAGCGTCATGAAGATGATTATTTCGAGCTCCATCAACATAATGAAGGAGAAGTGAGATGTCGGACTACTGGAAGAGAACTATGGATAGTGGATCCGAGGGTGGAGGGACTTCCTCTTCCTCACGACATCATTTCCTAGATTCAGCTCTGGAAGCAGCTCTGTCTACTCGTTGTTCCGGGCACCACTGAATCTCCTGTAATCTTTCTCGAGGAACTTGGCGAAGGTGGACCAGTTCCGCCTGGCTACTTTCGTCCACTCCGCCTGGCTTTCGACTTTGCTCGGGTCGTCGTAGGTCACCCTGAACACCATGTCGAGCCTGGTCTTCCCGTTCTTGAGCTCGCTCAGGCTGTAGTCGCCCACCTCCCTTCCGTCTCCGCAGGTGTCGAAGCGCCACGAGTTCGGAGGCTTGAGCCAGACGGCTCTGACCCCTTCCACCGACCGCCTGCCGTCTCTGTAATTCACGACCCAGACTATCCTGTCCTTCGTCCGCTCCAGGAATCGCCTTCTCGCGGTTGAGCCGGTCATCTTGTAGTCGTCCTCCCTGAAGTCTGTGCACCAGTTGAAGACGAAGTCCCTTGGCGCGTTGAACGTCTCAGAAATCTTGTACACTTTGGTGATCGGGCCTTTCAAGGCAAACCCTTCTGCTAGGCAAATCCGTTTAAGGCTTTCATCCGAGGAAATTCCAGATCTTTCCTTGCCGTTCGATTGTGCATCAGAAACAACATCGCAGACTTAAAGCGGACTTGCCAAATTCGCTCCTGTGGACTCCCCCGCCGTCACGCTTTCCACCGTCGGAGACCAGCTCGCGCGACAGCCAGCAATCCTGGGTTCGTTCCTCAGCGAGCCTTTGCCGGAAGCCCCTCAGGGTTCGCTGTTCGTCGGGGCGGGGGATTCCTACGCCGCTTCGAGTGTCGCGAGCTGCCTCTCCTCGATGAAGTGTCAGGCGCTCGACTCCTACGAGTTGATCTCCAACGCAGACGTCGCGATGGGCAGGACGGTGTACTTCGTGACGGTCTCGGGAAACACGGCTTCGGGCGTCTCGGCCGCAAGAGCCGCCAGGGAGGTCGCGAAGAGGAGGGTGGCGGTAACGGCGAACACGAAAGGGAAGATAGCCGACGTCGTCGACGAGGTGATCTTCATCCCCTGCGGTTACGTCCCGAGGCTCCCAGGGACGCTCTCCTTCTCGCTCTCGATCCTTGCACTCCTCAGGTCGGCCTGCGGCCAGATCAAGTGCGACTTCCTGGGTGCCGATTCGCGGGCCAGACGCGACGCAAGGAAGGTGCTGTTCTCGGACAGGGGCACCACATACTTCCTCGGCAACAACGCGGCCTTTCCCATCGGCCAATACTCTGCGCTGAAGGTGTACGAGTTCCTCGGCGCGAGAGCCCTAGCGGAACGGCTGGAGGAGTTCGGCCACGCCCCCGTCTTCTCCCTTCGCAAGAGCGACGCCGTCAACATATTCTGCGCATTCGACCCTCTCCGCATCGGCCAGAGGCTGGCGGCCTCCCTGCGCGAGAGAGGGTTCAGTGCCACGGCGATCCTCCCATTTGGCTCGAACCGTTTCGAGCAGACATTCTACCTGGTCTTCCTAGCGCAGCTGGCGGTGCTTCAGAGGGCGAAGTCGGCGGGCCGTTCCCGTCCCTACCTCGTCGGTGCGAAGGGCAAGCTCGCCGTCAGCGACTCGATGATCTATTGACGATTCCTGCGGTCGTGAACTCCGCCTTGTATGCGGGCTTTTTGATGAAAGCTTCGGAACATCCTTCAGGCCTCCCAGGCGCCATCCTTGACATCGGTTCTGCTTCGTCTGCGGGGTGATATGAAAAGTGCTTCGCTTGGGGTGATAGCCTCCCTTCGAGCATGGCGAACATTGCCCGAAGCTCCATCTCGGGGAGCAGAAGTGGGTCAATCATCGTCTTGATGAGATAACGTCTATGTGCTGGGAATCTCTCGATGTGTTGTCTTGCATAGTTTGGTCTCGCTTCACCGAGACATTCACCGCAGACCAAACAGAATGCGGTCTGCTTTGAACCCACTACTTCGCGCCTTCGCTCTTCTCGATTGACGCTATGACCTTCCTACAGCATTCGGCTTGTTCACGAGGAGTTCACGATATTCCAGCCAAAGCGGAAATGATGAGTGGCAAGTCCTAGGACGGCTCCTCCCGAAATTGGCCAGACTGTCATAGACCCATCTGTTCACGTGGGCTGCAAGATTCCCTGCGACAAGATTTGCCACCGGAGGTCATTGCAGGCTCCCTAATCCCTCAGCATGTCTTCTGTTTGTCTTTAGCCTGTCTTCTCTGTGTTTCCCCTACTCGATGTCAACTAATAGGGTACCCTATCCGCGGAGGGCAGAAAGGCGCCTTTTTGCGCAACTTGGCCCCTCCTTCATCAGGTCAACGGAATTTGGCATGAAAACGACGGCCTTCTACGTGAATAACTGCTCTGGCCAGCGCCGGGACACCCCCCAGCCGAAAACTACTTGAACAACTGGCCACGTTACGTGAACGCGTTGCCGCCTCTGCGTGAACGACCCTGACAAAGCCACTCACACCTGAAGAAGTTACGGAGATCGTGAACCTCTGGCTACAGGGCCGTCTGGTGAGGCAGATTGCATCGAAGACCGGCAGAAGCACCGGCGTGGTCTCCGAGTACTTGCAGAAGGAGCGCGAGAAGCAGCCGGACCTAGACGCCCTGAGAAAGCTCAACATGGACTTGGCCAAGGCCAGAATCCCCGTTCCTGACGCCATCAGGACGGCCAGCCTCCTGCGCGACCTAGAGAAGGCCGGCCTCGATGTCGGAAGTGATTTGTTGGTCGGAATCGCGAAGCTGGCCGCGAAATATGGGGAGAAACTGGACGACGCCATCGAAGCCGGCTTTCGCGTCAAGAACCTCGAAGAGTCTGAACACAGGAAATTCGAACAGATAGCGGCAGAGGCGAAGGAGCTGGAGGGAAGGATCGGAGAACTCAATGAGGAACTTGGCCGACATGAGGCCAGACTGAAGAACACCAAAGACAAGCTCGGCGACCTGACCGTCTACGAAAAGCTCCGGGTGGACCTGGATGCTCTCGGAGTGTCGGCCGCAGGACTGAGGAGGTTCGTGGACTTCCACAGGGAGCTCGATGCGCTTGGGTTCACCGAGGGGGCCGCCAGGACTCTCGCGAAGGAACTCGGTGCTCATGGTTCAGTCCCGCTGGAGGCTGCCAAGGTGATTGCCCGGCTGCTGGCAGACCACCAATCGCTTGGGAAGGCCGTAAGCGAGTTCGAAATCGAGAAGAGGAAACTTGAGAAGGACCTAGAACGACTGAGAGTGGAACTTGACGGCGTCCAAGGAGAGGTCAAGGCCCGCACCAAGCAGCTAGAAGGAATCACCGAGACGATGGAAGGGCTGAAGGACACCATCCGCGACCAGCGGGGCGAGGTCAAGACGAGGCAGAATGAGCTAGAGTCTCTGAAGGAGCAAGTCGAGAAGCTGAAGAGGGAGGAGGCGAGACTGGTGAAGGAGTTGACGGAAATCGACGAGAAGATCGAGAAGGTGCAGCCGCTCGCAGTCCTGGCGTCATTATTTTCCACCGGGGAGCCTGACTATCCGAGGGAGCGAGTCCTGGAAGTAGTGCGCTCGTTCCTGGAGGCAGTCAGGGACTACGTCGAGTCGCACCAAGGCGAAGTCCTGAACGCCAAGACAGTTGGAGAGTATTTGGGAAAGGTAATCGGAGAGCTGAACAGCCATGGTAAGCAACAACCTCGATGAAGAACTAGAGAAGAGGCTGCGGCAGGTCGCGACCATCAGAAAGGTAGTCGATGGGTTCTCCGAGAATCATAGCCGTGCCGTGGCGGAGCACGCCCGGCGTTCCCTCCTGCATGACGTCGAGAGGATCGAAGAGCGATTGAAGAACGAGATGTCTGGGTTTGGAAACGCAGAATGCAATCCTGAGTACCTGAGGATCATAGCTACGAAGAAGGGGGAGGAAGCCTTCTTTACTCTAGAGCCCAATGCAGGTGAGCAGGGATATCCCCAAGTCCAGAAGAGTCAGTTTGGACTGATAATCGTTCAAGGGTCGTTCTTCGCGGAAATCGAGGAGCTCAAGCGGTCAATCCAGACGGGTGAGTCAGTGAACTTCTCCAAGAATGTTTCCGTCCTCATCTACGAAAGAATGGAGAGGCTCTCGGAATCGAGCGGGAACCTTCGTGGCGGGTTCTACTGACCGGACTGTTGTCAATCTATCCAATTCTAGAACCTTACGAAGCAGCCCTCGAGGCAGTACACCGACAGCTTCCCCTCGACGGGGCACTTGGCGCCCAGGTCGCAGGGCTGAACCTACGCCTTCAGCAGCTTGGCTTCGAGACGATGGGCGACTATGCGCGAGCCCTCACAAACGGCGTTGTGGGCAACGAGCAGCTGGTGGGCACGCTCGCAGATTGTATCGCAGACAGGATTGTTGTCAAAATGACAACCAATCTGACCCAGCAACGGTTGCAACCCCAGGCAATGAAGAGTGTGCGGTCGCCGCAAGCTGAACTATAAGTTCAGATTGCACACATTCGGGCTCCAGCATGCTTCTAAGTGCGCACGCGAGAGAGGGGTCGGAAGTCCGCGCGTCCTGTTGTCTTAATTCAAAGTAGGATCGGCGTGGACATATCTCAACTCTCTCAGCTCCTTCGAGAGTAGGAAGAGGGCAGCAGTGATCACAACTCCCACCGCTGCGACAACATACTCGGTTTGCACCCCTGTCGCCTCGATCAAGAAGGCTCCCACGACTTGGCCAAGGGGGATGACCGCGAAACTTCCCAATTGGTCCACCCCAAAATAGCGTCCCTGCATTTCAGTCGGGACGATGAGTTGGACAACGGACAGCCACGTTGTGTTCCCGTACCCGAGGATGAGGCCCATCGCAAAGACCGAAGCGTACGCCACATACTCGTTGGGGGCAAATGCCAGAGAGAGGGCCGCCAAGCCGCTCGCGAGGCTGGAAAGCCCCCAAACTAGCCCTGCGGATTTCACCGCGTTGGTCCTACCGACGAGGACTGCACCGGGTCCGAACCCGAGAGCAAGCAGGGCAAGGACGGTCCCGTATACGATCGCCCCTCCGTGTAGAACTTGGGCTGCATAGACCACCACGAATGTAGTGATCATCGTGTAGAAGAAATTCTCGATACCCGCCGAAAGTGTGAGATAGAGCAGCCCCCGCCACTTGACCAAGAACCTCACCCCTTCTGCTGTGTCTGAGAGGAAACTGTTCTTTGCGACGAAACCGGTTTCCGGTCCCTTCCATATTGACCTTCCCGTGATTATCGACGCGATAAGGACCCCCGAAACTGCGAAGGTTGCGGAGTTAAGCCCGATGGCGACCACGGCACCGAGCAGCGCTACCAGCGCTCCCCCGATCCCGCTCGCCACGGCTTGGAAGACGGAATTCGTGACCATCACCAGGCCGTTCGCGTCCTGCACTTCCTCCCTGATGACCAGGGTAGGTATCAATGCGCTCTCAGCGGGATGGAAGAGGGTGGAGAATGACCCGAGAATGAACGAGACTGCGATTATGAGTACAAGGTCGAAGCCCCGGAAGAAAAGCACAGCTGCCAAGATTGCAAGGCTTCCTGCCCTGATGAGATCGGCGAGTACCATCAGCAGGCGCCGATTCTGACGGTCTACCAGGGTGCCGGCCACAAGGCTCAGCGCGATTGAGGCAACGATCGATGCTAGCGCCAAGTACGCGACGTCAACGGCAGAGCCCGTTTGAACGTAGACAAGCCAGGTCAGGGCGACGAGCCCGAGGGATTGTCCGCCGGTCGAAGTCGCTCCTGCGAAGAACAGACGGGCGAAGTTGTGATTCTTCAGGACATGCAGTGGGCTCGAACGCTTGGACGTGGCGTCCCTTCGCGACTCCTCCCTGGCCAAAACCTCTCAGCGCCCCGGCGCGAAACTGTTTACTTAACTGATAGGCGAAGCTCTATCGAAAAGACAGTTGAGTCTGCCACCAAGCGCGAAACCGGGCGTGCGCTTGTTGGAAGAACCCGTCGTCTAACCGCCGGGAGTTTTCTTTCCACATACGCACAGGCAGTTTCCCATGTTAACTGTCGCTGTTTTTCCAGAAAAATTCCGCAGCGGTTACCCCCCCTACCTCCCTCAAGAGAGATGTGAAGGATATGCGGTCGCCGAACATAACGATTTGTAGTTCAGAGTGCGTTAGAGCACACGTACTCATTATGGTAGTTTAGTGTTGGGGGGTGGGAACCCAACTTTAGGTCAAAATCGCACACACAATCGCCGTCTCGCTCTCTTTCTGTGGAACGATGTCTGAGACCAAGAAGGCCTCATCGAACCATCAGGGACCCTGGGCGCTTGCTGGAGTCCCCATTCACCTATTATACGGCTCCTCCGCGACCGCAAGCCAAACACCTTGACGCGGTCGGTCAAGCAGTTCTACTCGGGCTACGTGGATAAGGAATGGGCGAGGTTCCTAAGAGACCCATACCACCGATTGGAATTCGACACCACCCTCGAATTTCTAAGAAGATACTTGCCCAAGAATGGCCTCATCTTGGACGCTGGCGGCGGCCCAGGCAGATACACAATCGAACTTGCCAAGAAGGGCTATGACGTCGTCCTGCTGGATTACACGCCCGCTAATCTGAGATTCGCCAAGAAACAAATTGAGAAGGAAGGAGTTGGGAGGAAGGTCAAAGGAGTCGTCGAAGATTCAATCGTGAACCTGGCTCGGTTCTCAGATGACACCTTCGATGCGGTTCTATGTCTCGGCGGGCCGTTGTCCCATGTGATGCGCGAGCGTGATAGAAAGAAGGCGATTGCAGAGCTGGTCCGCGTCGCAAGGAGAAATTCGCCTATATTCATCTCTGTTATTAGCAGACTCGGGGTCTTAGCTACCGAGCTGAGGTATTTCCAAGAAGAGATTCAACTTCCCCTCTTCAGAAAGGTGCGCGACGATGGAGACTACTTTGGCGAGCGCAATTTCACCGCGACCCACTTCTTCCTCCCGGAGGAGTTGAGGGAGAGTGTCGAGAGGACAAAAGGCGTGGAGGTCTTGGAGATGGTCGGGCTCCAGGGAATTGGGTCGGTCCATAAGGAAGAGGTGAACGAACTCGCAAAGAACAAGCGACGATGGAAGGTGTGGATGGAGACTCACTACAAGACTTGCACCCATCCCTCCGTTGTGGGGTTGAGTGAACACATGCTTGTGGTGTGCAGAAAGAAGGGCTGAGAGCGATATCTGGGAGAACTGGAAATGGAAGGAACGATTTCGATTATTCCAAGAGCTGAACGGCGCGGGCGGGGCACCGAATCAGGTCTTTCCCCATCAATCTCCCACTCAAGCTGACCCCTTTCCAGCCTCCATTTTCAAGATGGAGGATAGCTCGCAGTCTGCCACTCTCTGACCTCGAATCCAGCCTTACGGAGAAGGGCCCTTGACGCCTCGTTGTTAGGATTGAGCGTCGTAAACATGCAACCAATGCTCCGTCGGGTGCCCCACTTCTTCACTGACGACAGCAAGGCCGAGCCAACACCCTTTCTTCTAGAGGCACGCGTCACTGCTATGTATTCAAGCCAAAGAGTCCGGTTGCCAGGACTCATCCAGCGGACGGGCTGAGCCAGGATAAATCCTACGACCTTTTCCCGCGATAGAGCGACGAAACTACAACCAACCTCGGAATAGAACTCGACCTCGCCAAGAGGAAGAGTCAGCGTTATCGACTTCTCTCGTGCGAGTTCTTGGTCCTTTCCTGCCTTCCTCAGTGAGGCAAGGTACTCTCGTATTGTCCCGCTGTAGATTCGGGAAACCCTTCTGTAGTCTGTCTTCCTGAGATGTCGGATTATCACGGGTTTGTCAGCACGGGCCGCTCTTGGCATTCAATCGACCACCTTGCAGAGTTCCTCAAAGCTGTCAACGCTCAGGTCTCCTTGAGTGGCTATTTCGCCCAGCTCCTCTTCGGTCCTGAGACCATTCCTTGACACGAATTTCTTCATGAAGATGACCTGACCGAAACCGATATTCTTCGCTCCTACCAGTTCCTGACTCCCTCCGTCGCCGACATAGATGCACCTTGACGAATCAGGAAGGCCGAGGGCTTCGAGAATCGCCAAGTAGGCACCGGGTTCGGGCTTCATCATCCCGATTCTGTGAGAAAAGGTCGCGGCTTCGAAGAACGGGGCCAGCGGTGAGTGTGGCCACTCTCTCACGTCGCTCTCGTACGTGTTCGAAAGCAAGCCCAGCCTGTATCCTCTATCCTTCAGCAGCTTCACCGAGGTGGTGACTTCGGCACGCGGGTTGAGAATCGCGAGGTCCTGGTAACGGCTCAAGGCCCTCTCCGCTTCGTTCAGCTTCGATTCGGGGACTGTCCTTCCCTTGGCGGCAGCGAAATCTTTCACGTAATCCATTTCTGGCCTCGCGGTCAGCATCCTTGTCCTCTCGGTTCCGTCCCAGAAGGCCACGAACTCGGCTTCGGGTAGTCCCAGAATCTCGGACACAACGTTTGCGCGCCGATACTCCTTGGGTCTGAAGTCTTCAGGGTCAACTAAGGTGTGGAACAGGTCTAACACAACCGCTTGCTTCACATGGTCAACGCCGCGGGGTTCAGATTTATCCATTCCTCGCGCACGAGCCGTCCCAATCAGATATAGTTCAGTGTATGGTAGGCGAAAGCGTGAAGAAGACGGTGGGAGTCTATTGGGGAAGATTCAATCCGCCGCACAAAGGGCACATCACTTTAGTGAAAAGACTGGTGAAGAAGGTGGACCTCTTGATAGTCGCCGTAGGCAATGCAGAAAGCAAGAATACGAAACGAAACCCGTTCAGCGGAGATGAAAGGGTGGAGATGATGAAGAGCTATTTGAGGGAACGACACGTCAAAGTGAAAGATGTCGTTGCGGTCGAGGATGGCAAATCTTGGGCCTCGTGCATCGACAACCTGTTCGAGAAGTGCGCCAAATTCGACGTCCTGTTCACCAACCACAAGACGATAGCCAGACTGGTCGGGAATCGAGTGAAGGTCGTTGGCTTTGAGAGAGAAGGTGGCATCTCATCCACGATGATAAGGGACTCCATAGCCAAAGGAGAAGAATGGGAGAACCTGACAGGAAAGTCGGTCGTCAGCCTGATAAGAAGACTTGACGGAATCGCTCGGATAAAGAGAGCCTACGGAACTACAGAATAATCGAGGGACATCCTGAAGGGAAGTTGGCAGGATTTGCTACACGGAGAGACTGATTGTCGAAGCCATTACTCGCCATTACTCGCCATTTCCATCGCCAGGAAGAAGTCGTATAGAGAACCGCCCTTGCTTGAGGGCAGCGGAGAATAATGGCAATCAAATTCATGATTCACCCGCCCTTGGGCAACCTTTCCAGCGAGCTGCGGCTTAACCTTGAGGCAGCAAGGAAAGCGGATAGCCTCGGAATAGACGGTTTCGTCTTGCCTGACCATTACATGACCTCGCAGGGCAACGAAACGCTTGATGCGTGGGTTACATTGGCATATCTTGCCGCTGTGACCGACCATATCAATCTGGGGACTCTCGTGACCCCCATACCTTTACGGCCTCCGCAGCTATTGGCCAAAATGGTCTCAACGGTGGACGTATTGTCTGGAGGAAGGTCCTTTCTCGGCGTGGGTGCGGGTTGGAGTAAAGAAGAGTTCGAAGCCTATAGTCAGTGGGATGAACCCGGAGTCAGGGTGGAGAAAGTCGATGAGGGCGTGGCTCTAATCAAGAAACTCTGGACCGAGCCAACTGTAGACTTCGAAGGTAAGCATTACAAAGCCAAAGGAGCGGTTCTTTTCCCAAAGCCTCTGCAGAAACCCCATCCTCCTCTCTTGTTCGGAGGGAGGGGCGTCAGAATGCTGAGGCTCGCGGGTAAATATGCTGACATCTGTTTCATCAGTGAAGAGAATCCAAAGGAGTTCTTGGCCGCCAAAAATGAAGTCACAAAAGCTTCTAACGTGCATAAAAGACCGAATGCTCCGTCGTTTGCTTGTTTCGTAGGACTCAAAGCACTTGACCAGAAAGTCGAATATGGCTTGAAAATTGAGCAAGCTTCTGATTTAGGAGTATCCCACATCGTTACCGGTGCTGAACGAGAGCAGGACTACTTGGACTTCCTAAGGTTCCTTGCAACAGACATAATTCCATCTTTCAGATAACCTCCTGCCTCCCTTTGGATTCGGCTTATCAGCGACCCTTCATTGGAAGAAACTCGGTTACCAGAGCAGAGTGGTCGCTCAATCCCGATTCTCTTGTCTCGTGAAGATAGCGACAATCCTTGAGTTTGGGCAGGAGGTCGGGAGAGACGAAGGAGTGGTCGAATCTGTAGCCGTCGTTCGAACGTCCCACCCAACTGTATTCTTTAGCTTCTGGGTGGAGTCGACGGAATGCGTCTATCAGGCCGCTATCCTGCAGCTTTGAATAGAAAGCATACTCCCAATCGTGGTAATCCAGGTATCTCGGAAAGTGGTCAGGTTCGAGGATATTCAAGTCGCCGCAAAGAATCGTACCGAAGGTCAAGGGGCTCGCATCGAGAGCAGCCAGCACTTCTTCAATGAACGCCTTCTTTCTTTCGGCTTTTTCTTGACTAAAGCCTTTGGTGGGAACATAGAGTCCTATTATTTCCAATTCGATCCCTGACAGCACCAACCGGACCGAAGCTGCCCTTGGTCTGAGGTAGCTAATCCTCCTGCAGAAATCGCTCATCACAAAACGCGTCTTGCTGATTATCATCACTCCATATTCATTCGCGTCAGGCTTCTGGAACATCACATCACGACCTAAGAAGAATTTGAAGTGCCTTTCGAGAAGCAAACATCCCTCGCTGTTCTTGACCTCAGTAAGTACGAATATGTCTTCAGGACGATTGCAAAGCCATTCCGCTTGTTTCCCCGCCCTCTCTATGGAAGGGCTACCGACATTCCAACACAAGATTGAAAGGGCATCCTTCGCCTTTGTTTCACTGAGCACGCCTTCGTCTCGACCAAATCGAGATTTAGTCCTTCTTGGATGCGTTCTGGATGGGCGTTGTCCGATTGTCCTCGCCCTCGACCTTTGTCCCAAGCGTTTAAGCCGAACAACCACTGACGAAGCCTGATGTCATTCGGCACCATCTGCACCGCTTGCAAGTGCGCGGAATCCTCGTGCGAGAACTGTGTGATTCCCAGTGAATGCGCCAGTTGTGCTTCTTGCTGCTGTCCGCCAACTCACACGGCATGGCGACTGGGGAGGATTCGCCAAGGCATCACGTGGGAATACTTCAGCCTCGGGTGGATGGCCGTCGAGGTCGTCGGCTCAATCGGAATCGGGCTGCTCTCAGGAAGTTTTGCGCTTCTCGCTTTCGGTGGTGACAGCCTCGTCGAAATCATCTCCGGGCTTGCCGTGACGCTCCACCTAAGGCGCGATTCATCTGGTTCAAGCGGCCTCGGCGAAGGGACAGAGAGGCTGACCAAGTTTCTGCTCGTTTCCTTGATACCGATAATCGGGGGAGGCGCAGCCTATTCTTACCTCGCTGGAATCAAACCCGAGTCCTCCCTGCTGGGCGTCGCCATCGCCCTCGGAGCCGTGATAATCATGCCGGTCCTCTGGATTCAGAAAAGGAGGATAGGCAGGGAAACGAATTGCGCCCCTCTGTTCAACGGATGCCGTTCAGTCTGCCACGTGCTTCCTGATGTCCATCGCCCTGCTCGGAGGTCTGCTCGCCAACTATCTCTTCGGCATAAGCTGGATGGACTACGTTGCCACTGCTGTCATTCTCGCCTTCGTTGCTAAGGAGAGCATGGAGGCATTCTAAGAACGGACCTCGCTTCCATCAACGGAGGTTTGACCGATGACTTCGATGTGTTCTGCCGTGAACTTATAGCACACAACCGATTGAAAGGTTGTCTGTGAATGTAAGGAGGGCCAGGATTCAGGACGCCGCAGCAATCGCACGCGTCCATGTCGACACATGGCGAAGTACCTACCGGGGGATAGTCTCCGACGCGCATCTGGACGGCATGTCCTACGAGAGAGCCGAGAAGAACTGGGAGGAACGCATCTCCGACCCCAGCCGGAACACTCTGTTTGTGGCGGAGGATGACGGGGGTAGTGTCGTCGGTTTCGCAGTCTGTGGTGCCGCACGGGAAGATGCCAAAGACTACGAAAGCGAACTGTACGCCATCTATGTGAACCAGAGCCTGCAGGGGAAAGGCCTGGGCAGGAGGCTGGTTCTCTCAGTCGCGCAAGACTTGAAGGCTCGCGGCTTTGACTCGATGATGATTTGGGTGCTCGCTGATAACGAGTACAAACGATTCTATGAATCGATTGGCGGCACACGGGTCAGGACGAAAGAGGTCGCGATAGGCGGCAAAACGCTCATTGAATTGGGATACGGTTGGCGTGGCCTGGATGCACTTATTGCCAGACTGACGTAGGATTAGCGGCCGAATAATCTTCATTAGTCGTGTCGGACCGGAAGCAGCGCCTTGAAGGTCACATGGGACGGGCCCGGGCACACCATGTGGGATGCATGGAAGGGCCTCGAATCGTTCGAAGTCGTCGAGCGGGACGATGGTTTCATTGACTCCATCCAGGGTTCGGGCTACCTCGCACCCTTCGAAGCCTGGCCGGAGCACGAAAGGAAGGCGATGGAGCTTGTCAGAGGCAGAGTCATCGACTTGGGTTGTGGGGCCGGGAGGGTCGCGCTCTATCTTCAGGAGAGGGGATTCGATGTGGTCGGGCTCGACATCTCGCGGCTAGCGCTGAAGGTCTGCAAGGAAAGAGGGCTGAGAAGGATGAAGCTGGGTTCCATACAGAGTCTTAGGCTCCAGCCCAACTCATTCGACACTGCAATCTTCTTCGGGAACAACTTCGGCCTGGTAGGTACGCCCCCAAGAGCGAAGAGAGTGCTGCGCGACCTGCATCGGATTCTCTCCGATGGAGGGTTGATACTGGCGGAGACCCTTGACCCGTACAAGACAGAGGAGCCTGCGCACCTGGCGTACCACAGGATGAACCGAAAGAAAGGGCACCTCGCGGGCCAAGTCAGGATGAGAGTGCGCTACAGGCAGTATTGCACTCCATGGCTCGACTGGCTTATCCTTTCGAGGGATGAGTTGGCGAGTGTCGTGGAGGGCACCGGCTGGAAGGTCAGCCAGTGCCTCGACTCAAGAGGGCCTCAGTACATTGCCGTTATGCGAAAAGTCTGATGAGATGGGTGGTTTTCGTTACGAACGATAGATGGATGGGAGTCATAATCTCCGAAGGTCTGGAAGAACCAAGCCTGATTGACGACTTCGAGGTCTTCAGAGCCAAGAAATCCAAGAAGGACCTGGACCTGAGAGAGGGCAAGCAGGGCAGATGGCACCTATACTACGTGCATGCGACGGATTCGCAGATTAGCGGTCTGCTCCGCCAGGTCAAACCTGGGTGGTACTGTCACTTTTGGCAGGAGAATCGTCTCGTGGTTGTCTTTCCCGGCAGGAGATTCGAGATGCTGGTCGATGACAAATCCACTTGGAAGGATGCCGTTGAATATGGCCGGTCGATTGGAATCCCCGATGAGGAATTGGATTTCCCGATAGGGTAGAACGTAGTGCGGTCTCGGAACAGATATAGGGGGAACCGGGGCTTCGGATATCTCGGTGTACACGTGTCGAACCTGACCAGGCGCATGGTTCACTTTTTTGAAGAGGCTGGCGCGGAGAACACGGAACATGTCCTCAAGGCCGTAAAGCAGCGAATCAGACAAGAGGATGTCGACAAGGTCTTGGTAGCGTCCGAAAGCGGAAGGCTGGCATTGAGGGTTCGAGATGCAGTTCCTCCTCCAGTGTCCGTGATTTGTGTGGCATACAACAGGCAGACCCGTACAAGGTATCAGAAGCCATCACTGATGAAACAGCGATTGCAGAAGGCAGGAGTTGCCATCGTAGATACGGTCAGGGAACCTATGGGCCGAAGGTTGGTCTTCAGAAACTGGTTTGAGCGGAAGACGCTCCAAGCGCGCGCGCGCTACGTCACTTCATCGAATATCGGAACCAAGAGACTCGATCCCCTGGGGCGCCATGCCCGGAGTTTGACACGTTGGGCACGCGTTCAAATCGTCTTGAGTTTCCCCAGACGACTAGGAATTGGCGCTTCCCTTAGAGTTGCACCTGCCCTTGGACTGAACTCTCAGGTAATCAATTGGCGATCAAACAGAGCGGGTCGTCATCGTCCTGACCTGCAAGAGACTCTTCGGTAGGTTCTAATCGGACACATCTGGATAGTGCCTGTGCGCAACGGGCTCAAGACTCTCCTCGGTAGCATGGCCAGACTCTCGGCCCTGAGTTCCGACTTCCGAATTGACAAATTCATAATACCGCAGATATTGGTGGAGTCAGACCCTAAACTTGGACTTGAGCCGCTCACGGGGGAAGGACCAAACACGCTGGTGGTTGGTCCCCCGGGGGTAGGCAAGACAACACTTCTGAGATTCTTGGAACACACGTCCTCGTGGCGATACTCAAAGAACCAAAGAGGAGTCGTGTCGTTCTTTGTCTCCGCTCGGGAACTATCGAGTGTTTCATCCACACACATCGCAAGATCAATCGAAAAGGCCCTGATAATCCTCTTGGAGACCCGAGGCATTAAAGATGCCACGAAAGCAAACCTTGCGTCTCTCTTCAATAGACAAATGATGGTCTTGCTCATTGACAGCCTAGATGAACTCGACCGGGGCGCCCGCCAGGACCTACTCCGCGGCCTCGAAAGATTCGTCCGCCTCTACCCTAACCAGAGGATAATCGTTGCAAGCCGTTCGATTCCAGAGTCACCCCTGCAGGAGTTTGTTTCACTGAGTCTGACTGGCTTCAATCTGTCAGGAATTAGGGAATTCGTTGCACAAATGCCCGCGAAGAATGAAGTGCGCCAGCGCTTCCTTACAGAGGTACTTGAGAGACCTGAGCTACTTAACCAGGCTAGCAATCCGCTCGCGCTTCGCCTAATCTGGAACCTGTTCCAGTCCAAGGCTGAACTTGACCGTACCGTCCCCGTCTTGGATGAACTCATAGAATACATGTCTTCGACATGGGAGTCACTGAAGTCGATTGGCCCTCGCTCAATCGCGCCGCTCTATATGAATTACAGGGTCATGGAGAATCTGGCAATCAGACTGTATCGGACAGAAAATGGTCGGATGCCCAGAGTCGAAGCAATAGCAATCATCAATGAGGTCACGAGACCAATCAGGTCCTCTCGGCATGATGTGGAAGATATCCTGCAGGAACTCCAACAGGATGGACTAGTCAATCAAGACAGTGCCGACTTTGTGGGATTCACAAGCCCCTCGTTAATCTCCATCTTCGTGGCACGCGCAGTGAACAGGGAACCAAGTCTTGGGGAATCTTTGGGTCTCCTCTGCAATCCACGAGGGCATGAGGTCATGACACGCGCATCCGAACTCATGGAAGACGTCGCGCCTCTGGTCGAAGTAGCGTTGCGAGGAGGAGATCCAGTCACGGCTGCAAGGTGTCTCTCTCATGGGATGACAACCAACAACGAGATAATCAATCGAACATTCAGTACCCTATCCGCCGAGATGGGGCCGCACTTCTTGGAAATGTATTCAGCGTTTGCCCTTCGCAACCCACCTGAAGTTCCAAAGAAGGACGAGCGAGGGAAACTCATTGAAAAGTGGACACGCATTGTTGACGCCGGGGTCGGACCGCAAGAGAAGGGAAAGCTGCTCGAGGACTTCGTCATTAACGTGTTCAGTACGGTCTTTCAGGTGGTCCATCACGATCTCCTTACCGACAGCGGAGAGATTGACATTGTATTGGAGAACACGAATCAAGCACCATTTTGGGAGGAGTTCGGAGGCGACGTCTTCGTAGAATGCAAGAATTGGAGCAAGAAGACCCCGCTGAAGGAGGTTGCGGCATTCTGTGACAAGACAAACCAACTTGGAGTGAAATTGGCCTTTATTGTCTCCGTTAATGGATTCAGTAGGGAGGCCCTACGGACACTCCGGAACCATGCCATTAACCCCAATAGCTCTCTGATTGTCCCGATGACGGGGGATGACCTGCAGCGCGTGGTATCCGAGACCCTCGACATGACGGCGTTCTTCAAGAGCAAGATTCGAGAGGTCAAATACACGAGGAGATACTAGGCCAGTCATTATCGATCCTGGCGGATAACATATGTGCCTCGCGTGTGATAAGAACGAGGAAAAGGAATCCACAGATTAGATGTGTGAACGGTGAAGATTGAGACGAACGGGCAGAATCTCTCGTGTACCGGAATTCTCCCTACAGGAAGGGCAAGTCTTGATGTAGACCTTCCAACACCAGCCACTTGGCGCGACTCCCTGAAGCTGTCGCCGCAAGCTGAACTATAAGTTCAGATTGCACACGAAACGTTCAGCTGTCCTGGGAGATGCCAGTTGAGGTTTGCACCGGGTACCTTGGTGACCCCGGCCATGATAGACGGAGCTTATTGTTCGGAGACCTTGTAGTCTCCCACGATGGCTCGGGCGGCAAGAAACATCAGAATTCCCTCCATCCTCCTAGCTGTTCCTGAGACATCTTCTGATTGCCTTATCTGGTACGCCATGTGCCAGACTTGGTTATCAGCAAATCTCACGTAGACACAATTCAAGATCTTCCTTTCGGCAGCCTTCAACAATTGGGATCCGTCATTTGGGTAGTTGTTGACCCTCCAAGAATCGGGCGTCCCGAGCTTCCCTATCAGCTCAGGAAGGAAAATCGTGTCAAGGATCGAAGCAACAGGGTCGCCGAAGATTCTTGCCTGACGCGACGGTCCTATTATTCCTGACGCCAGATCAATCTTTGGTTCGACAGATCCGTACTTGAAACTGGCCCGGACCCACTGGTCTTCCACCTGATAGACTGGCTTTCCCTTAACAGCTATGGCAAGAACTGGTATCGAATACTTTTCCCCAACCTCCTGGATAGACTTTATGGCCGACTGGACCCTGGCGTCGTATTCGCTAAGTTCAGTATCCTTTCCGATGAACCTGTTCGGAGTTACCGCTTCGATCCCCCTGGCTGCATCATCGAGCATCGACAAACGAACTAATTCGGGTTGTGAGGCCCCATACTTGCTTTGAGAGACGAGCCGAAGGATGGTTCTCTGATTCTCATCTAGGGCTTCGATGAACGCGCCATACTCCTTCCTTCCCTTGAGCTGTTTGAAGGCGATATCGAGCAGGCTCTTGTCCACTCTCATGTACAGCGTAACATGTCCGTCGTCGAACTGAAACCGTTTCGACGCCTGTTCGAATGCGAAGTAGCTTAGCATGTTGACTTCGTACGGAGAGCCTCCTGACAGCTGAACGACATTTGCATCGAAGTCTTCATGAATGGCTGAGAAGTGAATTCCCTTGAGCGCGAGTTGAGTCTCCACTGCATTCACCCCTACTCCAATGGTCTTCACGACATCGTCCTCATTAGCGAATGGACCCAACTCAATTGGTCTAAAGAAGCGCGAAATCGGTGAGAAGATCTCGCTCACCTTCTCCTGAAGCCTTGAGGTTCCTGCGACCACAAGCCCGATACCCTCCATGTCTTGTAGAACGTTCCTGAAGAGCTGCAATAGGGTCCGATTCAGCAGTAACCCGTCGCCTTCGTCGAGCAGAAGAATTGCTCCTTTCCCAGAGCCCTGACCTGCTCCTATCAGCTTCTTGTAATCACGCAAACCATCTCTCAGCATAATGTACCCGAAATCAGTGTAGTCTTCCTCTTTCGCCGCCTTCACCAGTATACTTAGCCCGGGCACATCAACGCCGAGCTGATCGATAGGGAGCAACCCGCCAAGAAAACTCTTCAGCTTCGAGCCGAAACCCACTTCTAGCAAGCCTGATTCTTGAGCAGCTGTTGTGAGTTCGCTGAGTAACGTCTTGAAGAGCTTCGCTTCCTTGCCTGGAACCACCATCGTCTCATCGAGGGGCAGCACTGTGTTTGCCACTCTTCGCGCATCGAGTTCTCGGTGGAGAGCTTCGAGGAAGCTGGTCTTTCCCGCTCCCTTGCCACCTATCACGAGAACCCCGCCCGTTCTCCCTCGTGCAATCTGTTCACAAGCCACCCTAGCGTCGTGCAGCTCATTGACGCGGTCAACGAACAACTCCGGTCTCTTGATTCGCCCTTGGTACTCGTACGGGTTGATTATTTCGAGAAGGTCCTTTACTTCATCGAATGAGACCATGACCGGACGACCCTCAAACGACCTAACTGATTAATCTACGCGAAGCGTTCAATTGTGATTGAATGCGCTTGGGTGCTCGTGTGGAGATAAGAGGGCGATAAGGTCGCTCGTTGCCTAGACAGTTAACACTGAGAACAGCCACCCCTCAAGCCAACAGAACCCTGTATCCGTATGCTAAAATAAGCGTAGTTGTCTCGATCAGAAGTAGCGGGATTTGTCATCGATATCACAGCCTGACCGTTCAATTCCTCCAGAAATCATCGCACAGCTCGGCAGCAAGGAAAGAGAGGCCATCCTGGATTTCAATCTTAGAAGATTCGAAGAATCGCGGAGAAAATACGAGCAGATGCTCGAATTGATTGTTCGAACGCAAACCCGAATTGGCCGTCCTATCCACAAGGGAGGTCCTTATCATATGATCGGGGTATGTTATGCGCTGAAAAATGAGCACAAACTTGCTCTACGATACATTCTACTCGCCTACATTGAAGACACGCTAAATACTCCTTTAGACTCCGAGGCTGAAGCCGACTCCCTTCCGGCTGCTCAGATGCTTAGGAATTACTACGGATTGCAACCTCGAGTAATTCAGGCAGTCAAGAAATCGGCCAATCAAACGAAGCGAGAAGGGGAGTGGCCAACTATTCTGGACCCAACGCTCGTGTTGCGGCGGCTCGGTTCCGAAATGTCCATAGAAACAGAGAATCTCCAAAGCAATCTCACGAGGCCCCCGCCCGAAGCGCCAAGAAGGATACCGCTAGGTTTTCCCCAACCTTGGGAGAAGAGAGTCTTCATCGGAGGTAATTATCAAACCCACATGCCAGTCCTCCGACATGTAGAGCGAATTGTAGCTTCCCTCGGATTTACCCCCGTCATAGCTTTCGACGTCGAAATCTCCAGAGAATCTACTTATCACCACACTCTAATGTTGCTCCACACTTGCGAGTATGCCGTTTTCGAAATATCGGCCCCCTCAGGCCAATTGATGGAAATCGAACGAACGAGGGACTACCAGACCAAAGTCCTGCTACTATATTCAACGACAGAGCCCAGCGGGCCCCCCTCGCAGCTAGTATCGAGCATGTTGACGAGCGCCGAGGTTGGTCGTGTTGAGGGGTACGTGGAAATGGCCGACATAGAACCAATTATTGCTAGATTTCTCGGCGTTCGGGCATAAGTATCGTCGCCGCAAGCTGAACTTTAAGTTCAGATTGCACACAGGACGTCCAGCTTCGAATCGGGAGGGCGGGATTTTCGCCCTAATCTACTGGTAGATTATGGGTCAAGAGTTCAGGTCGGAAGGGATTCGAACCCAAAAGGGAAATTCCCAGTCCCACAACTAAAACGGGCGAAGGGTCTGGACTGCCTTTGACTCGAACCCTCAGTCCCCTTACGCCGCCTCGGACACCAATCCACGTCTCTCTGGATGAGCCCAACCGACCCACAAAGTCCCATAAGACATCGTGGGCTTTCATGGCCTCTCGCGTACAATCGAGTCATAGTCACAAGGTTCTTAGGAGACAACCCTTCTCGGAGGCTCGATGTCAAGCACATCACTGTCATTCTATATGGTCTTTTTCATCTTCACTATCACATTCGTACTTGAGGTAACGGACCTCCAAGCACATTCTAATCTATACGGAGCATGGTCGCCGGTGATTATGCCGCTCCTTGGGGCAGGCGCGGCCGTCGCCTACATAGCCCACGTAACACAGCATAGGAACAGCCGACATGGATATGCCCTAACATACCACTGACTCCCCATCGTTTAACTAAAATTAGGTCAGCGCTGTTTTGCGAAGCGCGCGCCGAACCATCTGCGACTCGGGTTCAGTCATTGATTACGTTGACCCGTCCCGGGATGATTTGATATAAGGAATCTTCTGAATCTGACTTTGGAACGTAGCCAAACAGTATGCCTTGGATACTCCTAGCGACAGCATTGGCATAGATAATCGGGCAAAGAATTACTAGGATGGGAAAGGTAGCCATATGGTTAGAGATGACTGGAGGAAATGAAAAGAAGCGTCGAATCAAATCGGCATGGGAAACAATTCGAGACATCGTAACTGTTCTCTCGGGAGCGACTCTTCTGGTAGGCTCATTCCTTTATGTCGAGAAATTGGTGATAGCCAACCTAGGTTACATCATTATTACTGCGCTCGTCATCTTCATCGTCGGGCTCTCCTTTGTGGGAGTGGCTAGATTCAGCAGATTGCGGGGCGAAAGGATAATCGAATGCGCCGAAGAAAGTGCGCAACGTGAACTCAAGGAACTGAACAATGCGCCCGTAAGCGTCGTGAGGGAAAAAGTCACCATAGGAGAACGTGACCCTGTGGCAACCGGGTTGCGGCATTTGGTCATACCCTTGAACAAGCGTCCAGACGGAGAATGGATCAAGTGTTTCGAGAATCTTCCAGTTGTGTATCTTTCGCTGCAGGAAGCGAACGTTGTGGGAGCCTCAATCGAGACGCTCGCCGCGGAGAATGCGATTCCTAAGACCGTGGAGGCGATAACCGACTTGGTCGCTAGAACAAATCTGGGGTATGAGAAATTCTTGAAGGGGGAAGCGGAAAGAATCCAAAGAGAAAGAATCCGAAAAGAGGAGGAAGACAAGAGGCTTAGGGACTTGGAGAGCAAAGCAAGGGGTCAGTCTGGCGGATAGCGAGGTCACAATCATCGATTATTGCCAAGAGGACCATCGTCAGAGATCAGTGCCCACGGGAATTTTCAGACTCAGTCGGGCTAGAGGGATAACCGAAACTGGCTCTTGATGCCTCATCTTAATAATACGGGTTCGTCTCCCCAGAGAGACTGCTTTGCCTGTGAATATGGACAAGCCAGGACAATGGAAAGCGGACGTGGCGCTGTCAGTAGACACTTACAACAGATGGTTCATGCGGTTTGCCCCGGACACTTATCGAGACGCGCGCATCAAGGCGACGAAGCAGGTTCAATCGGCATTGAATGTCACAAACAATCTCCAGAATATCTCTCCGAGTCTTCTCTATAAGAATCCATCCATATTGCCAATTCTCAGGATGGCAACCGCGCCGCCAATCGCTCGTGACCGTCTGATCGGTCTAGCCCAAGTACCTCCCCACCTCGTCACGACAATGGAGAAAGACCTCAAGATACCGCCACAAATGAAGAATGTTGATGAGGCACTAACCAGGATTGGCGAACTTATCCGAGAACTTGCGGACAAGGATATCTTCCCATGGCTAGAGACCAAGAAGGCGCCTGACAAATCTGAGGTCTTTCGTGCGTCTACAATCGTGGCTGACCGTCTCTGCGGAGCGTCTTCAGACCCGATCATAAGGAATAGCCAAGAACAGAGGCAATTGAAACTGATCGGAACGTGGCTGGAGAAGAGAGGCTATCGGAGGATCATGGCAGGCGAAGGCTTGAGGTATGACCAGATGAAGGCGGGGACATTCGCAAACCGCCTCAACATCCCTGTTAGTCTAAACGACAAGACCAGGATTAACATTCCAATCGACGTCGTTGTCAAACCCGCGGGATCCAAGGAGAAGGAACTGCCTGTATTCATTGAAGCGAAATCTGCAGGGGATTTCACCAACACGAACAAGCGAAGAAAGGAAGAAGCAACAAAAGTCGCCCAACTCAAGCAGAACTACGGAGAGGGGGTCCGTTTCGTATTGTTCCTGTGCGGATATTTCGATACAGGGTATCTTGGTTACGAAGCGGCCGAAGGCATCGACTGGATCTGGGAGCACAGGATTGATGACCTGGCGCTGTTGGGACTATGACCTCGTTACCATTAGAGACGATTGAGAAGAGAAGACTGCGCGTTCAAGATATCCTTGATGACAAGAAGTCTCAGTTAGAGCGGAACAAACTAGGTCAATTCGCTACTCCAGCCCCACTCGCCATCGATATCATTTCATTCGTCTCAAAGGTATTCCCACGGCACGAGAAGGTTCGATTCCTTGACCCTGCTTTTGGAACGGGTGCCTTCTACTATGCGTGCTTGCAAGAATTCGGAGCGTCCGTAGAAGCGGCAACGGGCTTCGAAATAGATTCGGGCATTGCCGAGGCGGCTGAGAAACTGTGGGGACAGACGCAATTGAATCTGATAGTCGAAGACTTCACCCGTGCGATTCCGACGAAGGACCTAGCGAATCTCGTAGTATGCAACCCCCCCTACGTCAGACACCATCATCTCCCATCAACCTACAAGGAGTATCTTCGTGGAGCGGTGGAAAGGGATACTGACATAGGGCTCAGTGGCCTCTCAGGATTCTACTGCTACTATGTTCTACTTACGCACAAATGGATGGACAAAGGGGCGCTTGCTGCCTGGCTGATTCCGGGCGAATTCATGGACGTCAATTACGGTGCGGGATTGAGGGAATACCTCACGCAGAAGGTGTCGTTACTGCGCATTCACAGATTTGACCCTCGGGATGTTCAATTCACGGATGCCGATGTTTCATCGGTCGTGGTCTTCTTCAAGAATGAAGCCCCCAAGAGCCAGGACAAAGTCGAAATGACCTATGGTGGTTCCCTGTCGAACCCTAAGACTTCAAACCAGGTATCATTGGAACAGTTACGAGGCTCCCCCAAATGGACGTCTTGTTTCGGAGACAACCACTCTGACAATCAAGCCAGAGCGAGGCTGGAGGATGTTTTTCTGGTCAAGCGGGGGCTTGCCACCGGGAGCAATGAGTTCTTCATCCTAAATGAAGAAGAAACTGAAAGGGAAGCCTTACCGAGGGAGTTCTTGAAGCCTATTCTGCCGATGCCAAGACATCTGAACCATGATGTGATCACTGCTGATAGCGAAGGGAATCCGACGATCAGACCAAGGTTATTCTTGATATCGTGCAGTCTCAATGAGAAGGACCTTCGGTCGAAGTATCCTTCTCTATGGCGATACTTCCAGAAAGGGGTGAAGAAGGGAATCAATCAAAGATACTTATGCAAGCATAGGTCTCCCTGGTATTCTCAAGAAGAGCGCTCTCCGGTCCCTTTTCTATGCACCTACATGGGTAGAGCGAGCAATCATCGCCCAACGCCCTTCCGTTTTATTCTCAATCGCTCGAAGGCTATCGCGTCCAATTCCTACTTGCTGCTGTATCCTAAACCACAGTTGGCCCGCCTCCTTGAGAAACAGCCAGAATTGTATGACAAGATATGGAACGCGTTAAAGTCAGTGACCTCGCAGACACTCACCGATGCTGGCCGGGTTTATGGCGGGGGCTTGCACAAGTTGGAACCCAGTGAACTGGCGAATCTTCCTATCAGTGGCATTATGGAATGAAACGGTTCTCGGCAAGAAGGTGAAAGGCGCTGGACTTTCCCGTGGGATGGGCGACGTTCACGCTCGCCGTCGTCACGCTGATTTCCGTCATCATTGCTTTTTACACGTCATCCCGCAATCTGGGGGAAATGAAAGAGCAACGAAAGGTGATGGAGAGTCAAGCCAAGACAATGCAGGGGCAATTGGACCTGCTGATCAAACCGAGGGTTGATTTCTACTTAGGACGTGCGGAGGCTGAGAGAAGAGCGGCAGTCTACACGACCTCCACGCCATGGTACGTTGTAGTGAGGAATGCGAAGGGAGGGGGGCCTGCGCACCACGTCCGTGTGGTTGTAAACAACACCACACGCCAGACTGATGGTTCGTCGGAGTTTCCGCTGTTGGACTCGGATAAGGAGAAGGAAGCCGGGCTTCCCGCAGGAACTCAGCATGGTGACAAATTAAGCATCACTATCAAGTACAAAGACAATTCCGACCGCGACTATGAGATAGGGGAAACCAGAGACTATCCCTGAGACGCCAACGCGAGCGATCACTGACGCTCAAATAGCGACCACAGACATAGGCTAGTGTTCAGTTGAGTAGAAAATCGCTGATAGATGACGTAACGCTCGAAGACGAATATGTGAAGGGAGACCCCATCCTTTTCACGAATCAGGAGATACGCAAGATGCTCAACCTGACACGCGTCGGGACGGATGACGTGTTCTACGACCTAGGGTCGGGGTGGGGACAGAACCTGATACTGGCTCTCGCTGAGGCTGGGGCAGGAAAGGTCGTGGGTATAGAAAACGACAGGGATAGGCTCGAAGTCTCTCTCAAGAGGCTTGACAGATGGGCGAGGAAGCGTCCTGAATTGAAGGGAAGGTACAGCGTGGTTCAAGGCGATCTTGATGACCTCCTAGAAGATGAAATGGAGGGTGCGAGCCTAAAGGAGGCGACGGTCGTCTTCTACGGACTTTCAACCTACAAGGAATTGCTTGGAGGATTCGAGGAGCATTGGAAAGGCCGTCGCAGAAGGCGGCTCGTCTATCACTGGGTCTTCCCCGAGATCCTCCCAGACCGGAAGGACTATCCCTTCTTCGTCTCTGACTTTCCGTTCAAGAAGCCAAAGACCGAATTGGAATGGCTGAACAAGGTAGTAGGCAAGGAGCGGTCCTCCATCAAGGACGGAGCCCCTGATGCCCAAGAACTCTGGGCAGAATTGACCCATGACTACGACTTGAAGAGGGAGGCCCATGAGGCCCTCTACTGCAAAAGGAGACTAAGTGAGGCGATCACCAAGAGTCGCCAGAATGACAGCCAAGACAAGGGCAGGTTCTCCAGTCGGCCAGTTGTCAGATAAATTGCGTCATTGGCTGAGGCCGACAACAGAGTATTTCGATTGCGCGCAGTTCGACAAGGTCTGCGGAAACAGTTGGAAGGCGAAGGAGGGGAAGCCCTACGACCCCCAGTTCGAACTGACGAAGAGGGCTGATGGCGTCCTGCTGATCAAGTGCAGGAATTGTGGCCAGACATACGAGAGCGGATAGGAAGGGCAGGCCTTGAGCCCCAAAGGCCCTGAAAGGTTAAGACACCGGATGGCCAAAAACATCGCATGACAAGCCGGGGCGCGAACTTCACCGTCTCTCTGCCGAGCGATTTCGGTTCCTGGCTCTTCAACGTGCTCTTGGGCGGGGCGGTCTTCAAGGGCTTCGAGTTCCTGTTGAGGTCGTCGCTCGGGCTCCTGGGCAATTTTGACATGGTGGTCATCAGGTATCCGGAGCCGCATGGATTCAGGAGGACGAGGAAGCACGTCAGCGGCCTAACCACAATCGATGAAATGCGTAATCCGAATTCGCCGCTGTCGAGGCTGGACCCCAAGGAGGAGTTCTTCGTGGAGATACCGCCCAAAGACACAACGGGCCAGTTCGAGGTCATCGTATTCTACAAGAGAAGGTTCTGGTCGCTCGGGATCACAAGGTTTCCGAAGGGATACAGGCTCCAAGCATCGCTCTAGCCGCCCCTTTTCAATTCCCAAGCCTTCCCTCGGTGAGCGCGCGCGCTATCAAGGGATACCGTCGCAAGATTTAGGCCGAGAAGGTGCTGCAGAAGGCTTTCGACCAGCGGATGAGGGGAAGGACTAGACTGCGATGAGAAAGGGGGGAAGGTTCTGTCAGGCGCCTTCCTCGCACGGCTCGTTGATGTCTATCCTGTCAGGTACGATAGGGTTCGCAATCGTTGCGACCCTTAGCGGAGACATCCTCTTCAGGAGCCAGATGTGCTTCCTCCTGAAGTAGGTCTTTCCTACGTCATTTTCGGCCGCGGCCCTGGCCTTCCAGCGCTGCACTGCGTCGAGAAGATCATTCTTTTCGGGTCGCAGTTTTCGGTCGAGAATGGACTTTGCGAATGACTGGTCCCTCAGGTGAATCGACAGGGTTTTCGTGTCCGGCCGCTTGAAGACGAAAAAACCAACTATGTCATTGACCCTCAAGACGGCCTGAGCTTCTCCGAAGAGCTGCTGGGCCAACATCTCGTAAGATTCCAGTCCGCTCGGCAGGACACCGTTCTTGAAATGCAGATGGATTGCGTCCCCATACTTGATCGTGGTGAATTCCAGATTGGCAGCACCGAAAGAGGTGATCACGTCATAGACGTATTCGGAGTCTTGGCCCAAACTCCCCTGACTGGCTTCCCGGCCGCCTTAAACTCATTTCCTGATTGCATTCGGGCAGACCCTGCAACACTCCTTGTAGCGAGCGCGCGCGAAAGAGGTAAAGCCTCCTGTCCAATTCTACTTGAACGGGCGGCCGATCAGCATCAGGCGCCTGCAGCAGCTCGCGGGCTGCGAAAAGGGAACGGGAGCGAGCAACAGGGGGACGGGGGTACTGACTCGACGGAGAATCGCGGCTGTGACCTAGAGCTTCAGTGTGTTCCTGAGTTCTATCAGTTGCCGAGCGAACTGTTCCCCCTTGTCGGTAAGAGCGTATTCCGTCTGGATTGGTCTTGTGTCCCTGACCGTCCTTTTCACGAGCCCAGCTGACTGGAGCTGACTCAGGGAACCCGCAAGAGTACTCCTGCTTTGAATCAGGCTTGACAATAGATCAGAATAGCTCGCCGTTCTCTCTTGCACAAGGTATAGTAGTATCTTTGAATCGCTGAGGTCAAAGACTGCCTTCTGCCAGTCAACCATCTGTCGAACTGCGCTCAACTCCGTTGATAAGATGAAAGCGCAGCTTGACTGAACGTAGTCCAGTCAGACCGAACCACTTAAAGCTTGATGTGCTCCAATTCATGGACGATCGGTAAACGCCTATCACACCAGCCACTGCAGCTCGACCCGAGAGACGTGCCCGGGCTTCGATTGACTCCAACATAAAAGGGACAATGGGCGCTTTGCGAGTGTACGACAAACTGCTCAACTTGGGGCTGAAGGTATACGTGCCAATCGCATACACGGGGCACGACTGTATAGTGAAGGGAGAACGCGGAAGGCACATCGACGTGGAGATCAAATCCCTCAGTCCTGGGAGGGATGCGTATTCTGTGGGGAACCTTAAAGTCAGGGACGATTTCTTTGTCGTCCTTCACACACTCGAAGCAAAGCAGTTCTGGGTGCTTCCTTCCGAGATGTACAGAGAACATTCGAGACTGCAGAAAGATGGGAGCCGACAGTTAGTCCTGGGTCAGAGGAAGCAGAGGGAGCTAGGCGAGTACCGTGATGACTTCAAGAGAATCAAGGAAGCCGTGTATCCTAAGAGGCCGAAATCAAGGATTCATAGGCATCCATAAGACTCAGCATTCACTACTGGTGGTAACAGATTGAATGGGACAACCTGCCTCGATTATCCAAGAATTCCCGAGTTGTAGCAGGCGGTGCCCCGCTGCCATGAGGGCAGACCTAGCCAGACCAGAATTCAGGTATCATGATGTCTTCAGGTATTTGAGACGCCATCGCTTTGTTACACTCAGAACACGCTACCTCTAGGTTATTCTCGTCGGTGCTCCCACCGCGCGCAAACGGAATCCTGTGATGGAACTCGACTTCCTCATCTCTGAGATGACGCCCACACCTTTGGCATGTGTTTTCATCGCGGCGTGCAACTCGAAGCGCGACAGCTCTGGATACTCGGCGTGTCACTCTCCGCATATGAACTGTTTCCGAAAAGGGCTCATTTACAATGAAGACTGGACAGATGTGTCCGAAGATGCTACAAGTCGCGTCCTTCACTTCTTGAGGAAGTCGCACCGGGTAGTCCCTTGGATTTTCCAACCTGGTCATTTTCTCGATTTCCCTCTTCTTTTTGCCTGTGTAGGCTCCTCTCGCCAATTGTTCCTTCAAGAACCTAACATGGCGGACAACCATGCGTCGCTCAATGGGAACAGGAAACCGCTCTACTAGCTCACCGTAGGGGCAATACCTTAGCTCCCAACATGGTTTGCATACGTGCGAGACCCTTTGCTTCCATTCCTTCTCGAATGCCTTGCCTCTCTTTGAGAAGAACGATATCGGGTCAGGTTGGTTCGGCAACGACTTCGACGTCTGGACTCGCGATTTAAGTTCTCAGGAGACCGAAAGGTGTTCATCCTGGATGTCCCAAGACTTCGATGCGGTCAAGGTCGTACCCCCAGCCGACTCGAACCTGGAATCCCTCCGTTCTCCATTCCGCGACCACCGTGTTCTGCGACTGGCAAGAATGTCATTTGGACATTTAGTAACCGCAGAACTCTGACTTCTAGACCACAAGACTGACTCTTTCGAAGCCAAGTCTGGTCATGCGAAGGAGGGTTTGCTCTCTCGCCACTTTACGAGATGGCAGGTCTTCAACCCCTCTTGGGAAAATGGGCAGAGAGTGGGTCTATGGGCGTTTCCGACCGTAACCCACACTCTTCTTCGTTAAGTTCCAAGGTACTGTTCCAGTCCCAGTTTCAGAGTCGAGCGCGTTACATACACTTACGAAGGCGACCCTCACGGACTAATCGAAGAGGAAATTGCACCAAGCTTCTTCCCCATCAATGTAGTCTTCAAACAGGTCCCGCATATTGACAACGCACAAAATAACCTGCCAGTGAGAAGCGCCCGTCTGGAAAACTCGTAGGCGAGGCATCGGTCTAACTCTAGATTGGTATGTAGACCTTCAAATTGCCATACACAACCATCCTCGCCATCCCTCGGAGGCGAAATACCTCAAGCCAAGTCGCAGCAGTTTCCCACTTGACGTGGGCGTCTTTGCTGATTGTTCGTATTGGGGCGCCTTCCCTGTGTTTGAAAAAAGCAGTTGCGACTCGGTCCTCAATGACTTGCGATAATGGTCTCCCCCGGTCTCGTTTCTCTTCCTCTGCCAGAGCCAGACCCCCCCAGTTACCCGTCCTAACCATTGAACGTTGTTGATATATCCTCTGCGCCCTTTTCCCATACCTTGTCATTTCACTATCGCCCAACCTTCCTCCGATGACATAACGGACATGGTTATCCGTTAAATAGTAATGCTTTTAGCCGGATTCGCGGATAGTATTGTCCGCGAAATGTCTCAGATTTGTGCACCTTTCTTCATGTACTCCTTGAGTGCCTTCTCAAGCTCGTCGCTCAGTTTCCGAGCCGAGCCCATCTTGTCAATCACGAACTTGTTCCATTCCTTCCAAACCTCTGGGTCGAGGGGGAACCTGGAACATCTCCCCGGGCACGATCGGTGAGTGACACGACCCAGTCGGAACCTGATACTAGCGTAAAAGAACACCTTCCAAAATGGCGTGCAGAACTCTTAACAATTATTTCACGGATTCAGGAACAGAAAGCAATTCAGGAACAGAATCACGGAAAACCACAGCACGGTGTGAAGTTGAGACCTCAAACAGGGAAATCCAGCTCACGAGACGAGAAGCGGGAACGAGACGGGGTTACAGTTGCGTCGAAGCTGAAGCAGAAAAGCGAGGAATAGCGATGTCCACATCATACTTTGTTCGGTCTGTATATATACAATGTATGATACGTTCAGCCTTAGCTGCCCGTATCATTCCGAGGCTAAATACTATTCGAAAAGTGATTGTGGTCTTATCATACTTTGCGGGTAGTGTAGACGTATTTCGCTTTTTGGAAACGCATGCCGTATCGTACGGGACAATTCCTGTTGTATTTGCATCTCTCGGCGTTAACCCACAGTTAACTGGCAGGCCGAAGAAACCCAGCAAGGAGGATTATGAGAAGGACTACGGCGGTAGCGGATCCCGCGTGGTTGGTTACGTCAGAGTGTCTTCAAGTGACCAGAAAAAGGGTCTCAGTCCCGAGGTCCAGGAGGAAGAGCTACTTGGATGGGTCAAAGACCAAAACCCATCTTATCTTTACATGAAGTTCGACAATGGCAAGACTGGCACCGATTTCACGAGAAGGAAGATTAAGGATATTTCAAACCTACAGGAAGAAGGAAAAGTAAACGAAGTCTGGGTAAGACATGTTGACAGACTGGGGCGCGAATGCTTCGAGCTTGCTTACTTCTTTACTGGTTTTCTGCTCAAAGGAGGTGTAATCAGAACATCAGACATGGTGTATACCAGAGACCTCACTTCCTTCATCATGTTCATAGCACAAGCATTCAGCGCCCATGTGTCAAATACGGCCAGAGCGCAAAGCGCTATGGCAAGCATCAAGAAATCGTTCCAATTGGGTAACTGGCTTAGGCGGTCCCCCCCATTTGGATACAAATTGAAATCGGACGGAAAGTGGATTGAGAAGGAGCCCACTGAAGAAAGAGCTGTCCTGGACATCTTCCGAGAATTTCTTGGGAGCGGAGACATTGAGTCTGTAAGGCGATATATGTTGGACAAGGACAAAATTGACTTGAAAAGGGATAGAATCCGAGGCATACTCAGCAACGAGGTATACATTGGTCGACCTTCACTATTAGGTGAAGTCAAGTGTGACCCTTCGTTAGCTTACGTTCAGGAAGGTGAATACTTCCAAATTCAGAGCAAGTTAGCCGAGACGCACTCGAGGTATGAGAAAAAAGCCGACGCGACGTTTCGAGAACTTTTCTTTCAGGATGCTTATTCTCTCTCAGAACTCTTGGTCAAACTCCACCAACATTTCCTCAAATGTGGAGGCTTCGTAGGCACGAATGGAACCCATCCCGAAAGCAAACAGATAACTTTCCGCTGCAACAAGTGTCTCATGCAATTTAGATTCCCCTTATTGAGGCGACCGAAGAACTCGGAACAATCTTCTCCACTTGCTGATTATGATCGCTCTGCTGGTCCCGATGCTGTTTCCCAACATGGGTCGAATGGCGGGACAAAGAACCTTGAATTGAAGCCTGAACCAGTTACATCAGACACTCCTCAGCTTGGATTCGACAACGGCAAGAAACCACGGAAGACACCAAGTAGTGTTCGATATTCTGATAGTTTTAATCATTGTAAAGGGCAGACCAAGCTTAGTTCGTTTGAGTAGAACACGAAACTATCTTTGAGCGTGTCTGGTCTGACTTCCCCTGTATGTCTCTGCAGAATCTCCTCAGTGTCGCTTCGGTAATTCCCAGCACATTAGAAATTTCCTTTTGCGTCTTCTCTCCGCCCAAGGCGATGTATGTCAGGGCACCCGCGATTCCGCACGGACTTCCACGCATCTCCCTGTTTGGGTAACTACCCAGCTGTGCAAGTGCCTTCTCTCTCTCCAGACCGTCTACTCCGAGTAGCTCAAGCGCTCGACCAACACATTCATTCGTCGAAAGTGGAGGTACTGGGGCTTCGAGCTGTTCCACAAGGACCCTGTAAGACGCCAGTATATCTTGCTCCGGAACTCCCAGGACGTGTGCGATTTCATGCGTGAACCTTGTATGACCCAGTTCCCTGCATGCGAGATAGAAGCTCGATCCGCAAAAAGATCCGATTGACCTCCCCTTCGCAAGTCTCTTGACGAAGACCACCTTCAACAAATTGGCAGCCTTCTCAAGAACCTCGGCGGGGACAAATAGACGATTTCCCACCACGGTTACTTGCTCTAGCGCAGATACAAAGTTGCGTTCCGTCTGGTCTGAGATCGCGCATTCGTTTATCCAACGTTCAATCGGGAACAACGGTTCTGCGAGAAGAGAACTATTCTCCCTGCCTCGGCTACTTCCTTTTGCGGGCATTTTGCTGAACTCTGGCGGCTTCCGGTTATTGGTTCCTTCGACAATACCGCAAGCCTTGCAGGATAGTCGTCCTTCACCCCACCTTGCCTGTTGCTGGTGTGTGCAAGCGATTGTCGAATTTCCGCTCTCAATTTTCGTCTGCGACTGCTGGCTGCGTGCGCCGCTGATGAACTGCTTGTAGCTATCAAGAAGGGCAGCGAGTTTTGCTAGTTTCCTATCTATGGGCATGGGAGGCCTGCTCGCCCCTTCTTCGTATCTGGACATCGTCTTGCTTGCTTCTTCGAATACTTCGTCAGCGACAATCCTGTATTCGTCGATCTGCTGTACGA
This sequence comes from uncultured archaeon, assembly GCA_963796355.1. GTDB lineage: Archaea > Thermoproteota > Nitrososphaeria > Nitrososphaerales > Gagatemarchaeaceae > UBA183. Next base: position 200,890 of record CAWCLD010000001.1, read on the forward strand.
AGCCAGCAACAGAATATCGCCCAGCATACAGACGATTCGACAGGACATCTCTTATTGCACGCGCGTTCCACCTCCCGCCTGACTTGGTCTTGACACTCTCCTTGTTTAGCTCGAAGGCCAATTGTGGCATGGATTTTTCGAGAATATACACGGAGAAGATTCTAGCGACAACTTTCGCCTCGGACTGGTCGACGACGAGTTTGCCGTCCGTGCCGACGACGTATCCCAACGGTGGATGGTGATTGGGCCACCTGCCCTGGCGCGCCAGACCATACAAACCGAGTCTGGCTCTCTCGCCGATGATTTCTCTCTCAAGCTCCGCAACCGAAGCAAGGTTCCGGTAATTGAACCGCCCCACGGAGCTAGTTGTATCAATAAACTCGGTCGTGCTACAAAGACCGACTCCTCGCTGTCGAAGGTTTTTCTCGATGCTGACAAGGTCCCCTAAAGAGCGGGCGAAGCGATCCAGCTTCCAGAAGACGATCACGTCTAACTCTCCCTCTTCCGCTCTTGCCAACATCTGTTGGAGATTGGCCCTTTCAATGCTTCCGCCGCCCTGACACTCGTCAACGAAGACTCTTCTTACTGTCCACCCCCGTGTCTGGCTATAGTCCCAACACTTGCTCACCTGCTCATCGATGCTGTAATTGTATCGCTGATTAGGCGAAGAGGTTCGGGCGTAAATCCCGACTGCCGTGTTTCTTTCCTTAACCCCATCGCCTTCGGTGAACAAAGAAGGTCCCGGGCATCTGAGAACAGATTGCTCAGCCATTTCGCTTCAATTCCTGAACCACGAGCGACGCTGTTCTTTCGGCGACGTAGGGCAGATTCGCGAATAGTAACCCGAGGTCCTCTCCGAAATCGGAATCGCTGGACTTTATCACCCCGTTCGAGGGTCTCTTCGCGCCCCTGTTGTGCGGGCACCTGAGGTCCGGACAGCCCGAGCAGTGGAGTCCAGGTACCGTGGAGCCCTTACCCTCCGCGAGCCTCTTCGCCTTCTCAAGTATCAGCCTGTTGGAGAATTGAACGAACTCTTTCAGGTCCGGGCGTCTCAGAAGGACGACCTGCCCCGCGAGTACCCTCACGAGGACGAGAGGGCTCGGGTCCCAAAGATATCTTTCTATCTGCTCAAGAGGGAGCCCGAAGCTGGCCTTGATCTCAATCTTGATCTTCTCCTGGGCGCCCTGGAGTACCAGGCAAGGGTTCCCCCTGACTATGGTGACATCGTAGACTCCGAAACCACTCTCATCTTTGACCTCTGTGGCTATGCACGCCTTGATCCCTTCTTCAGCGAGTCTGCCCTTCAAATGGTCAAGAATCTTGACGGTTGAATACTCGCTCTTTTCCCTGTAGAATGAATCGAACCTCTTATCTTCGTACTGCGGGTTCCGAAGAACACAGTCGAGTTGGCGCTCGCAGACGGTGGATGTGAGCAGCTTGGCAAGGCTGGCGGTCTTCGCTTTGGACTTGTATACCCACTCGTACTTCGAGATTAGGAGACCCAATGCAGTGACCAATTCGTCCCTCGGCTTGCCAGCCTCTTCCAACATGGTTTCGGATGCTGGTTCTGATCTTAGTTTCCCGTCTTCTGCGTTAGGCATATGGATAGCCTAAGCAATAACGAGGTATATATATATGTTGTATGGATATCCAAAGAATATGCCAGTGGAATTTGAAATGAGCGTCGTTCAGGTAGGGAACAGCCTTAGAGTGACCATTCCCAAAGAACTTGCTCGTGCTGTAGGGCTCAAGAAGGGGATGAAAGTCGGGCTCAGCCTAACAGACTCCGAGATTAGACTCAGAAAACTGTAGCACCGTCCTCAGGGCAGAAGACCGGAAGGTGCACACAGCTCGCAAACACTGATTAGACTACCGTCCTGAGAGAATGTCGATAGAGACGAAGAAATCCGACTTCGAAATGCTCGATAAAATGATTGATTTCATTCGAGGCGACCTGCGACACTGTATTGGAGTCAACGCAAACTGGGTAGTCGCCCTCGCCTTGTCATCATACACCGAGACATTTGGGCACTTCTTGCTTCCGGACCCGCCTAAGGGGAGAAGGATTGAGAATTGGAAGTGTTATAACGAGTTCCTGTCCGAATGGATGAACTACGGTCACCTCATTAATGCGGACCGGCCTTCTGAACTTTACGACCACGTAAGGAATGGCCTCGCGCATGAGTATGTTCTCAAGACAAGCGGTACAATCAATATGGGGACTGGAACCTGCGGGATTGAAGCCGTTGTGAGGAAGAAAGGCGAATTCATCCACTTCAATATCATCACTTACTACAACGACTTCATGGAGGCTGTCAAGGAATACCGCCGGAAAATCCAGACTGACAAAGTGCTACAGAAGGCCTTCGACCAGAGGATGAAAGGAAGGACAAGGCTGCGATGAGGGTTCTAAGTAACATCGTGATGGAATCCTTTTCTATTATCGCCTCATCGTAATCTTGTCCAGGCTGTGCCTGAAGAACCACGTCGTGAGAAAAGCGAGGCGGAGAAGCTCGTAGAGAGCCTTCTTGAGAAAGTATCCGAAGACAAAAAGGAAATCGACGATTACAGGGCGGAAGTGAAAACTTCTGCCGCTAGGGCAGATGAGGCGCTGAGTTCTCTGAGTGATAGCGTCGAAGCAACTTCAGACAAGATAGATAACGTATACCGCAGCTTTGAGTGGATCAGCTGGGCCATCCCATTCACCGTTCTTGTTGTCTATTTTGGAGCGATATATTCATACGGTCAGTTCGGACTGAACGCGGTCACACTTGAGGGAATCGCCGTCGTACTTCCCCTCATTTTAGCTCTCAGGTTGGTAATCTGGGTCTTGTGGACTCAGATACAGCCTGAGAAGACTTCGTACTGGACGGCGCTAAAACGGACCTTCAATGTGATACATCGGCACAAGTATGGCGTCAGTGTAGACTCTACAAACGTCAACGATAGGTTCGGAGTATTGGGTCAGCTTGGTAACAAGTTGACGGTCGCTGTGAAGTCTTACGTCCCAGGGCTGGATGCGTACTATCAAGGGAGGGAGCGACTTCACGAGCAAAAGGTATTCATTACTACTCTTCGAAATGCGTTACAGGCGTACGGATTTCCCGTCAAAGGAGCCGTCGAATCCGAGTTCACGCGTTTCGGGCCCAAAACCAATACGGCGGACGAATGGATTGACGAGATTGCGCCTATTCTCGCATCCCTATTCACAGTGGCGGATAACGTCACAAGATTGGCCTACTACGACTATCAAGGAGATCTACCAAGCAAGACGAATGTATGGAACGAAATTGTCGGAGACAAGGTCCAACTCTCAGCTTTCACAAGAAGACTCATTGAGAATCGTGTTGTGGATACTGATTACCTGGAGAAGGGTAGATCGACCTATCGGTCTGTCGAAGCGATTGTGAGATTGTCTAACCCGTTCGATCTCAAGGACTTCATCCAAACCTATAATCAGTACTATGGTGAGTTCGCTCGCCAAAAGAATTCCCTACTCGATTCACTGATGACTTATGGCGTGGACCTGCCCGACTCAGTAGTGATAGCGATAAAGGAATTCACTCCAAGTAAATTCTATGACGACGACCCCTCGGACCCAGACAAGGATACTAAGCTCGAAGAACTGTTTACGGAGGTTCCAAAGCGCATTCCTATCAATCGTCTACTACTCGAATTATTCTACTACGAACGCAATTCTAAGACACAGAAGCGCGTAGAAGCCTGGGAGAAGCTCATCAGAGATGACTCGGCAATTGACAACCTGATTAGTATCTTGACTGCAGAAGGAAAGGGCCTTGTTGACATTCCGACATTCTACGAGGGCCATCCCGACAAAGTTCGAGAATTCATATCGGGAGTCCTGAAGACACTGCCGGACTTCACTCTGGCACGAGGGAGGTCTGAGATCAAGGCTGCCTTTGCCAGCCTTGAAACTGAGAAACAAAGTTTTCTCAACTCTGCCCGGTCAAATAACCTACTGAATCCTAAAACCGATCTGAAACCATTTGATTCATTGCTGCCTATAGGCGATAGACGCTCAGCAATTTTGGCTTGGCTACACGAGCAGACCGGTGTACATCGAGATTTCCTGCTCTTGTTCTATCTGGATTATACTTTGCAAACCATTCCTCGAAAGAATCTCTTCATTGGGATGGACAAGTCCAAAAGGAAGGAACTAGCCGGTGTTCTGATTTCTCACAAGGTTGTCACCGGCGTCGAAATCTCTGACCCGTCAGTTGCCGCTTCGAAGTCAGACTCAGAAAACCTGGCTCAATATCTGTTTCCGCCTAGAAATGACTATGACCGTAGCGACATCCAAGTGGGATTTTCGCAATACAATTCTCTATTCGAAAATGGCAAGGGAATGCTAGAAGTACTCAAGAAGGAGAGAGTATTCCCCGAAGACCTGGCCCTTGAATACCAACAGATATTGGACGCAGTCCCAGATTCAAGGCAATCAACGTCTGTTCAGTTGGAGGGTCTGCTCAGATACCTAATCAAAGGGAAGGCGGGAATCGAATTCCCGACGCCAGGGTGGGAAGACGCTTTCGTTGTGGCTTCACTAGCCTTCTACTTGGTCAAGCAAGAAGTCTACCTATACGTGAAAAAAGCATGCGAGCGAGCTGCAGGTCTCGAAGATGCGGCCAGAATCCTCTACAATTACAGCAGAATCAACGAGGATGAGACCCGGAGGAACGTAACTCCACGCACATCATTCAAAGACATAGCTTTGAAGACTATCGATGGTTCTTACCTAGTCGGCGATTATGAGTCCTTTGAACCCTTCCGTGAGGAGCTTGGCTTCGGTAACTTCTATCTGACACTCAGCTCGATGATGGCGGTGAAGATAAACAGAATTTCGCCTAAACTTGAGGAAATGTACAAGGAAGCGGCAGCAAGAAATACCGTCGCCCTATTCGGCCGCGCACTAAACAGATTATTCGAGACGCGACTCAAGGCTCGGCTCATCGAACAGTCCTTGAGGACAGACCTCGTTTCGGCCTATCTTGTGACCACACCATCATCAACGCCGATCTTCACCAGGTTGTTACGGGACTATCTTCCCGAGGCTTGCAAGCAGTTTACTCAGGAGGACTCTCGGTCTCCCAAACTCTGGATAACCACTGGGGTAAAAGTGGGTAAAAGCGTGCGACTTGGCCTCGTACCATACAACATGCCATTTGACAGATTCGCTGACTCATTAGAGAAGGCCTTCTGGTTGGCCGTTGACCGGTACGTTGCAAGGGATTCGAAGTACAAGCGCGAAGATTTCAGCCTAAATATTGCAAGGGTTTATCCTTCAAAAGCCTTCTTCAGGCAATTCATCAGTCCAAGTATCGACGAAAAGAAGAGTGAAGACTCCATCGCGAAAGTAATGGATCGTATTGGGGAGTTAATGACTTTGGAATACGACCCGTTCCAAAATCTGACAATAATTGCCTCATTAGAGAACGTCGCAAATGACTCACTGGCAATCTCGAGCTTGCTTATGACTGCCCTCAACGAAAAAACCACTCTGCTCGAAATTGCGGGCTCAGACTTGAGAAACATACTCACAAATCCTAAGCTTCGCGGTTTCTTCGAGAATGGAGCCTTCGACCAACAACTGATCGGTTCCCTAGGCGAAAAGAGAGCAGAGCTGGCTCTATCGACTTTCAGAAACTGTGGCTCCGATGATAAACTGAAGACCAAAAGACTTGATCAGTTCGAGAAAGTGGTATCGAGCATCCTTCGACAGGCCCGAATCCCTGCCGGTCCAAAGAGGAGGAAAGAGATTGCAGCCCTACTCTTCGAGGACTTGTATCAGATAGGTCTGATACTTGACGCTTCCCATGCAATTCGAGCCACTCCGGCGGTCAAAACTATGCCTATCTAGAAAGCGGACCTGGCGGTGTGCTCGTGTCTGATTCAACTCATTTGAGATTAGACAATTCTGTGGTATCTGGCTCCCTAACTCTTCGGGACGCGGGTAGTCGGGTTCGGCGCCGCCAAGATTCCCTTCGACTTGAGGGTAGTCTCCACGAGTCTTCTGAAGCTCGGGTCCTCAAACAATGTGTTCATTATCTCGTCGGTTGTCTGCTGTTCTTTCTCTAACTCGAGGGCGACTTTCACGGTTAACGGAGCACCGCACTTCGAGCAGAACTTGTTGGTAGGGGTGTTGACCTCACTGCATCTCGGGCATTGTTGTATCTTCAGTGGATGCTCTTCTCGGTCAACCTCCTCCCCTGTCTTGATACCGTTCAGCTTCAGCAATGCATTGTCGATATTCCTGCCTGACAAGTGCACGTAGGTGGCCGCCATCCTGGAATCGCCGACCCAGCCCAGGTATTCCTTCATCTGTGCTTCGGTGAGTACATTTGCGAGGTTCGATGCCCGCGCATGTCTGAAGGAGTGAGGGTTCGTGCGCTTCGTTATCCCCGCTCTCTCGGCGGTGCTTGTGAGCATCTTCCTGAAAGCGTAGTAGTCAAGGGGTTTGATTGAGCCCACCTTCTCGAAGGTCGTCCAGAGCGGGCACGCTGGGTCGTCCTTTGATGGGTGATGGTTCATCCACTCGGACAACGCCTTCGCGGCGAAGATCGTCCTGACCCTCCTTGGACCAGTCTTGCCGTCAACGTGCATTACTGCCCCGTATTGGTCGAACTGGACGTTGCCGATTTTCAGAGGGAGCAACTCTCCAACCCGTGTACCAGTTTCATAGAGCAAGAGGATTAACGCCCTGTCCCTCGGATTCTGACAGGCCTCGGCCAGCTTCTTCACCTCGTCCTCGGTCAAGAGATTTTCTGGAAGGATTCTGTGGCCGTTCTTCCTCGTGGTCTTGATCCACTTGACCTCGTTTGGGTACTCGTCCTCGGTGTCCCGCAACCACTTGTAGAATCGTTTGATGCACTCCTTCTCGGAGCGTTGGGTATCGTACGAGGTGTCCCCCTTTGCAAGTTTCCCGACGACCATGATCATATCCTCCTTCTTGGCCTGCTTGAACGGCTTGTCGAGCAGGTTGGACAACTTCCTCAGAACGAAGATGTATCTCACCTGCCTGGGGACGCTCAAGCCGTCAGCTTGAGCATACTCTAGGAACTTCTTGATCGCCCCCCGGTTGGCAGGAATCAAGCGGGTGTCGCTGTCCAGACACGATAGCGCGCCTTTGAGTCTCCTTTCATAGTGATGGATATCATTGACGCTCTGTTCGGCCATTGCGGTCGGGCTAAGTGCTAGGGATATTTAGGGGTGGTGCAATCTGAACTTAAGGTTAAGTGCGGTCGCCGGGATTTGAACCCGGGTTACAAGCTAGGGCGATTCGTGCCGTGCATAGGGTTCATTGCGCCTCCGCCGGGAATCACTCATCCTGCGTTGAGAGGTAGTTAGTCCGCCAGCTGAACAAGTCGCTCTTGCGAGCTTCTTGCGTACACTGGGACCACTTCAAACCAGTCTTCTACTGGATCTCTCCTCCATCCTCCCCTCCCCCTTGCGGGAGAGGCTCAGACGAACGGCTCACTCTTGTCGGGAGTGGCTTCCCGCTTAGATGCTTTCAGCGGTTATCCACGATTGCTTAGCTGCCCGGCTGCGCCCTCTCGGACGACCGGTACGCCAGAGGCAACGCCCCGCTGTTCCTCTCGTACTGGGCAGGGCTTCCCCTCAATGAGCCACCCCTTCCATCAGGTAGAGGCCGACCTGTCTCACGACGGTCTAAACCCAGCTCACGTTCCCCTTTGATGGGCGAGCAGCCCCACCCTTGGCCCCTGCTGCAGGACCAGGATGGGAAGAGCCGACATCGCAACTTTGCCCGGGCTTACGCCCGGAGTTAGACTATGTCTTCACCCCCGCGCACAACGGGGGGTCGGCGTATGATGACCGGAGTTCTGATTGGCGCACCCGAGCGTATGTCGCGACACGTCGGAACGTGACGCGTCCCTCGCGGGATACTCGAGCTTGCCCTCCGAGCCATCTCATTACGCACATTTTCTTCTGCGCGCTCAGTCGTTACGGGGTCACAACGGTTAGGTCGTTTCCTCACGCTGATTCGTTCTTCAGTGGCATCCGGGATGTTTGCAGCAACAGGACCGTCGACTCTTTCGAGCCGAGGTCGAGCGCTGCTTCCGCCGTATGCCGCTGACGTCTTCTTCCTTCTTCCACGATTCGGAGTGCTTCGTCCCGTTGGACTTCCCTCGGCGTTGCCCTCTCCCGCTCTTCCCAAAGCGCCCTTTCGGACGTCCTGGATAAAGGAGGTCGGGTTTCGCCGATATAAGCCGATACTCGTTTTTCTTACGGATACTTCAATCGCGTTACCACGATCTTGCCCCAAGGCCCACAAATGGGCCGAGGTACCAAACCGCGGGGTCGATTGGAGCTCTCGCCCGCGACGAGCCTGTTACCCCTGGGGTAACTTTTCTGTCACATCCAGCCCCCAACAGTGAGGACTTGAATGATCGCTAGGCCAAACTTTCGTTGCAGAAAGTTCTGCGTTTAAACTTCCTGTCAGGCCGGCTTTTCGCCTTGCCGTCAACTCTGGAGTTCTGACCCAGATGAGCCGACCTTAGGGCCCTCTCGATATCTTTTCAAGAGGGTGCCGCCCCAGCCGAACTGCCCACCTGCCGGTGTCCTCCCGTAGGAGTTAGCGACGCAGCCGTGAAAGGCTGGTGTTACATTGTTGCCTCCACGCCACCCGAAGGCAGCGCTTCGAAGGCTCCCAGCTACACTCTGCAACCGCAACCGCATCGCAGCAACAAGCTGCAGTAAAGCTCCACAGGGACTTCTCTCCCCGATGGAAGTTGATGGACTGTTCGTCCACCTTACGTAGGTTCGCCGGGTTGTAGATAGGGACAGCGGGGCCCTCGTTGGTCCATTCATGCACGTCGGAACTCACCCGACAAGGCATTTGGCTACCTTAAGAGAGTCAGAGTTACTCCCGGCGTTTACAGGCCCTTAGCCCAGTTGAACCCGGGTTTTAGGTACCTGCACTGGCCAGGATTCATAAAGCGTACACATCCTTTCGGACTTGCGCTTTACTGTGTTTTTAGTAAACAGTCGGGACCCCCTTGTCATTGCAACCTGCGAACGCCATTTCTCATGACGAACGCAGGCACCACTTCTAGCTAACGTACGTGGCTGATTTGCCGAGTTCCCTTACCTACGGTTCCCCGAGACGCCTTAGGCTTCTTACCTAGGGACACTTGTGTCGGTTCTTGGTACGATCTTCGACGGACCTTTCCCACTCCGTTTTCACGGTCTCCGGGATTCTGGCGAACCACCCCAACGGGCGGCCATTCTCCACTCGCCGTGGTTCTCGTCATTACGACACTCCCCACGACTGGTTAGATTAGACAGAGCGATAAACTCTGCTCGCCGTATCTCAAAGCATCGGAGTTGATGTCTCCCCTTGCGGGGAATCGGTCCGTCAAAGGCACTGGAATTTTGACCAGTTTCCCTGGTTCGTGTCTCCCTGTTGAGGATACACTTAGGATCGGCTAACCCCTGGCTGACGACGCATTGCCAGGGAACCCGTGCCCATGCGGCGATCAGGATTCTCACCCGACTACGCTGCTACTACTACCAGGATCTGCACTAGAAATCGGTCCACCGGACCTCACGGCCCGGCTTCCGCCCAATCTCTACGCCCACCTACCACAAACTTGCCTCAGGCAAGTTGTCCGGAGTATCGGCAGAAGGCTTTAGTCCCGTCCATTTTCGGGGCCCCTAAGCTCGGCAGGTGAGCTGTTACGCTATCTTTGAAGGGTGGCTGCTTCTAAGCCTACCTCCCTGCTGTCTGAGCTCAAGGACACCCTTTAGCTTGACACTTAGCCTCCATTTGGGGGCCTTAACTCCAGTCTGGGTTAATCCCCTCTCGGTTATGAGGCTTACCCCACATAAACCCGCTTCCCCGCTTCTCTTGCGCTGACACCTTCGGAGTTTGAAAAAGAAGTGGACCCTTTCGAATCCTTGTTTCTTCATCAGTGCTCTACAGCGTCAGCAACATCCACGGAGACAGGACTGGGATCCGCTTCGGTGGGAACTAGCAATCACCGAGTTAGATAGGCTTTTGGCCCCTTGCCCCCGATCAGGGGACTAAGTTGCACGTTAAGACCCTTTCAGGCCTCCACCAGGCTTTCGCCCGGCTTCACCTTGTCGAGGGCACGATCACTCGGTTTCTAGTCTAAACCGCCATGACTCAAAGGCACTTTTACACCTCCTCCCTGGAGCCTTACGGCTTTGCGGAGAATCGCTTTCGCTTCGCCTCCGGGCTTCTAACCCTTAGGCTCGCCATGACAGCTAACTCCCTGGCCCGTGTTTCTAGACGGAATGCGTGACCCTGGGGCGCTTACCCCCAATTGAGCTCCCTTGCGGGAACTCGCTCGAGGATCGCACTCCTTTCGGGCCGCGCACGTCTGTAACCGTATGGTTTCAGGCTCTTTTCACACCCCTTTCGGGGCACTTTGCAACTTTCCCTCGCGGTACTAGTTTTCTATCGGTCTTGGGTAGTGTTTAGCCTTGGAGGCTGCTTTCCCCCAATCTTCCCTAGCCACTGTCAAGGCCAGGTACTCTGCCTTCAACACGACCTCGGTCCCGTACAGCCTACGTGGGTCTCACACTCTGTTCCCTGCCTTTCCAGACAAGTTCGGCCAGACGGTTCCAGGGTCGCATGCGCTGAAGGCGAACCCCACATCTCCATCACCTTTCGGCGACGGATTCGGTTTGGGCCCTCCCGTTTTCGCTCGCCGCTACTAACGGGATCTCAATTGATTTCTCTTCCTGCTGGTACTCAGATGTTTCCTTCCCCAGCGTTCGCGATCCTTGCGGATCGCCAGGACGCCTTGCGGCAATCCCGGCAGGTTCTAACCCATTCGGAAATCCCCGGATCAATGGCTGCGTGCTCCTCCCCGGGGCTTATCGCAGCTTGCCACGTCCTTCATCGCCACCCAAGCCAAGTCATCCACCATACGGCGTCGGTGCGTACGGATGAGTATTACATTACATCCCGGCGGATGCTTGCGCGAACCCTATGCACGGCTTAATCGCGGGACCACCGAACAGGTAGCCCGCTGGCCCTTCACATCCAGTCCGAAGACCGGATGTTGCATCTTTCACGGGTCGTGCTTTACTAGATACTACCTCTTTGCAGCGCGCAGTCGTACTCCCCGAGTTCGTTAACTAAGGAGGTGATCCGGCTGCAGGTTCCCCTACAGCCACCTTGTTACGACTTCTCCCCCCTTGCCGAACTTAGGTTCGATCGGCCCAATTAGAGCCGGCCTCGCCCAAACCCAACTCGGGTGAAGCGACGGGCGGTGTGTGCAAGGAGCAGGGACGTATTCACCGCGCGGTGATGACACGCGGTTACTAGGGATTCCATATTCATGAGGGCGGGTTTCAGCCCTCAATCACAACTGGGGTAGGGTTTGAGGATTGCCTTCCTCTTTCGAGGTCGGGACCCATTGTCCCTACCATTGCAGCCCGCGTGTGGCCCAGGAGTTTCGGGGCATACTGACCTGCCGTGGCCCTCTCCTTCCTCCGCTTTAGCAGCGGCAGTCCCGATAACTAGCCTCCGCGATATTGCGATCGCGGCTAGCAATTATCGGCAAGGGTCTCGCTCGTTGCCTGACTTAACAGGACGCCTCACGGCACGAGCTGGCGACGGCCATGCACCTCCTCTCAGCTCGTCAGGTAAAGTCTTCAGCCTGACCCTCATCCTGCTGTCGCTCCTGGTAAGTTTCCTGGCGTTGACTCCAATTGAACCGCAGGCTTCACCCCTTGTGGTGCTCCCCCGCCAATTCCTTTAAGTGAACTGTGCCGGCGAAAGACATCACCGACAATTCAGCCTTGCGACCGTACTCCCCAGGCGGCGAGCTTAACGGCTTCCCTGCGACACTTCGATTGCGAACTGCAATCGAATCATCTAGCTCGCATCGTTTACGGCTGGGACTACCCGGGTATCTAATCCGGTTCGCTCCCCCAGCTTTCACCCCTCACCGTCGAGCGCGTTCTGGCGGACCGCCTTCGCCACTGGTGGTCTTCCGCGGATCAAAGGATTTTACCCCTACACGCGGAGTACCGTCCGCCTCTCCCGCCTCCTAGTCCAGCAGTATCCTCTGCGTGCCAACCGTTGAGCGGTTGGATTTAACAGAGGACTTACTGAACAGGCTACGGGTGCTTTAGGCCCAATAATCGTCCCGACCACTCGAGGAGCTGGTATTACCGCGGCGGCTGACACCAGACTTGCCCTCCCCTTATTCCCCGGCCTATTTACAGCCGAGAAAAGCCCTCCTCAGCGGAAGGCACTCGGACTAGCCTCGTCACGCTTTCGCGCATTGCGAAGTTTTCGCGCCTGATGCGCCCCGTAGGGCCTGGACCCTTGTCTCAGTGTCCATCTCCGGGCTCCTTCTCTCAAAGCCCGTACCGGTTACAGGTTTGGTGGGCCATTACCCCGCCAACAGCCTGATCGGCCGCAGTCCCATCCTGGAGCGGAAGACGCGAAGCATACTCGCGCCGCCTTTTGGACGACCTCTCCTTCCAGATGAGGTCATCTATCGTGGATCAGCCCCAGTTTCCCGGGTTTGTCCACGTCTCCAGGGCAGGTTGACTACGTGTTACTGAGCCGTGCGCTGCGTCCCCTGTAGCCAAGGAACGCGCAACTAACATGGCTAAATCCCAATCCGATAGCAGTCGGGTCCGGCAGGATCAACCGGAGTCAATTATCGAGGAGTACAACCACGCATTTCTGCGAGGTGTAAAGCACAACCCATGTCAGATCTAACCAATTAAGTCAGATCTCCACTTTTGTACGCGCATCTGGAGGTCGTGCATTCTCATTGCGTTGGGGCTATGCCCTTTTGCTCAAGGCAGACGCCGCCAATTAATGCGCGAACTCACGTACGGTTCTGGGTTCGTATATATGCGTTCCCGTGTTAAATCGACACCTTTCGTGCAAGGGCCCCGCGGGAGGTCTGCGGAGATTCTCAGGCAATCAGCAACCGGAGGATGTCACCGCGCGCGGGCGGTTTTGAGACGATGACCATCAGGTCCTCCTCCCGCCGAGGAGATCGGGACAGCAATGCGATGTCGCTTTAGGTTTGAAGACTCCTCGAGCCCGTGGACCTAGTCCTATCAGACCCGCATGTCTTCGAGCAGCTTGTCGATGTTCGCCAGCGGCGTTCCGTCAGCGTGAGCGATCTCCTGGTCCGCGGGCGGGTTGGTCTTGTAGGAGGGCATTCTGGCCGCGAGTCGCTCCTCGAATGTGGGTACGAACTCGTTCTGGTAGAAGATCCCGATTGGCGTGTGGTCCCCGAACTCGAATGACTTCAGGACCGCCTGCTGGACCTTCTTCTCCATCTCCTCCTCGTCTGCCTTGTGGACTACGCCGTCAAAGCCGGTCTCCTCCAGCTTGTAGGTCCTGGGTTGGGGCTTGCCGCTGGCGTCGAGGTTCCCCTCGCCCGCCCAGTACTCCTTGGTCAGGATGTCGTTGTAGGTAGGGCACGGCTGCAGGACGTCCAGGAACGCGAAACCCCTGTGGTGGATACCCTTGATGATCAGGTCCTTCAGGTGGCGCACGTCGTAGGAGTATCCTCTTGCCACGAAGGTGTAGCCCGAAGCAATCGCCAGCATTATGGGGTTGATTCCCTGGTTGATGTTGGGCAGCGGGAGGGACTTCGTCTTCATCCCGAGCTTCATGGTCGGGGAGGCCTGGCCCTTCGTGAGGCCGTAGACCTCGTTGTCGTGGACGATGTACAGCATGTCCAAGTTGCGCCTGCCAGCGTTGACGAAGTGTCCCGCGCCAATCCCAAGGCCGTCGCCGTCGCCTCCTTCGATGACCACCTCTAGGTTGGGGTTGGCCAGTTTGATGCCGGCGGCGAACGGGAGCGCCCTGCCGTGGAGAGTGTGGACACCGTAGGTCTTGATGAAGTGGGGAGCCTTCGACGAGCAGCCGACCCCTGAGACGACCACGGTGCGGGACGGGTCGACGTTCATCTCTGTCAGAGCCATCTGGACCGCGTTGAGGATCCCGAAGTCCCCGCACCCAGGGCACCAGTCGTTGTGCGCCGTAGTCTTCAGGTCAGAGAGCCTAAGTGCCATGTTTCAACACCAGTTTCTTGGGAGCCTTCCCCTCCGAGATCAGCTTGACCGCGTCGTAGACCTCCTCGGACGACATCGGTCTTCCGTTGTACTTTACGACCAGCTGCCCGACCGGGATGCACGTCCTCTCGCGCAGTATCCCGATCAGCTGTCCGGAGTAGTTCATCTCGATGCCCACCACCTTCTTCGCCCTCGAAAGGACCTTGGTGACGTACTCGGTGGGGAACGGGTTGATCAGCCTGATCTGGAGGAAGTTGACCGCTATCCCGTCCTCCTTGAGCCACTCCATCGCGTCGAGGATCGCGCCCTTCGTCGAGCCCCAACTGACGACTGTGATGTCGGCGTCCTCGGGGCCGAAGAAGTTGACCCTCTCCTCGAGGGGGATCTCTCTGTCGGCAAGGTCAATCTTGCCCATCCTCTTCTCCATCATCATGTCACGGTTGGTCGGGTCCTCGCTGATGTGTCCCAGCGCGTCGTGCTCGTCCCCCGTGTGCCAGTAGACTCCCCCCCTCGTTCCCACCGGGGCGCGCGGAGAAATCCCGCTGGGCGCCGGTCGGAACCGTCTGATCTCTCCGTTGACGGCGTCGGTGACCGGCCCCTTGACCAGGAGGCCCCTGTCAATCTTGACTCTGTTGACGTCGAACTTGGCCATCGTGGCGTCAGAGTTTGTCAGCGCCTTGTCGACCAGGTGGATGACCGGCGTCTGGTACCTCTCTGAGTAGTTGAAGGCCCTGACGGTGTCGTAGAAGGACTCTTCGAGGTCGCCGCTCGCCAAGACCAGCCTCGGGAACTCACCGTGCCCTGCATGGAGGGCGAACCTCAGGTCGCCCTGCTCGTGGCGTGTGGGAAGCCCGGTGCTCGGGCCGCCCCTGGAGTACAGAGTTACCACCACCGGGACCTCGTTCATCCCGGCAAATCCGAGACCCTCGGCCATGAGGGAGAATCCCGGGCCGGAAGTAGAAGTCGAGGACCTGGCGCCTGCGAGCCCGCCGCCTATCGCCATCGTGATCGCCGCAATCTCGTCCTCCGACTGGACGACCGTGATGCCGCCCTTGCTCTTCAGGGCCGCAGCTTCGGCGACCAGCGGGTTCTCTTGGGCAGCTGAGCCATCGAGCTGTATCTCGGCGTGAGACTCGAGGAACTCGCTCTCGTCGCTGGCCGGAGTAATCGGGTAGTAGGTCTGGAGCCTGCAACCCGCGAGCTCCTTGGCCATGGCGACCGTGGAAGTGCCTCTGACGAAGAGCCTGTCTTCACTGGTCTTCACAGGTTCCAGCTTGTAGGCGAAGCTCCCAGCGAACTTCTGGTTCATGTATTCGTACACGGCGCCAACGGCCGCGACATTCATCTCGACGACCTTGGGCTTTGACCGGAACTGTTTCTTGAGCGCCTCCTTAACGAGGTTCTCGTCGAAGGATACCAGCGCGAAGGACGCGGCCACCGCCATCACGTTGAGCATGCGCTGGAGAGTGCTGAGAGAGGTCTCGCCGAACTTGGCGCCGACTGCCTTCAGCAGTTCGGTGTATGGTATCGGATAGATGTGGACGCCCCTCCTCCGGGCCAGCTCGAGGATGCCCTTGACGTCGGCTGAGAGGCCGGCCTTGGCGAGCTCGCCGGTCAGCATGGTCTTCACGTCGGCTTCGATCGTGGGCACTTGGTCAAGTCTCTTCGAGTCCTGATCTGGATCGTAGATTATCGCCCCCTCTCTCCTCACTTCCAGCGCGTGCCTGAAGATTGTCTCCTCTTCGAATGTCGTCAGCATGTCGACGGTGTAGACGTGGGACCTGATCAGACTCTTCGAGACTCTGACCTGGAAGTAGCTGTGTTCGCCCTTGATGTTAGAATAGTATTCCCTATTGCCGAATACGAAAAGGCCACCCATGGCCGCAGCTCGGGCGAAAATGTTCGCGGAGGTGTCGACTCCGCTGCCTTGGACTCCCCCTATCATCCATGAGAAGTCGTGTCTATTCATGCCGTGTCTCAGCCTAGCAGATTGGGCTGCTGTTTAAAAGTATAGCATATATAGTGAGGAGTAGTATATAGAAAGCCATGGATGAGTTGAGGAAGGTGCAGAAGGTCGGATACTCCACCTTGGCCGTCTCGATACCCAAGAGGTTCGCGAAGCAGATGAGTCTCTCCGAAGGAGACAGTGTCCTGTTCAGAGAAGACGCTGACGGCACGCTGAGGCTGATTCCGGCGACGAAGGCGAGAAAGTCCAGCAAGGTCACAATAAAGGCCGACCTAATCGAGGACGACGAGACATTGATGAGGCTCATCGTAGGGTCCTACGCCTTGGGTTATGACACGGTAGAAGTCTACAGCAGGGAGCCTCTGGACAAGGTGAGGACGGACATGGTGATTGAGACCGTCAAGAGTCTCCGGGGGCTGGAGGTGGTCGAGTCGGACTCGAGACACGTCGTCGCGCAGAGCTTCATAGACCCCACGAAGTTTCCGGTCGACTCTCTGATCAAG
Source organism: uncultured archaeon (assembly GCA_963796355.1). Classification (GTDB taxonomy): domain Archaea; phylum Thermoproteota; class Nitrososphaeria; order Nitrososphaerales; family Gagatemarchaeaceae; genus UBA183. The sequence continues at coordinate 217,420 of CAWCLD010000001.1, forward strand.
AGACTCCAGATTCTCGTCGCGAAGAGCCTCGACGACATCATGGAGGCGCTCGACCCCAAGAAGACCAGGAGCCTGAACGAGGTCAGGAGGGTCCAGGACGAAATCGACGAGCTGTACTGGCTGATAGTGAGGCAGCTGCTGGTCGCGCTGAACAGAAGGGAGCTCGCTGCGGACATCGGCATCGAATCACCGTTACATGCCTCCGGGGACAGGGTCTGCGCGAAGACTCTCGACGAGATGGGGGGCATCACCCTGGGCATCGCCGAGGAGCTGATCAGGCTCAAAGAACGGGGAACCGAGATAGACTCTCGGGTGGCCGAAGGCATTAGGAGGCTCGGCGCCAAGGCGGGCGAGGCGTTCAACACGACGGTCGAGGGCCTACTCACCTCTGACCTCAAGCTGATAGAGGGTTCTGCTGCCCTGGTCGCCGAGACGCTGAAGATGGAGAAAGAGGTCACCCACGATATGCTCGAGTCGGGCGAACATGGGTACGCTAGGGTCATTGCGTCGCAGTTCGCGCAGATGGCGCGTTACTGCAACATCATAATCGAGATAGCGTCGCACAGGCTGCTGAGGAAGAGCAGCAGAGTGGCCACGATCCAAAGGTAGGGCAGGGCGCGACACAGGTCAGTCGGCAGCGGTGGTGAATTCCAGCATCTCCTCAACCGGGAATTGCGCTGTCCCGGCGAAGAGCTCATGCGACTTGTGAGGCGCCAGATCGCTCCTGGGCACGGTCAGCTTGCAGGTCTCGCAGAACACGAACTCGGCGTTGACGAGGGACCTCTGCTCAAAGCAGTCGGCAGCAATCCTATCCCAGAAGATGGGCCTGCCGTAGTTGGGGCTCCCCGAGGTGTGGCATTCCCCGAGGTGGGGCTGCACGTCGAGGGGGTACCAGCCGTTGCAGTTGCTGCAGATCCTCTCTGCCTGGAAGTCTCTGACGAACGCTTCGCAGGGTTCACTGGAGGCTGGTACCCCCCTGTTGTGGTACTTGCCGCCAGGATAATCGCACGTGCCGAGACGGTTGAGCTGAGGATATGGCCGCCAGTGTAGGCAATCGGAGCAACGTCTCACGTCGGAGCGCTGCACGGGATTTGAAGGTGATGAGCAACTATTGAAGGTTCGCTATTGTCGCCCGAGGCCAATATTCGAGGTGGCTTCGCCCGCGCCCCGGTGGACCGGGAACTCGATATCGTACCAGTCCTCGAGCTTCCGAAGGACGTTCACCACGTTCTTCTCGCTCATCACGATGTCCATGTGGTGAATCAGCTTCAGCGCTTCGAGGACCTTCCTGATCACCTTGGGTCCGAACGGCGCCGACTTGATCGCGTTGTAGGAGCTGGCCCTCTCCTCTTCGGTGAGTTCCTTCTGGTAGTAGCGCTTGAGTATCTGTTCGAGGTCCCTGAAGGCGTCGTCGAAGCACTTCTCCGCGCTCGAGTAGCCGTAGAAGCAGTTGCGGCAGTCGGAACAGAGCAGCTCCCTCATCGGTCCCCTTTCGTTCACCCGAAAGTGCCTGAGCGCCTGGACGTAGCCCTCGCGCTTGAGCTCCTCCGAGACCTTGTACACGGCGCCGACAGTCAGCTCGCGTGGGAATGCCCGGTTGTAGATGTCGTTCACCGACGAGCCCATCCCCGTGCAGAGCGATTCCATCACGAGCTCCTCGGTCTGCGTCGGGGTCTCCTCGAGGCGACTTTTGAGCTTCTCCTTCAGGGCCGTGCCGTCCACCCTGTACTCCCCGAAGGTCCCTCCCCGCGTCGGAGCGTCATCCGCGCCGCGCAGTCCGGTCATGACCTCGGATACGAGCTTCGGGCCGCAGCTGGTCATTCCTGTGATCGACTGAACGGCGACGGGCGGGTGAACACGGTCCAAGTCACCGAGGGCATGGGCGAGGGCCCACAGGATGGCGAGCTCCTTGTTGCGCCAGCTCCTCCTGACGAACCAGTTGAACATTCGGAGGGCCCTAATCGTGTCCGTCCTGCTGGTCAGGTAGCAGAGCTGGCCGTTCCTCGTCTTCTTCAGGCCCAGTGCGGGGCTGACCAAATCAAGGACGCGCTCGGCCTCGAGGGAAGTGGGAATGATCATGACCGTACCGTCGATGTCCTCCGTGACGAATGGAGGCGTCTTGACGTAGGCGTCTTCGCTCCATTGGTCCGGAGAAAAGGACTCGAGCAGAGTCAGCGAGCCTCGAAAAGCCCGGCGCTGCATGAGCACAGAAACGGGTCAGTCCGCATATAGGCGTAACCCCTAATGGATTATTCGAGCGAATCGAATAGTGGCTCAGTGCCTTGAAGCGTTGATGATCTGAACGAGCTTGGCCGCTACCTCACGAGGGGTCCCGGTCACGGCCTCGGCCTTCCTCGTCGGCGAAGCCATCTTCCTTAGCTCCTCCACCGACGTCAGTGAGCCCTGCAGGCCGACCTCGCCAGGGTTGAACCCAAGGTCGGTCAAGCCCCAGACCGTGGACTTGTACTCCTTCTCGGCCCACCTCTTCCTCCGGAAGTCGGGGAACCTGGGGGAGTTGCACCCCAACTCGACGCTGACCAGCGCGGGCAGCCCGGTCTCGACGACCTCGTAGCCTCCCTGGACGCTCCTTTTCGAGACGAGCTTCGAGTTCTTGACGTCGACATCGACCGCGTATGTCACCCGGGGGATGCCGAGCCACTCGGCGATGCTCGCCGGGACCTGCTCGGTGCTGCCGTCCGACGACGCCTCACCGCACAGGACGAGGTCATACTCCCGGAGCTTCTCCACCGCGGCAGCGAGGACGCGGGAGGTCGCGTAGGTGTCGGCCCCAGCGAAGTTCCGGTCGCTCAGGAGGATCGCCTCGTCAGCTCCCATGGCGACGGCGAGCTTCAGGAACGGGTCGAAGGAGGGCGGCCCCATGGTCATGACCGTCACGGAGCCTCCGTGCTTATCCTTCAGAAGGAGCGCGGCCTCGATTGCGTTCTTGTCAGCGTCGTTGATCTCGTTCTCGACCCCCTCCCTGGCGATCATTTTCGTCACCTCGTCGAACCTGATTTGATCGACCTTGGGCGTGACCTTCAGACAGACCACGTATCTCATCCGTCGCCCCCCTTCGATGTCTGAAGCGCCGAGATCAGCTCAGGCATGACCTCGAATAGGTCGCCGGTCACGCAGTAGTCCGCGTGCTTGAAGATCTGCGCGTTCGGGTCCGAGTTGATTGCAATCACGGTCTTCGCGTCCCTTATCCCCGACACGAAGTGAGCAGCCCCGCTGACCCCTGCCACGACGGCGAGCTCGGCGTTCACACTGCAGCCCGTGGAGCCGACGACCCTCTCCCGCGACGCCAGCCTCTTGTCGGCCAGGGGCCTTGAGACTCCGAAGCTCGCCCCGAGAGCCTGTGCCAGCTTCTGCGGCAGGACGAGGTCCCCCTTCGTTCCCAGCCCTGCCACCACAATCCGTTCAGCCCGGCTGATGTCCTCGGTCTTTGTGACCGACCTCTCGAGGACCCGACATTTCACATCGGCCTCCGTGATGTTGACCTCGACCGGTTCCACTCTGCCGATACCCGATTCTCTGGGAGGGAGCGACTTGAAGATCCCAGGCCTGACCGTGGCCATCTGCGGCCACTTCTTGCACTTGCAGACCGCGACGATGCTTCCTCCGAAACCAGGCACGGAACCGAAGAGGGTCCCGGTATCCTTGTCGACGTCCAGGTCCACCACGTGGGCCATCAGGCCGGCTCCGAGACGCACTGCGAGGCTCGCGGCAAGAGTGGTTCCGTTGTGGGTTCCCCCGATGAGGACGATCGCCGGATTCCTTTCGGTGAAGAGGGGGAGCAGCACCTTCACGTAAGCCTCTACGGTGCAGTCCTTGAGCAGGGGAGAATCTGCGAGAAGCACAACGTCGGCGCCCCTCTTGGCAGCCTCGTCGGCTATTCCTGATACATCTTGTCCCAATAGAAGGGCGACGACGGAGACCCCGAGCCTGTCAGCAATCTCCCTAGCCTTGCCCAGGACCTCCAGCGAGACCCCTTCCAGCACGCCGTCGGTCTGCTCCATGAAGACCAGTACGTCCTTCCCCCTCTCGAGCGTTTGCACCTGGACCGCCGACCTACCCTTGCGCCTCCGTCCAGCCCCAGTGCGCGGGCGATCACTTCTGACACGTCCATCACCCCCATGCTGACGCCGGCCGTCTTGGCGCTGTCCTCGAAGTTCTGTATGCAGTACGGGCACGACGTCACCATCTGCGATGCGCCCGTGTCCGCTGCCTGCTTCACCCTGTGCATGCTGGGCCGCTCGCCCTCCTGGTCGACCCACATTCCCCCTCCTCCGCCTCCGCAACACAACGCGTTCGCCTTGCTGTCGCCCATCTCAGAGAGCTTGACCCCCGGGATGCTCTCCAGCAGCTTCCTCGGTTCCTCGTAGATTCCGTGGTACCGGCCGAGATAGCATGGGTCGTGGTAGGTGACGGCGGCGGCGCCGTCCAGGCGGCCTGGGCTGAGCGACCCCTTGTCGAGGAGCCCAGCCAGGAATTCGGTGTAGTGGAGGGCGGTCGGCACGCTGCCGTACTTCGGGTAGACCGACCTGAACATGTTGAAGCAGTGAGGAGAGACGGCGATGATGGCCACCGCGCCGGACTTCGTAAAGCTCTGGATGTTCCCCTGCACCAGCTCCTCGAAGAAGGCTTCCTCGCCCATCTGGTAGACGACATCCCCGCAGCAGCTCTCCCCGCCGAGAACCGAGAAGTCGACGCCAGCCTTGCCCAGAATCGAGGCCACAGAACGGGCCACGTGCTGGAGCCTCGGGTCGAACGAGGCCGCGCAGCCGACGTAGAGGAGGTACTTCGCGGGCCTGTCCGTGTTGATGCTCAGGCCCTCGGCCCACTTGTTTCTGTCGGCCTTCTTCCCGCCCCAGGGATTCGCGTCCTCGTAGACGCCCCAGAGCGCGCTCTCCAGCTTCTGTGGGACCTTCTTGCCTTCGTACGCGGCGACTCTGAGCGAGTGGATGGTGTCCGTGATCTTCACGCCGCGAGGGCACCCCACTTCACAGAGCTTGCAGGTGGCGCAGTACCAGAGCCGTTGGTCGCCTGTGACGGATTCCCTCGCACCGAGTTGAGAGCCGCGAATCAGGCTCCTGACGGGAACGCCCGAGGGGCAGACTGCGGTGCAGGTCCCGCACTGGTAACAGAGAGAGAGCTTGTCTCCCGACGAGCCCTCGATTCTCTGGGTGAATGCTGGTTCCAGCTTCATGGGGACCTCACCGCCATCTTGATCTTCGTCGTGGTGGACGAGAGCTCCTCTGGCGGGAGGGCCCGGATTATGCGGTCCATCTCCTTGACCTTGTCGGCGAAGCGCTTCGGCTCTGCCGCGCTCACCCACCACAGCTGGAGCCTCTCTGGGTCGACGCTCCGCGCCTTGAGCATGACCTTCCACCTGGCGACCCTTTTCTCTGTCTGAGAGTTCGCGCTGATGTAGTGGCAGTCCCCGGGATGGCATCCTGTGACGAGGACGGCCCCCGCACCCTTCGAGAAGGCGTAGAGGACGAGCCGCTGAGAGACTCTCCCGGAACACATGGTCCTGACGACCCGTGAGTTGGATGGATACTGAATCTTCATGATCCCGGCCAGGTCAGCCCCGGCGTAGGAGCACCAGTTGCAGGCAAAGATCAGGACCTTGCTCTGGGCCCCGTCCTCGAGGGCAGCGTCTATCTGCGACATAATCTGACCGTCTGTGAAGTCCTCCTGCCTGAGGGCGCCCTCCACAGAGCACTCCGCCACGCAGGTCCCGCACCCCGCGCACATCGCAGTGACGAACTCGATGCTCTTGCCCTGCTCTCCCCTTATCGCATTGTAGGGGCAGACAGGGATGCACCGTCCGCACTTCGTGCACCTCGCCGGGTCGACGACTGCGATGAAGGGCTCCCGTTCAATCTCCTTCTTGGAGAGTATCGTCGACGCCTTGGCCGCGGCCGCGAGGGCCTGAATCGAGGACTCCTTGACGCTCTTCGGGTACTGGCAGGTTCCGGCCAGCATCACACCCTGCACGATGGATTCGGCCGGACCGAGCTTCGGGTGGCTCTCCAGGGCGAAGCCCTGTTGGTCCGTGGGGACCTTCAGCTGGTGCATCACCCCCTCCTCTTCGTTCACGGGCGCCATCCCAACGTTCAGGACGACGAGGTCGGTGGGGAACTCAGCCTCCGTGCCGAGGAGTTCGTCCTTCATGATCAGATTCCCGCCTTCGAACTTGATCGAGTCCTCGGGACGGAGGTCCTGCGGGTACTGGATGAACGAGACGCCCTTGCGGGACGCGACCTCGTACTCCTCCTCCCCGAATCTTGCGAAGGTCCTGATGTCCTTGTAGAACACGTTGACGTTGTTTCCCATGTCCTTCAGCCGTATCGCCTGGTTGATCATGGTCTGGCAGCAGTACCGGGAGCAGCCCATCTCGCCGTTCCTAGAACCCACGCAGGAAATGATCGAGACGCTCTTCTGCGACCCGACGCTGTCGATGGACTTCTCGAGCTCCAGGCTGGTCACCACCGATGCGTTCCGCGAATAGTCGAACTCGGTGGGGGTGTACGGCTGGGCGCCTGTGGCAAGCACTACGGTCCCTATGTCCAGGTCAGAGCCGTCCGTCAAGTGTGTGTGGTAGTTCCCGACGAAGCCGGTGATGCTTTCTATGCGCGTCGAAGTGTGGACAGCAGCCCCGCTCCTGCGGAGCCTGTCCAGCTCGAGCCCAAGGAGCAGGTCGGCCTTCACGCCGCTCGGCGCGATCTCTCCCAGGTCGAGCAGCAGGCCTCCCAGCCTGTCGCCCTTCTCGACGAGGTGCGTTTCGAACCCCTGTTCGGCGAGGTTCGTCGCCGCGGCGATCCCTGCGACGCCTCCGCCAACGACCAAGGCCTTCTGTGTGACCGGGAACTTCATCGGAGTAAGAGGCTTCATCTTGGACGCCTTCAGGACGGCCATCTTCACCATGTCCTTGGCCTTCCGGAGCGCCCCGTCCCTGTCCTCCTTGTGGACCCAGGAATCCATGTTTCTTACGTTCGCCATTTCCAGGAGGTACTTGTTCAGGCCGGCCCTGTCGAGGGAGCCTTGGAAAGTCGGGTAGTGGGTCTTGGGAGAGCAGGCCGCGACCACGACCCTGTTGATCCCCTTATCTCTGATGACCCCGCTGATGTCGTTCAGCGTGTTGGCGGCGCAGGAATAGGTCTGGTCCTGCGAATGGACGACGTTCGGCAGCGTCCTCGCATAGCTCACCAGCTCCGGCAGGTCTACGACCCCAGCTATGTTCGAGCCGCAGTGGCACGCGAAGACCCCGATCCGTGGCTCGCCCTCGGTGCTGAGCGGAACGACGTTCAGAGGCTCGGGCCAGGACCTCGTCTTCAAGTGTGTCAGCGCCTTCGCGACCGCGGCACCTCCCTCGAGAACGCTATCGGGTATGTCCTTCGGTCCGGTGCTGCAGCCTGCGAGGTAGACGCCCTCCTTCGTGCTGGTGACGTACTCGCCCGACTCTTCCATCGATTCGAAGAAGCCGTCGTCTGCCAGCTCGATGCCCAGGGCCGAGGCGAGGGCAGCGGAACTCCTCGACGGTACCACCGCTGTAGCAAGCACCACCATGTCGTACTCCTTCTCGGCGTTCAGCTCGCCCGTTTCCGTGTTCTCGAATGCGACCTTCAGCGTCGCTCCCGAAGGTCTGACCCTGGCCGGCCTCCCGCGGGCGAAGTTCACCCCGCTGTCGCGGGCTCTGTCGTAGAACTCGTCGAAGCCCTTCCCGAAGGCGCGGATGTCCATGTAGGCTACGTCGACGCTCTCAATCCCGTGGTCCTTGAGCTGGTACGATTCCTTAATCGCGTACATGCAGCAGATCCTGGAGCAGTACTTCACGAACCTCTGGTCTCTGGAGCCAGCGCAGAGGACGAAGAGGACGTTCTTCGGATGCCTGCCGTCGGAGGGGCGGACGACCTCTCCCAGGCTGGGCCCCGAGGCCTGCAGGAGCCGCTCGAGCTCCATCGAGGTGAGGATGTCCGGGTGCTTCCCGTAGCTGAACTCCGTCAGGAGCTCGGGGTTGAGCAGGTCGAAGCCAGTCGCCACGACCACGGCTGCCGCTTTCACTTCGCGCGTCTTCGGCATCATGCTGAAGTCTATCGCGTCGGGCCCGCATGCGTCTGTGCAGCGGCTGCAGGGCAGGAGGTTCGGGGGCTTGTTCAGGCAGTGCTCGGCATCTATCACGTACGCCCCGGGGACCGACTGCTCGATGGGGATGTAGATCGCCTTCCTCGCAGACATCCCGACATCGAACTCGTTCTTGAGGCCGACCGGGCAGACCGGGACGCATTCAGCGCACCTGGTGCAGGCATCTGTTACGTACCTCGGGTTCTCCCTCACTCTGACGGTGAAGTCTCCAGCCTCACCCTTCAGTCCCTGGACCTCCGAGCAAGTGAGGAGCTCGATGTTGGGATGGAGCCCAACATCACTCATCTTCGGTGACTCTATGCAGATTGAGCAATCCAGAGTGGGGAAGTTCTTGTCGAGGATGGACATCTTCCCTCCGATCGTCGGTTCCTTCTCTACGAGGACCACCTTCGCGCCGGCGTTGGCAGCGTCGAGGGCGGCCTGTATTCCAGCGATCCCACCGCCTATGATGACGATCGTGTCTTGCTCAGACAACCCGGGGTGCCTCCTCGGAGCGCTTGGCCAGTTCGAAGCCGGTGTCAAGAGCCCGCGCGTTGAGATCCTTGGCCTTCGGAAACCTGTCAGCAAGCGCCTTCTTCAGCGCCTCCGGTGAGACTGCTGGAGAGACCGCGGAGAGGCCTCCCAGCATGACTACGTTGGTGAGGATCTTTTTGCCTATCTTCTCGGCCGCCTCCATTGCCGGGATCTCCACAACCCGCCTGGCCGGCCCCGCGCTCCTAGAATTGACGAGCCTCTTCTCGGTCAGGATGACGCCGTCGGGCTTCATGAGCTTGAGGTTCAGGTCGAGGCCATCTTGGTACATCGTCAGGAGCACGTCGAGCTTGGAGACTAACGGGAAGTCGACCTGGTCGTCGGAGACTATGACGTCTCCCCTCGACCAACCGCCCATGACGTAGGGGCTGTAACCCTCGGTGACGACGGCTTCCCTCGAGTCGTACATGACTGCGGCCCTGCCGATTATGTGCGCGATGCTGATAGCTCCCTGTCCACCGATTCCGGTGATCCGGAACTCCCACCTCACTTCCCGGCGCCTCCTGCCGCTTTGGCCTTCAGCTCGCTGAGGAGCTCCTGGTAGGACGGTCTCCTCCTGTCGATGAAGTTACCTACGACCAGACTGTCGTCCGGGCGCATAGAGATTGCAATCTCCCTCAGGTCAGTGTTGTGATCGACGACCGACTTTTCCCTGAAGTACTTCATCTCGTCGAGCGCGTCAGGAAAGCCGTTGAACTCGCCGAAGGTCGGGGGGCACGGGGAGATGACTTCCAAGAAGGCGAAGCCCTCGATCTCCATCATGCGCCTAATCGCCTTGTAGATCTGGGTCACGTGCAGGGTCGTCCACCGGGCGACAAACGAAGCCCCTGCTGCGGCCACGAGGTAGGGCACGTTGAAGGGGGCCTCGACGTTCCCGTAGGGGGAAGTGTGGGTCTTGGCGCCCGTAGGCGTCGTGGCGCCATGCTGGCCGCCCGTCATTCCGTAGTTGAAGTTGTTGACCATAATGACGTTCAGGTCGACGTTCCGCCTGGCCGCGTGAATCAGGTGGTTCCCGCCAATCGTGCTGAGGTCGCCGTCGCCGGCAACGACAGTCACCTCAAGGTCGGGCTTGACGACAGCGATTCCCGTGGCAAAGGCTATCGGCCTGCCATGGGTGGTGTGATAGGAATCGAGGTCGAGGTACCCTGCGAACCGGCCGGTGCAGCCTATACCGGAAACGACGGCGTGCTTGTCCTGAGGGATGCCTGACTTCGCGAGGGCGCGTATGTAGGCTTCGAGAACTATCCCGATGCCGCAGCCCGGGCACCAGATGTGGGGGAGGCGTTCGACCCGCAGGATTTCGTCTCTCACGTGGCGCTCGACCTTGATTGCTGGTCCGCCGACCGGCGCTCCCGTGGTGGCCATCAGGTCGCCAGCTCCAGCGCGTCTACTATGCTTCTGGGGTCGACGAGCGTTCCCGGCGCACAGTTGACGCTCGACACCGGGCACTTTGCGTTCTCCCTGACCGGGTGTACGACCTGGCCATAGTTGACCTCGGAGACGACGAGGGCGTTTACCTTCCTGCTGACGTTCTCGATAACCTCGTCCGGGAAGGGCCACACGGTGATCAGCCTGAGTAGCCCCGCCTTGATGCCCATCGACCGGGCCTTCTTGACAGCGGAAAGGGCAGACCTAGCGGTCGACCCATAGGCGACGACCGCCACTTCGGCGTCGTCCAGGAACGTCTCCTCCCACTTCCAAATCTCGCTTGTGTGGTTCCTGATCTTGCCGAGGAGGTGGTCGATCATCTTCTGTGAGATGGAATAATCAGTGCTGGGGTATCCCTTGAGGTCGTGGGTGAGACTCTCGATGTTGACTCGGCAGCCCGTGCCCGTGATCTGCATCGGGAGGAAGTCCTTGGAGTAGTCGAACGGAAGGTCGTGGAGGGCCGCGGACCGATCTGGGTCGGCGACCTGCCTCTCTACGATTTCCACTTCCTCCAGTGGCGGAATCCGCAGGCGCTCGGACATCATCCCGACGACCTGGTCAGCCATGACGAAGACGGGGGTCCGGAACCGCTCGGCCGTGTTGAAGGCCTGAATCGTGAGGTCAAAGAACTCCTGGACGCTGCTCGGACAGTATGCTATCGTCTCGAGGTCCCCGTGGGACCCCCACCTGGCCTGCATCATGTCGCCCTGCCCCACGAGCGTGGGGATGCCAGTGCTTGGTCCGCCCCTCTGGACGTTCACGATGACGCAGGGGGTTTCGAGGATGAACGCGAGACCGATGTTCTCCATCATCAGGCTGAACCCGGGCCCGGAGGTCGCGGTCATCACCTTCGAGCCGGCGTAGGATGCTCCGACCAGGGCGGCCATGCTTCCGAGTTCGTCCTCCATCTCGATGGCGTACCCTCCCAGCTGCGGGAACCTCGTGCAGGCCCTCTCGAAGATCTCGGAGGACGGCGTTATCGGGTAACCGGCGTAGAACCTGCAACCAGCAACCAGCGCCGCCTCCACGCAGGCGAAGTTTCCCATCATGAAGTATGTCCCGGGAGTAAGGATTCCAGAAGCGTTGCTCACAGTCATGGAAGCACCTCGACGGTGTAAATCGCGAACTCGGGACAGATCCAGGTGCACATCCGGCAGTCGACGCAATCGTTCTCCTTGCCGGGCTTCACCTGAGGATGTCGGTAACCATTTGCATTGGTCTCGTTTGAAAGCTCGAGGACCTCGTTGGGACAGAAGGTCCAGCAGTAGTTGCATTCCTTGCAGCGTTCAGGAATAACGTAGATTCGCGATACTGGCTTCGGGGCGACGGTTTTGATTGGTTGCCTCACGAGAGAGGTCGCTACGAGACTCCTCTGAGGTTGCGGAACCGTTCCTAGCTGATACCTCAGTCTCTTCAATGGAGAGTTCCCCTAAAACCGAAGGTAATTTTGGTTTACTGGCAGAAAGCGGGAAGTTCTCCTATATTCAATCAAATCGAATAAATGCCCCTCGACGGCAATGCGAGTGTTGCGGTGCACCAGGCATGACTTCGACGGGCAACCTGAGAGAATTAGGAAGGGAAGACACGATGGATGGCGGATAGGTTCTTTATCGTAAGATGCAGAGCTAGGGGTTGATGCGGGGGTAACGAAGCCTGGTTAAACGTGCAGGACTCAAGATCCGGCAGCGTTTCGGACGGGACATCCTGTCCCTCAGGGGTTCGTGGGTTCGAATCCCACCCCCCGCACTAAACCTCGCATGAGAGAGCCAACGAGTCACGAATCAGGATAGGACTTGAAGCCAAGACAACCCGACGCAGCGATAGCATGATTACAGTGGGAGGAAGGACAACACCTATGGTTGGCAGGAAGGATTCTGTGAGATGATTGGCTCAACGGATTTTCTTGCACACTCTTGCCTATCTTGTTCCTTCCGCCCTGCGGAGGTGCAATGAACTCATGCGCGGACTATGACTGCGGCCGAAGTCGCAGACCTTCCCTGAAAGCCTTGATGTTGACCTCACTATGCTTCTTCGCAAGACTCTCACGGATAGCCTTCTCTACGGATTCGCGGGTGACGACGCCCGCAATCCCCGTGAGTGCTCCGAGCATTACCATGTTGGCGTAGATCCCCTTCCCTAGCTCCTTCTTCGCCGTCTCGGTGATGGGGAGCCTGTGGATTACCGCCTTGGTTTCAGGCACACTGGTCACGTTCGAGCTGTCTACGATCAGCGTCCCGGTCTCCTTCAAACCCTTCACAAGCGAGTCGGTCGCTTCTTGGCTCATGGTCACCAACAGGTCAAGTTCCCTGATGGCAGGGAACCCAATCTTGTCGTCCGAAATTATCACTTCGCTCTTGGTCAAGCTGCCTCTTGCCTCAGCGCCGTAGGCCTGGGTCTGCAGGACGTTCTTTCCGTCGAGGACGGCTGCCTCTCCGAGTATCCGCGCGGCCAGCACCACACCCTGACCACCGCTGCCGCCGAACCTTATCTCAATCCTGCCCGCCATCGCCCTTCGCCTTCTCCATCACTTCGTGCACAGTCTCCACTAGCGTCGGGCGCTCCCTCCGGCCTAACTCACCCACCACAATCCTTCCTTCCAACTCTTCTTCATCCAGTCTCCCGGCCTCCTCGGGCGAAATAGCGGTCTCTCTGAAGTGTCTCAGCATTTCAGCCACGTCCTTGAAGCCGGCTCTCCTCCCATAAGCCGTCGGACACTGGGTCACGACTTCGATGAACTTGAAACCCTTGAGCTGAAGCGCCGTCTTCATCGAATCCTTCAACTCTTTGAGGTGCCCCGTCGTCCAGCGGGCGGAGTACGCCGCACCTGCGGCAACGGCGAGCTTGGCAGCGTCCAATGGGTGCTCGAAGCTCCCGTAGGGCGTGGTCGCTGTGAAGGTCCCGAACGGCGTCGTCGGCGCGACCTGGCCGCCCGTCATTCCGTACACCATGTTGTTGCCCATTATGACTAGGATGTCCGTGTTCCGCCTGGCAGCGTGTACGAAGTGGCTCAGGCCGATGCCTACTATGTCGCCGTCCCCACCAAAGACCACCACGTTCAGGTTCGGACGCGCTAGCTTGATGCCCGTCGCCACAGGAATGCTCCTTCCGTGCAGGGTGTGAACAGAGTCGGCCAGGAAGTACGGCGACGGAATCCAAGACGTGCAACCGATTCCGCTGGTGAAACAGAACCCGTTCAGGTCTTCGTGGCCCAATTCGTGCACCGCCCGCAAGAAGGTATCACTCACTGAAAAGAGCCCGCAGCCCGGGCAGAAAGGAAGCTTCAGGTTCCTCATGTACCTGCGTGAGGAGAATGCTTCAGCCAATTCGCTTCACTTCCTGGGAGATCACCTCAAGAATCTCTTCCGGCGTGATGAGCTCGCCTCCGCCAATCCTGTTTAGCCTCACAACATTCATGGTGCCAGCAACCCTCTGAACCTCCCCCGCGACCTGTCCCATGTTCATCTCCGGGACGACTATCCTTCGGGCACTCTTGGCCAGCCGCGCGACCGCGTCATCTGGAAAGGGCCAGACTGTCTTGAGACGAACGTGGCCGACCATTATCCCAGACTCTTCCGCGCGTTCGATTGCCTCGTACGCAGCCCGCGACGTGCAGCCGAACGAGACCAGGCCAATGTCACAGCGGTCAACGCTGTGGCATTCTGCTTGAACGACGTCCTCGGTATGGTCGTATATCTTCGCGACCAGCGCCCCCACCATCCTCCTGTGCACCGACGCGTCTTGGGTGAACCGCACTCCCTCTTCATCGTGCGTAGAAGCCGTCGCTGCGACGTTGAAGCCCTCTCCAACCGAAGGCATCGGCGCCACTTCTTTGAGCCCGAAGAACTTCGTCTCCCCGGCTTTGGGTTTCTTGCGGTTGACGATTTCGATGCTGTTCTGTGGCGGGACCGCGATCTGCTCTCTGACATGGCTTATTGTCTCGTCGGTTAGCAGGACCACAGGCGTCCGGTACTTCTCCGACAGGTTGAACGCCCTTATCGTAAGCTCAAACATCTCCTGAACCGAATTCGGGGACAGAGCGATGGCAGCGTAGTCACCATGGGTTCCCCACCGCGCCTGCATCACGTCCCCCTGTGCGCCCCTGGTTGCCTGTCCGGTGCCTGGCCCGACTCTCTGAACGTCGACCACGACACAGGGTGTCTCAGTCATGAATCCCCAGCCTATAGTCTCCTGCATCAGACTGAAACCCGGGCCTGAAGTCGCGGTCATCGCTTTCTTGCCTGCCCAGCTGGCCCCCATGACAGCACCAATGCTGGCGAGTTCATCCTCCATCTGCATGAAAATCCCTCCCACCATGGGCAAACGTTCCGAAAGCTCTTCGGGAATCTCATTGGCAGGTGAGATTGGATAACCTGCAAAGAACCGACAACCGGCGACTATTGCGCCTTCAACACATGCTTCATTTCCGGACCAGAAATGGGTTCCCGCCTTGATGGTTTGCATACATTCCTTCTCTTCTGTCTCACGCACCCAGACCGGCCGTCACATCATTCCAGGTTTCCATTTGCGACCAGGTACGAGCCGAGAACTGAATCATTTAAGCACCCGAGACGATTGCTAATAATGATAATAGTGCTACGGGTCTTTTGCCACTATAATGTGCTCTCTCAAGAACATGTTCTGTCCCAGATGCGACATCGACATGAGACAGGTCTCCCCTGCTTCCTGCCACTCTCAGGTGACAAGCGTCCCAATCTTTTCGCCGTGAACCGCCTTTACGACGCCCCGGGGTTCGGCTCCGTTCAAAACGACCAGTCGAATCCTCGACGTGACGAGCTGGTCGACTGCGACTGGATCGACTATGCTGTGAATCCCCGGCTTGTGCTCGCCGCCGAGGATCTGCTTCATCTTCTCGTAGGAGATCCGGTCCAGTTTCCTTGCCTTCTTGTCGAGTCTAGGGTCGGCCGTGTATATCCCGTCTCTGTCCGAAGCCTTGACGAGCAGGTCGGCCCTCCACCTCTGCGCGACTATCGCAGCCACAGTGTCGGTAGTGATGCCTGGTCTGAGCCCACCCATGACGGCCACCCTGTTCCTTGCGAGCCTCTGGAGCATCCCGTCAATCGAAGTGGGGACGGAGCTGACGCCGCCCAGCTTCATGGCCACCAAGCGGGCGTTGAGCCTCGATGCGTGGATTGCGATTGTGTCCTGCTGATACGAAGAGAGGCCCATCTGCTCGGCAGACCTGATGTAGTCCCTGGAGACCGCGCCGCCCCCGACAACGACCCCGACGGAATGTCCTTCGTAGTTGAGGTCGGATACGACAGTCGCGTAGGCATCGACTACTTTGGCCGAAGGCGGGGAGCCGAGCACCGAACCGCCGATTCTCAAAACAGCCCTCATTGATAGCAGCCTCGCATCCTCTGCTTCTTCGTGCGACAGGTTTTATAAATGGGTGAGGGACAATCATTCCGTTCCAATGAGGGCTTCCCCCGGTTCCGTATTAGGTTCCTCCGCCTGACTTAGGGGTAGCTCCGCAATGTCGACAAAAACCGATTCAGTCAAACTATACAAAGTCAGGAAACTCATCTCGGAACTGGCGAGCAAAGAAGGAAGAGGCACGGAGCTGGTCACATTGTATGTTCCCCCCAAGAAGCCGATTCATGAGGTCATCTCAAACCTCCGCGATGAATGGGGGACTGCTGGAAACATCAAGTCTGACACGACGAGGAACCACGTTCAGGATGCTCTGACGAGGGCGATGCAGAGGCTTAAGCTCTACAGGACTCCTCCGGATACTGGGCTCGTCATCTTTTGTGGGGCCCTTCCGACCAACGGGCCTGGCAGCGAGGTAATCAACCTCTACGAGATAGCCCCGCCGAAACCGGTTACCGCGTACTTGTACCAGTGCGACGACCACTTCCACCTAGAATGGCTCAAAGACATGCTGCGTGAGGAGAAGGTCTACGGCATCCTGTCGATTGACGCCAGCGAGGCAGGTCTCGGCATCCTGAGTGGAGACAGGCTTGAGATTGCCGATCTATTGACTTCGGGAGTGTCAGGGAAGACGAGGAAAGGAGGCCAGTCGGCCAGGAGGTACGAGAGAGGGAGGGAAATGGAGTTGACGTACTACTACCACAGGGTCGGCGAGCACGCGACACGGGTCTTCATCGACAGTGGAAAGGTCACGGGCATGATCGTAGGCGGCCCTGGCCCGACGAAGGAGGAGTTCCTGAAGGGCGAGTATCTGCACTACGAGCTCCAGAAGAAGGTGCTTGTCGTCCTGGACACCTCGTACTCAGGTAGGGAGGGCGTGCGGGAGCTCGTGGAGAAGGCGTCGGACACCCTCGCTGACGTCAGGCTGATAGAGGAGAAGAAGCTGGTCCAGAGGTTCTTGGCGGAAGTCAACAAGCCGGGCGGGTTGGCCATCTACGGTCTGCCGAGGATTCTCGATGCGCTTCAGAAGGCCAACGTAGAGGTTATCCTCGTATCCGACGATTTGGACACCGTCAAGTTGGAGGCGAAGTGCAGGAAGTGCGGGACATCGAAGTCCGAAGTGACCCTGGCCTCGGCCAAGGTCCAGGAGAAGCAGGAAATGATATCGACAGGGTGCGCGAAGTGTGGAGGGATGGACTACGATGTGGTCGAGAAGGACATAGTTGACATACTCGAGGAGATGGCCTTCCAAATCAGCTCGAAGGTCGAGGTCATTTCTTCGGGCACAGAAGAAGGGAGCATGCTCAAGACCTTCGGCGGCATCGCCGCGATTCTCAGGTACAGGTCAGGCTGACTGGAAAGCGTCACACTGAAGGTACGGAGCACCTGCGTGTTTGCTATGAGCACGTAGTAGGCAGCCGACCTAGTCAGGAAGTCCGTGTCACATGTACCCGCACGTGCGTATCTGAACCAATGTTTTTGAATGTGAATCGTGTAGCTGTCGATTGCTGCACTTGAGCGACTCCAGGCCTGTTCCAACCGATAAACCTACCCAAGGGACGGTCGATGCTGAGTTGAAGGGGAACACCCTCAGGGTCTATGTCTATGCCTTGAAGAAGAGGAAAGTCGGAGTGAGGGAGGTCCAGCGAGCGCTTCTCATGTCGAACCCGTCGCTTGCGCAGTACCACCTCAACAAGCTGAAGGATTTAGGCCTGGTTTCGGAAGACAATGGGGAGTACGAAATCTCCAACGAAGTGAAGGTCGATGTGATGAGGAACTTCCTTAGAGTGGGGACGTTGATTGTCCCGCGGTTCATCTTCTACGCTGTATTCATCAGCGTCTTCGCCGCCTACCTGAGCTTCATCGCATACCCGTCCTTCCAATCTCTGCCAATCCTCGAATGGTTCTCGGGAGCCCTCATTCTCTCTGCCCTTGCGTTCTGGTACGAGGCGGTGAGGGCGTGGCGGTCAGCGCCGTCACTCTGACAGACGCTGCAGAAACGGCAGAGCTTGGTTTTCAACTATAAGTAGGACTTCTTTCCCTGTAAGAGATAGCCGATGATCAGGATAGGCCTCATCGGAAAGACGAATGCAGGGAAGACGACGCTGTTCAACTCAATGACGCTCCTCTCGGGTGAAATCTCCAACTATCCCTTCACGACGAAGACGCCCGAGACCGGCATCGCGAGCGCCGTGACGCCCTGCGTCCACAAGGAGTTCGGCGTCACCGACAACCCGGAGAACTCAAAGTGCGAAGATGGGTGGAGGTTCATCCCAGTCGAGGTGACAGACCTGCCGGGCCTGATTAAGGGAGCATGGGTGGGCAAGGGGCTGGGCAACCAATTCCTGAGCGTTGCCGCCCAATCGGACGCTCTGCTCCACGTCATCGACGCTTCGGGCAGTGTCGACAAGGACGGAAAGATTTCTGACCCTGGGACCGGGGACCCCATCGCGGACTTCGCCGACGTTGAGCTTGAGCTCGTCCTCTGGTACACGAAACTGTTCACGCAGAACCTTCCGAAGATTTCCAAACTTTCGAAGACCCCTGGCTACGGGGTGCCAAGCGCAGTCGAGGAGGTGATGCAGGGCATCGGCGTGAGGAAGGAGCATGTTGTGATGGCGATGAACGAGGCCCTGCTTGGAGACAAACCGTTCGATTCTTGGAACGAGAAGGACATACAGAACTTTTGCTGGTCTCTGCGGGAGTTCTCGAAGCCGACTCTCATCATCGCCAACAAGATGGACCTGCCCTTCGCTGCGGAGAACTTCAAGAAACTGAGGGAGAAGTACAAGGGTCTGATCGTGGTCCCAACGAGTGGTGAGGCGGAGTTGACCCTTAGGAGGGCCGAGGGGAAGAGGCTGATTAGGTACGTGCCAGGGGAAGAGAGGTTCGAGATCTTGAAGCCCCAAGACCTGAACGACGCGCAGAAGAGCGCCCTCGCTTACATCAGGAGGAAGGTCTTTGGAGAATACCTGAGGACGGGCGTTCAGTTTGCCCTGAATATCGCGGTCTTCAAGCTCCTGAAGATGAACGCAATCTACCCGGTAGCGGACGCTGAGAAGATGACCGATACGAACGGTCGTGTCCTCCCTGACGTCTATCTGATGCCCGCAGGGTCCACGGTCGAAGAACTGGCGAGGGCAGTCCACTCAGACCTCCTCAAGGGGCTTGTGTACGCATTGGATGTCAGGACAGGGCTCCACCTCCCGACGAACTACGTTCTGAGAGACAGGGACGTGCTTTCGATAGTCTCGACTGCGAAACGAAGTTAGCAAGAGCCTTAAAGTGGAGGAGGGCCGATTTCGAGGAAAGAGTTGCCCTACGGAGGACCGTTGCTGTCGGACCTGGAGCTCAGGTATCCGTTCGCGCCGAAATCGAGGAAGTTCTTCGAATCCATACCAGTGGAAGAGGGGCTGGCCAGCCGCGAAGTAGTCGCGCAAACGGAGAACAGGCTCTTGGGCGCCCTAGGCCGGACGAAGTACGAGCCCCACATCTCCGAGCTCATCGAGTTCTCGAGCTTCTTTGCCGCGGCGCTGGTTGCGAGCCAGGATCCCGTCCTGGCGTTGAAGTTTTCAAAGAAGGAGGCCGAGAGGGCGAAGCAGTTCTTCATCAAGGAGGCGCCGCAGGACAAGGTCGTCGCTATGTGGGAGTGCTTTGGGGTACAGGCACGGCAGACAGACAGTGACGAGAGTCAGCCTCGATATGCCTTTCCCTTTGAGGGCTACCTATCGTTGGTCTCAAGATACGAGCTGGTGAAGTCGCCGAAATGGAAACTGACAAGGCAGGCGCTGGAGGGCGGGACCGTGCACATGAGCGGCAACCTGCTCAATGACCTCTTCGGAGACTGCGCTCAGATGGCCATCTCCGAAGGCATCAGGAACCTCAGGAGGGCCTCGTTCCCGAAGCAGCTTCAAGGAACCAAGAGTAGAGTCATGGAATACGTGCCTGTCCAGAGAGCCAAGACCGGGAAGAGCTACCTCTATGTTGAGGACCTGCTGAAGCATCCAGTCTCAGATGGAAGGCATAGGCTCGTATGGCTGGTGCTCGCGCCGTACCTCGTAAACGTGAAGAAGGTCGAGGACGAAGAAGCGATTGAGAAGATCAGGGCATTCGTCGCTGTGGCCGGAGAGACAAGCGGCCTGAAGAGGTTCGTGGAATACAACGTACGCAGGGCCCGCCGGAACGGGCTCATGCCTCCGACCTTCTCAACACTGAAGACCGAACATCCTGACATCTACGCGCTTCTCCCGAAGGAAGTCCTGGCAGCAGAATCCGCGCCGAAGCCGAAGAACTCCTCGCTGACCGCGCCGTAGCAATCCGTTGTAAGCCCGTTCGAAAGCGTTGAATCGTCTCCGCTCTTCGTAGGCAAGTCCAGCCGTCTTCCGTTAATCGCTTAAATCGCCAGGCGCCGGATGCCGGCCAAGGCGGGTGAGTGACCTCCACCCGATCCGCCATAGAAATCACGGAGTGGGAGGGATTGGAACACAAGAAGAGAGTGCGGAATTCAAGGGGCCTAGCACTCGCGGCGATGCTGGCCGCCTTGTATGCAGCGGGTGTTGTGTTCTTCGCCCCAATCAGTTTCCAAGCCATCCAGGTCAGGGTTGCAGACGCACTTCTCCCGCTATCCGTGTTGTTTGGGCCCGCCGCAGTGGCCGGTCTTGGGCTAGGCGTCTTCATAGGGAACTTCTACGCCAGTTCCTTCGGCTGGGTCGATGTCATCGGAGGAACGGTCGCCAATGTCGTCGCTACTGCAATTGCTTGGTTTATCGGGAGGAGGAGTTTCAGGGGAGCGTGGATCCTGGCCACTTCTATCGAGGTGGTCATCATCACGTTGGTAGTAGGGACGTATCTCGCGCCGTTGACGCACACTCCCCTCGCTCTTCAACTGCTCTACATCTTGGTCGGAGAAATAATAGCGGTCGGAATCGGCGGTTACATCCTCTTGAGGGCAGTCAGCAGGGTTCTGCGCGCCCCCCAACGAGCTTAGCTTGCAAAGCTGATTGAAAGAAAGGTACCCAGCTCGGCCACAAAGCAGGCCAGTTCCCTCTCAGGGTGGGTCTTGCAACTGGCTGACGTTCTACCCTCTAGAGCTAGACTTGCGATTTCGTGCTTGTACCTTCAAATAGGTCGGGGTCGGGCTCCGCAGGCGATTGGAGCAACAGTTCTCGGCGAAGCTTGAGGCCACTTCTTGGGACCCCAAGTTGGAAGCCGAGTTAAGACAAGTCTGGGAAACAGAAAGAATTTTCGAATTCAGCCCGAAGAACAACAAGAATTCGAACTTCGTCATGGACACGCCCCCACCCTATTGCTCTGGGAAGCCTTGGCACCCGGGTGCGCTCACCCAATACTCTCAGATTGATATGATAGCGAGGGCCGCGAGGATGAGGGGCCTGCAGGTCCTCTACCCTGTGGGAATCGACAGGAACGGGCTGCCGGTCGAGATCTTCGCAGAAAGAAAGTACAGGGTCCAGATGAGAAAGACACCGCGGGAGGAGTTCATCAACCTCTGCAAGCACGCTCTAGACGACCTCGAGGTCTATATGGTAGGGCTCATGAAAACACTGGGGATTTCGGGAGACTTTCAGAGTAAATACAGGACGGATTCCGAGGAGTACAGGAAGCTCACCCAATGGTCATTCATAGAGCTCTGGAAGAAGGGGCTCGTCTACCTCGCGAATAGGCCCAACAACTACTGTGTGGACTGCAACACGACGATAGCTGACGCGGAGATTGAATATGAGGAGATCCCTACTTACCTGGTCACAAACCGGTTCAGGGTGAAAGAGACCAAGCAGGAGTTGATGGTCGCGACGACCAGGCCCGAACTGCTGGCGGCGTGTCAGATGGTGATGGTCAACCCGAAAGATGGGAGGTACAGGAAACTGATTGGGAAGACTGCTGTGGTCCCCATCTACGACAAAGAAGTACCGATCAGGGCCCACAAGAGCGTTGACCCGAAGTTCGGCAGCGGGGCGATGATGATCTGCAGCTACGGGGACTACAACGACGTTCTCATGTTCAGAGAGTTCAAGTTGAAGGAGGTCGTAGCGATAGACATCGACGGGAAGTTGACCGCGGTGACAGGAAAGTACGCAGGAGTGGCGGTGAAAGACGCTAGGTCACAGATAATTCAGGACCTTCAGGAAATGGGAGTCGCGTCGAAGGTCGAACAGATTCAGCACAGGACACCTCTCTGCGAGCGGAGCCGGACACCGATTGAAATCATACCGATGGAGGAGTACTACCTGAAGCAGCTGGACTTCAAGCCAGCCCTGAAGAGGCTAGCGAAGAAGATTGACTTCCATCCTGACATGCACCGCCAAATCCTGCTGGACTGGATTGACGTACTGACGACCGATTATCCAATCTCGCGGCGCAGGTACTACTCGACGGAAATCCCGGTCTGGTACTGCAGCAAGTGCAACACGCCCCACCTGCCCAAGCCGGGAAGGTATTACAGGCCTTGGAGGGACGAGGCGCCGTTCAAGAAATGCAAGAAGTGCGGCAACATGAAGTTCGTCGGCGAGACGAGGACATTCGACACTTGGATGGACTCGAGTCTCTCTCCTCTCTTCATTACAAAGTATCTGAAGGACCGCAGGTTCTACAGCCTCACCTACCCCGCGACTGTGAGAGTCCAAGGCAAGGAGATTGTGAGGACATGGCTCTACTATACCCTGCTCAAGTGCTACCAGCTGACAGGCAGGGCCCCGTTCAAGCAGGCCTGGATTGGGGGGTTGGGGCAGGACTCACAGGGGAGGGCGATGCGCAAGAGCCTCGGCAACTTCGTGGACCCGGAGCCGGTGCTGGCGAGGTTTGGCGCCGACGCGTTCAGGTTCTGGGGGGCCTCTGAGGCCAGCCTTGGGTATGACTTCCGTTTCAGTGAGGAAAGGATTGCCGGCGCGGGCAAGTTCCTGACGAAGTTCTGGAACACCTGCAGGTTCATCAGCTCCTTCCCGCAGCTGGAGACGGCCGAGCTGACCTGGACTGACAAGTGGATGCTCAACGAGCTCGGGAAGCTGATAGAGGAATGCACGAAGGCGTACGAGAACTATGACGTCTTCACTGTATCCACGAAGGTGAGGGAGTTCCTGTGGAACGTCTTCGCATCGAACTACTTGGAGATGGCGAAGGGAAGGGCCTACGGAGACGGTGCGACCAAGGGAGAGCAGGAGGCGGCCTGGTATACGCTGCACGAAGTCGTGAAGAGCCTGTTGCTCCTGCTGGCGCCCATAACCCCATACATCACCGATTGCGTCTGGAGGAAGCTGTACGGGGCGCAGAGCATCCACCTAGAGAAAGTACCCAAGCCGGAGAGGTTCGATGTCAGCGAGAGGGTGGGGCAAAGTATCTTGGAGTTCAACGCCCAGGTCTGGAAGACGAAGAGAGACAAGGGGCTTGCGCTCAAGGACTCGATTAACGTTAGGATTCCCGCCTGCCTGGCGCACTTCGAGAAGGACCTGGTGCGCATGCATCACTTGACGAAGTGATTCTGGGAGAAGTCAGCCCCAAGTTTTGGGTATAGGAACACGATAACTGATCAAGTTGTCTGACCTGCCTGAGCACTTCGAGAGAAGACTGGGGTCTAGCCTCTCCCGATTGTCCGATACTCCCCCTCCGAGAACCTAGCCGAAACCGAGGATGCGTTCTCCTCCATGTGCTTGACGTCGGCCGACTTCGGTATAGCAACCACGCAATCGCTTCTGGTCACCCAGTTGAGCATCACCTGGATGGGCGTCATTCCGTATTTCTCGCAGATGACCCGGGGAATCATCGCTTCGGGCACCTTCCCTCTCGCGAGCGGAGTGTAGGCAATCAAGGTGAGCTTCTCCCTCTTGCAGTAGGGTAGGACGTCAGCTTCGACTGCGCGACTCCTGAGGGAGTACTCGACCTGGTTGGAAGCTAATTCGCTCTTCGAGAGGGCATCTCGTGCTTGGTTCGTTTGTTCGACGGTGAAGTTGCTCACACCGATGTACCGGATTCTCCCGTCGCGGACCAACTCCTCCATGGCTGCCATCGTCTCCCTTATCGGAACCTTGGGGTTGGGCCAGTGGACCTGGTAGAGGTCGATGTAGGGGGTCCCCAACCTCTTCAAGCTTCGCATGCAGGCTTCTATGACGTCATCGTGGTGCAGGTTCCCCGGCGAGACCTTGGACGCGACGAAGACGTCTTTGCGGACATCCATGACGGCTTCGGCGACTACCTCCTCCGACCTGCCATCTGCATAAATCTCTGCAGTGTCAATCAGATTGCATCCCAATTCGATTCCTCTCTTGAGGGCCTGAACCTGCTTCGCCCTCTCAGCAAGACTCCTGTAGACCCCGATCTTCCAAGTTCCCATACCGATGGTCAACACACTTTCACCTGTTCTGCCAAGCTGACGAAATTCCACGTTCGTCTGGCTTTGGATTGGGTTTGCTTTATGTTCTCGCATACATTGTAAGAGAAGTATGAAGAGCCACGGGTGGGATTTGAGCCCACGACCACCTGCTTACAAGGCAGGTGCTCTACCAGGCTGAGCTACCGTGGCATGACGCTGGCGCCCAAGAGTCTGCTTATCTCCTTTATCCGCGCGCTCATCCGCTCTTCGTAAGGACCTCGAAGACGTCCTTGATGGTGGCACTCAAGTATCCTCCGTATTCATCGTCGCTGAACTCCAAGACAGTGACTTGACCCGTCTTGACGGCAATCCTGTAGCTCAAGAGGTGGTAGCAGAGCTCTTCTCTTCCGCCCATGACGCGGAAGAAGAAGTTGCTGCAGGAGCAGTACGGCCTCTCTGGGTCGATGAATTCGTCTCCCTGCGTGCCGACCACGCTGAAGACCTTCCTCCCGCTTGGGAGGAAGCGACACTCCTTGACGCCGCCTGCGATGACCGTGTCGATTGCCTTCTCGAACTTGCACCCGTGCTTCGCGAGTTCCGCTACCCTCTCCTTGAGCGACAGTCTTTCCTCTTCCATCGGCTCACCGGCCCGGCTGCAGGAACTCAGAGAGGGACCTCTGGTTCATGTTGTCGCTGAGCTCTGAGACGCGAATCCCGACCCTTCTGAAGTCCTTGTCTGTCGACTCTGCAAGGTCATTGAACAGTACGAGGGCACTCTCCTTGATCAAGGCAGGGTCTTTGATTGGAGTGTCGAAAGTCTTGCTCTTAGTCCTGGTTGAGAGGTCGGTCAAAATGCCTATCGCCGATACCGTTCTGAATGATTTCCCCGAGGCGACCAGCTTGGCCTGAAGGAAGGTCATCCCCTCTGCGAGCTGTTCCAATGCCTCCCTCACGTCCCTCGTGTCGCGCTTCAGAGTCACAATGCGGCTGAATTGAGTTGGTTCCAGATTTGGAAAGACGGGGTCAGCATCGGTTCCGCTGGCCGCCGCCAGCAGGTACGAGCCGAGCTTCCTGCCGAAACGCCTCTCAAGGAGGGCCGGGTCAGTCCGGGAGAGCTCTTCCACGGTCTTCACACCTATCTCATCAAGGACCGCCGCGGTCTTTGGACCCACACCGTAGAGCCTGGTCACAGGGAGGGGTCCGAGAAAGGCCTCTGTTAACTCAGGGAGCACCGTCATCAGGCCGCCTGGCTTGGCAGAGTCAGAACCCAGTTTCGCCACGACTTTGCTCCTGCCGAGGCCCACCGAGCAGGTCAGCCCCTCATTCTGGAAGATTGCGTCCTTAATTCCTTGAGCGATTTTCACCGCGGCCGTGTAGTCTCCTTCGGACGACGCTGTTAGGTCGAAAAACGCCTCGTCAATCCCTGCCTTCTCGAAGACATCCACGCGCTCACTGACCAAGCCCATCACCCTCTCAGAAACTACCTCATACTTCTCGTGCTCCATCTTGATCATCACGGGGTCGTGACCCTCGAGCTTCTTCTTGGCGGCGACGATTGGCATCCCCGATTTCACGCTCAGCGTCCGCGCCTTGTAGTTCGAGGTGCTGACCACGCCGCTGTCCTCGGTCCTGCCTGAGAAGACGCAGACCACGACGGGTCTGTCCTTGATCGAAGGGTTCTCCACTTCTTCAACCTGGGCATAGAAGTAGTCTAGGTCGATGTGGCCTATGACTCTGACCAAGAATGCGGGAAGTTTCTGCGTTCGATTTAAGGTGTTTTTGATCGTGGGGTCGGCCGGATTTGAACCAGCAGTTTTGGTGGTGTTGGATTGCTTGTCCTCAGTTTGTTTTAGGATGTAGACACATAGAGAGTCATCGGAGTCATCTGTCCAGCGAGTGGCCCGTATCCTATTCCTGCCTGCGGTGCGGTGTGTTCACTAAACCAGGGATTGCTTGTTGGCTTGTCGAAGATTATCGTGTAAACATTCCCTTTCACGGTAATTGTCGCATCGTTATAGACAGTGCTCGTGCCGCCGCCAAAGGCGATTTTGATTGTAGGTAGGAGGTATCCTCCTCCTGGCCACAGTGTCATGTTCGGTATGACCGTCTCATACCCTGGGACAGCTGTAGTGGCAAAAGGTTCCGTAAGCGTGAAAGTGACACCATGGAAAATGATTACAGTATCGTAGAGGCTCACGCCGTGGTTGGGTATGAAACTCACGTACCAGTAGGTGGTCCCGTTTATCGTGGTCGTGCCGTTCTCCTTCAGTTGGTCAACCTGGGGCGCGCCAAGTGATGATTGACTGGTTACTGTTGTCGTGCTGGTTTCGGTTGTGGTGGCAGTAGAGGTTTGCGTTGAACCTGCCGAGGCAAAGGCGTAGTTGACCGAGGCCGCAAGACCGAGGGCGGCAATTACTGCGACCGCCACCGCGAGAGCCATTCGTCCCTTTTGGGGGTTCATTTCCATCATATCAGAAGCATAGAAGCCACTGGACTTAGTTCTACGCTTTAGAATGGGCCCGTTCTACAGTTAGAACTATTAGAGAACCGTAACCAACCGCCCTAGAAGCATGGTCTGAATTGAAAGAGAATAGTTCCGAGGATATACTCCAAGGAACTACTCGAAAGGTCTTCAGGTTCGTCTATCGACAACACGAACCCGTAGGGATTCATGACATCCAACGGGGTTTGGGGTTGAGTTCGCCGTCCGTTGCCTTCTACCACGTCACCAAGCTCTTGAAGGCAGGGCTGCTCAAAGAACAGGGGGACGGATACGTCGTCGAGAGGGCTGTCTTTGAGAACATGATTAGGATTAGGAGAACCGTTCTTCCTCTCCAAGTGGGCTATGTTGTTTTCTTCCTTACGGCGCTGATAGTTCTGCTTACTTTCGTGAGGCCTCCGGAACTATCGTCAGCGTATGTCTTTGCTGTCTCGGTAGTCGTGGTCGCTGTTGGTATCTCGCTGTTTGAAGCATACAAAGCCATGAAAGCACCCATCTGAGAAGAATAGTCTGGTTGAGTGCGCCGGATTTGAACCAGCGATTTTGGTGGGGTCGGCCGGATTTGAACCAGCGATTTTGGTGGGGTCGGCCGGATTTGAACCAGCGATCTTCAGCGCCCGAGGCTGAAAGCCTAGACCAGACTTGCCCCAGAAGCTGGGGACCTGCCCCAGCCTCGAGGTCTAGCCGACGACCCCTGCTCCGCCGCTCCGTGAGGCTCGTCTTATATCCTATCGCGAGAAGATTGCTGGAGTTTGGCGCCCGGAGGGAAACCCCGTCGCAGGAAGACCGGTAGAGCCGGCAGGTACTATCTTGCCGCCGGCCTGCTTGTGTTTGTTGTCGGCGCGATTGCCTGCTACGCGTACCTGTTGCCTCACACAGGTCCGGGAACCAGCAACACTTCTTCATCGAACACGAGAACCAAAAAGCCCGTGATTCTCTACGTGAACCAAGGGAACGGCGCCGTCAATAGGACGAACTTCGACGCCATGGTAAGCTACACGAATTCGTCCGGATTCAACACCGTGTTCTTTCAGATTTACAGACAGGGGGTCCTCTTATTTAGCCAGCCGGATCTCCAGACCTTCGTCACTCTGGCTCATCAGAAAAACCTCGAAATCTTCTTCTCGCTGTGGATATCCAGTTCCTCCCAACAGATACCGTTGTCAATCTACGGGTTGGGCGAAGATGGGGTGAACCTTGACATGTCGACGCTAAGTCTCTCTTCTCAGGAGTCTCTGCTGGCCTCACTGAAGGCCGATTACAGCGGCGTGACAGCGGTGACCACGGACAACATGAGTTCCACGCTGAAGCCGGATTTGCTCGTGCTGGAAACGTATGGTACTGGCCTGCAGCCCTTCATCAGACCCGGCATAATCGGCAGTGTGGGCGTCTTCACCACATCCAGCCAGGCCGAATATCAGTCAGAATTTCAGTATGCGCTACAGAACAGCGACGGAGTGATGGTCTTCGACTACGCGGGCCTGTTGAAGAGTGGGTACTAGAGCACCCATTGAATATCGAAGACAATCTCGGCAAGATGATGGATGGAGACTAGCTCCTCGAGGGGGGGTCGACCTGAGCATTCGAGAGCTGACCTAGGGTGTCCGGCTGGTGATTAGACAGGCGGCCCTGAAATGCAGGAGCTTGTGAAATGGGGCGTCGATATACGTGATGAACGGGAAGAATGCACGCCGAAGTGAGTTCTCTTGTCATGGGCCACTCAGAATCGTTACGCTTACTAAGAACACAGGTGTTATCGGCTGGTTAAGAAGGGGACTTGTGCAGGTTTGGAGACTCGCGCAGCCGACCTGCAAATAGGTATAGACTGGCACATTCGCTATGGCGTCAACGACTGCCATCCCGCTGTCATTCAAGACCTTCCCGAAAACCGCGTATTTGCCGTCCAAGCTCGCAGCATTGGTGTCATTGAGGTTGATGTAGAACTGAGATGTTCCGCCTGAGCCTGCTTCCGTGCTGGCCATGGCGATGTACCCTCTGTCGTTGTGCAGGTTCGGATCATACTCAAATGGAACGCTGGTCCCCGATTTTCCTTGTCCCCACGTCAACCTGGTGCTGTTAACCCCTCCCTTTGTGTTCGGGTCCCCTGTCTGTATCACAAACCCCTTGATTATACGGTGCCAGACAAGGTCATTGTAAAATCCGCTATTTGCAAGATTGACAAAGTTGGCCACGGTCTTGGGCGCTAAGGAGCTGAAGAGCTCGACCTCAAACGATCCCTGAGATGTGCTGATTCTGGCGTAGATTACAGACTCTTTGTTAAACGGCCAGAGGCCCGCCGTATATGTATACGATACACCAGCCACTGCCAGGACCAAAATGATGCCGAAGACGAGATAGGTACGGCCGTGACCCTGCTGCTTCTTGCGTCTGGGTTTGTTGACCATTGTCAAAGGCCCCCAAGGAGACGCACAAAAATACGATCCGGTTCCAGATTCATAGGAGGAGCCTTTAAAGCATGAGCACAAGGACTTCCGCATCCAATGTCTGAAGAGAGAAAGACGGTCATCGTCGGTCAGTCGAAGCCACTCCTGAACTACGTCACTGCCTGCATCACCATGTTCAACGGCGGTGCTCGACATGTCGTCCTCAGAGCGAGAGGCGAGGCAATCAACGTGTCAGTCGAGGTCTACCAAGTGCTCAAGAAGCGCTTTATGAGCAACGTCGAAATCTCTAATATCGTAATCGACGGTGAGAACGTCACCTCAAGAGACGGAAGGCAGCTGAACCTCCCCGTCCTCGAGATAGAGCTCTCGATTCCCCAGTAAGTATTTTAGCACGACAATTGTGGCGAGGGACAGGATTCTTCATGAAAGCCAAGCGATTCGCGAAGGTCAGTCCGACACTCCCTGGCAGGAAGGGCGCAGAGGTGGTCAGGAAGACTGCAGAGTTCCTGTCTCCTTCGATTTCTCGCTTCTACCCGCTCGTGGTAGAATCCGCCCACGGGTCCCTCGTTAAGGACGTCGATGGGAACCAGTTCATCGACTTCGCGTCGGGAATCGCCGTCCTCAGCACGGGTTCGACCCACCCCAAGGTCGTGGAGGCGATTAGGAGGCAATCCGAGAAGTTCATCCACTATTCGTACACCGACTTCTATTACGAGAACGTAGTGGAACTGTCGGAGAGGCTCGTCGCGATGGTGCCGGGCAGCTTCCCGAAGATGGTCTACTACGGGAACAGCGGGGCCGAGGCGATAGAAGCCGCGATGAAGCTGACGCGCAACTACACGAAGCGGCCAATCTTCTTGGCACATTCCGGTTCGTTCCACGGCAGGACAATGGGCGCATTGAGCCTCACTGCCAGCAAACCAATCCAGAGGAAGGGTTCGCTCCCTCTTGTGCCCGACACGGTCCACTTCCCGTTTCCTTATTGCTACAGGTGCCCCTGGAAGCAGACCTTCCCGGAGTGCGACTACTACTGTGTCAACTACTTCAAGGAGCAGTATTTGGAGAAATTCGTCCCGGTTGATGAAGTAGCCGCATACTTCTTCGAATCGATTCAAGGAGAGGGAGGATACGTGGTGCCACCTCCAGACTACTTCCACAAGATGGAGTTTCTGAGGAAGGAAGGCGTGTTGTTCGTGTCGGACGAGATTCAGACGGGCGTATGGAGGACTGGGAAGTTCCTGGGTATCGAGAACTTCGGCGTGATTCCAGACGTGGTCACGATTGCTAAGGGCATCGCCTCCGGCCTGCCGCTGAGCGCGATGGTCGCGAAATCGGATGTGATGAAGAGTTGGAAGCCTGGGCAGCACGCGTCAACCTTCGGTGCCAACCCCGTCGCAGTCGAGGCGGCCCTGGCGACGTTGGAGATCATCAACTCGGAGCGCTTGATGGAGAATGCAAAGAAGTTGGGAGAGAAGGCGATGAAGAGGCTGTTCGAGTGGAAGGAGAAGTATGAAATCGTGGGCGACGTGAGAGGACTCGGACTTTTCATCGGGATCGAGATAGTCAAAGACAAACGGAGCAAGGTCAGGGGCGAGGAGGAGGCCAAGAAGATAATGGATTACTGCTTCAGGCACGGAGCGCTGGTGATTATGGCGGGCCGGAACACGCTCAGGGTCATACCTCCGCTGACCATCTCAGAGGATGAGTTCGCTGAAGGGCTGGACATACTCGAAGAAGGAATCGCCGAGGTCAACTCGACAGTCGCCAGAAGCTAGGCCATGTATGACTTCGAAGTACTAGTGGGCGAACTACTCCAGAGCCGCCCAGAGTTGAACAGGGAAGAGCTGATGCGGCGGATTGAACAGAAGAAACAGACGATAGGGGCAGGATACCTCACCGACCAAGGGGCGCTGTTCTTGGTGGCCGGGGAGCTTGGCGTGTCACTAAGGAAAGCCGAAGCGTCTTCCGACATGACGATTAAGGACCTCTACATAGGGGCCAACGACATCACGGTGGTGGCGAGAGTACTCGCGGTCTACCCCGTCTCGATTTACAACAAAAAAGACGGTGGAACTGGCAAATACAGGAGGCTGGTGCTCTTCGACGACCACCATTCTGCGAAGCTGACCGTGTGGGACGAGATGGCCGAGGAGATAGTCAAGTCCGGAGTCGCGGTCGATGCACCCGTGAGGATAGTGAACGGATACGTGAAGCAGGGGCTGGACGGGAAGCCCAACCTGAACCTCGGGAAGAGAGGCAGGGTTGAAGTCATAGTTGACGAGAAGGTCGCAGGGAAACTCGTCCCGATGTCTGCTGTGACCGAAAAGCTGGCCAAGGTCTCCCAGGAACAGCAGTTCATGGCGGTGGAGTGTGTGGTCAACACGGAACCGAAGTACAGTGAGTTTGTCAGGTCCGATGGTTCGCCGGGTTCTCTCTTTCAGTTCGGTGTGACTGGCGAGGGAGGCAAGACAGAAACCAGAGTAGTCATCTGGAGCCCTTCCGCCAGGCCGGAGTTGAAGAAGGGTCAGAAGGTACTGATTACCAACGCGAAGATCAAGCGCTCGCTCAATGAGGAGTACGAACTTCACGGGGATGCTGGAAGTGCGATTCTTCCGGCACAAAGGGCTCCACCGATGGAGCTCAGGGTTGCCGCTACAAGTGCGAGCTCATCAGGGACGGTCCTGTTGGCGGTGGACAAGAGTGGGAAGGTCTGGACCGTGGAGAAGGAGAGGGAAGCAGAAGAACCCGCGATTGGAGAAGCCGTGGTGGTGATACCTGACACCGAGAACCACGGCAGGTTGTACTGTAGGACAAGGGACTCAGTGAGTGTGGTGAGCGGGAGCTCGTTACCAGGCTTGGACGTCATAGCGACGAAGCTACGGGATGCCAAGGATGAAACATCCCAGATCATGGTCGAAGTCATCGCATTGTCTCACGGTAGCGCCGAAGACGTCAACCTGAAGGATGGCACAATGGTGAAAAAGGGAGAGCTCATGATTGGCGATGACACCGGCGAGATGAAACTCGTGGGATGGAGGGAGCTGTCCGGGAAGGTATTGGGAATCCAGCCTGGTGAGAGACTCAGGGTCGTCGGCGCGACACCCAAGATTAACAAGCTCGGAACGCGGGTACTTCAGATGTCGAACCTTACGGTAATCGAAAAGTTGCGGGAACGTGGCTAGGTCTTCGTGCGCCTCAGGGCCTCATATTCATAGACAAAAATCACCACCAGCGCAACGATGAAAAGCACAATCATGGTAGTGCTCAGGAAGTTGTAGTAGCTAGTAATGTCTAGGAACGGTATGTGCAACTGTCTGAGTGCACGCTGGCGTCTCATAATAAGCGTTGCTGGGAACGCGAGAGGCTTCGCCCGTCTCATGTCAACACTGTTGAAGACGGGTCGCTACAGTCCTAAAGGCGGTCCGTGTTCCCGCTCAGCGTGAAAACCCGATTTCTCCTCCGGTCAGCCCTCGGGGTCCTGCTAATCGTGATTCCTCTCCACTCGTTCGCAAAGCTGACCCAGTACTTCGTCACGCACAGCCATTCCGCATTCGCCGAATTCTGATGAGGAGACGGACTGCTTTGAGGCAGAAACAGTATCGCTGGGTTAGGTGCCGGGGGCGGGACTCTCGTCAACCGATTCGAGCCCGCGGTCTCCGGATTTCGCATCCGAGCTTGGATTATGAGTTACGCCCACGAGAGCGTGCCCGGCGCAATAGGCCAAGCTGTGCTACCCCGGCATCCACTCAGACGCCGTTCGGTGGAGATTAAAAGACTCGCGGCGTGGGTTGAGCTGAAGATACGGGTCTCGAGATTCTCTTCAACGATTAAAAACGGCATCCGGATGGTCTCGGTCGAGCCGCGGTAGCTCAGCTGGTTAGAGCGTTGCCTTGGTAAGGCAAAGGTCGTGAGTCCGAATCCCACCCGCGGCTCCAGCGAACAAGCTTTTTCCAGAGCACGATGGGTCCGGTCATGATGGTGGCGTTGAGGACCCGTGAAGTGAAATTCCTCAAGACTCACGAGTTGTGCAGGCTCGCCAACGCTTCAAAGGGTGGCAGGCCCCATGTGGTGCCCGAGATCTATGCCCTTGATGAAGAGAACATCATCATGGCAATGGACTATAAGACGAAGAAACTGAAGAACCTGAGGGAGAACCCCGAAGGTGGCCTGGTTGTGGACGAGTATCACCCCAACCGAGGACTGATGGTCGAAGGAGACTGCGAGATCCTCGAGCGCGACAAAGAGTACCTGCGCCTACTGCAGGTCCTCTTCGACAGGTTCGTCTTCTACAGGAGGAACCCCTGGGGTGAAGACGGGTCGCCGATACTGAAAATAAGGCCGACCAAGGTCGTCATGTGGTAGGGCGGCGCCAGTCAGGTCAGCGGCACGCTTCTGCGCGCCTCGTACATTGACAGCAACCCGGGCGCTGAGCACCGCGGGTCGAACGGTTCGAGGACGGATGAACAGGTTTCTGCGAGGAGCTCGATGTAGCGCTTCGAGTCGTATATGGCCTCGCCCTCCATGACGTCGACGGGCGTGGCCCTCTTCGAGTCTCGACCCCCGTAGTCGGTGATGACGTAACGTATCCCTTCACCAGCGTGCAGCTTGATCCCTTCGCCGACAAGTCGCTTCACCGCGGCGTGCTGGACTGTCATGCTGGTGTACTCCTCTGGCACCTTCGAGAGGTTAGTCGTGAAAGCCAACTCGGATGCGCGAATCTCGTGGCGTTCCAGTGCTTCCGCGTGCCTGAGGAAAATCTCGACGCATTCGGGGAGACTGATCCCTACCTCCTTCACAGAGTCGGCTTTCGCCATGACCCTCAGGATTGCCATCTGGCATTCTGTGAACGCCCGCGGTGTGTCGTGACGCCGCGCCTCTATCCCCCTGACTTTGAGCTCACCATTCTGATAGACACCGAAGTATCTGTTGAGCACGGGTATCTTCGAATCGACTTTAGAAGGAAGGAAGGCCATCCATTTGTAAATCCCTTCGAAGGACATGACAAAACCGGTCTCCGACTCGACTTCTGACTTGAGTTCGAGGTAGCCCTCCCGTCCCGCCCTTTCCTTTTTCACCCAGAGCGAATCCACAGTTCCGTGGACCACATCGAAGCCCCTCCTCTCGGCTACTCTCGCTGCATCGAGTAACACCTTCCTGTCCCAAGCGCACACTGCAATGTGGGCGTCGATCCGACC
Organism: uncultured archaeon; assembly: GCA_963796355.1. Lineage (GTDB taxonomy): Archaea > Thermoproteota > Nitrososphaeria > Nitrososphaerales > Gagatemarchaeaceae > UBA183. Next base: position 251,341 of record CAWCLD010000001.1, read on the forward strand.
GAACTTCGCGTTGTTGAAACCCAAATAGCCGAAAGTAGTGACCCCGAGCCATTTCAGGGCCGCCTGGCGTGCGTTGTACCTGTCATATTCGGTCCCCTTCGAGTTCTTCTTCAACTCCTTGTAGTGGAGCCGCTTCTTTATGATGATCTCTATCGCGTGGGGGACTATCCCCTTCCTTCTCTCGCAGACGTTCCAACCCAGCTCGGGTACCCTGTTTTTCGAATCGGGACAGCACGGGCATCTCACTGTCTCCGCTGAGATGTTCTTCCTGAACATGATGTTCGGGTAGAGTGCATGAAAGTCGAGCTCACCCACTCCCTCGTGGACGCCCATCTTTGGCTCGAAGATTAGTCCACCCCTGTCAGCCACGAGTAGGTCATTTCTGTCCTTGAAATGTTCGACCAGCGTCGGCTTCCAAGGGACGAGCAGGTCGATTCTGGAGGCGTGGTAGAACTGGAGGCTCGAGAGGGCCTTCCCTATGCTCGCCCTGCTGGACGTTTGAAGAGGCATGCGGCACACCCTGCTCAGCTCGAAGAGCCCCTCGAAGCCTGCCTCGGAGTAAGCGAAGGATGTGTTGACGTCGATGTGTATCCTGCCGCAGAGCTTCATCGTCGAAGGCTTGTAGTGGATTCTGCCATAGCTGAAGTAGGAGGTCCCGCCCTTCGCAGGGAGCTTCAGGATGGTCCCATCCCTGTCGAGCGTCAGCCTGTCGGCGACGCCGTTGGCTTCTGCGCGCCGGACCAGGTAGGGGAAGAGGAAGGTGTCCCCGTCGGTCGAGAGGATGAAGTCGGGGTCGGCTTCCCTGATGGTCCTCACCAGCTCGAGTAGCTTGTCAGCTTCGCTCCCGCAGTCGATCATGACCTTTCCGGCATCGCTCTCAAGACTGATCGCCCCGATTCGGTCGGTGAAGTGTGCTATCCTCCTCTCTTTCACGATGTCAACATCTACTTTCACCTTCCTCAGGTTGGGAACGGTGTAGTCGTACGCCCAGACGTCGTCGTGAAGATCCCACTGCAGCGTGTCCCCAGCCTGTATTACTTCGCAGTATGCAAGCGGGAAGAGGTCATGTTCGTACAGATAGCTCTGGTTGGGCGGGACGTCGGCGTTGTAGAGCCTGTAGGCGCCGAACGGGCCGAGCCGCTCTATCCTTCCGGCCACCTGCTGGGTCTTCCTGGCATCCCTGACCTTGGCTTCTATGACATCGGACCTCTCCGTGTCGGTGACCTTCTCGAACTTCCAGGCAGGCTTGGTCCAGGCGAATTCGGAGCCCACTATTTTCAGCGGATCCTCGAGGTCAGCTATGCTGCTGGTCGAGATGAATATCGACGGGGACCAGCGGTCTACCAGCCTTACGGCCTGGCCGTCTTCGCGTTTGAACCAGATGACCATCTCCCCGGGGTTCCCCGGATAGAGATCAAGTATCCAGCCTCGCACCCCTCTCGGCCTTCATCTTCTCCACCTCGCCCGTCAGCCACATGATGGTCTTGTGCTGCATCAGCAGGAGGCTCATGAAGAGCGCCTCGCTCGGGAAAAGCGACCCCCTCGCTTGCATCGCCGGGAAGTATTCGTAGCAGAGCCTCAGCATCTCCTTGAACAGCTCCCTGTCTTCGGCCCTCAGGGCGCCTGCGAAGTGCCCCCAGCTGTCCAGCTCCTCGATGATCTCGGTGTCGGAGAGGGTCATCTGTCGCCCTCCTTCAGTTTGATTTCCGAGATTGCCCCCAGCGCACGCGCCAGTATCCTGTAGTGGTGGAAGACTAGGGCCATGGCCATCCCCTCGAACCGGGAGGTCCTGACAGCCGCCGATGAGGCCGACGTGTAGAGCCTGGCCGAGCTGAGCATATCGTCGAAGGCAAACCTGTCACGCTTTGGGAGGGCCCTCCTAAACGCCCTCCACTCTGCAGTCTCCTGGGCCTCAGCCATCCTGAACGATGGAATCGTCCTCCCCATCAGCGGGCCACCCTGACCTTGGAAGGTCTCAGGAGCTGGTTCATCATAAAACTGGAGGCTGTCGGAGGCTTGGTCGGGTGCTTGACGAGCTCTGCTTGCACCCTGCCTCCGGACGACGACAGGGAGACCGCGGTATCGGCCCATTCCATGATCATGTCGTCGTACTTGTTGGGTGAGGCCAGGGTCGCAAGGACGAGTGAGTTCTTCTTCAGCCGTTCGATTCCGCCCTCGACGATACTCAGGAGCCTCCTTGCCTCCCTCTCCTCCAGTTCAGGCTCGTTGAAGGTGCCAAGCAGGTCAGAGACGACGACCAATTTGGCCGCATAGTCCTCTGCGGCCCTGACCAGGTGCTCCGAGATGAGGTCGGCGAGTTGGTAGATTGTGAAGACGCGACAGGTAGGCACCCTTCTCATCGCGACCGCCGGCTTGAAGCCGTGTTGCCTCGCGAACGAAGAGAAGAGGTACGGGTCTGATTGATTCCCTCCGTCGATGAAGAGCACGGCCGAATCGAGGCCACCTGCCTCCAGCGGGAGTTGGGCCCTGAACGCCATAAACTCGGCCACTACAGACGCCGCGCCGCCGCTGAGTACGATTAGGTGCTGGGGAGAGCAAGGCCTCAGCAACGAGTCCAAGCGCGGGAAGCCTAGAGAGAAGTGTGGAAACGACGAAGCCGAACGGAATGACGAGGCCCTTCTTTGGACAGCGACGGTGTCTGTCAGGTGGATGTCTGACCAATCATCGGGCACCGGGGCTAGCCTGCACTCGATGTTGTTCTCGAGCCCGCGCCCGCATCCGATACAACGGCCGCTCAGTGAGTCGATGGTTTCGCCCGTCGGCCCGAGGTCCCGCCTGACCCGCAGGACACAGTTGCAGTTGGAACAGTAGTAGACGAAGCGTTCCTTGCCACTTCCCTCTTGTTCGTACAGATAGTGGAGCCTAGCCATTGTGACAGGAGTAAGAAATTTCCCCGGAATTTAATGCGAGAAGTCGCGTGAGTGAATTTGGGCGCGAGAGAGACGGCCGAAAGTGTTGAGGCGATGGATTCGATTATCAAGATTATTAACCCAAAGGATTGGCTCGACGAGACAACGCGGGGGTCGCCCAGCCTGGTCAACGGCGCGAGGCTCAGGACCTCGTCCCTCAGGGGTTCGTGGGTTCGAATCCCACCCCCCGCACCTCTCATCACATTCGAGGGTCTCTCCAAGACTAGTCATAATGTGCTGTCTTCTTTGCAATGGATTGTGCCGCAACTCCACCCGGCACCAAATCCGATGTGATTGCGGCACACACTTCTAACGCCCTCTCCCGGTCACGGCAACCCCCTCGGAAACCGAAACCTGTTTCTGGGCAACGGGAGGACCGTTTGGTGTGAACGTGATTGGATAGCGCCGTAGAGACCTTTGGCCTGACGAAGTCCTATGGCGCGGTGAAGGCGCTCGACAGCCTGAGCGTCAAAGTGAGAAAGGGCGAAATCCTCGTCCTCCTCGGCCCCAACGGCTCAGGTAAGTCCACCCTTCTGCTCCTACTTTCGACGGTACTGAGGCCCACCGCCGGGACGGCGACCGTGATGGGGTACGATATAGTCAAGCAGCCCCTGCAGGTCAGAGAGACCATAGGCATCTCCTTTCAGGAGGCCCGAGGGTTCTGGAGGCACAAGCCCTACCACATCCTGGCGTTCCACGCGGCGATCTACGGTCTTCGTGGGAAAGAGAGGTCCGAAGTGGTCGACCAGACTCTCATAGACTTCGACCTCTGGCCTTCGAGGAACAAGAAGTTCATGGAGCTCTCAGGAGGGCAGGCGAAGAGGCTCGAAGTCGCGAAGCTCTTCGTACACCGCCCGGAGGTGGCCCTCTTCGACGAGCCGACCGCCATGGTCGACTTGGACGGGAAGAGGATGATCTGGGACAGGATAAAGGGTCTTCGCGAGCAGGGATCGACGGTGGTGGTCGCCACGAACGAAGTGAGGGAAGCGGAGTATCTGGCTGACAGGATCAGCATAATGAAGGAAGGGAAGGATGTCGTCACCGAAGACCTCAGGACGCTCAAGGACAGCATTACCGGTGGAGACGTGGTAGAAGTCCGCATGTCTCCCGCCATCACCAGCGAAGCGCTGAAGGTCATCTCGGAGATCCCTGGCACAGTCAGGGTCACATAGGCCACCGAAGACACCCTCAACGCCTTCGTCAATAGGTCGGAAGACTGGCTGCCGCAGATGATGGCATCTGTACAGTCGCTCGACGTCAGAATCACATCCATCAGGGTCTCGGAACCTTCGCTCGACGACGTCTTCCTCCACTACACGGGCAAAGAGGTCGCGAGTGCCCGTGCGTGAGCTCCTCACCCTCTTAGGCTACGAGCTCAAAGAGACCTTCGATTCCATCACTTGGACAGTCTACTTCTGGTTCTTCTTCGGGTTCCAGTACTTCGTCTACGGCCAGCTGGTGTCTAGGCTTGTCGGGAGCAATCTGCCCAACTACTACGTCTACTACGGCACGGGCCTCCTGATCATAATGACATTCAATGTGGCGTCGTGGTCAGGAAGGCGGTTCGTCGAGGGTGCCCACGAAGGAAGGCTGAGGTACATCCTGTCCCTTCCGATTAGGCGTGGGGAGCTCTTCTTGGAGCAACTGATGCTGGGCCTCATAGCCAACATTGTCAGAATCGGCCCCCCACTCGTCCTCGTTCTCTGGCTCAATGGGATGCCTCCAATCGTGCTGTTAACGTCCCTGGCTGTGCTGCTGTCCATGAGCGTGGGTGTGATGGGGATAATGATCTCGCTTTCGTTCGTAGCGTTCAAGTCGTTTGACATTTACAGTGCGATAGTAGCCAGCACGAGCGCCATCCTGCTCAGGTTCAGCACGATTCTGTACCCACTCTCTTTCATGCCCAACGCCTACGCGTCGGTCGCCAGGTTCAACCCGCTCACCTATGGGGCAGATCTGCTGAGAAACGTAATGAACGTCGACGTCAGCCAGCTGCTCAACCCGGGATCTTCTGCCTTCATCGTTGCCGCCGTTGGGGTTTCGATGCTCACCCTCGGTATGGCCATTGTGCCCCGAACGCTGGAAGGAGTGAAGTCATCATGAGCCAGCTGAACAGGATGCTCCAGATAACCCGTGTCGACCTGTCGTACTTCTTCAGGACGAAGTGGTTGGTCGGGACGTTGCTCGGCCTGAACATAACCGACATGCTCGTTGTCGGCATAGTCTACAAGGGGATGATGCCCCCAGCCATTGAGGGCCTTCTCAACTACTTCCAGTTCTACGCTCCAGGCGTGATTATTACTGGGCTCTTCTTCGCATCGTTTGACGTCGGGAGGCGAGTCCACCTCGGTCTTACGGAGGGGGTCTCGCAATACTACCTCACACTCCCGGTCAGCCTGGACGAGGTGGCCTGGGCGCACCTCCTATCTGCGGGCCTCGGGGGCACCATCTACGCGGGACTGCTTACGATGATGGCCGCGGTCTTCGTCCCGCAGCTGGCCTCACTGTCGACATTGGCCCTGATCCCGTTCTTGTTCGTTCTTTCGATGGGCCTCTCCGGAATCGCCGCGGTCCTGAACCTTTTCTCGAGGACGGGAGACAGATACTTCGTCTTCGCCGACGGGATTCAGACGTTGATGGTCAGTATGAGCACGGTGGCATACCCTATCTCCGTAATCAGCTCCTACTTCCCCTCCCCGCTGGTGACCATGATCCAGTTGAATCCGCTAAGTCAGGGGGCCGAAGCTTTGAGGGCGGTCATCAATGGGGCCCCTACAAGTCCGGTGTTCAACCTTCCCTCGCTCGTGCTGACTTCTCTCGTGTTGCTTGTCGCGGGAGTGGTCTCTTACCGACACGTCTTCACGAAGCTGAGAGAGGTTGGCAAGATCTAGGTCTAGGTGGTCTTCAGATTAACTCTCCGCGCCAGGCGCCGCAGCGTGCACTGTAGGGGGAGTTTGGGTGGGGGGTTTCTGCTGGACTGGCTGGCCCTTCATCATCCCGAGCGCGTTCCTTCCCAGCTCAGTGAGCTGATACCGCGCAGGACCGCCGAAGAAGTCGACCTTGTACTCGATAAAGCCGAGCGACGTCAGTTGCCTCACAGTCCAGAGGGTCATCCAGTTCGAATTGTCGGCAATTGCATCGTCGAGTTCTGAGTTACTGAGTCCTTCCTTGCTGCTCATCAGAGAGATCATCGCCTGGAGGAGGTGAGGCGAAGCGGTAACCTTCTGGAGGACTTTCTGCTGAGCCTTGGCATCAGAGGGCCAGACCCAGAGACCTGCATTCAACAATCCCGTCCGACTCCCCTTGGTTGATAAAGACTCTGAGGTTGGAGTGGTTGTCCCCTTCGACGAAGAGCACGGCCGAATCGAGACCGCTTTGTTCGAGGGGGGAACTGGGTCCTGAATACTGCGAGTTTGGCCACAACAGAAGATGTGTCGCCGCTCAGCACGATCAGGTTTTCCGGAGTGAACAGCCTCGGCAACAAGTCAAAGTGAGGAAGGCCCAGGGAGTGATTTAGGAATCACAACCTTGTTGTTTTGCTATGTGAAGTGAAAGGGAAGATATCCGCTTCCTGCAAGCCAAAGAGCGGCGTTCTTCGCATTACGAGCTAACACCCAAATAAAGCGAAGTGATTTGCGCGTATGAGGTGCAGGCCTATCAAGAACAACACCGCATGGGGCACCGGAGTGGATATCGAAGATGTCGACAAGTTCAGGACGGCTCTGCACTTGTCGGGCCACTTCCTTTCCAAGACTTTTTCGAAACCTGAAATCAAGTACTGCATGTCCAAGGGAGATCCGGCTGTACACTTCGCGGGGACGTTCGCCGCTAAGGAAGCCGTGTACAAAGCTGTCAACTATCTCTGCAGGGGCGGGGTTGAAATGACAGATTTTCAGATATCACACGACAAAGAAGGGATGCCGACGGCCAGTTACAACGGCGCGGATCATGAGGTAGAGTCGCTCGAAATCAAGGTAAGTATATCCCATACGATGGACTACGCAGTCGCAGTGGCCTTCGCCAGGGCCCAGGGGCTGGAATAGTGCTACCGGTCTCAGATTATTATCTGGACGAAACCTAACCCTTCAAAGACTTTCTCGTTCCCGTTCCTGAATATTTCCGATTTGATTTCCACGAACTTGGTGGAATTTATCTTCCTGACGACTTCACCCCTTACTCTTAGATTGTCTCCAGGGTAGAATGGTTTGACGAACTTGGCCTCCTGTTTGATGCAGACTGAGCTTCCCCCCTGGGAGGTGTTCTCCGTAGAGTCTGGAGAGGAAACCTGTCAGAAGGAAGGCGTAACCTATTCTCCTCTTGAATCTCGATTTCGAGGAGAACTCAGTGCTGGTGTGAATCGGGCTGAAATCGCCGAAGAGTTCGGAGAAATCAGAGTGCATCTTCTCGTCCACGAAGACTTCGAACTGGTCGGAGTCGCCCACTTTTATTTCGGAGAAACTCTTGCCTTGCTTCATCTCTTCTTGGACACGGTCTCTTTGAGGTCTTTGAAGTTAGTTATCTTAAGGACTTCGTCGGAAGTGAACTCGACGCCCATCTCCACTTCGATTTCGCTGATTAGAAGGAGGTGGTTCAGGGAGGTCCACATCTCGAATTTCTCGCGTGATAAGTCGTCTGTGACCTTGTCGATTGGAATATCGAACACCCTGGCTACTATTTCGCGGAGTTGGTCCAAGAAACTTATCCCACGACAACCTTGATGAATTGTGGAAACGGATAAACTTCTCTGATTTCCTTCTCCCAGACTTCCATGCCTTCTGCGCCGGGAACCTGTTTGAAGCCGTGGTCCCTGTAGAAGCCCTTCGCAGGCGCGTTCTTCTTGGTAGGTATGAACTCTCCGATTATTGCCTTCGCTCCCTCTTTTCTGGCTTGGTCGACGATGTAAGCCAACAGTGTGTCCTCCACCTTCCGCCCGAGGATCCTGCAACTGAGAAGGAAGGAGTCGATGCGCCACCTGTCAGGGTCTCTTTCCACTATCGCCACGCCGGTCAGACCGTTGTCTCCGAACTTGTCGTTCACTTTGAGCGAAACGACAATGTACTTGTCAGAGTTCGCCATGCGTGTTATGTCGTCTTGGAGGTAGCGTCGCGTCGTTGTATTGAATTGATTCGTCTTTTGGGAGAGTTGTGAAATTCTGGGTATGTTGAATTTGTTGGCTTTCTCGATTGTGACTACGGTGTTGAGGCTCTTGAGGTATTCTGTGATGTCACCCACCGCGGTCCTGTATTCCTGTCTCTTCCTCTGTTCGGCGTACATCTTCCCACGCTTCCTGTCCTCCGCAGTGAATTGCATGGTATCGAAGGCCCTGAGGCTTTCGATTGTCTTCAGGTAGAGTGAGGGGTCATCGGGTAGGTCTATCGTCAGCACGTCGGGCAGGGCCTGCTTCATCATGTCCCTGTTGACTTTGCTGTCGTCCACGAAGACCAGGCTGTCGACGCCTATCTCGATGTCCTCGGCAATGGACTTCATGTTCGAAATTTTGTCATCCCAGTTTATTTTCATCGCGGCGAAGTGGTCCTCTTTGAGGACCATGTATGGATGGTGGCGGAAGACCTCGAGCGCGTCGTCAACGTTATTTGCGCTGTTCACTGCAAGTATCACGCCTCTGTTGTAGAGCGAAAGGATGTACTTCTGGAACTCGATGAAAGGGCGACCCTCGGGTGTAGGCCCGAGTTTAATCCCCTCCAAGCCGTCCTCGCCGATGATGCCACCCCAGAGTACGTTGTCAAGGTCGAGGACAAGACATTTCTTGCTCTTAGAGAGCATGGCCCTGACGTAGGGAAGGTATTCGTCGCAAAGCTGTGGGATTACTTGTGGGTTTATTCTCATGTCTCCTAGGTAGTACATCTTGTAGTCGAAGGCTTGCTCCTTGCCGACCTTCGAGACGAAAGACTCATAGTCAAAGACGAAGGTTCTCTCGTCTGTCCTGAACGCATCCTCGATTTTCGAATTCAGGTCCTGTACTGACTTCCTGAAGCCGTAGGGCTGCCTGTCCTCGATGATGCCAAGTGAGGAGTGTGTTGGGACCTCGAAGTTGTGGATTAGTATCTTCGCCTTCGAGTTCTTCTTCGCTACCTCTACTATGGAGGTGACTTCATCGAGGGTTGACTTGACCCATTGCTTCCTTTCTTCTTCTGTCACATTATACTGCTGGAGATAGGTTTCTCCTGTTATGGTTCTTGTGTTGACGAGTAGAATGAGCAGATCTGGTTTGAATTGGTAGAGACTGCTGTTGGGGTCGAGAATCTCTTGATTGTATTGGTTGTATCCACCGACGTATATCTCGGGATAGAATCCTATCTTCAAGCATTTGACCAAGAGTGTTTCCCTTATCCCACTGACGTTGAAACTCGAAAGAATTGCAATCCGGATTCTGGCGTTCTGGGGGGCATGCTCCAAGTCGAGGCTCTGGTCTATCTTCTTGGCCAGTCGGATGTAGTCCATTATGCCTTTGATGTTGGGGGCTGAGATGAACTCCTTGAAGTCCTCCAAAATAGAATCCATTGAACAAACCTCCGTACATCCTAAATAACTTTTTCTCGGGAAGATTCTGCGAAGTCTCCTTCGAGGATCGTCGAAAGGATCCATTCCAAGTGTTTATTTCATGGTGGAGAGCCGGAAAAGGCGTCAGATGGGGAAGAGGCTCGGAAGGGTTTGGAGGGTCCTCGCTTGGCTGTTGCCTTCGTATAGATTGAGGGCGGCGATGGTGAGGCGTTGTGGTGTGAAGGTCGGAAAGGACGTGTACATTGGAAACCTCGTATACTTCGATAGCGAACATCCTGAGTACATTGAATTGGGCCCTGAAGTCAGCATAGCGCCTGGCGCGATCATCGTCGCCCACTCCGGAGGGAGTCCCTTCCAAAGCAGGTTAGGTGTCTTCCACGAACCGCCAAAGAATGTCGTGTTGAAGCGTGGCGCCTGGATAGGAGTTGGTGCGATAATACTCCCCGGAGTGGTCGTGGGGGAAGGCGCTATCGTTGCTGCAGGTTCGGTCGTAGGGCAGGATGTGCCGGAGTACACTGTAGTCGCGGGAAATCCCGCCAGAGCTGTGAGAAGGCTCGAGAGGCCCGACGTCAGTCCTCGCGGTTCAAACTAGGCGTCTGAAGTAGTCTCTGAAGTAGAAGTTGTCGATGTCTCCGGTGAGGAGGCAACAGAACTCAAAGCGTCCCCAGTCGTTGTGGTCTTGCCTAAATTTGACTGCTTGAGTAACTGTGGGGAACCAACCGCCTTTGCTCTTTCCATAGGAGATCAACCAGTCGAGGGCGGTTACGTACCCTGGTTGGCCCATACGAATCGGGTGAAGGTCGAACATCACGACTGACTTGGACTGGCGGGCCTCGTCAAGAACTCCTTTCAAGGCAGCTGCAATCTGTTTGGGCGTGTAGCCATAATCGTCTATCATCAGGTCGTCAGACAACCAGTTCAATGGGATGCAGACGAAGGTCGATTCGCGTTCGTCGATAGGAACCCTGAAGATGTCCGTCCTGTTCCTGTTCTGGGGAGAGTGGCCGATTCCTCCATCCCATAAGAAGCCTGCTTTGTCGAGTATCTTGGGGGTATTCTTGTCATATGCATTGTATGGAGCCCTGAAACCGAATGTCGGAATCCTGAGCTTGGAGTAGGTCTCTATGGCCTTCTTGACATCGTTCTCCTGGCTCTCGGCAGAGACCAATGGATACTTCAGATGCTTGTACCCGTGAATGGCTACTTCGCTGCCAGAGTCGACCACCATCCTAAGCAGCTCAGGCTTCTGGGTGGCCACTGATGCCACGGTAGGGAACGTAAACCCTACTTCATGTTTCTGAGTCACTTCCAGTATGTTACCGACTATCTTCTCGAATGGGAGTCTGTGGAACTTGTACATCCTGATCGCCTGACTTAAGACCTGTTTCCCTCTTCGTTTCTTGAGATGCTTCAGCCAAGCAAGGGTTTCAGACAAACTCACTTCATGATGTCTTGCATTGCTTAAGTGTTTGGCGGAACATCACCAGACGTTGGTTCTGTCCCGAGAACTGGCTGGCGGTGTCGTCGAGACCTGTATTCATGTATCGTATCCAAAGACTGATGTCTCACAAATCCTCCGCGTTTTGGGGTGATCTAATCGTTCGTCATCAAGAGGTTGTGGCGTCCTCGCGGTACCGTTATGAGCGCGAAATTAACTGTGTTATCAATTGTTTTTAGTTTGGCTGGAGAAGTAAACTCTCTGAGCTTATGACCTCGACAAGCATGGAAGTTGTAACCGAATACGCCGACCAAAGGACAGAACTCGAGGAGAAGATCAAGTCGCTCGAAGCCGAGAAGGCTTCACTCCTTGCCGGCATAGCCTCACTGAAAGAGAAGATCGCCACATGCGAACTGGAGAGGTCCGCCATACAGTTGGAAAGCGAAGTGGAGGCACTCCGAACCGAGAAGGCTGTGCTCGATGAGAAGGCTGCGGCCTACGAAGCCGAGGTGGGATATGATCTTCCACCCAGCGTGGCCGAAGGAGTCTAGGGCTTACCGAAGCTTAGAAGTCTTCTGCTCGAGTTCGCCTTTTTCTTTTCTCAGATAGTCAACGAAACTCTCTAGTTCAGCCAGCTTTGCTTGGAGGCGTTTTACTTCGTTCTCTTTGGCCGTCTGTTCCATCGCACTTTCAAGCTCCTTCTGCTGCTCGGCCATTCCCTTGACCTTCGTGCTGAGGCCGTCGTTGTCTTTCTTCACCGCGTTCAGCTCATCCTGAATGGACTTCAACTGTTCTTCCGCTACAATCAGGTATCTCTGCCTGCTGATCACCGTGGGGAATTTTGTGTCGCATTTGGAACAGGTGTACATCCCGACCCTCCTCTCAGTCATCCCCCGTTCGCCCTTCGAGGGCTCGACGATGACTGAGAAGGTCCTGGTTGGCAAAGGTTCCTTGTTCCCACACTTCGGGCAGTTTGGCAAACGCGTCTGTGGCGTGTGTGAACGTGTTAAAGGTTTACTGCTCACGGATCGATTCGAGTTCGGAAACGGCTGACCAGAGTGTGACCCTTGCGAAGGAGGGCATATTGGAGTCCTGAGCGACTTCGTCGAGGAGGCTGATCGCGTTGGCCGCCCTCACGGCTATGCTCTGCTTTTGATCTTGGAGCATCAGAACCGAATCCTTGACGATCTTCCTGATATTGCGCGGTGTTATGTTCGAGTCAGCAATCTGGTTCAGGCTCACCGTGGCCTTTGCGAGCTTTGCGGTGTTCTCCTCCTGCTTCTTCAATTTTGCGCTCATCTGAAGGAACTCTATTTGTGAAAACAGTCCATCATTTGGTGGGAATAAGTGCTTTTCGCCGCATTAGTTTGGGTTTCTCTACACCGCCATGACCCGATAATCAGGCTAGAGAGCTTCGCTTCACCTGGTCTACGACGGCCCAAGGCGTCTTGAGACAGTCGGAGTGCCGTCTTTTATAGAACCAGACCTCGAGTCGGAGCAATGTCGGCAGCAGTTACTGGGGCCAGCAAGGACAAGATGAAGCTCGCAGTCGAGCTGGTCAGGAAGGGCGCAACAATGCTCGGAGAACCCTGCGCCAAGTGCGGCGGAATAAAGGTCAGCTACCACGGCAAGGTCTACTGCACCGGTCATGAAGACCTCTCATCAGTGGTCGCCGCCGAGACGGTGTCTATAGATGTGGTTCTCGCCGGGATGAGGGAGGTTCTTCTCTCGAAGCTGAACGAGGTCGCCTCCTCGCTGGGTCGAGAGAAGGATGGTACCAGACAGGAGCTACTGGTGTCTTTGATGACCAAGTATTACGACCTGCTCGAGAAGCTTTCTCAGAGACAGCAGAGGCCTTAAATCGGAACCTGACCTTTTTCATGGTCGTGGCGCCGCGGATAGGGCAAAAGGTGCCGGAGTTCGCCCTCCCAGACACCGACAAAAGGACCCGCTTTCTCAGTGAATTCACCAAGCAGGGAACGACTATGCTTGTGTTCTTCCCGTTCGCCTTCTCAGGTACCTGTGACAAAGAGATGTGCACGTTCAGGGACGACTTCGGGATGTTGCAGGCCTTAGGGGCCCAGCTCATAGGCATCAGTGTCAACAGCAGTTACTCCCTCAAGGCTTTCGCACAGACGTACAACCTGCAATTCCCGCTCCTGAGCGATTTCAACAAGAAGGTAACGAAACTCTATGGAGTGCTCCAAGACCCTTGGGTCGGCCTCGGTTTCAAAGGAGTTGCCAAGAGGTCGGTCTTCTTGGTCGACGGGTGGAACATCCTCAGGTACAGGTGGGTCACCGACGTGCCCTCCAATGAGCCTCCCTACCAGGAGGTCATGAAAGCAGTCCAGAAGCTGGTCTCCTAGCCCAGTATTCTTGTGTGAGCAAAGCACCGCTTGTCAGGAGTTGACCAAAGAGACGGCTGTGAAGCCAATCTTGGAGCTCACAGAAAGGACGGCGGACGAATTGAAGTTCTGCCTTGGCAAGCAGGGCAAGCCGAATGGAGCGTTGAGAATCTCCGTTACGGTTGGTGGGTGTTCGGGCCTTTCATGTGGGATGGCCATGGGCGAGAAGCTCATGGAAGATGATTGCGCAATCAATGTGAACTGAGTCAGGGTGGTTGTGGGCAGGTCTAGCACACCGCTCATCGCTGAATCGATGATAGACTAGAAGGCCGAGAAGCTGGGTGTAGAGGTTTTGTAGTCAGTAACCAAAATGTTGTGTCGATGTGCGGTTGCGGCGAATCATTCAAGACTGCATAGGCGATACCTCTTCAGCAGTTCTCTGTGTCTTCAGTTTCCAAGCTTCAGCGTCATTGTGGTTGTCGAAAGGCTCACAGAGGACATACTAGGACACCTGTGAATGTCAGACTTGTCTGGACAAGCCTTCTTCCGGATGAGGCGCCGGGGGTAGGATTCGAACCCACGAGACCCGAAGGTCACGGGCTGACTGGTCACTTGATCTCGAGTTGCGGACCCGTTTCGTTGCCTCACGAGTTGCCCGCGCATTAACCACTCTGCCACCCCGGCCGAACTGATGCCTGACCGAGCCTCTATAATTTCTTTGAGGGTGCCGGTCTCGCGTAGGGCGTCCTAATCTCTCGACTGTGTTGCCCCATGCGACGAAACAATCGACCAGCTCAGAGCTTTCCGAGTGTTCTTTCAAAGGACCGTCTCGTCATACCCAAGTTTAAATCGAATCTACACGCGGGTTCTGAATGTACGATGAATGTTTCTCTTGTTTGGTCCAGCCCAAAGCCCGAAAGGACCATCGCAGTAGCGATGAGAAGATGTTACAGCACTAGGGCAATCGAGGATATCGAAACCGAATTGGAGCAGAAGGGTGCCGAGTACTGGAAGTTCCTCCTGATCAAGTGTCTACAGGACAAGTCGCTTGACGTCCTTGAACACTTCACGATGTCGCTTCTGGTCGAGGGTGTTGGTGAGGTCGAAGTGGGCAGACTCATCCGCAGGTTTCCATACATACATGTGATTCGCCTCAATGAAACAGATTGGCTCTTCTCGATGAACGCCAGGACGCTCGTCGAGCTCTGGAGGGACCGCGAAGGGAAGCCGTTCGCTGAGTCTGTCGTGGCCGAGCTCGATAGGAAGCAGGTAAGTCCGCTTTTCAACGAATTGGTCTTTGGTGATAGAATTCATGCGCGTTAAACTCCTCTACAACACAGACCTAGAGACCCTAAAGAAGGTCCTGGCCGAGAAGGGAGTGCCATTCGAGCCCGAAGCGTTGTTGGACCACGTCGTCTACATGTTCGAAATCGAGGACTGCAGCAGGGTTACGACCCATCAGTTGGTCCGCCACCGAGTCGCATCGTACGACCAAGAGTCACAGAGATTCTCCGCAGCCACGAAAGAAGGAGTTGTAACACCACCGAGCATCCAGACCAACGAGGCAGCCAACAAGATCTACGATGAGGCCCTCAAGACCGTCTACTCTGCCTATGAGAAGATGGTCACGGCCGGGGTGCCTAAGGAGGACGCTAGGTACATACTGCCGACCGCCACCAAGACGAAACTCGTTATGACGATTAACGCTAGGAGCCTGATGCACATAATCTGGCAACGTACGGCTCTGCAGGCGCAGTGGGAAATCAGGGAACTCGCAACTTCCCTGTACGACCTTGCCAGTGAAGCGACGCCTGAGCTCTGGACCAAAATCATAGAGAGATAGCACTTGGTCAAGGCCTTCGGGACGGCTGGGGTCAGGGGAGTCTTCAACAGAACACAGACGCCCGAGCAGGTCTACAGGCTTGCTGAGACTATTGCGTTCGCTTTAGGGAGAGGGAGATATGGGGTCGGTTGGGACGGTCGCAAGACTTCCGCCCTCCTTGCGAGAACAGTAATCTCGGCTGTCAACGCGATCGGCAGCGAAGCTCACGCTTTCGGGGTCGTCCCCACTCCCGTAGTGGCCTTCGGGACTGAGTCCCGTGCATATATGGCTGGCTTCTCCGTGACCGCTTCCCACAACCCCTCCGAGTTCTCTGGTGTCAAGATCTTCAACACCAAGGGGATGGAGTTCCCTGTGTCTGACGAAGAGAAGATTGAGAGGGCGTTGGCTGTGGACGTCATGAAACCCTCCGGTGTGTTCGGTCAACTCGTCCCGGACGAGGAGGCGGTGGACGACTACGTGCAGGCGCTCATCTCGCGTTATGAGAAGGTTCGCGAGCCCCTCCGGATAGCGGTCGACTGCGCCAGTGGACCGGGAGGGATTGTGACCCCGCAGGTCCTGAAGCCTTTGGGTCATCATGTGGTCCCCATTAATGCCCAAGTCTCTTGGAGGTTTTCTGCGAGGCCCCCGGAACCGACCGCTACCAACCTCTCCGACTTCTCGAAGATGGTCCCTGTGCTGGGGGTCGATCTGGCTTTTGCGCATGATGGCGACGCGGACAGGCTGGTGATGCTTGACGCCCTTGGGAGGGTGGTGCCCGACTCGATCCTCACGATTCTGGCACTCAGGGGAGTGAACGCCTCCAGTGGGGTCGTCGTAATCTCTGAGACCACGTCCACGGCTGTAGCCGAGGAAGCCGAGAGGCTGGGTCTCCGGGTCGTTAGAAGCAGGGTAGGGAAGACGTTCGCCGTGTTGGAAGCCGAAGGAGGAATCTTCGCTGCCGAGCCAAGCAAGGTCGTCGACCCTCGGTGGGGCCTCTGGGAGGATGGGATCAACGCCGCCGCGATGATCTCGAACGTCGTTTCAAGTGATAGGGGGGTGGTGGGTCGAGTGATGGAGGAGGTCCAGTGGAGATATAGACAGGTCAGTCTCGATGTGGCCGTCAAGATGAGAACTCTGACGGAGAAGGCGAGCGAGGCCTTTAGGAAGTTCAAAATCCAGGAAGAGCGGACGCTCGACGGTCTCAAGTTGGTCTTCGCTGATGATTCTTGGGTGATGTTCAGACCGTCGGGGACCGAGCCGAAGACAAGGCTCTACTGCGAGTCGAAGGATTCGCAACTGCTCGAAGTTCTAGTCCAGTTGGGGATTCAATGTATCGAATCTTCTAAATAGTTTGATGGGTTCGAGTGACTCATGCCTGAGTCGAAGGCCATAGCGAGGGTTCTGGCGTCAGGCTGCCTTCTGGATGCGAAAGCCTTCGAAATGATCAATCAGATTCCGGCCGAGGTTGACGTGGAGGAGCTCGTTGATAGGCTGCTAGAGCAGAAACGTGGAATGGCGGGAGAGGCGAAAGTAATTACTGAATCCGATGTGGTCAAAATGATGCCCGAAGTGACCCACCGAGGGGGTGAGGAGTCGGGGACCCTTTTAAGTGAGTCGGTGGAGCTCGAGGTCGTCTCCGATCCGACGATAGCCATCGCGCCCGCGGAGGCCTCTGACGGTTTCAACAAGCTTTTCCGCGACAGGTACCAGCGACTCTTCTCGATTCTGCGGAACCGTCTCGATATGAAGGGATTGGTCATGGTTTCTGCCACGAAAGAGTTGCCCCCTAATCGGAAAGTCAAGGTCGCCGGCCTCCTCTCTGATCGCTCAAGCAGGAAAGGGAACGTCGAACTGAAGGTGGACGACCCGACCGGCACGATGCGAATCGTCTGCCAAGACCAGTTCGTTGAGAAGGCTGCCCTCGAAGTGCCCTTTGACAGTATGATTGTTGTGGAGGTCTCGCATGGAAGGACCGGCCAGCTGTACGCGAATTCGGTCCTGCTACCCGACGTCCCGGGGCGCAGACCGGCGTCCTCTTCCCACCGGGTCTATGCTCTTCTCCTCTCTGACTTGCACATTGGGAGCAGAATGTTCCTCGCTGACGACTTCAAGCGTTTCCTGCAGTGGATCAACGGCGGGCTGGGCGACAAGGACGTGGTGAGCCGCATTAAGTATCTAGTCGTCGCTGGGGACCTCGTTGACGGAGTCGGCGTCTATCCGGGTCAGGAGTTCCAGCTCGCTGAGAAGAACCCCAAGAAACAGTATGAGATGGCCGCGGAGCTCCTAAGGCAGGTGCCGGGCGGCATACAGATTGTCATCTCTCCGGGGAACCACGACGCCGTCAGACAGGCGTTGCCCCAGCCGGCCGTTCCAGTTGACCTTGCAGAGTCGCTCTATGGTATGGAGAATGTTAGGTGGGTAGGCGATCCTGCGTACATCAAACTACATGGTGTGACATTCTTGGTTTACCATGGAAAGAGTCTCGATGATGTCATAGCCACGACACCAGGTTTGACCTACGACAATCCAACCAAAGCGATGAAACTTCTTCTTCGGGCGAGGCACCTTTCGCCTACCTATGGCAAGCGGACCGCCTTGTCTCCAGAGCTACGGGACTTCATGGTGATCGACCAAGTTCCTGATGTACTCCACTCGGGACACGTCCATACGTTTGGGGAACTCAATTACAGGGGGACGCTGCTCGTCAACTCAGGGACGTGGCAGGGGCAGACAGACTTCCAGTTGAATATGGGGCTCGAGCCGACCCCGAGTATCATACCAATCATTGACCTTTCCACCATGAGAGTTCTGAGGCGTAGCTTCAGTGCAGCGGGTTACCAGCGTTACTTGAAGACCTCGGAACCCGAGGGGTTTGTTTCTTAGGCAACCTTGCCGAAAGTGGTATCCTCAGAGAGAGTCTTTTCGAGCGTCTCGTTCCCGATTAGGAGCTGTATCCGTTTGGTTCTCCCACGCCTTCCCTTGCTGACGACTGACGCCTCGATTAAGCCCATCAGGTCGAGTTCCGCGAGTATCCCGCTGACGCGTCTCTGTGTCAATGCCTCGAGACCTGCCTTCTTGCAGAGACTGCTGTAGGCCAGGTAGAGTTCGCCGGTGTTGCTCCCGTCTGGGAACCTCGAAACTGCGAGTAAGATTGCCTTGTTCTGCACCGGAAGCGAACGTATCGCTTCTTCGACCCTATCGTGTTCCATCTTATCCGACGCCCTGCGGACGCATAAGTCATCAATTTCTTTGAGCCCTTCACGTTCGGCGACCTCGCCGGCTATCCTCAGCAAGTCAATTGCGCGCCTTGCGTCACCGTGTTCCGATCCCGCCATCGCTGCGCAGAGGTTGATTGCCGCTGGTGATGCTGCCGCTGGTTTGAACGCCATCTTCGCCCTTTCCGTCAAGATTTCTCTCAGCTCCTCGACTGTATAGGGGGGAAAGACCAACTCCTCTTCGCTCAGGCTGCTGAGAACCCTAGGGTCAAGGCCCTCCTTGAACTTCAGATCGTTGGATATCCCGACGAGAGACAGGAACCCTGGCGAAAGTCTTTCGCCCGAACGTGTGAACTCGTAGAGGATGCTGTCGCCGAAAGTTTTTACCAAGTAATCAATCTCGTCGAGGACCAAGATGATTTGCATCTTTTCGGACTTCACCCTCTCGAAGATTCTTTCGACGACTTCACCGATGGATAACCCAGTGAAGGGGATTTGTTTGTCCACGGGCAAGTCGATGAATTTTGCGAACTCTGCTAGGGTCCGGTATTCGGTGTTCGAGAGTCGTGTGTTGACGTACGCAGCTGTCAGGTTTGAGCTGTTCGTTTCGGCCCTTAGCCTTCCTAGGACGTAACGTGTGACTGCCGTCTTTCCAGTACCCGTCTTTCCGTAGAGGAGCAGATTAGATGGTTTGGAACCGTGGAGAACGGGAGCAAGGACCTCGGCGACGGCCTTAGTTTGGCTGTCTCTGAACGGTAGTTTCTCTGGAACGTATTCCGGGCTTAATGCGTTGCGATCCGTGAAAAGGACTTTGCCTTCTTTTGCTCTGCGAAATATTTCGTCAATGGCTTCTGGCATCGACTATCAGTGGAAACATTGGTTAGATAAGCCCTCCGCCCCAGGTTTTCGACTGTTTCCAGTGTACAGGCTCGTTTGTTAGCTAAGTTTCTATGCTTGTATAATGGCCCGTTCTTGGTGCAGGGTTTTGTCGGGATATGCTTTGGGGTCAACAACAAAAGACGTTGGCTTGATGTTCGATAATTACGAAGATAGGCTGCGGAAGGAAAGACTCCAGTGGAAGCATAGGGGCCGGGGGCTAGGAGTGAAGTTCGGTGAACGACTGTACCATTCTGACAATATTGGCACCCCACTGTTTCCACTGCAGCTCATGCAACCTCTATCCACCAAAAGAACCAGACTCTGACCCCTCTATTTCCAATAGAACCAATAATCACTCTTTCCGTTTTCCGAGAGAATGAACTTCTGTGAAACTATTTGGGGCTCTCAACGCAGGGTTAAAGAAACTTAGGCCTGAGTTCACAAGTTCACACTATTTGATGATTTAACATAGTTAGGGTCAGGCGGGTGAGCAACTTGCGCAAACGGATTAAGATTGAAGTCGAGGACGAAGAAGGAACTAGGTACACACTGGCGCTGGAAGGCAAGGTTTCTCGCGACAAGTTGATGAAGGCGGTTGATATGCTGGAAATCATGGACGTACCGATAGACCATTCTTACAGAACTCCGGACCAAGGAACTTTCTTTGGAAAGGTGATGGCGTTACTTGAGACCGAATTCGCCGCCGGAGACTTCTCGTCATCAGACGTGGCGCGTGGGTTCGAAGAGAAATACAACCAGCCCGTCAAGCTCAGCACGATTTCTACGTACCTAGCAAGGCTCACCGATAGGCAGTACATCAAGCGGGAGAGGTTCGGAAACTCATGGGTATACAGGCGGGTCTATCTGAGGAGCAGTCAACTGGCAGAAAGATAAAGACGGCCGGTCTCCGTAAGCTGATAGACAAACGGCTTCTTTGAAGTATCTCGAGTAACGAGCCTCAAGTCGAACAGGACCTTCATCAAACGTGCGGCGTGTTCCCTAGTCTTACCGATGAGTTCTTTGATTTCAACGGAACTTCTAGGCTTGACGCTAAGGAGTTTGATTACGGACAACTCTGTCTCATCCAATATGATTCGTGACTTCGGTTGAGGAGTTGTGACATGTACATCCATCACGGAAGCCAAGCTCTCAGATGAGACTGGCGTAAGAGTTGGTTGCGGGGCACGAGCCACAGGCTTCTCTAGTACACGAGACTGAATCACTTCAAATCTACTCATCATATCCAGGATACGTTCATCTTGCTTCCTCAAACGCTGTTCAAGCGCTTCCCATAAATCCCGACCGAGATCAGTGGAAGCATTGACTTTCTGCGAAACCTGCTTATACCTGAGGAGCAATCCAAAGGACAGAGCTACAAAGAAGGCAAACGAAGCGAGTGCAGCAAGCGTCAGGAGGTCATCCAAGGTGCGTACATCACAAGGTCACGCCGAACTATGTGATAAACATCACTCCTACATCACAATCTTAGTGAGCAGTGTCTGTAGAATCGTCGCGAATCGTTCTCTGTCCTCTTCAACGACCTCAGTATCTCCTTTGCCAACTAGTTCGAGCAACTTCTGAACATCTTCTGCTTTGACTAAACCCACCACAACAGCAACTAGAACAGTCACAATCGACTCTCTGACTTGGTTTCTCCCTTGTTGGACGGTCCGATAGTAGGACCCGATAGTAACTGGTTTCTCGGACCTCAATGCGGCTGCTTCTCTGTAACGCATCTCACCTGCCACGACTCTGACGTAACTCATGAGAGATTCGAGTTGCTTCTCAGTTAGGTTTGACTGTTCTATCAATACCTTTGGGAGGATCATCTACTTCCTCTTTGATATCAAAAAGTATTAAGTGTTCTTACCGTCATTATATAGGAATTTCATCTCCTTTAGGCGGTATCTAATATTATTCCACAGTCTGGCAGGAGAAATCAATAGTTACGTAGATATGTGTCTTAACCCAAGGCCGCTATCTTATTTACTTCAGGAATCAAGCATGCGGGTGAGGCTATTTGGGTAGGAGACGTAAGAAGACTCTCCGAATCACAAGGCGAACCTTGCCGAAGGTCTTCGCGTGTCCACGGTGCGGGATGATTACAATCAGGATTACATCACACGAAGACGAAACATCACAGGATACGGTCTTCCTCGTTGCTTGCGGCAACCTAGCCTGCGGAGTCAGGCGAGAGCTCAGGTACCCGACCAAGAGGGCCAACATCGATGTGTACAACACATTCGTGGACGACTTTGCGCGTGTAGGGGCTTAGGTTGAGCGGTCCGGGCACTGTTGAGAAGTACTTACTACAAAGAACGAAACGAACACCAATTTGCGCAGTCTTGATAGATCCAGAGGATTTCGGTCCGAAGCAAGCTGCCGACACAGCGGAGAAGACGATCAAGGCAGGAGCTGACATAATTTTTGTCGGGGGATCAACCCTTTCCGATCAAGGCAGACTCGACGAAGTGGTACGAGCCATCAAAGACATCACCAAGAACATCACAACATCACCAGGCATATCACAAACTCCTCCAGTCGTCCTTTTCCCCGGGAATATCACAGGCGTCTCTCGTTTCGCTGATGCAATTCTCTTCAGCAGTCTCCTCAACTCGACGAATCCGTACTTCATCATCGGAGCACAAGCACTTGGCGCGATGGAGGTCTATAACACTGGAATCGAAAGCATCCCAATGGGGTACTTGGTCTTCGGCAATCAGAGCGCGACCAGCTTCATCGGGCAGGTCAACAGCCTACCACTTTCCAAGCCGAACCTCGCTCTCATCTATGCTCTCGCCGCGAAATACTTGGGAATGAGGACGCTCTACCTTGAAGCTGGCAGCGGGGCGAGCGAAACCGTCCCACCAGAAACCATTCGGCTGATCAGGAAATTCTACGACGGCATCATGATCATAGGAGGAGGCATCACATCGGGCGAAGCCGCTAATCGGGCGGCAAAGGCAGGCGCAAACATCATCGTGGTAGGGAATCTACTTCAGACTCCAGGGTACGAGAAGACCCTGCGACAAATCACAACGGCAATCAAGCATAAAGACTCAACGCACCGAACACACATTCCTCCCAATCAATCCACAAATACATAAGCCTGAAGAACTCATGATCAAACGAAGATAGTCCTTAAGACCCACTTATGGACCGAAGACCTGAATGTCCTTCTCCGCCGAAACTGCATGGCATCGAGTTCGTAAACTCGCACCATTCCCTGCAAGACTCCACGTCTACTACAAAGACATACTTGAGCAATACGAAGCGGCCCACCTAACCGCATCCAAGGCCAAATCCATGGGGTTCGACCCCGTCGACACCGTGGAGAGCAAGACGGTCTTCGACCTCGCCGACAGGGTCAACCAGATGCTCCGCTTGGACCAATTCGAGGGCCTCGTCGACCGCCTCAGAGAGCTCCTTCGTTCCACCTCAAAGGAGCGTGCGGCCCTAACCATCTCCCAGGAGATAGCCCTCGGCAAATTCGGCGCCCTCGACAAGCATGAAGCACTGAACTATGGGGTTCGCGCAGGCCTCGCGGTGATGACCGACGGGGTCACCGTCGCCCCCCTCGAGGGAATCTCAGGCGTCACGATAAAACAAAACGACGACAACAGCGATTATGTTTCGGTCTCCTACGCAGGCCCTATGCGGTCGGCTGGGGGCACCGAGGCGGCCTTCTCCCTTGTCATCGCAGATGCTACCGGGAAGAAGCTGGGGTTGTCGAACTACAGGGCTAGGAGGGACGAGGTTGACAGGTTCACGGAGGAGCTAAGAATCTACGAAAGGGACGTCGGCAACTTCCAGTACAAAGTGACGGACGACGACATCAGGTACGTCATATCTAACCTGCCTGTTGAGATAGACGGCATTGAGACCGACCCCATAGAGGTCGTGGTACACAGGAACCTGAAGCGAGTCACTACCGACAGGCTGAGAGGAGGGGCACTCAGGGTCCTCAACGATGGTGTGATCGGACGCGCTCGCAAACTCGCGAAGAAGTTGGCGTCGCTCAACATCTCGGGTTGGGAATGGCTCGCCGACGTCAAGGGAGGTACTCAACAGACGACCAACGAGACGGAACAGAGTGGGACCCACTTCGAGGAGGTCATCTCCGGACGGGCAGTTCTTTCAAAACCGAGAAGCATAGGTGGTTTCAGGCTCAGGTATGGCAGGTCGATGAACACCGGTCTCTCGACACTGGCCATCCATCCAGCCGTGGCGACCCTCCTTGATTATCCAGTCGTACCGGGGACTCAAGTCAAGGTTGACATGCCGGGCAAAGCTGCGACCATTGCCTTCGTCAACTCGATAGAGGGACCAACAGTATTACTCAAGGACGGCAGCGTCAGGCGCATCTGGTCCATCGCCGACGCCGAGCGAGAAAAGGAGAACTTGGAGAAGATTATAGACCTCGGGGACATTCTCATCAGCTACGGGGACTTCCTGGAGAACAACAAGAACCTCCCGCCGTCACCCTATGTCTCGGAGTGGTGGGTCCAGGACCTCCGGCAGGCCATGGTGACGGTCCCCGAGGCCTTGGAGAGGATGGCTGCAGAGGGCGTCTCGCGGGAAAGGATGGCCGAGCTGAGCCTCGGCGAACCCGACTTGGTCCCCTCTCCGGCCGAGGCCATTGCTATCTCTCGTCTCCTAGGAATCCCTCTCCATCCCGTCTATACTCCGCGGTTCGACCGGGTCAGCGCTTCAGACATAGCTGATCTTCGCACCGGGAGCCGAATCGAGGAACGTGATGTAGTCGTCGATATCACATCGAATCACAGGAAGTGGGTCCTCCGGAAGTGCTTGGTGGAGCACCGGCCCGAAGACAATTCGGCCGTAATATCAGGCGACGCCGCTATGATTATGACCACCCTCCTGAAGCTCGAAGACAAATCAGAAATCCCTGTTTCCTCCGATTCTGTCGAGTTCGTCAAAGCTCTCTCAGGGTTGATTCTTGGCAGGCAGACGACAACGACCGTAGGCGTCCGGGTCGGGAGGCCCGAGAAGGCAATGGTCAGGAGACTGAAGCCCCCTGTTCACACTCTCTTCCCCGTGGGTTTTGCTGGCGGCACGTATAGGGACGTCATCACGGCCTCGAAGCACGGACCGGTGAGGATAGATGTCGTGAACAGGTACTGCCCCGAATGCGGCCAGAGGCGCCTCTCCTCCAGGTGCGAGGTCTGCGGCTCGGGGACGGCACCGTTCAAGGTTTGCCCCCGCTGCAACTCGCCGACCTCCGACAATGTCTGCCCCAACTGCAGGGCAAAGACCCTCCCCTACTCGAACTTCGACTATGACCTGCGCGCCAAGCTCGACGCCGTGAAGGCGAAGATCCCGTTCGACCCTTCGAAGCCTGTGAAGGGAGTGCGGGGCCTCATGAGTGTCTCAAAAACGCCGGAGCCTCTGGAGAAGGGCATCATCAGGAGCAGGCACCAGGTCTTCGTCTACAAGGATGGGACCCTGAGAATCGACGTGACCAATGCTCCGCTAACCCACTTCAGGCCCCGTGACATCAAGGCCGACCCGGAGGGTCTGGTGAGGCTGGGATATGAGAACGATCGCGAGGGCAAGTCTCTTGAAAGAGACGACCAGCTCCTCGAGCTGAAGCCACAGGACATCATTATCCCCATAGACATAGCAGACGACCTAGTCAGGATGGCTCAATTCGTTGACGATGAGGTGCAGAGCCTATACGGCCTGCCACCATACTATAACGTCCAGAAGCCGGCTGACCTAATGGGGAAGATTGCAATAGGCCTGGCGCCCCATACCTCTGTCGGCGTGGTAGGCAGGATTATCGGGTTCTCATCGACCCAAGTCTGCTTCGCGAACCCGTACTGGCACGCGGCCAAGAGGCGGGACTGCGACGGCGACGGTGACTCCCTCCTATTACTGCTGGACGCCCTCCTCAACTTTTCGCTTGAGTACATCCCACACCAGATAGGCGGCCTGATGGACACGCCCCTTTTGGTCCAGCCCATCCTCCTACCGTCAGAGGTTGACGAACAGGCTCACAACTTCGACATCGCTGGCGTCTACCCACGAGAATTCTACGAGAAGACCCGGGAATCACCATCAGCCGCGTCGGTCGAGGGCCTAATCGAACGCATCGGTTCAAGGCTGGATAGCGAGACCCAATTCTACGGCTACGGATTCACGCACCCCACGAACGCCCTTACAATCAGGCGCTCAAGGGCCTCTTACTCCACGATGCGGACTCTCGCAGAGAAGATTGCGAAACAGATCGAGGTCGCCTCGAAGGTGGAGGCGGTATCGACCAAGGAGGTCGTCGAGTCGATTATCAGGACGCACCTAATCAGGGACATCATGGGGAACGCGAAGAAATATGCGACCCAGGCCTTCAAGTGCAGGAAGTGCGGCATGACTATGCGCAGACCCCCGCTGTCGCAAACCTGCCCCACCTGCGGAGGGCCCATCAAGGGGACGCTGACCCGTGCATCGGTCGAGAAATATCTCTCGATTGCTCAGAGGCTGGCCAGGGACTACGAGGTCGACCTCTACCTGAGGAACCGCCTAGACATGCTTCAGCGGGAACTCGACCAGCTCCTGCACGGCGAGAGGAAGGCCGACCAGCTCATGCTGACCGACTTCCTGAAGCCTGTCCTAACGGAAGAAGTAGGCCGGTGAATCCGCGAAGGAATACCTTACTTTCTGGAACCCCTTCCTCATCTCCGCTATCCTCTGGGTCACTTCACGCCTCTTCTCCCCTGTCATGGCGAAGTGGACGAGCTCGGCCACTTCGGCCATCTCTCCCTTGCCCATCCCAAGCCGTGTCAACTCGGCGACCCCGAGCCTTATCCCTCCGGGGTTGGTGTAGTGCCTCCCCGCCTGCAAGTCGCCGGGGATTAGCTGTCTGTTAACGATGACGTTTTGGTTCTCAAGGAGCTTCTCCACCGCGCCCCCATCGCCATACTTCGTCACATCCACTGCGACCTGGTGAGACATGGTGTAGCCCTCCTTCTCACCTAGGACCTTCTCGCCAAGCCCGGCCAGTTCCTGTGCGAGGACTTGTGCGTTCCTGACGACGTCCCTAGCGTACTGGTGCCCGAATTGCAGGAACTCGGCGAAAAGGAGCGCCTTGGCCGCGACGCTGTGGAGATGATGGTTGCTGGTCGTCCCTGGGAAGACTGCCTTCTTCAGCTGTTCGGCGAACTCGGCGCCTGAAACGATGGCCCCTCCCTGCGGGCCGAAGAGCGTCTTATGCGTACTGAAAGTCATGATCTGGGCGCCCTCGCGCAGCGGGTCCTGGAACATGCCGCCTGCGATTAGCCCGATGACGTGCGCCGCGTCGTAGCAGACGGTCGCGCCCGCGTCCCGGACGGTTTGGGACAGCTCCTTTACCGGGTGGGGGAACAGGAATAGGCTCCCGCCGAACATGGCGAGCCTGAGTGACTTCAGGGCCTTGATTCTCTTCTTTGTCTCGTCAACGTCGATGTTCATCCGGTCCTTGTCGAACGCAAAATACTCGATGTCGAGGGAGTGGACCAACCCGGCCGAGCCAGAGAATTCCTTCTTACCATGCGAAATATGCCCCCCATTGGGTATCGAAAGGGCCATCATCCGATCGCCGGGGCCGCTCAACGCCGAATAGAGGGCGAGATTGGCGACCACCCCGGAGATCGGCCTGACGTCGATGAAGTCGGCCTTGAACAACTTCTTCCCGAGGGCGATGGCTTGCAGCTCAATCTGGTCGATGTACCTGCATCCGGCGTAGACCCTCTCGCCCGGCCACCCCTCCGCGTATCTGTGTCCGAGGTCTGACGACATGACCTCCCTAACGTGTCTCGAGGCCACGTTTTCACTCGCGATCATCGGCAGACTCTGAGAGAACCACTTCTCATGAGCCCTGACCTTTCTGATGACCGACTTGAACTCAGAATCGTAGGATGGCATGAAACGAGACGAATACCGTTCATAATTATACGTTTGTAGCAGAGCACGCCGGCGGGCCCCTCGGAATCGTCGGGTTCGGGACGTTACGCTTAAGAAGCGAAGGAGTATCGGCGGATTCAATGAGTGACAAGAAGAAGAACGCGCCGATGCCTGCTTCAAGTGCAGGCCTCCTCACCTTCTTCAACGAAGCGACGAACGGAGTCAAGATTAGGCCTGAAATAGTCCTGATTGGCTCGATAACCCTTATCGCTACATCAATTGCCATCAACGTCCTTTTCCGTTGAGCAGGGACCTCCAAGCCATTCGGCGACCGAGATTCTCGCCAGCCGCTACAGGCACCTCTTTGTCCTTCCGTCCACCCCAACGTTACTGCTCTACTCAGCGGTAACGTCCTTCCTTCTAGGTTTCGCGTCAAAGGGAACCAACGGGGCCGTCTTATCCCTGTTGGCGTTCTTCACCTTCATCCTCTCTGCCAAGGCCGTTTCAAGCGCCCTCCTGCTGGCCGACCGGAGGACACTCGCAGATTTCCGGCGGACCAGTGCCGTCCTGTTGGCCGGCGATGTCCTATGGATTATATTTGTAGCCTGCGGGATCGTCTTCGCCCGCTTGGCCGGGTTACCCGACGCGTTCGGCAACGCCTTTCTCTTCGGGGCCTTCCTGTCTGCCGGACTCGAGTTCCTGGTAATTGATGGCGTCTTCACCGAGCATAACTGGCTGGCCGTAACCCTCGCCGCAATTCATCCTGCCACGACATTAGTCATCCTCAGGTTCACCGAGCTCTCGCTCAGGTTCGACGCTCTCCCCACGTTCTTCGGGGTCCTCGCCTTCGCGGTGGTGGCCACTTTCGTAATCCTCCTGAAGAAGAGGAAAACGAGTGGGGGTCACAGCGCCCTCAGTCTCTTCCAGGCGTTCATGAAGACGTGGGCTGGCGGCGAGGCCGCAGATCTCGAGCGCATAATCGCCGATCATTCACAGGAGGCGCGGGTCACCACCAAAGTGGTCCGGTTCCAAACCCAGGCCGGTGACGTGTTCTTGGTCCTGCCCGGAGTCCACCCCGGTCCATTCCATCCGGTCGGCAGCTACGACCTGCCGGGGGTCATCTCCAGGGCCTTCAAGGGACAGGGAGCTGTAATGACATTTCACAGGCCCGGGGGGCACGAAAGGAACTTGGTCACTCGCGAGGAGACGGACAGGTACGCGGTGGAGACGAGCAAATTCGCCCGCGCCATCTCTCTATCGGTCGCGGAAGCCAGTGCCAAAGGGCCGATTCAAACACGCATTGGGAAGGCCAACGTCGGCGCCATAGCCTTCTCTACAGACATGATCCTCACGGTGTCCTTTGCTCCTCTGGGGTCAGATGACCTGAATGCAGAAGTCGAGACGGAACTCTCGGGACCGGCTGCCGCCGAAGGGTTCGATGTGACGGTCATCGATGCCCACAATTCACTCGAAAACCATCAGGAATCTGTCGATTCGGCCGACCCCGGATGGAGACAGTTGTTCGAGCGGATGAAGCTGGCTGACGCGACGCCTTTCAGGGTTGGTTACGCGCACTCAAACGAATTCGGGTTCGGGGCGCGCGAAGATCTAACAGAGAACGGTATCGGTCTGATTATGTTTGAGACGCCATGTGGCAAGTCTGCCCTCATCTTGGCCGACGCCAACAACGCCGTGCCATCCTTGCGGGCCGAGACGGCCAAGGCCCTCAGTTCGCTAGGCTACGAATTAATTGAGTTTTGTACATCTGATAGTCACAACCTTGCCGCGAGGGGCCTGACTGTCTCGCGGGGCTACAGAGCGCTGGGCGAGGTCACCCCCGTCGAGTCGTTGGTCAAGCTAGTGGTAGACATCACAAAGCTTGCCGAGACCAGGCTCTCGCAGAGCAGCTACGGATCGGGCCTGCTCACGAGTACGGTCAAGGTCTTCGGGGCTAAAGCGCTTGAAGAGTTCGCCGCAATCACCCAGTCCAGCTCGGTGTTCGCGAAGAGATACTTCAGGTTCGCCGCGATTTCGGTCGCTCTTCTGTTCATCCTCTCACTCGTCTTGTGAGAAAGGGATTTAGACAGACTGAGAAGCAACGCGCCCATGGACAGTGGCTCCAAGGGAGTTCTCATAGGTATCGAGGGAATCGATGCCGTGGGTAAGAGGACACAGACATCAATTCTGAGCTCGTGGTTGCGCTCTAGGGGCCACATCACTTGCACGGTTTCCTTCCCCGACTACGGGACGACCCTCGGAAGGGAAATCAAGAGGTTCCTCCTCGGCACAAGGACCTATCCTCCAGAAGTCAGGCACATACTTTTCGCCGTGAACCGTTGGGAGAAAAAGGACGAGTTGAAATCGATCCTCGCTAGGACCGACATAGTGATAGTCAACAGGTATTCCGAGTCGAATTTTGCTTATGGCGTCGCGAACGGCCTGAAGCTGGAATGGTTGGTCAACCTTGAGGAGGGCCTACCGAAGCCTGACACCGTGATTGTCTTGGACGCTCCCCCTGCTGCACTCCATTCGCGGCGTGGGCCCAACAAAGACGAGTACGAGCGGAACATCGGCCTCCAGGAGAGGACCAGGGAAGCGTATCTCAAGCTTGCCGGCGACTTCGGATGGAAGGTGGTCAACGCGACCAGAGGGATAGATGCCACCAGCCAGGCGTTAATCGGTACAGTCTCAGATTCACTTAAGGCTGTGGGCCGAACCGTTTAAGACGACAGAACTGAGTTCGAGCAGGCTTGATCCTTAGGCCGGTCACAGAAATCCGGGACCCGGTCCACGGCTACGTCAAGTTGACCGAGGTCGAGCGCGACCTCATAGACACCCCCTTCGTCCAGCGCCTCAGGAGGATCCACCAGCTCGCCGGTTCGTACCTCGTCTATCCGGGAGCGGTTCACACCAGGTTCGAGCACGTGGTGGGAACGATGCACGTAGCAGGTCAGATAGCGGAATCTCTGGCGCCGACATCAGGAATCGGCACAGATCAAATCCAGGAGGTAAGGATTGCCGCGCTCCTCCACGACGTCGGGCACGGCCCTTTCTCCCACATGTACGAGGAAGTCCTGGCTGAGAGGACAGACGTGACCCACGAGGACATCTCGCAGAGAATCGTGCTGGAGACGTCGATACGCGATGTCTTAGAGAGGAACGGCTTCTCTGCGAAAAAGATGTCGGCCTTCACCGTGGGCAAGCAGAACAGGCGGCCTCTTTTCATGAATGAGATCATAGCAGGCGGGCTGAGCGCAGACATAATGGACTATCTGCTCCGGGACTCCTACTTCACTGGAGTCGAATATGGGAAGGTTGACATCAGGAGGGTGATAGATTCGCTGCAGGTAGCCGGGGGACGTCTGGCCGTCGAGAACGCGGCCCTCTACGCCTTCGAGGCGCTCCTGCTCGCGCGGTACGAGATGTTCAAAGCGGTCTACTTCCACAGGACGGTCAGGGCAGCCGAGTTGATGCTCGTGCAGTCCATGAAGCTCGCCGACGACGCCCTCGGGCTGACTGACCTATCAGACCTCGACAGCTACCTGGAGCTGACAGACGAAATTGTGTTGCAGAGGCTAGCCACGTTAAGTCCCTCCACGCCCGAGCTGAAAGAGGCTAGGCGGCTCGCCCTGGGCTTCCGGAACCGGAACCTGGTCAAATGTGTTTTCGAGAGGCTGGTCCAACGCAAGGACCAGATGGTCTCAAACCTCTTCGCGAAGAAGAGGGTCAGGGAGCAGGTCACGGCCGAGCTAGCTGAAGCCGCAGGCGTGGGCAGGATGCACGTTTTCCTAGACGTCCCCACAACACCTTCGGTGCCGTACACCTCTTCGAGGGAAGCTTTCACTTCGGTCCGACTCGTGCAGGCCAAGGGCGGGAGGCAGGTCGTGAAATCGGTGCCCCTGAGCGAGTTGCCTCTGGTCGGGTCCATCGCAGGTTTCATGGACATGCTACGCGTCTACACTACCACGGAGAACAGGCGCGTGGTCGAGAGGGCTACGGCCGAGATGTTCAAGGAGAAAAGCTTCATCACCAAGATCTCGGTTTGAGGAGAGCGGTAGGATGATGGCCTACCCTGTCAATTCATAAGCATAGGAATGGTTTTCGCTTGTGATTCCTTCTGTCAGGCCAAAAAGAGCTAACCCCATAGATCTACAGGACCCGCCTCTCCAGAGAGACCCTCATCACAGAGGCGACGACAGGCTCAGCTCCGAGGCCACAGTGACCCGATACCTTCATGACTCAGAGAAGGACGGTCATCAGTTACTTCACACCCGAAGACTTCGGGGCGTTCACACACGTAATCTGGGGCTCCTGGGGCTGACGACCTCACCCTTCCGGAAGGCTATCTTCGCAGCCGCACCCTGGTCTCCCTGGATGCCTCTCATCCTCACTCGTCTTACTGACGTGCCGGATTCATCGACCATCTCAACCACTGCGTCGGGGGCTTCGAGTCTTAGTGATTCGATGAGCTTGGTAGCCATGGCGGGGCTGCCGTTCCCTATCCTAATCACAAACCTTTTCGCAGGCACGCCGCGCACGAATGCCCCGACTCTGAGACTAAGCCTCGCTACAGAACCGAACGTGCTATACTCCAAGTTGGTCTCTCCGTAGAAGACGGCCAACCCGATTCTTGTCCCCGGGTCAACCCCCACAAGCACCACATCGCCGCCCTCATTCAATCTTGAGAGCAGTTGGCCCTTGAAGACTCCCGGGTTCTCGTCAAGGTCCTCTAGAGCGAGGACCAACCCGTCAAATTGCTCCGCCTCCCTCGCGCTGGTTATGATCAGGATACAGTCTCCCCGGTCCGCACCGGGTGACACACTACTGAAGGGAAGGCCGGCTTTCCTCATCCTTGAAACGATTGCGTAGTACGTTGTCGCCTTCGAAGTCACCACGCAGATCTTGTTCACTCTGAAATACCTGCGCCAAGAAGCAGGGACCCGCAGCACTAATGAGTTTTGGCGCGCAGCAGGTGCACTCCTTCCTCGGGTCGCTCAGGGGCAAGACCACTACTTTTCTTGTCAGCAGCAGACAGACCAACCTCTCGTTTGCCAAGAGCATCACTTCGTTGACGGCAATGACCACGAGTGGCTGCGCCATCTTCGACATCGATGCGTTCTATTCGTCAAACTCAGACGAAATATTGTCGGCCCTTCCTCCGAACGCGGCAAGATTGACGTGCGTCTATATCCCTGAGGCCGGGTCGAGCGTCGAAATCGAGCTTCCGAAGTTCTTCAGGGCCGAATCAGGGATCTTCATAGTCGACAGTCTGAATACCCTCTACCATCTGTTCTCGTCGTCTGGTGCGAACTCGAGAAGCAGGAAGTTCGCGTTTGCCGTAGCCAGTCTTTCATACCTTGCTAGGACCAGCGGAAAGGCGGTCTTCCTCACCATGTACAGACGGGAGAAGACAATGAGGACTGGCGGAGGTAGGTCCATCTCCGACCTTTCTGACACGACGGTCTCCGTCGAGGCCACCGAGTCGGGACTGCTGATGAAATGCGAGCGCGGAACGGCTTGGCCCGAAGGAACGTTCTTTCTCATCCCTTGAGCAGAAACAGCTGTATTCCTGCCAGTAGCGAGACAACGAGCAGCAAGAGAGCGAGCCCTAGATACATGTTGACCGCTCTCGCTCGTGTTGTCTGCCTTCCACTTAGGTAAGCCAGGTAGATGCCTGCCCCGCCGGTCAAAATCACGAACGAATCTATAATCGCTTCCGGAATCGTCTGTGCCCCCGCGCTTGGGTAGACCACAAGGCCTTGGTCCGGCACCTGTTGAACAAGGGCGTTGACGAAACCGCCCATGATTCCGACCATGATGATCACGTAGACGACCGTCAGAAGATTCCCCCTTCTCAGAATCGAGCCGAAAAGACCCCAGAAGATGCCCTTCAGGGTCCCTATCGTCCTTTCATATCCCGATTTGATGAGCTCCCTGATCACTCTGAAGGCCTTCCAGCATTTCCACTATCTCCTTTGCCCACTGGCCTGTTTGCTCGTTGCGTTTAACCTTATCCAGATAGTCTCTCCATTCTATCTCCCCATAAGCCTCAGTCCATAAACGGTGACCAGCTTCGACCTTTCGCTTCGCCCCCTGGTGGTACGCGCACAGATCCGAGACCGTTTTCCTATTGCACAGCACGCATTTCATGCCTTCTTCCTCTTTCCATTTGCGGGGCAAATGGGGTTGACGCACAGCTTCCACGGTATCCTTCCGCCCATTACGTATACGACAGGCCAATAGCAATGGGGACAGGCCTTGGGCGTCGTCCTGATTGTCCCTTTCTGTGGAAGGGGCGCGGACGCCCGACATCCCGAGGAGTAATTTGAACAGCCCACAAACCTCTTTCTGGTCTTCCTCGATCTGAGTATCCTCAGCTGTCCCGACTTGCAGACAGGACACGGCCCCAGAACGTATGACGCCGCAACGGTCGCGGTCAGAGCGGCGTTGATTCCCAAGCCCACCATGTCTTCGTTCGCGCTGAGCCCAACCAACTGCTGGGCTATCGAGCGAACCGTCTCCCGGACGAGTTCTGCGTCCCCACCAGCCTCACCCTCCACCTCCTCAAGCTTCTCCTCAATCTCCCGCGTTAGCTTCGTAGTCACAATCGTGGGCGCGTACTTTTCCATAGTTTCGATGACCGCAAGGCCTAGGTCAGTCACCCTCATGCTGCTCCCTTCAACGTAGCCTCTCCCTACGAGGGTCGAGATGATGTCAGCCCTGGTCGCCTTCGTCCCGATGTTCTCCCTTTCCATCTTCTCGAGGAGACTGCTCTGGTTATACCTCGGCGGCCTCTGCTCGAATTTCTCCTCGACGTCCACCCTGACGACTCTGAGCCTGTCTCCCTCGGCCACGCTCGGCACACTCGTGTCCTTGGCGCCCGCGTAGCTGACGTATGAGCCAATCCATCCCCGATACTGCGTTCTCCCCCCGCTCAGCACGAACTCGTGCCCTCCGACGGAGATTCTCACGGTGACCAGCTCCTCCGGGCGGGAGGCCCGAAGGCAGCGAGGAATCTCCTTGTGATTAGGTCGAAAACCGCAGCCTCAGGCGGGTTCAGGCGCCTGCGCGGCACCTCTCCCGTTGGATGGACTGCCGGATGCGCCGGGTCCACTTTGGCTCCTTGCGTTGGATTCAGGGTGCCTCCAAGGAGGCCCCTGGCCACTTTCGAGTAGCTACCGAGTCTTTCAAGCCCTTGGAGAATGGCCCTGTAATTGATCGACGGCGGGAGGTGCTGGCTGTTAGTCCTCGGGTACGAGACTAGGGCGTTCAGGTAGAGTCTCTCAGCTATCTGAAGTGTCCGGCTCGGCGAGAACCCAAAGATCCTGTATGCCTCCTTCTGGAGGTCACCCGTGTCGAAGGGAGGTGGAGGAGGCACCTGAACCGCGCTCCTCACGACACTGGTCGCGACGCCTTCCTTACCTTTGCAGTCATCCCTCACCCTCTCGGCCATTGTCTTGGATTTGACCCTCTCCTTCAAGTACCCGGCTACGAACCGTGTCTCATTCCTCTCGAACGTTCCAGATACCTTCCAGAAGGGCAAAGGCACGAACTCGCGTATCTCAATCTCCCTTTTCATGAGGAATGCCAGCGTCGGCCCTTGGACTCTTCCCATACTGACCGTCCTATACATGTGCCCAGAACTCAATACCGACTGGGAGAGTGCTCGGGAGAGGTTGACGCCCCAGACGAAGTCGATGATGTGCCTGGTCCTCCCCGCACGTGCCAGCCCAGCCGTCGCCTGGGGCTCTGCCTGCCTGAATGCAGCCACCACGTCATCTCTAGTCAAGGTCGAGAACTTCGCCCGGAGAGCTTCCGTCTCTTTCGCTCCGCACGCGTACCGGAGGACGTTGAAGCCTATCGTCTCGCCTTCGGCGTCGAAGTCGCACGCATTGACGAACCTAGCCGCGCTTCCTGCAAGCTTGCGGATCACACTAATCCTGCGGGCAGCGCTGGCGTTCTTCTCTTCCACTAGACTAGATGGGTACCATTCGACATCGAAGACGGGATAGACTGTCCGCTCGTCGAAGGGGTCCGAGATTGCGTAGACGTGTCCCTGCGCAGAACAAACCACAAAGTCTTCTCCCCGACTGGTGAACCTGAAGACCGTCACTCCCTCGGCAATCGAGCTTTGTGCGCCTCCGCCGGATAGAGCCTCTGCGACCCGCCGAGCCGCTTCGGGCTTTTCGCATATCACCAACGTATAACCTGAAGCGGCAGATGTCAAACCCAACAACTTCAGAGTCAACAGTAGGAGAGCTTGAGTCTTCTGTCTCCGCTAGGAGTAGGACCCATCTATCTTTTTGACATTGACGTGAAACTTGTTGGCGGAGAGTTTGGTCCCACATTTCTTGCACCTGTAATCCACGGCCTTGAGTACGTCTCCCGGAGATCTTAGGTCGAACCCAGAATACAACGACGTCCCGCACGACATACAAACGATTTCATAGGTCATCGGCGCATCCACACGAGTCGTCTTGCCTAAAAGCGTATTCAGATTCTAGCCCAGCAGCGCCACGTGCCCAAAACTCCGAAGATAGACGCATTCGTTCATAGTGGGCGTAAACCTCCGTGCCGGATGTTCGGTTTTCCCAGTCAGACTTCTTTTCAATTCCTTGACCAACGCGATTGACATCTCATCACTCGAATCTCCCATAGCATCTCCGCGGCCGAACTCAGATTGCCGGCTGTCGCCTGGGTCGAACCCCGGAGGGCCACGACCCATCTTTTCGAAATCACGGTAGGATTTCTCGATACGACTAAGACCTCTCCGTCCTTCAAGACCATTCCGAGCTTCTCTATTGTTTACCCCGTCATGTCGAACCCGGAACTCTTTGCAGGAGCCCACGCTGCCCCCTGCGAAAGTGACAGCCTCGTGAGCCGATGCTCTCTTAAATAGACCGAGCAACCGCTTTGAACATATTGAAGACGACGCAGTTTCACCAATATCACTCGGAGCGGGCGAAACTGGCGGAGTTCGCGGGTTACGAGATGCCGCTCTGGTATACGACGACCACGGACGAACATCTGGCCGTCAGGAATGATTCCGGGATCTTCGACGTCTCTCACATGGGTCGCTTCATGGTCAGAGGCGGACCCGCGGCCTCGTTCTTGGAAGGGCTGGTGCCCACCCGGGTCCAGAAGCAGCCGGTCGGCAGGGCATTCTACACGCTCCTTCTCAATGACCAAGCCGGGATTATCGACGACTTGGTGATTCTCAGGCTTGGAGAGACCGAGTTCATGCTGGTGGTCAACGCGGCGAACACCGGGACCGACATGGACCATATCAGGAACCGCGGGCCTCCGGAGGGTGTCGAGATTGAGGACCTGACCGGTTCCTCAGCAATGGTGGCGGTCCAAGGGCCGAACGCGGAGCAGGTTCTGCAGCCACTCACAGATTTGGACCTCGGTCAGCTGAAGAGGTTCCGCTGCTCAGAAACGAAGGTCCTGGGTCAGCCTTCGATCATCTCAAGGACTGGCTACACGGGCGAAGACGGCTTCGAGGTGATAATCCTAGATGCTTCAAACGACAACCCAGGGAAAGCGATTGAGTTCTGGGAACGACTCGCGGTCGCGTCGAAACCATGTGGACTCGGGGCCAGGGATTCGCTGAGGCTCGAAGCTGGGCTCCCGCTCCACGGCGTGGACATCGACCAGCAGAGCAACCCATTGCAGGCAGACCTCGCTTGGGTCCTCTCGCCGGGGAAGACGGGCTACGTTGGCTCCGAGGCGGTCTCTGACTTACGGACCAAGGCTCTGGATGTGGTGAAGAGGGGTGTTATCGTCGAACAAGGCATACCCAGGCACGGCTTTGACGTGCTCGGCGGATCGGGCTCGGTCGGCAAGGTGACCAGCGGGACTTTTTCTCCGATTCTTCGGAAGGGAATTGCCCTCTGCCGCCTCCGGCCAGAATGCACGGAGCCCGGGACCAGGGTCAGGGTCGCGATAAGGGACTCAACCCAGGACGGGCAGACAGTCAAGCCTCCCTTCTATGATGAGCGACAATATGGCTGGAAGAGACAGGGCAACGGTAATTAGTCCGCAGACTGACTGCTCCACCGCATGAAACTCCAGAGCTACGACATCCCGGATGACCTTCTGTACACCAAGGAACACGAATGGGCAAAGGAGGTGGGTCCGTCGGTGAGGGTGGGGATAACCGACTACGCTGCGAAGACGTTGAACGACGTCGTCTACGTGGCGCCGTCAAAGATCAACGACAAGGTCGTCCAGTTTAAGTCCATGGGGACCGTCGAATCCATCAAAGCAGTTTCGGAGCTCTATTCTCCTCTCTCGGGGACTGTCACCAGGGTCAACACGGAACTTGATTCGCATCCGGAGCTGGTCAACAAGTCACCCTACTCTAAGGGCTGGCTCGTCGAAGTGAAGGCCCTCGACTTCGCTTCAGACCGCAGGCGGCTCCTCGACGCCAAACAATATGCGGCACTCCTTGAGACGCTTCTCAAGAAGTAAAGCCACAATTAAAATACCCCAAGAGCACTCGCCGGACGAATTGGATTCTCCTCTCGGGGCCCTTAGGTCCGCGATGAAGAGGCCGACGGTGTCGCGGCGGGCCGTGATGATTTCGATGGTTCTTTCAATCGTCTTCGTGATTGCAGTGACGATAAGGGCGTACGCCGCGAAGTACGGGTTCTACCTGAACGAATTCGACCCGTATTACGACTACTTCGCCGCCTCTCACATCGTGACCCTCACGCAACAGCACGGCCTCTTCTACGCCTTCTTCAACAGTCCTCCAAACTGCGGGCCAACAGTATATACAGCCTGCCACAACCTACAGGGCTACTTCTACTGGCACGACATCACGACGTGGTTTCCCGAAGGGAGGAACGTCGCCGCAACTTCTCAGGATGGTCTCCAGCTCGGGGGTGCGATGCTCTACCTCTTGGTCCACAACGTCTTCGGCGTCCAGATATCGCTGTACGATTTTCTCGTCCTCCTTCCAGTCTTCCTGGGCGCAATCACTTCGGTAATGTTCTACTTCCTCGTCAGGAAGATAGGAGGCGACGTCGCGGGCCTCTTCGCGGCGCTGGTCTTTGCAGTCTCTCCGCCGCTGATAGAGAGAGGCAATCTCGGCTGGTTCAAGTCGGAGCCTCTTTGCATCCTCCTCTTCGTGGCCGCCAGCTACGTGATGCTTACGGTCTTCGACAAGGAGAGGGTGATGCGCAGTAGGATTCTGAGGGCTCTCCTGGCTGGCGCCCTTTTGGGTTACGCCAACACGGCATGGGGTGGCGGCGACTACTTCAGCGCCGCCTTTGGGCTTCTCTTCATCATCATTCCGTTCACGAACTTGGAGCTTTCAGGTCTCTCTCCTGCGATAATCTCCTTCACGGCCTCGACGCTCTTTTTCAGCGCCATTTTCCCAAAACCAGGCATCTTGATTGTCACCAACCCGATTGGTCTAGCCATGATAGGTGGCACCG
Source organism: uncultured archaeon (assembly GCA_963796355.1). Classification (GTDB taxonomy): domain Archaea; phylum Thermoproteota; class Nitrososphaeria; order Nitrososphaerales; family Gagatemarchaeaceae; genus UBA183. Next base: position 289,835 of record CAWCLD010000001.1, read on the forward strand.
TCTTCGTCCTGATCGCCCAGTGGGCCAAGACATGGACGAAACCAGCGGACTACAGACGGACCCTTATCAAATTCCTCTTCGGATTCGCCCTTGCAGGTTTCACGCTTCTGAGCTTCGGCGCTGTCGGTAACATAACGGGCCGGTACCTGACCGTGATATTCCCTTGGATTAGAAGCAGCAGCCCTCTCACACAGTCTGTCGCAGAGGAGCAACTCCCTACGGGAGCCGACTTCTTCACGTCGTACGCGATGCTCCTTTCCTTCGGGATGGCTGGGGTGCTGATCGCCTTCAAGCGGAGGGGCGTCCCGATGGCATACGCGCTTATCTTCGGACTGACAGGCATTTACTTCTCTGCGGCCTTCTCCCGTCTCTTGGTCTACTCGTCGATAGTCCTCGGAATCCTGGGAGGCATCGGCTTCGCAGAGCTCGTCTTCGCACTGGTCAAACCGGGCGCCACCACTCTGGTGAAGAAGAAACAGGCAGTCACGACCCGGAACGAGATGAAGATAGTCTTCACGGTCGCCCTTATCGGACTCATGGTCTTCCCTGCGGGAGCGTTCTGGATACCGAATCCGAATTCCTGCACGACTGCGAATACCCTCTTCTGCGACCAGAGCCCGGCCGACAGCGGTGTCAGCATCGTCAACGGTGCGACCATCTACTCCAGAGCTATCTACAGCGACTGGCCACAGGCGCTCTCTTGGGTAAGTCGGTCGACGCCTGCTGACTCGGTGATAATCGCGTGGTGGGACTACGGCTACTGGTTCGCCGTGATGGGCAACCGCACGACAGTTGCTGACAACGCGACCATAAACGCCACCAGAATCGCGGAAGTCGGCCGGATGTTAATGTCGAACGCGACCCAAGCCGCGAAGATGGCGGAGGACATGGGAGGAGGCAGGCCGACCTACGTGGCGATATTCATCACCGGGAGCATAGTGACGTTGCAAACCTCGACAGGGACTTACGCGAGCTACTACATCCTGGACGTGCCTAGCGGGGGCGGGTTCACCCCCGGGGGCGGGGACGAGAGCAAGAAGCAGTGGTTCATCCGTATCGGCGGTCTCAACGAGTCTCAGTACCTCGAATGCGATGGCTCGACTCCCTTAGACTCGGCAGGCCAAGCATGCGAGAACGTGGACGACTTCAACCTGACGCCCTATGCGCTCCAAAACACTACCTTCGCCAACATGTTTCCCTTCAAGTTCGCTGGATACATCGTCCGAACCAACAGCACCTCCGTGACCGTCGCGACGACGTATCAGTTCGGGTACAACTACGCCCCACCAATAGAGGCGTTCTCATCTCCGTTAAGTTATACCTTCTCCAGCAACAGCACGGGACCGTTCAGACTTGCATATGCATCGCCCAGCATGAACGCTCCGTACAATTGCCCTGGCGGAACTGGCTACACTTGTTTCTCTGCGATACTGATCTACCAAGTCGTCTAGTCCGACTTCTTGTAGGCCAACGGGCTGCGATAGCGTGCATACTTGTCGTCCGGCGAATACCTTGCCGGGTGGACCGTCACCGTTCTGCCTCCGCAGCTGGGGCACTTCTCGCTGATGGTGTATCTGTCACATTCGACGCATTTCAGCATCAGACTCTTCACGACGCGCCACCGCGCTTCCTAGAGATTTCGCGCTTGAAGCTGAACGCGTCATGCTTGCCAACTCCGTCCTTGATCTTCTCCAGCACCCCGTCCAAGGCCTTCTCGGCCTGCTTGTAATCGTCAGCTGTAACCCTGACCCTATACCTTGGAGCGCCCGCGTAGGTGATGTGGACTTCGGCCGACGGCGAACTGGCGGCGGCCATCAGTGTCTTCTTGACCTGCTCGATGCCGTCGGGCGACCTCGACGAGATTTCGACCAGCGCCCCGACCTCGTAGCTGGGCGGGACTATCTTCTCAGCGGCCGTCTCGGCGATTGTCTTGTCAACTTCCTCAGGGAGTTCGAGCGGACTAAGACACCTCTCGCCCTTCCTTGCCGCCATCTCGAACGCCTCGTAGAGGGTTCCGAACTGGTCCTCTAGCTTCCCCTTAAGTGACCTGGCCTGCGCGTCGTCCAGGTCGAGCTTCTTCTTCACAGCGCCCATTATTGCAACCGCCCTCTCCTCTCTCTTCCATTCGATGACCTTGGCCCTCCTCTCCTCGTTGGTCACCTGCCTGAGCGAAAGATCGATTTCTCTCCTCATCTTGTTGGCCCTTATCACCTTCAGGACAAGCTTCTGCGAAACCTTGGCCACGCGTTCGATATTTCTCACCCATCCCGTCGTTATCTCAGAGATGTGGAGGAAGCCGTTCATGCCATCGTACTGGTCTAGGTTGACGTAGATCCCATGAGATGTAATCTCCCTGACCGTGCAGACCACGACCTCGCCGCTTTCCGGCATCGGCTCCTCGGTGCTCATCTGATGCGCCTCGTTTGAGTTCGGCTAATAGAGGTTTCTGGAATCGGCCGAGGCGAAACTAATAGCAGCTACGACCTGCTTATTTGGATGAAACTGTCAACCCAGTCTCTTGACTAGGGTAGCCAGCACGACAGACCTGCCACCCTTGCTCTCCGCAAGTTTCCTGCCGCAACCCCTGCATCCCACGTCCTTCGCGGAGTTCGAGAAGAGAATTCTTTCTTCATTGCAGTCGGGGCACTTCACCAACAGGAACTCACTCCTCATCTTTGGTATCGACTCTCTCTCGCGCCTCATGCAGCTATCTCCGCCTTCCTCAACCTGATTCCATCCCTCATAACTTCTTTGCTGCACTCCTTGCACTTCAGACGTAGGGTCGCCTTCTTGGTCGTCTTGGCCGTCCTGATAAGTTCAGGGAATTTCTGTCCTCCATAACCCTTCTTCCTGCCAGCCTGCCTTCTGGCTCCCCAAGACCCGGCCCGTTCCTTGCCTCTCTTGTAGAGGGCTACGGAATGGATTGTGTGCTTCTTACAATGAGGACAGAACGTCCGCATTTCCTTTGGGAACTTCATCTTCTCACTAAAGCGGAATGGGCAAGTCAACGGTCCGTTTAAAAGGCTTGGGCCGTGTAAACGACTCGATTTTCCCGTTTCTTAACCGGGAACTCGAGGGAGCAAAGGGAAGGTGGTCATGCCTTTGCCTTCCACCACCCGTCTATCATATCCTTCAGCATCACCAGGACCTCCAGGAACGGCAGAAACGACCAACCACACTCCCGAGAAATCGCGAGTCAACGGGCATTAGCCAGCTTCGACACCCTTCGCAGTTTCACACTGACAGAAACAGGTGCCCGAAACGCCGACCAATCTTTATTACGCCAGATAGAAGAGGGCAATCAAGGCGATTCATCCGAATTTGTTCCTAGCAAAGACGTCAAGCTCCCAGGAATGGAAGGCCGTTGCCGCCGCTGTCAAGACCCTTGTAGAAGAGGCGACCTTCGACGCGACGACCGAAGGCCTCGCCTTCAGGGCGATGGATCCTTCCCACGTCGCGCTGGTCAACCTTCTAATGCCAAACTCAAGCTTCGAAAAGTATGAGGCTGACAAGCCCTTCAAATTCAGCCTCAGGGTCGAGGACCTCGTCAAGCTGATCGGGAGGAGCGATGCCAAGGACAGCGTCGAGATCGCCTCGGGCGAGGAGGACACCATCAAGGTGACGCTCAAGAACGGGTACAAGCGCGAGTTCTCCGTCCACCTCATCGAGAGTACGGGAGGGACCGCGCCCCTACCAAAGCTCGAGTTTGATACGAAGGTGACTCTCACCAAGAACATCTTTGAGAAGCTCCTAAGTGACATTTCGGTCGTATCCGACCAAGTCACGATTCAGGCGACAAAGGACAAGCTTTCGTTCTCTGGCAAGTCCGACGTCGGCAAGGCCGACATATCCCTCGAAAAGAACGATGCTGACATCCTCGACCTCCAGGTCGACGCTGAGAGCAAAGCTACCTACTCCATCGACTACCTGATGGGGATTACGAAGGCAATGGGAGGAGTCTCAGACACTCTTTTCGCAGAGTTCTCGACCAAGAAGCCAATCAGACTGGAGTTCAAGCTCAACGACCAAGGAGCCCGCGTATACTATTTCCTCGCGCCACGTGTCAGCGACTGAACTGTCCTTTCGAGTCTCGGCCTAAGAGAGGTTTGGCTCTATTGTCGTTCACTTGCACCCAGTCATGTCTAGGATAGGGAGAATCTGCTTTCAACACCCGAACAGGATTGAGTCCCTCATTCCCCCTGTCACGAAGTCTCTCCGTCAGCCCAGATATTCCTACGAAAGGCCCGAAACCAGAGTCATCGCCTGAAAAGAGTGCCCATGATTTGCCCACTCGGTTTCGTGGTCCGCGTCAGTGCCAGACACCTTATCTGCTTGCCCTGAAGAGACTGAAGGTGATTGAACCCCGATACTATGTCCTTCCTTAGACAGGCGTACAGGGAGTACTACTTCAAGCGGGCCGATTCCATCGAGTTCCCAGACGACCTCTACTCTAGGGAGTTCGGCTACATCCCGTTCGGCGGCGGCATGGTAAGGCACCTATCATTCAGAAGCGGAGGCGAAGCTGTCGCGGAGATCTTGAAGCAGTCGCCCTCTTCCGTCTATTGCTCAAATGCAAGATACGAATCGCCCACGGCGGCTATCGAGGAGAAGGGGTTTCTGGGCGCCGAGCTAATCTTTGACATCGACGCGACCGACATACCGACGCCGTGCAAGAGGGGTCACGACCTCTGGTACTGCGAGAGGTGCCGTTCATCGGGGAAGCTCCCCAGGCCTCCAAAGTGCCCGAAGTGCGACGGGCCGGCAGCAGAATTCCACGGCACATGCGAAGTCTGCTTGGCCGCAGCGAAGGACCACACATTACGCGTCGTCAACTTCCTCACCGACGACTTCGGTGTAGCGCGAGAAGCCGTCAGGTTGTACTTCTCGGGGAACAGAGGTTATCACCTCCACGTCTCAGACGAGAGATTCTACCCGCTCGACCAGCTGGCTCGGGCAGAAGTTGCAGACTACGTGCGCGGGGCATCACTGCCACTCAGCCAGACCATCGCCTCCACCTTGAGGCGGAGGCCGGTCGGGGCCGAGCATCAGGGCGAGGGTTGGACCAAGAGGATTACGAGATATGTTGGGGCTAAGCGGGAGGGGTACCCAGGGACGCTTCAGAAGCTCGTCTCCGACGCCGTCTCGTCCCAGAGGGCGATGATCGATTCGTCGGTCACCACCGACGTCCACAGGGTGTTCAGGCTGGCGGGCACCCTGCACGGCCACACCGGGATGTGCAAGACACGCGTTGAATCGATGGACCACTTTGACCCACAGAGGGACCCGGTGATGCTGAGCGCGAAACCGGTCGCGGTCAAGGTCAACTTCTACCCGAGGTTCAGGGTCAACGGGGTTGAGTTCGGTCCCTTTAAGTCGCAGATGGCCGAGCTTCCGACATATGCCGCAGTCTCGATTTTAACCAGGGGCCTCGGAGAGGTCGCCTGATTGGTAGACGCAACCCTCGAGTACCTGAAGAAGGTGCTCGATTCGGAGATTCAGGCGTCCGCCCTGGTCCAGCTACCCGGCGACTTCTATTCGAAGATTTCAGTCTACGGTCGGAAGCTCAGGAGGTCCGCAGGCTCGAGCGCCTCCGAGGTCGCCAACCGGCTGATCACCAAGCAGGCGAGAATAATCGATTCTATGGTCAGGGAACTCCTAACCGTCAGGGCGAACAAGGCCACCCAGCAGCGCACGTTCCTGCGGCTCCTTCCCGAGGAGCGCTACGTCTGCTCCGCCCAGCAGAAGTTCCAGAAGAGGTTCGAACTCTTCACTGACGCCGTCTCTGCAGGCCAACCCTCCTTCATCGAATTTGCCCGCAGGAGCGAGGCTGAAAGGAGCATCAGCGTGAGGCTCACGAAACACGTCAACGAATTGGTCGGTCCGGGCCTGAGGCGCTACGGCCCCTTTGAGGCCGAAGACGTCGTTTCACTACCCGCTGCTAATGCGGACGTGTTGATAGCCAGCGGGGACGCCGTGGAGATCTGTACAAGAGACGGAACCTAGGAGTAGCTGCGCCACGTGTGGTTGCACTTCACACACCTGTAGAACTGGGTCGGGGGCTCGTCTCCGCTCCTCGTCTGCAGGAACCACCACATCGCTTCGTTGTTGCCACACTTCGGACACTCGATTTTGGTGGTGGGGAGGGACGTCAGCTTGTTCTCCTTGTCGCCGACGACCTTGATTGGGGCGACGTTCGCGAGTTCCTCCTCTGTGGTCTGCGTCACCGTCTTCCCTGCTTTGTTGGAGTATCCGCAGTTGTCACAGAGGTAAGTTATCGATACTTCGCGGGGGCCCTTGACCTGCTTCAGCTTCAGACGTGTACCGCACTTCGGGCAGAATTTCAGCTGGACCCACCGCCGAGCGCCTTTTGCACGCCCGCGAGGAGCTCTTGGGTCGTCTGGATCGCCCTTTCGACGCTGTTGGAGAACGCTTTCTCTGGCTTTATCCGCTGTGCCCTTACCTTGAGGACGAGCTTCTTGATCAGCGGGTGAGGAGGGAGCACTCCCGCGAAGGTGACGTTCTTCTCTTCGAGGAGCTCATAATGGACGATTTCGGCCAGAGAGTAGTCCTCTCCCGTGATCTCTACGGTAAGGCCCTTCTCATCTTCGGTGGTAGCCTGAATCTGCAATTTCTTAACGTGCCCTCGATGTCTTGTTAATAAGCTCACGGTCGGATTGGGGTCGTTCCAAAGTCGGCGGCCAGTTTCCGGTCCTCGACGTTACCGCATTCGTCACATTTGGCTTTGTTCCTTCCCCCTCTGAGCAGGGGCTTCCCGCAGTTCCCGCACAGGGCGTGGACAACTCCCATGTCTTCTTCGTCGATCGAAAGGTGAATCATGCCGTTGACGAGGCTGAAGACCCTGCACCTGACGATGTCCCCGAGCTTTACCGGTGGTCCCATCCTGGCCCCCCTGCCTCCCCCAAACCCTCGGAGCGAAAGCGTACCCGAGAAGTCCTTATCCATCCGCGCCCCGTTGACGTAGTAGATTTTGAGACCGGCTGAGTTGGATTGTGCGATCTCGACCTGGCCCGTCACCCAGTCCTCGACCCTGACCATGGAGGCCTCCACCGCAGGCTTCACAGAAATCTCCGTGTTCCTCATGTCCTTCTCGACGCCTCCCACGACGAGCGCCCGTATCAGACCGGAGTCGTCGTAGGAGTGCCTCCCGGGCAGGAACTCCTCCGAGATGGCGACCTTGTCGCCAGGTAGGACCCTCTTTGCCTTTGTTTCTTTCATCGCCTCACCAGTCCAACGGTCAGTTCTATCCATTTCGGCCTCTGCAGGAATTCGCCTATCTCCCTTCCCTCCATCAGGGCAACCAAGGCATCTGCCTGCGGGATCGAAAGGACGGGCCTGTCGAAGTTGAAGCCGTCGATTGATATCCTCGGGCACGCGGTCTGTATGAACGCTTCTATCTCACGATGGGGCGCCAGCCGCTCTGGGGTCACATCTCTCAGCGCAATCTGCACTACCCTCCTCCCGTTCATCTCGAGCCTCTTGGATATCCATTTGCTCCTGTCTATCATCTTCTGGCCTTCCTTCAGCCCTGTGATCACTCCGATGATTCTTGCGTCGAGGGCCTTGTAGACGGCGAGCACCGCCCGCTTCTGCCGCTCCTCTGCCGCGGCCCTCATGTCGGTCACTTCGTTCATGTAAGGGTCCAGCATGAGAGTCGGCTTGGCCGTCGCGAGCGCCAGGCCGACGGCGTGGAACTCGCTCTCGCCGAGGAAGACGAACGCGTCGACTTCATCGTGCAGAGGCTGCGACGTCGAGAAGTCACAGCCGAAGATCTGACCTTCCATCATCAGGTTGTTCTCTTTCCCCACACGGACACCGAACCCCTTCTGTTCGAGCCTCCTCTTGACGGGCCCGAGTTGGTGCAGGTGCTGGCTGAACGTCGCCAGGCCGAGCCTCTTGTAGGGAGCCAGCATCGGGACCGCCGTCTCCACGACCTCGTCGAACTCCACATCGTCTACTGCGTCTATCAGATAGGTGTAGTCTCCGGCGGTCTCGACTGCTGCGTTGTGGCCTATGTGCAGGGCGAGGTCGGCGTGCAGCTTCCCCACTTCATCATCGGCTGTGTCACAAATCCCGAAGCAGCCATCACCTGCAAGGATGCAAGTCACGCCGTACTTCTCTCTGACCCGCTCCATCATGTTCTTGGTCTGCGTGAGGAGCCCTCCCGGGGCGTTTACAACTACCACTGAAGGCCGTTTCGCTTCGATTATCTCGAAGACCTTGGCCTCGTCGATTCTAACAGTCAACTAACAATCTTCTTCTCTAGCTGGATTATCTCCGAATGCGTCTTCATGGGCAGCTTCGCTGACGCCGCCTTCATGGCCTCCTTCCCCTTCTCCAAGTTCTCAGACTTCACGCTGAGCTCGAGTATCGTATTCCCTATTTCCACTCTTGCTGCGAGCCCAATCGGTTTCCCGAAGGCTTTCCTCATCCCCTCCTGGAGCCTGTCTGCACCTGCGGTCGCAATCATTTTGTTCTCCCTGAGGATGATGTGGGGATAGGTTTTCACTAAGAGATGGTAGCTCTCCTCACCAATTAGCGCCAGCTTCTTGTTGGCTGCGACCCTAGCAGCCTCCAAGGCGTTGTGCCTAATCTGGACCCTGCCCTCGGATATCAGCCTGAGCATGAAGTCGTAGTCGGGACTGGCCTTTCCAGTCGTGAACCTGGCCACTTTCGGGTTCGGGGCGCCAGGGGCGAACTTCTTGCTGGTGTATGCCATCCCACGAATCGTCCGGTAGTTCTTGCCGTGCAAATCTATTCAGTTAGGATTGCCTCGCCGGCTTACCCCTAATTAATCTTCACGCTTAATACCGCAGCCCGAGGTCGTGGATTCCAATGCCTTTCGTCCTCCCGAGACGTTTCGTCGACTCTGAAGAGGTCGTCCTGGTGCTCGCCTTCGGAAGACTCTCGGTCCTGGAGGCTTGTTCGGTGCTCGAAGTGTCGGTCCTGAGGGCAGAAGCTCCCTGCGACCGGGTTTCAGTCCTGAAGGTCAGACGGCCTGGTTTGGAACGGCTCCCGGAGCTTGCCGGGGTTCACAAGGTCGCCCCCCTGATGGCCGTCTCCGACGGAGCTTCGACGGGAGTGGTCAAGCTGGTGGAGAAGGTCACGGAACACCTCCATGACAAGGCGACCCTGTCCGTCAGTGGTTATGAGGTCGACGAAGACGACTATGAAACAATCGTCAGGGCGCTCCTCGACGAGGTCAAGAGGGCCGGGTTCAACAAGGCTCATCTCCTGAGACCCAACAACAACGAACTGCTTGCGGAGCAGGTGCAACTGAAGTCCGCCCTCGACGTCGTCGTTTTTCCCTACCACGGAGGCATCGGGCTGGGGCCGACTGTATGGGTCCCAGATTCCGCATCGATGCGCGAGCGCGGGAGGCAGAAGCCGACGCCGCATTCTGACATCTCGATGTCCCCGAGGCTTGCCCGGGTGCTGCTCAACCTGTCGGGCCTCAAGAAAGGCCAGACGGTTCTGGATCCCTTCTGCGGCTCGGGAACCATCCTAGCCGAGGCTTTCATCCTCTCGATGCGCTGTCTGGGCCTCGACGCCAAGACTAACCGGGTGAGGGACGCCAGGGAGAATCTCGGATGGCTAGTGGGCAGTGTAAAGGACAAAGGCTACGACATCAGAGTGGGAGATGCCAGGGAGCTCCCCCGCATGCTCCGGAGGTCGAAGGTCGATGCCGTGGTCACCGAGCCGCTGCTCCTCCCAAGGATTGAAGCCAGGCCCAAGACCAGCACTGCGACCGACCTGATCAACCAGGCAGGTGAGGTCTATGGCGACGCTCTTGCCTCGATGGCCGAGGTCCTCCGGCCCGGGGGCAGGATCGTCGTGGTCGTGCCTGTGATACAGACGATGGACGGCGAAGAGGTCTCCATGACCCTCGAAGGACGGCAGGTGGGGCTCAAGCTCTTCCAGCCCGGGCCGATCGGTTTCCAGTATCCCGTGAGGCTGTCGTTCGAGAGCACGCGCTGGGTGAAGAGGGCGGTCTACGTCTTCGAGTCGAGATCGTGAGAGTCTAGGGCCGACAGGGCCTTCCGCAAGACCCCTGTCATAAGATTCAGTTGCGCGTCAGTGAGGTTCGAAGTGGTTGCAATCCTCTTTCCCACCTCAAAGAGGTTCTTCATCCGGTGTGGGGGCATCCTAGAAACGGCCGCGAGTTCGTAGAGGTTCTCCGCGAAGACCTCCCTTGCCTTCCGGCTTTGGACCCTGCCCCTTCCTCCTTCTCCTCTAGAGGCGAGGTAGAGGACTATCGCCACCGCATGACCAAGATTCAGGGCCCTGTAGGCCGGGGTCGTGTCTATCGTCGTGGTCACGTCACACATCCTGATTTCTTCGTTGGTAAGCCCGGTCGTGTCCCTGCCGAAGACGAGGGACGAGGCTCGCGAAGACGACAGCAGGGCATGCAGCCGGTCCAGACCAACCGTCCTCCTGATCACATTCGATTTTTTCGAGGCCCTCACGGCGGTCGTAGCGACGAGAAGCTCGTTCTCTTCCCTTACCTTCTCGAATGTAGTGACTATGGCCCTGTCGAGGACGTCCGACGCATGAGACGCATAGACGGCGGCCACCGAAATGTCGACCTTGGGCTTCACTAGGTAGAGCTTCTTGACTCCGAAGTTCTTCACCAGCCTTGCGGCGTGTCCGACGTTGACGGGATAGTTCGGCTCGACGAGTGTCACGGAAACGCCAATTGGAATCAAACGGTGTTCGACGGGCGCCCGGCCTCCTGTCGTTCTTAAATCAAAACCAACCGCTGCCGCGTGCACTACGTCCTCGCCCACATCTTCCGGGTCATCTTCCTTTCGTGGTTCGCGCGGAACGAACTGCAGGCTGTGCAGATGACGCCCTTGATAACGCTCCCGAGCACGGCGGGAAGACTCTACGCGTGCCCGCCGACCCATCCGCCTAGCTACAGATTTCCAAGACTTCCTCCGGCGTAAGGGAGTAGACGCGCCTCTTGCCGTAGTCAGTCTTGGGTCGGGCCATCGCAAGTTTGGCCATCACGGACGCGACCTGCCTCCTTCTCAGGGAGAAGATCTGTTTGACTCTCGAAATCTCGGCGCCTGTCATCCTCCTCTTCGGCTTCACTGAGACGAGGAGGGAGTTGATTCTGGGCGGTGGCGAGAACGACTCTTTGCCCACCCTCATCAACACCTTGACCTCGGACGAGACCTGTGCGATAGCCGAAATCGCCCGGTAGTCCCTCGTCCCTGGGGTCGCCAAGATCTTATTCACGAAGTCTTCCTGAAGGAGCACAACTGCCCTGTCATATTCGAGCTGGCTGATCCACTCGACGAAGGTCGCCGACCTCGAGTATGGCAGACTCGAGACCAGAACGTCGAAGCGCGGTATCTCCTTGAAGGCGTCGCCTAGATGGACGACGGCCCTCACGGTACCCAACTCTTCAAGCGTAGCGGCGAGGTTCTCCCTGTCAACTTCATAGGCTTCGAGGTTCGCGCCTAGATGCACGAGCTCCCTGGTGAGGATGCCCCTGCCCGTCCCTATCTCTAGGATCCGTTCGTCAAGCTGGATGTTCGCGCTCGCTACGATCTTGTCTACGGCCCTTCGGTCCGTAAGGTAGTGCTGGCCCAGCCTCTGTCTGCTCATTTCTTCACGAAGAGAGAGATATGCGATTCACCCGCGAGCTCCTCCACAATCCTCTTGGCGATCATCTTAGCAGGGTCCCTGAGCCCGACCCGTTCCTGTATGTCACTGAAGCTCGTGAAGGGTTGCTTCACCCTTATCTCAACTATCTCCTTCATGAACGTCTTCCCAATGCCCGGAATCAGCTCCAGCCCGTGCAGCCTCGGCGTGAGTGGCTGCAACTCGTTGAAGTAGGCTACATACTTCATTTCGTCTCCCTTCACAATGTTCTCCACCACCGCGGGGAGTGAGGCCTTCGCCTCCGGAGTGAGCTCTTCATACGCCAGTTTGCCCAGGACGCTGACTACCTTCTCTCGTCCTTCCTTTCCAATCTTGACCCTTTCTCCCAGATCGAAGCTCTGGTTCTCCATCGCGAGCAACTCGAGCAACGTCAACCTCTCCTCCCCGATTGCCTCGACCATCGGCCCCTCTCTCCCCTTGATCACCTCGGACTGCCCTCTAGGTAGAAAGTCCAGCACCCTGGCGAATTCTTCGTATTTCTTATCGACTGACGACATATCCCGAAACAACCACCTCTGTAAAGAACCTAGTCGGAGCGGAACTCCTCCGCGTGTAGCGTTTCACGTGCTTTCAAGCGATGTCCCCTTGGCTACCTGACTGCTTTCGGTCTCTGTTCGCTATTTAATGCTTAGGCGCTTGCGGCCTACTTGAGTAGCTTGAGAATCTTCTCGAGGGTCTCGGTTGGGAGGAGCTTCCTCCATCCTGAGGTGAAGGTCCTCATCTCTTCGATCGACTTCGGCATCACATTAATGACCTCGACGGCCTCCTCCTCGCTGAGCCCACACTCGGTCTCCAGCTCCTTGCGCAGCTTCTTGGCGCTTTCGGGGGTCACCTTCGCGAACTTCGTAGTATAATCGAGTGTCCTCTTCTGAATCTGGTCCGCCTTCACGATATCGATTTTTTGCAGGATCTGGTGGGCCTCGGGGATGGTGAGGAGCTTCTTGGAGGCCTTTTCAGTCATCATTTCGCCTCTAGGCGGACGATGTGCTCCTTCCTGGCTATGAGCGTCTTGACCTTGTCGCCTACCGGGACGTCTAGAATCACGGCGCGCCTACCCACTTCCGTCACCGTCCCTACAAGGCCGTTGAACCTCCTGTGAGGCATCCCCTTGACCTGGGACGGGTCAATCTTGACCACGACTCTATCCTTCGGAGAGTACTCTATGAGCAGGCTGCTCAAGCCCTTCTTTGTCTTCGACGCCTTGAGAAGAGATCTAGTTCTCCTTCTGAATCCGTGCGATTTCGCCAATTTCGAGTTTTCCCGTTTCTGTGACTCCGCAGATGTCGAATCTGCGGCATCTCACTTCAGTTTTTAAGACTTCCGACACGGACGGTGAAACGAGCTCGCCGCTGACGAACCTCTTGACCGGCAGCCCTCCGTCCAACTCGGCGTGTATGACCAGCGTCTTCCCCCTGGCTGTAGCATCCGCCCTGTAGACTGTTTTCCAAGCTGGCTTGTCGTAAGGCCTCTCGAACCTGACCACGGTCCTCCTGAAGGCGGAGTGGAGTCCCACAAGAGCTTCAGCTGAGACCTTCGAGGCGGCAGTCGCCAGGATTTCTGTCCTGAACCTGAACGTCGGCAACCTCACTGGCTTGGCTGGTAGGACCCTACCCGCCGAGACCAACACCTGACCGCCCTTGTCCCTGACCGCAAACCTGCGCGGGAAGACCCTCTTCACTGGGTTCTTCACTTCCACGACGAACGGCCTCCCAGGTGGAAAGACCCTGCTCTCCCTGTCCTCACTCCCCTGCCACGTGAAGGTCATCCGGTCGCTCCCACTGAAGCCCGAAATCTTCCTGCGCAGCAGCCCCTCGACGCTGGGCTTGCGCTCGAACCCAGTCTTCCCGCACTTCCGGCATCCAGCGCCTGAGCAGTCGGGGCAGAGTTCCCTCTTCTGAGGCGTCCCTCGCGGTTTGGTGTACCTCCCGTAGAAGAAGACCGGTCTTGACGAGAAGGTGACCTCGCCCGTGCCAGGGCTGACGAGGAGCGTCAGATCGGGCCTGAGCCTGTTGACGCGCTTGCGGAGCTTCCCGGAGACGTGCGCGGCGATTAGCTTCGCCGTCTGCGTCTTGATTGTTTCGTTCCCCTTGAGTCTGAGGTCTGACCTGAGCTCGTCCTCTCTCTCTTGGATGCCCTCCGGGAACGAGACCCCTACCGTGAAGGTCTCGAACTGGTAGCGCCTGGCTTTCCGAGCCGCCACTTCGGCCATCGCAGGCACCCTTTCCATCAGTCCCTCACAGACGAAGCAGCTACTTCCTTCCACGACCTCCAGAGGTCCTGACCCGCCCTGTCTCTGGACGCAGTAACCGCAGAGGCGATAGGCGTGCGCCGCCGTCGACACGCTACTGCGCACCCGCGCGGCGCATCATCTGGCGGAACTCGCGGCCCTTGCTCGTCTTTACGAGAGACTTCATCTGCTTGTACTTTGACAGCAGCTCCCTTACATCCTTCTCACTCCGGCCCGAACCCCTCGCGATTCGCTTGAGACGTGACGAACTGATTCTTTCAGGGTCGGCTTTCTCGGTCCCGGTCATCGATTGGATAATCGACTTGTAGATCTTGACCCTGTCCTCGGCTTTCTCAAGCTCTTGGGGATTGACCGCCCCGGAGAAACCCGGTATGTGTTCGAGTACCTTCTTCAGAGAGCCGAACTTCTTCATCTGTTCGAACTGCGCGAGCAGGTCGTCCATCGTCAGCTTGCCCGACATCATCCTCAGGGCGGCTTTCTCGTCAATCTCGACCTCGGATGTGCGGACCATGTCCATCAGGGCCTTTAGGTCTCCCATCCCCAACAGCCTTCCGACGAACCTCATCGGGGCGAACTCCTCCAGATCGTCAATCCTCTCCCCGGTCCCAATGAAGAAGACCTTGGCCCCCGTCGCGGCTGAAGCTGCCAGCGCTCCGCCCCCCTTTGCGGCTCCGTCCAATTTCGTGACAACTATGCCACCGACAGGTGCCGCTTGGTGGAACGCTAGGGCCTGGTTGTAGCACTGCTGACCAATCGTCCCATCTATCACGAGCAAGGTGGCGTCCGGCCTGACCACCCCCACTACCTCCCTCATCTCCTGAAGGAGCCCCTTCTCCTCCTTGTGCCTGCCCGCCGTGTCTATGATCACTAGGTTTTTTGAAGCCTCGAAGTGTTTCCTTCCCTCCTTCGCGATTTTGACCGAGTTCTTCTCCTTCTCGTCACTGTAAACGTCGACCCCCGAGCTGGAAGCGAGGGTTTTCAGCTGAACGACGGCCCCGGGCCTGAACGTGTCCGCGGCCACGATTCCGACCTTGAACCCCTTCTTTGTGTAGAAGCGGGCAAGTTTCCCGGTCGTCGTGGTCTTGCCCGAGCCCTGGACTCCCAGCATCACTATGACGCTGGTCTTGTCCTTATCGAGGCGCAGCCCGCCCTCGCCGCCCAGAAGCCGGGCCAGTTCCTCGTACAACACCGAGACGACCTGATCCTTCCTCGTGACGCCCGCGGCCGGCTTCTCCTCGAGGACCCTCTTCTCGACCCGTTCGGTGACTTCGAGCGCCATCTTGACGTTGACGTCCGATTGAATCAGGGTACGCTGGAGGTCGCGCACGAACTCCTTGACGGCCTTCTCGTCAACCGTCGTGGAGCCGACCAGCTTCTTGACTGCGGCCTGCAGCCCCTCCCTGAGCGAATCTAGCATCCGAATTGTCGGCCCGACGTCGCGTATTTAATCATCTTGAGGCTGCCTGAGGCGACAGGTGATGAGAGACGAGGGTCGGTGCGCTCTTCTCGGGAGGCAAGGACTCGACCTACGCCGCGTACTTGGCTTCAAAGAGTGACCGGCTTGCCTGCCTAATCACGGTCTTTCCGAGGTCGGAAGCCTCATACATGTTTCACTTCCCGAACGTGAGGTGGACCCCGTTGCAGGCGGAGGCTATCGGGGTCCCTCAGCTCACGCAAGAAACACTTGGCGTCAAGGAGGAAGAGCTGGAAGACCTCGCCGCGGCGATTCGGAGGGCCAAAGAGGCCTACGGGTTGGAGGGGGTCTGCACGGGCGCCTTGGCGAGCGTCTATCAGAAGAGCCGCGTCGAGAGGGTCTGCAGGGACCTTGACTTGGAGTGCGTCTCGCCCCTCTGGGGAGCCGACCCGGAGCAGCACCTGAGGCGGCTGGTGAAGGGCGGCTTCGTCGTGATGGTGGTCAGCGTGTCGGCGCTCGGGCTCGACCGGAGGTGGCTCGGGCGCGTCCTCGACGACGCCACGATAGACGAGCTGGTGGCACTGAGCAGGAGATTTCGGTTCCATCCAGGTCTAGAGGGCGGTGAAGGTGAGACCTTCGTGCTGGACTGTCCCCTCTTCAGGGCAAGCGTCCAGGTCGGGAAGACAGAGACCCGATGGAGAGGCGATTCGGGCACCTTCGAGATCCTCGACGCCAGGCTGGCATCGAAGCCCAATCCGAGGGAGGAGGAGGCCTCCCACTGATGTGTCATATACAAGGAGGCCGCGGAACTCACGATGCTGTAGGCGACGAGTAGCACCAGTAGGCTCCCGTGACCCCGCGCCGTCTGTAAATCGTTTCTTTAGAATTCGTCATCACAAAGGCCTATATTCGTAGGTAATTTTGAAAGGCTGCTCTAGATGAAGGGATTCGGAAGAGCCGTCTGAGTTCCACGATGAAGATCAAACCAAAGATAGAGCACCGCAGCGCTCCGGCTCCACCAATTGAAATCACGACTGCGTTTAGGCTGACCCGAAGGTCTGTCTGCGTCTGCCGGGCGCCATCCTGGAGTCAGCTTCACGCGTTCGTTCCAAAATCTGGTTTCTCAGCTGCCGTATGCCGTCACCCCGAGTCGCCGAGGTCCTGACCGAGGCGAGTCCCCCGAGGAGGCCTTCCAGTCCCGTGGTTGTTACTCCATGAGGGAGGAGATCTGTTTTGTTGAACACGAGAAGAATCTTCTTCGGGTCAACTCCCAGCTGTTCGAGGGTCTCCCTGCAGCTCCCGAGCTTCACTCCAATGCTTTCAGGGCTCTCACTCGCGTCGACGACCAGGAGGATGAGGTCGGCGTATGTCAGCTCCTCGAGAGTCGACTTGAACGATTCGATCAGATAGGTCGGGAGCCTCGAGATGAACCCCACAGTGTCTGACAGCATCACCTTCCTCTTCGAGTTGGACAATGACACGGCGCGGGTCGTCGTGGCGAGCGTGGTGAAGAGTTTCGGGGACTCCTCCTTGGACTCAGAAGCCAACCTGTTGAAGAGTGTAGTCTTCCCACTGCTGGTGTAGCCTGCGAGCGACACTAGAGGTTCGCCGAGCTTCATGCGCTCCTTCCTCTGCACCGACCTGTTCATCTCGGCCCTGGCGAGCTTCTCCCTGGCCGTCACCATCCTGCGCTTCAGGGCCTTGAACTTGACGTCCACGGCCAGCTCCCCAGTCCCCATGAACCCGGCCCTCTCGCCAGCGGCCGAGTTGCGCACGACGTCCTTCGTCCTGGGCAGTTCGTAGCGCAGTTCTGCGAGCTGGACCTGGAGCTTGGCCTGGGTGGTCGCGGCGCGCAGAGCGAAGATGTTGAGAATCAGCCTTTCGCGGTCGATTACCTCGACGTGCGTCACTTTCGCCAGGTTGTTGGCCTGCGAAGATGTGATGCTCTCGTCTATGATCAACGTGTCAGAGTCGTTGCCGCTCACAATCTCGGCAAGCTCCTCCGCCTTGCCTACCCCTACGCCGTACCCTGACTTGACGATTTGCTTGAGACAGATTACCTCCTTGACCGAGTAGCCAGCGGCCTTGGCCAGTTCTTGGACCTCGCGCTTCGCGAATTCGTCGGTGTAGGTGACTATCGTAGCCTTCGTAGACGCCTCAACTCCTCTGCCGCAAGGGGGTTACTGGACCTAAGAGATACTCATTTCGGACACTGCCAGGTCTACCGGAAACCCAGCCCGGAAGAATCCATCCTACTGACGCAGCTCTCGCACTTGAGCCCACGGGGGGTCCTATAGAGGGGTCCGGGAGCGCCGCACTCGGGGCAGACCTTGGGGGGTCTTTGTTGCTGTTGGACGGACTCTGTCATGGCGGTTACCGTCTCCGTGATCTTCGCCGGAGCGTCTCTTGGTTGTCGATTTGAACGCAGACCGGGCAGACGAGATGGTCGCCCGTGCCTTCGGGTTGAAGCCTGATTCGGTGGGTTACGCACACCTGTGGTACTGTTTGACTCACGGTGCACTTGGTTATCCGTTCCTAATAAGGACGTTCCCAGCCCAATCGCCAAGCTTGTTTGGGTTTCACCGTGAAACCAACGAAAGGTGCCGGTGACAATACGCTCGAAGGGATCCTCGTCTCGTTCAGAGGTCCGCGAATCGGGTGCCGGGAGTGGCATCCCATCTAGCGAGTTCCCTTCCACGAGAGTGTCTGAGTGGGCTGAGTGATTTTCCGGCCACACGTATCTACCTCCACTTTATACGCAACGACGCCCTTACTGTATCTTGGATAGCCTTGAGAGAATCCTCCAAGACGGAAGCAATGCAGCTTCCGCCTGACACCTATGAAGGGTGGTTGAGAACTCAACGCGTACATCACCCGGCTGGTATGCCTGAGAGACCACCTGCAAAGGACTCATACGAGACCTGGCTAGGAATCCGGGTCGAAAAGCGAAGGACGAAGGCCGCGCCCAGGATCGTGGTCGGCTCCGCCTAGACTTGAGTCATCTGGGACGCAAGAAGAAGACCGTTAGCCGCTACCCTTTACGCGCATGATCTTGGTTTTGCCCAACATGGTCCAGTATTCGACCTCAGTCCCGGCCCCAAGCGTCCCGTTCAGTTCGGCCATCTCCTCTGCGGAGGGTTTCGGCGTCTCGAAGACCTCGAAGGTCTCGAGGTCCATCACTTGTACAGTTTTGTCCATGACCGAGGTTATCTGACCCGAGCGCTTGTCGATCATCGGGATGTCAACCCTCGACTCGGCAGGCGAGACGTAGCTCTTCTTCGACCCGGTCGTGATTGATATCGCCACCAGCCTGACTTTCGCGCTCCCGTGCTTTCCTGGTTTGAAGTGCTCACGGCTGACGACCTTGCATGGCTCTCCCTCTAGGATGATGTAACTTCCTTCCTTGACACTTCCGAGTTCGGCCGGTCTGCTCAAAGCTTAGTCACGTCCTGCCTCGCGGTGGAAACTAAATAAACGTCTCACTCTCAGACCCGAAAGAACGGAAGAATCAATGAAGTCGCACGATGCATTCGGATTGGCCAACCGCGTCCTCCAGAAATGATTGGTTGATGAATCCCCCATTTGTCTGAGCCTGCATACGTCCTCGATTCCACTGCGTTCTACGCGGGAATCCCCTACCAGGGGAGCGGCCGCTACTTCACTACCTATCTCGTCCTCGAAGAAGTCAAGCATCACAACGTGGGCTCGTCCTTCCTCCACTCAAGAGTCCACGTGACCGAGCCTTCACTCGACTCGGTCAACAGGGTCAAGACGACTGCCATGAAGACGGGCGACATCGGGGCGCTCTCCCAGACGGACATGTCCCTGCTCGCCCTCGCGCTTGACCTCTCTCAGAACGAAGGAAGCGTCAGCCTCGTCTCTGACGACTTCGCAATCAGAAACGTGGCAAATGTGCTCTCCATTCCGCTGGCACAGACCTCGATTAAGGGCGGCGCGTGGAAAAGCATAGCGTGGAAGATCTACTGCCGGGGATGCGGGAAGGAGTACACCAACCCGAAGCTTACCGTCTGCCCCGTCTGCGGGACCCAGTTGGCTCGCAAGGCTTCGAGCGGTTGAGGTCCGACCTGTCCCTCCGAATGCCTGAGTGACTCTGCCAGACACCAAATCGGGGACTACCCCCATACTTATTAGGGAGAGATTAGGGAGGATATACCCAACTGGTTGTAGAGCTAGATAAAATGAATCCAATTCGTACGGCGGTTCTCCAAGTTTCAGATAGGTGCCCCCAATGTGGCAAACGGACGCTCGTCGATGACATCCACACGGGAGAGCTTACGTGCCACAGCTGTGGCTTCGTGGTCAGTGAGCGGGCGGTCGATCAGGGTCCAGAATGGAGGTCGTTCGGCGACGAGAAAGAGGCGGACAGAACCAGGGCGGGTTCGCCGACTTCGATAACCCGCAGGGATATGGGCCTCTCCACCATGATCGGGAGGTCCAACAGGGACGCCTCGGGCAGGTTCTTCGCCTCCCCCATGCGCAACGCGTTCGGGAGGCTGAGGAAGTGGGACAACAGGGCCCCTGCCTTCGGTTCCACCGAGAAGAACCTCAGCGTCGCGTTGCGCGAGATGGACAAGATGGGTGACAAGCTTGGGGTCTCTCAGACCGTCAAGGAACGCGCAGCCTACATTTACAGGAAGGCACTCGAGAGGGGGCTCCTCAGGGGACGCTCAATCGTAGGGATCGCGGCGGCTTCCTTGTACGCGGCCTTCCGCGACACGGAGACGCCGAGGACGCTCAAGGACATAGCCGTCGTCGAGAACCTGAGCAGGAAGGCCGTCGCCAGAGACTACCGCATCCTCCTCAAGGAAATGGACCTCAGCATGCCAGTGGCAGACGCCGCAAGGAACGTCACGAGAATTGCCTCCAGGGTTGGCCTCTCGGAAAAGGCGGCCCGCAAGGCCGTGGAGATCGTCAGGATGACCGAGGAAAAGGAGATTTCGGCAGGCAAGTCGCCGATGGGGCTCGCAGCGAGCGCTCTCTATCTCGCGAGCGTCATCGAAGGTGAAGTCAAGACCCAAAAGGAGATTGCCGAAGCCGCGGGCGTCACGGAGGTCACAGTCAGGAACAGGTACAAGGGTCTCAGGGCCGACTTCGGCAAAGCCCTCGGACTCGACGCGAAACCTCAGATCATCGCGCGGTAGGGAAAAGTGGACCGGGGGGGAATTGAACCCCCGACTTTGGGACCCGAAGGGTTCTCCCGCGTGCGAGGCGGGCGTTCGTACCGCTGAACTACCGGCCCTACATTTCGGGCTCGACCCCTTTCATGTATAAGGGTTCTTAGCGCCCCCCTCAACTCCGGGGGGGCAGAAACCCTTTTCCAAGACGCCATGAGACGGCCGAACCAGAGATGCCCCGGGCAGACTTGGACGACAGACTCTTCTGGCTCGCGAGCGAGAAGGAGATCCGGAACGCCGAGACGACGGACTCCTACTTCCTCCAGACCAAGAGGGTCTTGCGGAAGAACCACATCGACTCGCGGGTCGTGATGGAGGTCTACGCCAGAGAGGTCCCCTACCTGGACAACTGGGGCGTCGTCAGCGGCATCTACGAGGTGGCGAAGCTCCTAGAGGGCCTTCCTGTCAACGTCTGGGCCTTCGACGAGGGCGACGTCTTCGTCGCCGACGGCTCAAAGGCAATCTACGAGCCTCTCATGGTCGTCGAGGGAAGGTACGTTGATTTCGTCGAGTACGAGAACCCCATCCTCGGGCTGCTCTCGTCCTCCACGAGCGTCTCGACGAGGGCCGCGAAGCTCAGGTTGGCCGCGGCTTCGAAGCTCCTCATCAGCTTTGGAACGCGTCGGGTCCATCCCGCCCTAGCCCCGATGGTGGAAAGGGCCTGCTACCTCGCAGGGTTCGACGGGGTCTCGAACGTCCTCGCCGCAAAGCTGCTAAAGCTCGAGCCATCGGGGACAATGCCCCACGCGCTGGTGCAGATTCTCGGCAACCAGGAGAAGGCGTGGCGCCTCTTCGACGAGACCATACCGAGGAGCGTCCCACGCGTGGCGCTGGTCGACACCTTCTGGGATGAGAAGGCGGAATCGATCAGAGCCTTCGAGGTGTTGGGCTCTAGGCTCTGGGGAGTGAGGCTGGACACGCCCGCCTCGCGCAGGGGTGACTTCCTGAAGATAGCAGAAGAGGTCAGGTGGGAGCTCGACATCCGCGGCGGGAAGGCGGTCAAAATCATAGCGTCTGGGAGGCTCGACGAGGAATCGGTCGGGAGGCTCAACGCCATCGTGGATGGCTATGGGGTGGGGACTGCGGTGGCCTACCCGCCAGTGATCGATCTGAGCGCGAAGATAGTCGAGGTCGTCGAGGGTCCGAGGAAGGAGTTCAGGGCGAAGAGGGGAGGGCTCGGCGGGCGCAAGGCAGCCTACCGGTCGCCCGGCTTCAGGGATTTCGTGACTTTGGACGGCTCGCCAAAGCCTAACCGCTCGACGGGCCTGCTAAAGCCTCTGCTGAAGGACGGCAGGATGGCGAGGGGCTTCGACAGCATGGATGAAATCCGCGCAAGAGTGAAGACAAGCCTGGAGGAGTTGAGGACGGCCCACCCCTCGCTGTCGTGGAGGTGACTGGCCGCGCGGAGGGCGCTGCTGGTGGTCGACGTGCAGAGAGACTTCTGTCCCGGAGGGGCCCTGGCGGTCAAAGACGGGGACAGGGTCGTGCCAAGGCTCAACAATGTCATCGGGGCGTTCACCAGGGCGTCCCTTCCTATTTTCTTCACCAGGGACTGGCATCCGCGGAACCACATGTCTTTCAAGGGCCAGGGAGGGACCTGGCCTCCTCACTGCGTGAGGGAGACCCCCGGGGCCAAGTTTCATCGGAAGCTAAGAGTCCCTCGGCGGGCGGTCGTCGTCAGCAAGGGCACGGAAGCGGACCTGGAAGCGTACTCGGGGTTCCAAGGGACTGACCTCGAGAAGCGCATCAAGGAGGCCGGGGTCCGCGAGGTCTTCCTCGGAGGCCTGGCTACCGACTACTGCGTCAAGGAGACCGCCCTTGACGCGCTCGATGCAGGGCTCAAGGTGAGGGTCCTCGAGGATTGCGTCAAGGGAGTCGACCTGCGCGAGAATGATTCAGAGCTCGCTCTCCGGGAGGTCGTCGCCAGAGGGGCGGGGCTAGTCACATCTTCAGATGCCGTGAGACTGGTGACCCGTGTCAGGAAACGCTCTTCGAGGCCGAAGCGCCCTAGGGATTAGCGTCCCGGCATCAGCCTTCATGGTGGCGGCCGGCTTCCCGTTTTGAGAATTGGTTGGGCTGGACGCGCAGCAGTAGAGTCATCATCCTGACCTTCTGGGCCAGTCCTGATCGCCCGTCGTAGCACGCTGCGTGCCAGACCGTGGAAGCTCGGGCGGTCTTGATTATTTATCCGTTCTCAGGCCTCCTTCGTTTCATCAGGCTTTTATTCACCGAACCGTTCTCCGGGCCGTCTTGACCGAGGAAGAGGCCGAGTTCACGAGCTGGTGGAAGGCTCTAGCCGAGGACCCGGACTATTACACCAACACCGAACAGGGCCAGAGGGAGCTGGCCGAGATGATCCGCAAGGAGTCGGAGAGGCTCCTCGAGGAGATAGGCAGGTCGGTCAGGAGGACGAAGGAGATACTCTGGCTGTCGCGCTTCTGCAGAGATTGCGACCACTATAGGGAGGAGGGTCGCAGGATGAACTGCGACCGCTGGAAGGTCCGCATAGTGAAGCCCTTTCACGGGCGCCCGATTTGGGCCAGCGTTCCTTCCCGGAGCGAAGCCGGCGAAAAGGAGCTGGTCGTGGAGAACATAGACTGGGACGCGAAGTGGAAGGAGATTTCGGAGAGGGTCATCGAAACATCCATCGACATGGTGAACGGCGGCTTCCCCTACTTCTGCTACAAGAGCAAGTGACAACGAGATGTCGGTCTTCTACGGGCAGCATTTCATCGGAGTGGCACGAGGGTGCGGAAGCGGTCCGCCTGTCCCTCCCGAGGCCAAAGGGCCGGTTCGAATGAAACTGACTCTCTCGGAGCGTTTCCGAGTGCTCTTCCAAGAGCCAATCGCCGCAGCAAGAGCAGTCGGGATAGAAGAGGGGCAGAGGGTGGCAGACATCGGTGCGGGGCTTGGTTACTTCACCATCCCTGCCGCAATCATCGTCGGACGGACAGGCCTTGTCTATTCGGTCGAGCCTGACTCTGCCAGGAGCGGCAGAATCAGAAACAGAGTCGTGGCAGAGAGGCTGGAGAACGTACGAGTGCTCACCACCGGAGCAGAGAGGCTGGGAGACATCCCTTCTGGCGTTGTCGATCTCGCGTTCTCCGCCTTTTCAATGCATCACTTCGATGACAGACATGCAGGCCTGGCGGAAATCAAGAGGATTCTGCGGGAGGGCGGAAGCTTCTATGTCTGGGACAGGGTGCCGGGCATGATCATGAGGCACGGCACTCGGCCGGAAGAGCTTAACCAGCTCTCAGCAGGCTTCAGCAAGTTCGAACTCCTCGGCACAGGGAGAACGGTCAGGGCCAGGTTCACGAAGTGAGATCCTGAACTCAGTCAAGATCGTTTAAGCACCCACCCGATATGGGCGGACATCGAGCTTGTCTTTCTGCCTTGACCGTGGAACGCATCAGTAAGAGCAATAAACGGAAGGAAGAATAGAGAAGATCAACCGGTAACCATGATGGAATATGCGAACTAGCTCCAACCTGGTTTCAATCTGTGCCGCTCTCGTAGGGCTCGTCCTCTGTGGTCTCGGAGTCATCTCCGTGCTCGCTTTCTTCCGGGTCAAACCTGCAATTCCCGAGTTCTTATCGATCTTCGGCGTCACTGTCCTGGCGAGTCTCGGGTCGCTTGCCCTAGGATATTCGTGGATGGTTCTCATTGGAGGGCTCTGCTCGATGAATGCGTCGAGGCTGTTCTCAAGAATCACGAGATCCAAGCAGATTGTAGTGGTCAAGCCCAACGACTCTCCCGCCAAGGCAGGCATCCTGGAGCGGACATACCTGTTCTACGTTTCCGTACTGATGTTTTCCCTTCTCACCTCATTAACTTGGGATGTTTTCAATGTGGATGGTCGCGGCGCCAAGTTTCTCAGGCCGGTCGTTCACGCGCTCGATGTTTTCTCGAAGCCGGCGAAGGTAAGCCCATTAGTGTACTCGGTAGAACTGCTCGCCATCCTTCTCGTTCTGTTAGCGCTAGTCGGGATAGTGCCCTCCTTAGCTCTGCCTTACATGCGCAAGTTCAAGATAACCTCCGTGAACAGCGCCCCGTTCCACTTTACGGTCTTGACGGCATTCACCGGTCTCGTCGTGGGGCTTGGAGCCGCACTGGCCTTGGTCGGTTTGATATACAAGGTTCTGTGGGTCAACAAGGCTCCCGCCTTCTATCACTTCGTGATACTTGGAGCCATGGGGCTAAGCATTCAGTTCGCTCTGGGGACGTATCTTGGGCGTGGGAAGTCGGAAGCGCTGGTCGAGGAGAGGCTCAGACGGTACAAAGAAGGGGACGGAACATTCGTAGGTCAGGTCAGCGTGGAGCATCTGAACTAGGCGACTTGGGGCATCGGGTTGCCTCGACGGCTAGGCTGGGTTTCGGGCTAGATTGTGAGGAATATGAGCACGAGTAAGATTATGATGACAACGAGCAGGATTACAATGATGTGAGCAGCACCCCGCCTTCGGGTCACGAGCTTGCGGGGCACGTCAGCGAGAACGCAGATGAGCGCGACCAGCACTCTCAGGCTGGTTCCCGGAGCTCGAAACAGGGTCCTGGCGGACAACGCTTTAATCGACCAGCCCGTCAAGTTTCGCCTGTGCTTCGTTGAGAATCTTGGCGGCTTCCTCGGCCTTCTTTTCACTGATTTCAGGAAATGCCATCATCGCAGTTTGGAACAGCTTTCGACTAGCCCTCATCATCTTGAGCTTCTCTTCAGGCATCTTCTTTTGGAAGGCCAAGAGCCTCTTGAGCGTTTGTTGCCCGTTCGCTAAGAACTTCTTCCCCGCGTCATTGATCCTGTAGACCCTCTTGCCTCCTTCCTCCTGCGACGAATTCACAAGACTCTCGTCTTCAAGCCATTGCAACGTTGGGTAGACCATACCTGCGCTTGGCGCATACACGCCCCCGAACATCTCAGAGATCTCCTTGATGACCTCGTAGCCGTGCATGGGTCTTTCATTCAGAGCCTTCAGCACTATGATTCTAGCGTCACCTCGCTGCATCCACCTGTGCCGGCGTATCCATGGGTTTCCGAACATCATAGCACTATCGTGACATAGTATGATATATCATGATATATAGTTTCTGGTCCACGGATGCCGCGCAGCTTGGAACTGTCCTAGGGCCCAGAAATTGGTGAATCTAGAAGGGCGTCAGTCGAAAGTTCCTCTCGAGGATTAAAGAGACCCACTCGTCGAAGGAATCGTACGACGGGCCGGAGGCGGAGCGCCTCTGGTGTGTCAATGGCGAGCTCACGGGGCTGCCGACCGACTAGTAGCTTTGGGTCTCTCTGAAACTGCGTTCGAGACGCAGACCCTTTGCGAAGTCTAAGTCTTATATCGTAATGGAATACGCCCGGGATTGCCTGGCCGCGGTGGTGTAGTCGCGTGGCGGAAGCCACCGGCACAGTTTGGTCAACATAGGAGGCTGTGGAGCACCGCGCAGTCACCTTTAGATCGTGGGTTCAAATCCCACCCGCGGCCCACCTTTGTAGGTTCAAATCCAGAGGCTTATATAAAAGGCGGGTTCAAGCTACGCCCTGAGCCCGAAAGAAGAATCGATCGCCAAACTCCTGGCAGCGGGAAAGCTGGCCCCACAGACCAAGGAGAATTACGTCATGAGGATCAGGGCCTACCTAAAGCGAGCGAACAAGTCGCCAGACGAGTTCGTAAGGGAGGTAAAGCGTAGTCCGAAGAAGTTCGAAGAGGACTTCGTCAAGTTCCTGGTCGAAGTTGGCAAGACGTCAGCTCCGTCCACAACCGCCTTCTGGCGTGACTCGTTGAGAAGATTCCTCGAGATCAATCGAGTCACAAACGTGGACTGGAGTTACATCAATCAGTTTCTTCCCAAGGTGAGGAAGTCGGGTCAAGACAGAGCACCGACCTTGGAAGAGATACGGAAGGTCGTCACCGTGGCTGATCTGAGGATGAAGTGCCTTGTCCTCTTCCTCTGCTCCTCGGGTGCAAGGATCGGGTCCGTGGAGTATCTTAGGTGGAGAGACGTACAGGGAATCGAATCGGCCGGCCAGAAGTTCGCAAGGTTGATGATCTACAGAGGCGAACCCGAGGAGTATTCGACGTTCATCACGCCAGAGTGTTATGCGCACTTGCTTCAATACAAAGAAAAGCGAGAGAAGATAGGCGAAACAGTTGCACCGTCGTCCTTCGTCTTCATCCAAGAAGTGAACAAGAGGAATCTTGACCCGAGCAAGATCAAACCGGTTTCGGTTAAGACTGTCAAGAACCAATTGGGCGAGTTGTTGAACCAGATGGGGATGCGCTCAATACTGGTGGACAGGGAAAAATACAGGAGTTATGATTTCAAACAGGCCCATGGGTTCAGGAAGTTCTTCAAGACAAGAATGGAGATGTCAGGAGTTATGCCAATAATCACGGAGATGCTGATGGGACACGCGGTTGGTGTTTCGAGTAGTTACATGAAGCCAACCATGGGAGAGATGGCAGAGGAGTACATGAAGGCCATCCCAAATCTGACGATCCTGGGAACGCAACAAACGATAAGCAAGGATGAGATTCTGGCAACGATACGGAGGGAGATGCTCCTTCAGAAATACACAGAGGATGAGGTCAAGGAGTTTGGAGACTTGGCTGCGCTTACCTCGCAACAAGTAGTGGAGTTGTTGAATCGAAAATCCTTGGGCCTGAACGGCAATGGGAAGCAGAGAGTTGTGCAGGGTGGAGAGCTGAGAACAATGGTTGAACATGGCTGGGAATATGTTGCTCAGCTTCCAGACGGAAACGTAATCGTAAGACTGCCCTAGCCCGACTCAGGACTTTAGTTCGTTCCAGAGAAGCCGATCGTAGACTCCGAACTTCACGAAGGCTTCTTCCGCCGGAAGGTCATCTTTCTCTGTTAAGATCAAGGCCCTGACGACGCTGCTCGACGGCAACAGACGGGAGACCTTCTCCTTGAGCGCTCGAAGTGAGATGAGCTGCTCAGTTTCGAGCACTTGTGAAGTCATCTAGTCACGCTCCCCTTGTTTCCTTGCCCGTGTAGTCTGAACTGACATCCTGGTTCTGGTGAGTGAGATCTGATAGCGAGGGCACATACATTCGGCTTGACTGACTCCGATTGATGGTACATCCTAGACGACCCGGCTATGCGAATTGCCAATCTTGTAGATCAACCCGACAATCGATTCGAGAAGACCATCATTTGGTTGCTCCAACAAACTCCTCTGCTTCAGTTCTGAAAGCAGCGTCTTCCAGATGTGATGGGCATCCATTTTGGGTGCGTGTTTGAGGTCGAGCTCTAAGGTGGTGGTTCTCAGGATGTCCTCCATATCCGGGAAGACCCACCCGGGGATGCCTTCGATACACGTCCTGCTGCTCACCACTTGAATGTCACATCTTTGGAGCACGTCGATGAGAATGTTGACTTCGACCCGCCCCTCGCGGGAGGTGGTTTCGTATTCTATTGTCGGTGCAATCATATGTTCGCAGTCAATGTTGAATGTCAGTTGCCTGAATTGGCGAGCGGCTCCCTCATTCGAGGAGCCAAGTACTCATTAGGTGGCGGACAACTCTTCGCCATCCTCTTCAGTAGAATCTGGACCAAGATAGAATCCGTGGAAAGGTTGCTGGTAGTTCCACACAGAGAGCTTCACAATCTACCATTTAGCGCCCTTTGGTTCAATCAACGTAAGGAAGGCTGCAAGAGAACTTACATGTGTCAGTGCTTCACGCTAAGCGTACTTCCATCAGCCACTTTCTTGCCCTTCTGTGTTGAGCTATCAAGTAGGGTTCCCAAAGGAGATGGTGCATGTGTGCTCGGCAATCCGACGGGAGACTTGGAATTTGCCGAGGTGGAAGCTCGGTCGATAGCGAGCCAGTTCGGTATAGATGCGTTGTTGAATGAAAGAGCCAGCAGGGCAGCGTTGCTTGATGCTCCGCCCGGCTTGGCCTTCATTCATGTCGCATCTCACGGATTCCACAATCAGACTGACCCTCTTCTGTCTGGAATTGTACTGGCTGATGGAAACGTAACAGTAGAAGACATAATGGAAAGCAAAATTTCAACGAGGCTGCTCACCCTAAGTGCATGTGTCACTGGAGTCGCCGAGACAAGGCCAGGTGACGAATTCGTGGGGCTTTCGCGCGCCGCAGCAATCGCTGGGACTCCGAGCGTCATTGTGACGCCCTGGGAGATACACGATGAATCGGCAAGTCAATTCTTTAGACGCTTCTACGAGAATCTCTCTGAAGGAATGCCGAAAGACTTCGCATTGAAGTCTGTGCAATGCGAATTGATCGAAAGTTCAGACCTCTGTCACCCAGTGCATTGGACGCCTTTCGTAATATTCGGCGTGTGGAGCTGAATTGAGGTCATTGCGAAGGCCGGTCGAGAATGAGTTGTGACCGAAATCGGTCGTTGTGGCGCGCGTCTAAGTTCCACTTAACAAGTCAAACGGACTTCCCCCGGTCCACTTTCGCCAGTCCAGAACGACAAAATCTGCCATTTTAGATCGCCTGATGGGATTTGAACCCACCTAGGGTTTACTGAAGCAAGTACTCGACTCAGTAAGCATTCTTTTCGTGACACCCCTAAGAGACTTCCCGCAGGAGCGGAACAACGGCCAATACTCTGCACATCAGCGAAACCGCACATGGCCTTAGAGGGACAAACTCTCGCAGACAGGACAGGAATCAAGGTCGAGGGAGAGAACAAATGGGTAACCCTAATACGGAACACAACGCGAAGTGAGAAGCAAGTTGAGCAACAAATCATCTAATTTCGAGTATGGCACAATTGCTCGGCTCGCCTACGAAAACGGATTAGACCTCCACGATGAGGCCCGCTTCCTTCTGAATCAGAAAAACTCTCCAAGGGCATTCACCTTGGCAGTTGCCTCGGCAGAGGAATCAATGAAAGCATTTCTGTGTGATATTGTTTGGAAGCGAGACCTCGACCCCGATACCCTTGTGGCCGAGCCTGATAATGGAAGACCTTTTCTCATCCTGACCCGCCATAAGAGCAAACAGCACCTCTTTGCCTTGTTCCTACATTTGAGCGAAGCGCGGAAAAGGGGAAGAAAGGCTATGGAAGAGACAGCCGAGAGGTTGGAGAGAACTATGATTACCAACTCTCTGACTCTGAAAGGAAACGCTGAAATCGATAAACTCATCTTGGCGATGGAATCCCTGAGGAAAGATTCGCTCTACGTTGGGGTAAAGTCAGAAGGGGGAGAAATAGGGACGCCAAAGACAAAGATAAGCACCCAGATGAGCAAGGACGTTCTGCTGAAGGTAGAACAGTTCATCCCAATTCTGGAGACCCACCTGAAACTCAGTCGCTCTGATTATCAGAAAGTTCTCTCAAAAATTCGAGACGAGAAGAGGGCATCAACAGAAAGTTCCCAGAGCCCAAATCAGCAATTGCCATAACTGGCACAGGACAATCTTTCCAACACCATCAAAATCGCTGGTTCTGCTTCCTGTTCAGGGGGATTCATCGGACTGCTTCCTTTGGGGGATGTTGTCATGTGCCTGTCTCCTTAGTTCCCCACCAAGAATTGCGAGAGACTTTGACACCTGTCTCGCCTCTTTGAGTTTCAGGTTCGCCTCGTCCAAGGTGAGAAAGTGCGGGAAGACCTTACCATTCCTGAATGTCTCCAACAACACTTTTTCAGACTTGTCGATTTGCTTCTTGATGAAATTAGGCATCGGCAACTCTTGAATGAAATGACCGTGAGCGAGTATATTCCTATGTGCGATGACCTTCTCAAGTTTGACCAACGCTTCCTTGTGTTCTTCGTAAAGGTCGGGATGGGCTTGTTCGAGAATATATCGAAGCGCGTCTGATTTGGTTCTGAAAGAGAACGAGCGATGCCCAAGAACTGTCGTTCTGAGTCGTTCATACTGTTCGAGTTCATGTGTGTCGAAGAGGAAATTCGGGAAAAAGTGGGTCGCTATCACGTCCGAGAGCAAGTCTTCCACTTCCGTAGCCTCTCCCAGAAATTCGCCCCGCATCTTCCGAACAAGACGAATCTGTTTCTTGTCGGGCTTGAGCAGGATGTCCATTGTGGTTCTTGGTGCACGTTGTTTTCTCGCGGTCATGAGGTTTCTTCCTGTGTCTCCATCGACGCCTTAAGGAATTCGAGCCGCTTGTTCTCTCCCTTGAGCACAATTCAGAATCATCCAACACCATCAAAACTGTTGGTTCAAATCCGGCTGACACGCATATCTTCTTGGAGTGAAAGGAAAGCATTCCTTTGGGAGCCTCTCCAACCCTTGACGGATGCTGGGGTAGCAATTCACTACTCCGACAAAGTGTTAAAGCGGATGCTTAAATGGCGTAAAATGGCTTAAATGGCGTCTAAATCAACTGGTGTGACATCTGCCAAGAATCTGGCATACTTCTCCATCATCTGTGCGGTAGGGGCTCTTCTGATACTACCCATTCCCCTGATGGTTTTGGGTTCGGTCTTCGGAATATTAGCGATTAGGAAGGGTGAAGTCAGGCTGGGCGCGGTAGGTCTTGTGTTGTCAATTCTTTTCGGCATCCTTTCGTTTTGAAGGCTTATCAAAGCAACGAGTGGTGCGGGCATTCTCCGATAATCTCTTTGACGATGTCATACATTGCGGCTTCCTCAACATCGGTGAGCGAGACCTACACATTCAACGTCAGGTTGGCGGATTAGAACAAAGTCGGTATCCAACACCATCAAAATCGCTGGTTCAAATCCGACTCATGCACGTTCCGTTCATTCATACTTATTAGACAAAAACCTCCTGACCTACACAACGGAGTTTGGCTTTCTGTCCTAACTGTGGCAAGGAAGTATCACCACAGGCGGTTTCCTGTCCCAACTGCGGACATCCATTAATGCAAACGCAACCAGCAATGAAGACAGTGGAGAAGATTAGTGCGTGGTGGTGGCTCGTTCCCTTCTTTCTAGCATTTATTGGCGGGCTCATTGCTTACTTCGTGCTCAAGGACAGAAACCAGAAGACAGCAGAACACATGCTAATCTTCGGGGTTTTCTGGACTTTCATTGTCGTATTGACTTTCATTGGACTCATCGTCTTCGTTGCGGTGGCTTGATTTCTGTTCGGCATAGTCATTCCAACACCATCAAAATCGCTGGTTCAACGATATAAGTAGGAACAGGCCACTCTATCACATTGAAGAAGGACAGCCTACCAGTTTTTGTTGTTGGGATGGTGCTAACGTTGGCTGTATTCGTGCCTATCGCCTACTTTCTTCTGTTTCTACCCTTACCAGCCATTGTGATATCTTCCGCATTCGCCATCTTCCTCTGGCTCAACGGATTCCGTGTTGCTAGGCGCAGGAAAGCAAATGAATAGATTCGCGTTAGTGGTAGGTATTCTTTTCACCGTGCTCGGCATCATCAACTTCGGCATTGTCTACATCCGTGATTGGCATTGCGAGCAGCCAACTTCGATTGGTTGTCCTACACCAGAAATCAATCTGTTCCTCTTAGCCATTCCATTCACAGCAATGGGATTGGTGCTTGTCGCTCTTTCATTCTTGACTTCATCCCATCGTCTCCACTCGGTTGACAAGGAGACGACCAAATAGATACAATTTTGACAGTCCATTACCATACTCTTCCATGTGCTCCAACACCGTCAAAATCGCTGGTCAGGACTCATCGGCTCTTGGCCTCTTCCTTCCCCTGTTCGATGTCGGAATCGGATGGTGAAAATATGAAAGCCCATCCGATTCCTTGTGGGTGAAGTCTTGTTTCACCAGCAGCTAATGGGCCACTCGTGTATTTACTGAATTTCCGAGATTACCCCAGAATTCTTAGAGAATCTCCGCCTAGTGTCTCCTGATTTGGACTAACGAGCTGACGCACTCTAAGATAGAACTCTAATAGTTATGCTCAAACCAAAGATAGAGCACTAACAGTTCGCGCGTTTGGTTCAAGATTCTTCTGTGGGGTCAATGTCGTCAAAGACGGACAAGATTGGCTCCAATTCCGCATCTGATGTGTTGGCAAGACGATGACTCCTGCCTAGGGCCTCATACAGAAGATAGACCCCTACTAGGGACATCCCTAGGGAGTCGAGGACGTTGGGGAAGGTGGAGAATAAGACCCAGTGGCCGAAATACCTGGCGAAGCCGATGGCCCACGCGAAGGCGCTGATGCCGAGGACGAAGGCCAGAGGACTCTGAATGTATGCGAACTTCATCCCACTACACTCCAACATCCTTCATACCAAAGCTTGCCGTCCATCTCTTGGCGGTCCCACATCGTCACTCACCTGTGGATGATGATTAAGATAGAGAGTTCTATGCCGTTCATATTGTTCCGTTCCCTCAATTCTCCCACAACCCTCTGCGCAAATCCATGCATCGGAAACTCTCAACTCGTCATTGATTGACGGCAGTGAGAATGACGGTTGCTGCCACTGGGGCTGTAGATTCAGAGAATTCAGCCTCTCTGTGAGTCTTCTACTTTCTTTCAGTATCCTATCTCTCGCTCCTCCCAACACCTCGTCTATCCTCTCATCCGCATCGGCTGGGTTGGCTTCCTCGATTGAATCGCAGGTGTCAAACGCTTCCTTCTCAATCTTGGTGGCAGCATCACGGAAATCTTGCACAATGGCATCAAATTCTGCCTGATACTTGTCCACGTTCTCATGAATACTATCACTCAGGTCGCGGGCTTCGATGCGAACATCATATTCTGCCTCCAGCCAATCCAGATAGTCGCTCAGCCTTCGTATTGCTGCTGGCGAGAGGCGAGCCAATCTATATTCTGAATCCAGATTACCCTATTTACAGATTATCAATGCTATCATGCTGACCAGAATCTTGGCTTTTCGCACTTACACCCTAACTGCGATAGGTCTTAGCCCAAATAGCTAGTCAAGCCAAAGATAGAGCACGCAACATTCCGAGTAGAATCATCCTGAGTTCTGTCTTGTTTGAAGTGCGGGACAGGATGCAGTTGTCGTTTCAATCTGTATGATAGGCTTAGTTGTATTAGTCATCGGATAATACGTTCCGTTAACAAGCAAGGCACCCTGACCAAGATAGCAGAAGGAAATCGAGCCCAGCCCTGCCATGGGGGTTGCTTGAACCGTCATCACTGGAGCAAATAACACAAAGCTTACTGCTACAATGAAGCAACAGCAAATTACTGAAATCCTCTTAGCGTTTCTTAGGAAGACTCTCTCGGAAGTCACATCTAGACAACCTGCGCAGTCTCCACAGAGACACCGAAATCCGCCCTTTGAACAATACCAACATCTGCATCGCGAAGGAACTTTTTGGAATATCAACATCTCCTTCTTCTCCTAACTAATTGCTCCCACCATAACTACTCACCTCCGCTTATAAGGCTGAGTTGCTGGAGCCGAATGGATTCTCTCAGGATTCGCTGCCTCTAATCTTCCGACACCCTCAAGATTACTGGTTCGTCCAACTCTGACCCATACTCATTCACTTCGTTCATACTTATTAGACAAACCTCTCCGTTCTTTTGCTTGGGAACATGGCCTTCTGTCCTAACTGTGGCAAGGAAGTATCGCCACAAGCGGTTTCCTGTCCCAACTGCGGACATCCATTAATGCAAATGCAACCAGCAATGAGGCCGATGGAACAGATTAGTGCATGGTGGTGGCTCCTTCCCTTCTTCCTAGCATGGATTGGCGGGCTCATTGCATACTTCGTTCTCAAGGACAGAAACCAGAAGACAGCCGAATACATGCTAATCTTCGGAGTTGTGTGGACTTTCGTTGGAGCCATCGTCTGGTTTGTGCTGATGGTTGCACTGGCTGGATTCTTTTTCGGGTGGGTTTGGCACTTTACATCTACAACAAACGTGACTACTACAAGCGTGTTTCCCTGGGCAGTTGCGACATAGGACCTAAGTTTCGTGCTTGCACAATCAGTCCGACATCATCAAAATCGTCAATTCAGTGCGTTTCGGCTAGATTTGAACCTACGTAAGTGGGTTCAAATCCCACCTGCGGCCCACTCTAACCTCTAGCCTGGAATTACGATTGCGCCGATGCGAAAGGCCCGATGTCTGGGAGTCTCACAGAAGAGCCTTCTTGACAGCTTCGAAGTCCGGCAGAGTCCCCGGCTCGGGCGCGACCCACTTGAAAGTGATCTTCCCCTGGCCGTCCACCACAAATATGGCCCTGTTGGCGCAGACGTACCCTTCAACTCCTCCCAGCGTGTTCCAGACGACACCGTACCTCTTTACGACCTCCCGTTGAAAGTCGCAGAGCAGGGGGAAGGACAGCCCGTTCTTCTCCGCGAAGGCCTTCTGGGCGAACGGAGCGTCAACCGAGATGCCCACCACGGTGCCGTTCATCTTCCCCAGCTCGTGGTACATATCCCTGAACGTGCACATCTCCTGGGTGCAGGTTCCCGTGAATGCGCCGGGGAAGAACGCGAAAATTGTCTTGTGCCCCTTCGCCAAGAACTCTGAGCTCTTCCTCAGCTTCTTATCATAGTCGTAGAGCGTGAAATCCGGAGCCTTGTCTCCAACTTCTGGCATTATGACTGGTCGAAACGGCCGCCGGCGTTTAAATTCTACGGAAGGAGCTTCTTTCGCTTGATTAGCCTCCCGAGCGAGAAAAAGAAAAAGACGGCAACGACTAGCAACGCGAGGGCCGCACCGTCGTCAACCCACACGACCTGCGTCCCGAGGGTCGCCGAAGCTTCTATTTACATCAATCTTCTCCCGGACAATCAGATGATGCCTAGGAGCGTCCCGCTCACGGCCCCCGAGGCACAGCGCTACAGTAGGCACCTCGTCCTGCCCGAAGTGGGGCCCGAAGGCCAGCGGAGGCTCAAGGGCTCCTCGGTGGTCGTAGTCGGGGTGGGTGGGCTCGGGATCTCCGCGGCCGTCTACCTCACAGCGGCCGGCGTCGGGAGGGTCGGCCTGGTCAACGGCGACACGGTGGAGATGCCGAACCTCCAGAGACAGTTCCTGTTCAGGGAGGCAGACGTCGGGCGGAAGAAGGTCGAAGTCGCAGCCGAGAGGCTCCGTCAGGTCAACCCTAACGTCGAAGTCGTAGCCTATGACAGGAAACTGGACTCGGGCAACGCGCTGGAGGTCATCCGAAACTACGAGGTGGTTATCGACGCGACCGACAACCTGCCGAGTCGGTACCTGATTAACGACGCCTGTGTCCTCCTCGGGAAGCCCGACGTCTACGCCAGCGCTCTCGGGTTCGACGGGCAGGCTTCGGTCTTCTTCGCCTTCTTGGGGCCGTGTTACAGGTGCCTGAGCCCCAGCCCTCCCCCGCCGGAGTCGGTGAAGTCGTGTCAGGACGTGGGCGTCCTTGGAGTCCTCCCGGGTGTGATGGGAGGAGTCCAAGCAGTCCAGACCACCCACATCCTGCTGGGGATTGGCTCGCCCCTCATCGGCCGCCTGCTGGTCTTCAACGGGCTGGACAGCACCTTTGATGAGGTCAGAATCAGGAAGGATCCCGCCTGCAAGGTCTGCGGGCTTGATCCCACGGTCACTGGGCTCATCGACTACGAGGAGTTCTGCGGGCTGAAGGGAAGAGCGAGGCCCGTCGAGTTCGACGTGACCGCGCTGGCGCTGGAGGCGTTGATTGACAAAGGGGAGAAGGTCGTCCTTGTGGACGTGAGAGAGCCATACGAATACGAGCTGTGTCATCTCGAGGGAGCGCGGCTGCTGCCGCTCGGGCAGCTCCCAGCGAGGATGGGCGAGCTGGACAAAGAGGAGAAGATCGTGGTCTACTGTCACGTGGGGGTCAGGAGCACGCAAGCGGTCTCCTTCCTGAGAAGGGCGGGGTTCTCCAGCGTCAGGAACCTGCAGGGGGGGATAGACGCCTGGGCACGCGAGGTAGACCACCAGATGCCCAGGTACTGAGATGGAGGTCGAGGTAATGGAAAAAGGCGATTCTGTTAACTTCGTTGCACACGGCAACGCTTAGAAGTTTGGGCCCTTGAAGTTCGGGGCATGACTGAAGATGAATACAGAAAGAAGAAGCTGGCCGAAATGAAGCGAATGGCAGACGCTCTCGAAGCGATTTCGGAGAATGTCTACAAAATCTGGAACGAGATGCCCGAACCCAAATCCCCATTCGGTTAGGGCAAGACATAAAAGACCTGACAGGAGTCGGAAAACATCGGATAGGGGTCGGCCTTAGGTCAGCCCTCGCGGAGAGCCGAGATTCCTCCGCGTCGCACGTGCCGACCCCCTTCTGGGTTCTAGTTCGGCTTAGCTCGATTTCTTTGGTTCCTCTCCCTTTTTGAGGGACGGGAACATGGTCTTGGCAGTAGCATCTGCGTTGTCGATGACTTCGCTTAGTTTGATGTCTTCGGCTCTCTTGGCTTGGAATCTCTCCTTGAACTTCTTAATTGCATCGATTGCGAAGTTGGCGCTTAGTTCGTCGACAATGCGAAGCTCTCCGTAGCTGTCAGTCGAAAGAGCCCACGTTCCTGCTCCACCTGTCATCGAAGGTCTATCTGGCATTGGTCTATCACCTCCCCCGCCACTACTTGATTCCAAGTAGGGCAGGTTGCTTTTGACCAATTTTCCGACCACGCCTGCAGCTTCGTTAGCGTCTGCCAATTCAACTTTCGCCTCTTCCCTCAGAAAAAGGCGAAGTTGTTCATCCGTTGGTACGCCTCCAAACTGTTTGTAGATGTCGGCGAAGAGGAGTATGCTTCCGACTGCTTCTGCCTTTGCCTGCTTCTGCTCCATCGGTTCCCCGTAGATTATCTTCTCTCCAAGTGGGGTGACTCTGATTTGACCTCCTCCTGTGTCCACAAGGCGATAATAAGACATCGACCCTATGAGAGTGCCAAATGCGCTTGTCTTCACAGACATCCCCATAGCTTGAGCGAAGCCTTCCCGAGTCATTGTAGTCTTGTTTGCCGTCTTTCTGGCTTTGGTCAGCTTATCGACGCAACGGTTAAGGTCGTCTGCTGGAAAGTCGTAGGTTCCTGCTTTAGGCATGGCGTGATTCTGAAATCCCTCGCCTTTTAAGCCTTTAG
Organism: uncultured archaeon; assembly: GCA_963796355.1. Classification (GTDB taxonomy): domain Archaea; phylum Thermoproteota; class Nitrososphaeria; order Nitrososphaerales; family Gagatemarchaeaceae; genus UBA183. The sequence continues at coordinate 327,357 of CAWCLD010000001.1, forward strand.
GCGTAAAGGCGTGAAATGAGCAGGTATAAATAATGGCATATCCATACGGATATGCGTGGGAAACATGACATGCAAATACTGCCTCTCGGAGTCGGTCAAGCCCGCTGGTTCGATGCGGGGGAAGAAGCTTGTCAGATGCCTGACTTGCAACAAGCGGTTCATCGAAGACGGGAACCTTCCAAACATGCGGGTCAACAAACACGCCATAGTGACGGCCATGTCGTTATACTACGACGGCCTGAGCGTCAGGAAGGTCTCGAAGCAACTCGAAGACATCTTCGGAGAGAAGGTCAGCCAAGTGACCGTGTGGAAGTGGGTTCAGAAGTATTCGAAGCTTGTCAGCGAGTATGTCAAGACCCTAAGCCCGAACATCGGGGGGAAGTGGCATCACGACGAGACGGTTATCAGATGCGACGGCCAAAACGAATGGTTCTGGGAGATGATTGACGAAGACACTCGGTTCTTAGTGGCGTCCCACCTGTCAGGGACAAGGACGCTGGAAGACACAATAGTCGTATTCCAGAAAGCCGTAGACACGGCCAAGGGAAAGCCACAAGTCCTCTTCGTAGACGGTTCCATGCAGTATGACGCCGCCTTCAACAAGGTCTTCTATTCGAGATACAAGGCCGCCCAAGTCGAACTGGTCAAGCGGGTCGGGATCCGCGCCAGAGAGACCAATAACATAGTCGAGAGACTTCACGAGACGGTAAAGGAGAGAGTAAGACCGATGCGTGGATTCAAGAACGAAGACTCGGCCAGAATCATCCTCGAAGGTTATGTCGTGAACTACAATTACGTTCGACCTCATTTGACCTTGAAGGGTCGGACTCCCGCTGAGAAGGCTGGCGTCCAAGTCAAGGGCTGGAAGCAGTTAATCGAGAACGCTATTCAGACTGAGGCCACAATGCCGAAAGCGTCCGAAGGAATACCAGTCACTGCTTTGCAGGTGGTTCGGAAGTGAAGAAGGCCCTCGTTGCCTTGCCCGACGAGGTTTGGGACATTATAGACCAAGACCTAAAGGACAAACTGGGAACAGGTCACTCGGACATAATCAGGGCGATAGTGGTGGCTTATCTAAGCGAGAAAGGATACCTCGACAAAGGTGGGAAACCTGCCGAAGAAAGGTAAGGCCAAAGACGACGAGGTTGACGTTCTGGACACCATGATAACGAGCCTAGCTGAGCTTCTTGAAGAGAAGGGCGTAATCACTCAGGAAGAATGGGAACAACGAATCAAGAAGAATCTTGAGTAGCGTTAATCTCGTCTATTCTACTCATTAGCACGCGACCGATGGCTGCTTCGTTGCCTACATGCTCAAGAAGTTCGAAAAGGTCGGAATCATCAAGCCACATCACGGTCTTCTCATCGTCGCTTGCATCTCCGCATTTCTCATTCATCCAGTTTCTGCGGGCGTGCCTGCAAGTCACAACCCCCAGATGACTGCGAGTCGTAGCGACGCGCTGGATGCTCTGATTGATTTCATTAGCGCCAAGTCTACCCGCGTAGTTCTTACACTCTACGTAGACGGATGGAGAGTTTGGAATGGTGAATCGGACAAAGAAACCACTTAGCGCATGGTTCTTGAAGAACAAGTCTACCCTGTCTCTGCCATGATGCATCTTGTGCTCAAATTCCATCTTCTCCAGTTGAGGGGCGAACAGATACAGGAATATTGCCCCGACGAGACTTTGATAGGTGTTGTTGGATTGTGTGCCTGCTGGAACCGACAGCAAAGCCTCACGGTAGAGGAGACTTGGTGACAGTGCTCGCGGGTTGGGTGTGTTCAGCACGGCGTTCTGCCTAATTCTGCGGGGTCTGGATGTGACCAGTTTCGGCGCCTCATAATCGATGTCTCCCTCGACATGGCGTCTGATGAGCCTCGGCGTCAAGACTCCACTCATGGGATTCCGTCCTATCTTCTTGTACAGTCGGCACTGGATGTGGGGCTGATGCAGGATGTCCGCCAATCTCAGACCGTTGGCAGCAAAAAGCTCGTCAACCTCCTCTACGTTGTAGTCCTTGTAAAACGTCTTGAATTTCTCTTTTGTGCTCATCACCAGCCCATCTCCGAAAGCTGGCATGTCCTTGTAGGCTGACTGAGTTGTTTGGGAATACCAAAGCAGGAGCCCCCTATCAGTGAGTTTCTCGCGACAGTATTGGAGAGCGAGCGACCTTTCGGCGGGGACTGGCATGATGTTCAGAACGTTCACGAGTATTATCAAGTCGAACCTACGCGTCGTGGTTATGAATTGAGAAGGATACACAAGTTCTGAGAATCTTGGGGCCTGTTGATTCGCCTGCTGTAGGTAAGGACGGACAGAATCCGCAGTTAGGAGCTTTTCGAAGTCTACGGCAGTCACCGAATAGCCTGCCGAGAGGAGGTGTAGGGTATTCCTTAGGCGTCCAGCCCCAAAATCAAGAATGGATGGATTCCGTTGATGTGTCCTTCCTACAGCCCAATCCAAAGCCTCCGCAAGGTCTCGTTTCGTCTCGCTAAGAACGGCTGACTTCGTGACGTCGAAGAAGACATGTCTAGCCGCATTTCCCTCTAGCTCGTGGAAGCGGTAGATAGGAGACTCCCAGATTAGCTGGGGAGGCAAATGCAGCATACGGGCATCTGATAATCTCTCATAAGGCTTCGCCAGAAGAACAAGTTCGGTCTTCATCTATCCGACCTCGCCCCGTGCAACGAAGTTAACAGAATCGAAAAAGGCCGTCATTTATATACAAGGACAGCGCTTCATAGTTCGAAATACCCGGTTATTTCGATCTCGTGATTACAAGTGTCCAAGAGTACTAACTTCTCGCGGCTCCTGAAGCAGGAAAGGAGTTCGGACAAGTGCCCACGGTGCGGCAAGAGTCACATGGTCATCGACGGCTCAGGGTCGGAGCTCTGTTGCAGCGACTGTGGACTGGTGGTCAAGGAGAAAATCGTGGACGTGGGCCCGGAATGGAGGTCCTTCTCAGGCGACGAAAAGGGCGACCGTAGCAGGACCGGAATTCCCACGTCGATCGCCATCCACGATATGGGGCTGGCCACGGTGATAGGGGCTCTCAACAAGGACGCGTCGGGCAGGTCGCTGTCCGGGTCCATGAGATCCACCGTCGAGAGGCTGAGGACGTGGGACCGGAGGAGTCAGGCGCACGAGTCCTCGGACAGGAACCTGAGGCAGGCGTTCAGTGAGCTGCGGAGGTTCTCGGACAAACTCACAGTATCAGAGGCAGTCACGGAGAAGGCCGCCTACTACTACAGGAAGGCCCTCGAGAGGAACCTCGTCAGAGGGAGGTCAATCACGGCCATAATAGCGGCGTCCCTCTACGCTGCCTGTAGGGATGGGCAGATCCCGAGGACCCTGAAAGACGTGGCAGCGGTGAGCAACGTCAAGAAGAAAGACCTCGCAAGGTCGTACAGGCTCTTGCACAGGGAGATGGACTTCAAGATGCCCGTGGCAGAGGCTGGCAGGTGCGTGTCAGTGATCGCGTCCAGGGCGAAGATGTCTGAAACCACGCAAAGGAGGGCGCGCGAAATCCTGCTCAGGGCCAAGCAGACGGGGATCTCGGCCGGCAAGGACCCGATGGGGCTGGCCGCTTCGGCCCTCTACGTCGCGTGTACGCTGGAAGGCAACGAGAAGACTCAGAAGGACGTCGCTGAGGCTGCGGGAGTGACCGAAGTTACAATCAGGAACAGGTACAAGGGTCTCAGAGAGGCCCTCGGAATCTGAAACCTAATTTCAAGGCATCAAGAAGAGGACGGTCTGCACGCTCATCACCATGAGCTGGTAACTCGGGTTCGAATCCGCCCCCACATCTGTCACGGTGCGGCTACGGACTTACTGTCTACGAAGGGGGCATGAGGTTTTACGCCGCCCTCTGCGGGAAGGTCGAGCCTTGCGGCCATCTCATCGCCTGCGCTGATGGAGGTGCTTTCTCGACGGATTCATCACGACGGTGTCAAACAATATGCGCTTGTAGTTTATCGTCAGAGTTCTTGCAAAGAACTGACCGTTGACAACCATTTCGCGCAGGTCGTGCTCGTTCCTTTCGTTCAGGCCGAACATTTCGAACGACAGGCAGTCTTCGAGGTACGGCCTGAGTTTGAAGACATCAGGGTCTACCGCGACCTCCCTGGGTATAGGTTCCTTTTTCGATGAAAGGAGCAGGTCGTTCAGCGCCTCTCTGGCCGCTTCATAGTTCTTCCATGCTTCCTGGACAAATCCGGCAAAGAGTCCGTTCGCGACCAGATTCGAGGTGAATAAACCATCACCATCCTCGGCGTATCCCTTGAGTAGATGCGCCTTGATGTTGAGTTCGTTCGAATTGTCGAAGCCGTACAGCAATCGACGAGCGACACCTTCCGCGTCCGACTTGTAAGCGTGATTGAGTGAATCGCCAAAAGCGCCGCTGGCCAGGAAAAACCTTGCCATTTCGTAATCTCCTGAAATCAGGGCGCTGGAAATCATGTGCGAGAAGTCAGGCTCGTAGGGGATTTCGCTCATCAGGAGTCCCTTCCAGGTGGCCTTGAGGGTGCGGCGGTCGATTGCCCCGATGCCGATGAGCCAGTCCTCTGCGAAGGCGACCTCGCGATGGTCTACCTTCGACATGAACTTCAGCTCCGAGAGTTTGAGGCCGTACTTTGACAGGAGGAGCACCAGATCAAAAGGAGTCTCGGTCTCGAGAGCCTTGCGCACCGGTATCGGGTTGACCTTCTTCGGTATGGGCGTGTCAGTAAGGATGACGGCTCGACCGGGCTTGAAGCGACCGATTCTGCCTACCATTTGCAGGAGGGAGTTGTTGTCTATCTTCATGTAGCGGAGCGTCTTCTGACCAAGCCTGTCCTTACTGTCAATCACGTCGTTAAATATCAGCACGTTGTCAACATAGATATTCACTGAGGAAGCGATTACGTTCGTCGCGAAGATCCTCAGATTCTTGTCGAGCTCGGCTCTCTGCTGAATCTTGTTGATTTCAGAACCTTCAAGGCCTCCGTGAATGTAGACGCCACCGTAACTGCTGGCATACCTTTCGACCAGACGCCTTGTGGGGAGAAAGATTAGCCACGATTCATCCCGGGGTTGCGTGTAAAGGTAGCGCGACAGGGTCTTGAACATCTCATCGAGATCCTCTGCGAGCTCCACCTCAAGCGCGACTGGATATCTTCGGCCGCTCATCGAATAAAGCTTGGAGATTCCCAGGAACGATAAGAACTCCTTTGGGTCTATTGTGGCGCTCATGATTCGGAACAGGTTCCTTGCCTTGGCCTCTCCCCTCTTTGCGAGCGACAGACACAGCTCAAGCTGGGAAGACATCTGGTGGCTCTCATCGAAGTAGATTGAAGAATCAAAGATTGAGTTGTCGGCCAGCATCCTAAGCAGGACGCCGTCCGTGACTATCCTGATCTTGCCGCCGACATTGATTTTGGTGTCCTTCGTAATGACTGCCAAATCATCCCTCAGCTCTGGATGAAGCGCCTGAAACGAATAGAACAGGGCATTGCACGCCGCCCTTGACGGCTCACGGATGACGATCTGCCTGTCCCCGTTGTATGACTCGAATTCGTGAATCGGGGTTATCGTGCTCTTTCCCGTCCCGACATCGCCGATGATTACGAAATGGTCAGAGAAGTCTATCGAGTCGAGGATTGAAAAGATCGGGAGGTTCGGTTTAACCCCTTTGCTAACCGCTTCGCTGGCTCGTCGCTTTCCTTCTCCCTCTGAGGCAACGGGCTCGTCAGAATTACGAACGCTGAATTCGCCGCTAGCCAAACGAAGCTCACGAGCCCTCTGACACCATCGTTAGAAGGTGAGAGATAAACCCAGTCTATGAGAGATGCCAGTTGTAGACTATCGAATTTGAACACAATCAGGTGTGCTGACCGACGACGGCACTCGCCGACACTAGGCATGAATGCGGCGGAATTCCTGGGATTTCTTTTTAACGTGAGAGAGCGAGGAGGCACAAACCCAGGAGTATGCACTATCACGTTATCCTGACAAAAGAATGCAATCTATTCTGCAGCTACTGCGGCGGAGGAAGCGAGACTCCTCCCAGGGAGGTCCAGTATTCGATCGCAGACTTGAAGTCTTTCCTGTCCCGGGACAGCGACCCGGTCGTCGAATTCTACGGAGGGGAACCCCTCCTCCGCATCAAGACCATGGAAGACATCATGGATACGATTCCGGGACGGTTCGTCGTCCAGACTAACGGCTTGTTCCTAGACAGGATTGAACCGCAGTACCTGACGAGACTCCACTCCATCTTGGTCTCGCTCGACGGGACGAAGGAAGTCACCGACAAGGAACGAGGAAAAGGAGTGTATGACCGCGTAACGCACAACTTGAGACTCATTCGGGACAAGGGCTTTCGTGGCGACCTCGTGGCGAGGATGACGGTAGTGCAAGGCACCGACATCTTCGACAACGTGCGCCATCTTCTGCGAACAGGACTCTTCGACCACGTTCACTGGCAACTCAGTTTCAGCATGTTCTGGGAAGCGGGGGAGGATACAGAACCCGGGATTGCTGAGTGGATTGCCGCGTATAACTCCGGCATCTCTTCGCTCGTAGATTCATGGGTGGACGAAATGTCACGGTCGGATCACGTCGGGGGGATAGTTCCGTTCATCGGCGTGATGAATTCGCTGCTCTCCGGCAAGAAGTCGCGCTTGCGATGCGGCTCGGGGATTGATTTCTTCGCGGTCATGCCCGACGGCAGAATCTCCGCATGTCCAGTGTCCGTCGATTTTGATTTCTCGGCCATTGGTTCGATACTTGACAACACCCCAGATTCACTCTGCGACATCGTCACGGTCGGCGAGCCATGCGCGTCCTGTGACATGATCGACATCTGCGGCGGCAGGTGCCTTTTCGTCAACAAATCACAGGGCCTACTCCGAGAGAACGGGTATTCTCTCATCTGCACAACAGTGAGGCATCTCGTGAGGGAGCTCCAGGACGCCCTGCCGCAGGTTCAGGAGCTCATCGCGAATGGGTCTGTGAGCAGGTCGGATTTTGAGTATCCTGAACTCAACAATGGTTGCGAGATTATCCCGTGAGTTTCGCTCTGAACAGATCTGCGGCTCTCGAGCATATGGAAGAGCACGGTAGTGGGCTCGCCCAATCGCGCAAGTGCGCCGTCGAGGTTCTTGGTCCAGCCCGCTGAATGGATTTCATCTCGGCGTCTTCGCGAGCGTGGCTGCCATCAGGAAGCCCAGGTCGGTGGCCTGGTAGTATTTGTGTCTCGATTCGTTCGAAACCGGTTCCACGAGCCCCTGCGCGCGAAGCTCGGCGAGGGCGCGACTGACGTGACTCACGTGCTTGTTCTCGATAGAAGCGAGCTCAGATGGCGTCCTCGGGCCTCTCAAGACATCCTCTAGGACGTGACTCCGGACCTCACTCCTGGAGACGAACGAGACGACCCGCCCGAATCCGTTCAGCGACATCCGGTTAGAGATAAGGTAGCTCGCCTTTATTTTAGCGTTGTTACCATGTAACCGGACTTGGATTACTTGGAGGCGTGCCTCACCGTTGAGTATAGGGTCAATCCGTGAAGGGACGGTCGGGATTGACCCAGCAACCAGGGACGCCCAACTAGCCAGGCCAGGCCGCGGCCACCGACGTCAAGACAAAGGAACGTGAAGAAGACGTGAAGATCCCCAAAGGTGTTGAAGACCTTCACTCTCCAACCATCTGAACCACGATTCTCCTCGTTCTCGGTCTGATGTCCAACTCGATGAAGACCACCTGCTGCCATGTTCCCAGTGTGAGGAGTCCGTCAACGAAGGGCACCGAGAGGCTGGGTCCCACCAGCGACGCCTTGACGTGCGATCGCCCGTTGTCGTCGTGCCACGCTTCCTGGTGCTCGTAGGCAATCCCTTTCGGGGACACACGCTCGAGCATCTGGGGGAAATCTCTGACCAGTCCTGGCTCGTATTCCATGGTCGTCACAGCTGCGGTCGAACCGGAGACGAAGACCGTCGCGATTCCGTTCCTCAGACCGCTATCCCGGACGGCCTCTTGGACCTCCTTCGTAATTTCGATTACATCGTTCTCGGCTCTGCTCCTCACCTCCACGTGCCTGGTGACCACGCCCATGCACGAATTCTCGGCAGTGCTTCTCTTATGGCTTCAGCGTGTTTCCTCCGCTGACCACCGCTACGCTCTGTCCTTCGAGGTCGATTTTCCTGAAGGCGGCCAGCGACGCGACCCCAGACATTTCGACCTGGAGGCCGTGTTCCCTATAGAACGCCTTCCGCTCGTCTTCCATTTCCTTGTCAGTTACGTCCACGACCTCGCCCCGCGTCGCCCTTATCGCCTGAATGGCCTGCTCGCCGTACGTCGGATAACCGACGGCTATCGCGCCTGCGTCCGTGAGCGGCTTCTGATACTTCACTTTCTCGTTCCTTCTGAAGGCGACGACGAGCGGGTCGGTCAGCGACGCTTGCACCGCTATCAGGCGCGGTAGTCTGCGCACCAGTCCGAGCCTGCTGAGCTCCGTCAGGGCCTTGTAGGACGCGCTGAACAGAGTAGCGTTGCCCACGGGGATGAGAATGTTACTGACGCTCGGAAGTTCCGCTATTATTTCATAGACCAGTGTCTTCTGACCCTCCTTCCTGTAGCCGTAGTCTCCCGTCAGAAAGGCTTCCTTCCTCTTTGCGTAGCCGATGGCCCTTCTCTGCGCTTCGGTGAAATCGCCGTCGATCTTTATGATGTTGGCGTCCCTAGTGTCCTGGATGTTCCTGATCTTCAGCCAGTTGGCGTTCTTGCTCACGAAGATTGTCGCACGTATCCCACCCAGCTTCGCGTAGTAGGCTACCGAATAGGCCATGTTGCCGGTGGAGGCGCAGACGACTTCGTCGTACCCGTACTCGAGCGCTTTCGCAATCTCGACTACCGAACCCCTGTCCTTGAACGACTTCGTCGGGTTCTCCATCTCGAGCTTCATGAAGAGGTCCTGTTGGGCTCCGGAAAGCAGGGTCGTGTTTCCGAGCTTGTAGTGCCTATATTCGCCCTCGGGAAGAAGCGCCTCGTATCTCCAGAAATCCTTTTTCAGAGCTCCCATCTCTACAGCACCGGAATAGATGACTTCGAGGATGCCGCCGCACTTGTCGCAGAGCTGCCTCGGGAAGAACATGGAGTACTGCTTCCCGCACGAGAGGCACTTCAGGACGTATCGCATACCAGACTATGCCCGGTTGGCCGATTTAACATCAAATGGTCTTCTTTGCTAGGTCATCTCCGAGACCCGCGAACCCGAGTCTCTCGCACGGGTCAGAATTCATGATGGCTGTGAGCGCCGATGTCTCATACCAGCCTGCCTACTCCGTGCAGGTCCGCCACCGCGGGTATAGTCAGGTTTGGTATGATTTTGACAAGGTTCTCGAGTCCCTCCCTTCTGGCCGTTCGTCGAATGAGGCCGCCAAGGTCCGCGAGCTTGACCGATTCGGTCATTGCCTCTCGGACCTTCCTGAGCCAGATGGCTCGAAACCCGGCTAGCGATGCGCCACAGACATCGAACAATATCGAGTCCCCCACGACCACGGGTCCTCGCGAATCTTCCGCGAGGAAGGGTTTGGCGGCCAGCTTGAAGGCTTCGGGCTGCGGCTTGATGTAACCAATCTTGTCGGGACTAACAAGGAGGTCGTAATTCACTAGTCCAAGCGATTCGATGAGTGGAAGCTGATACTTCTCGTAGCCGTTCGTCAGAATCACTATCTTATGGCCTCTCTCCTGAAGAGATTTCAGCAGCTCGCTCGCTCCTGGCTCTAGGCTCGCGAACGGAGTCCTGCTGTACATTCGAACCAGTTCCGCGATGTCGATTCCGATGTGAACGCGCTTTGCCCGGGCGATGTTGCGCACTACCAGATCCCAATTGAATGATTCTACGAACCTTCCCTCCCGGCGCAGTCTTACAGTCTCCCGTCGGAATTCCCTAGCCCAGTCCACCTCCCTTCCTTCTTGTGACATGACCCGTTGGATGTGGGGAAGCACACCCCTAGCAAAGGGGTTCCTGATCAGCGTGTCGTCAAGGTCGAAGATTACGATCAATCCAGCGCCGAGCAGACATTCCTGTCTGACCGTTTTAATCCTCTTCTAGCTTGTACCTCAGGGGCGACTTCAGGAAGGCCGGCACCGAAGTTATTCTCTTAGGATGAGCGCGACCTTCTTGGCATCGATTCGGTGCGGATAGAGACACTCGGGAACGTGGGCCGCCACGGGAGACGCTCAGCTTCAATCAACCCTCTCCGTCAGACAACCCTGCGATTGGAGTTCAGCGCTAATATGTCGGGAGTGGACTTGACATTCGATGAGCCAAGGACTCCAAGGACGAGAGGATGTTCGTGGATTGCGATGTCGTTCACGACAGCATAGGGGTCAACCACTTCCTTCCTCCAAGGAGGTGCAAGAACTGCGACGACTGAGGTGAGGGATCCACCGCGATTCCGAAGGACTTCGGAGTCCGGCGTACGGAGATGCGATACCTGCTGTGAGCGCTTCTCAAACTGGGCGCTCTGCGTCAGGTGTCAGGTGTCGGTGTATCACGAGGAGCTCTGCGACAGCTGGGTCTCGGTCCTGCATGACGGAGGGAAGCAGTGGGCCGGTCCCCGATATGTGAGAACCCTAGGGCTGTTCTAAGACATCTCTCGGGTGGCGTCGCCAAGGGTGCATCATTGCGCAGTCCCCCTGTTCTCGTCGTCGTAGGAGGAATACCTGGGATTCTGAGACCGATCGTGTGAGGAAGTCGGTAATCTCCCTACGCCAGTTCATAAATTACGGAAGCCTAATGCGTAAGAATTGATAGTCATCTCAGAATACTTATTAGTACACCCCGACACGAGAAGAAATGCCAGGCGTCTTGAAGATAACCACAGGAGCTCTAACCGCCGCCGAAGATCTCTGCGGGGGTCTTGTGTCTCAGATCGGCGGGGTGCATGTCCAAGCGATGAGCGTCACTTCAAGTCCAAGGACGATGCAAAGAAACGACGCGGTCTGGGCTGCCATGCCCGGTGATTAATCATGAGCATCATGGTCGCAGCCGTTGTATTCGGAATAGCCACTTTCTTCTCTACGCTTGTTGGTGGCTATTTCGCAATCAGGAGGAGGTCGGACCTACCCCTGTTCCTTGGGTTCGCCGGCGGTGCCCTGATCGGGGTCGCATTTCTCGATTTGCTTCCCGGCGCCATATCGATCAATCTGGAGGGCGTCAACTACGTCCTCATGTCTTCCGTCATCGGTTTCATGTACTACCATGTGACCCAGAGAACGCTGGCGGTTCACAGCCACAACAAGGCGATACACGGAGGCCCGACGCCTCAAAGCCAACCGATTATGGGGAAGATAGGCGCGTCGGGGCTGATAATGCACTCGTTCTTCGACGGTTTCGGCATCGGGGCTGGCTTCCAGGTGAGCTACGCCCTGGGCCTGTTGGTCGCACTCGCAGTCGTCCTGCACGACTTCTCTGACGAGTTGAACACGGTGACGCTGATGCTGAAGAACAACAACACTACGGTGGCCGCCAGAAGTTTCCTTCTGGGAGACGCTGCAGCCCCGATGGTCGGCGTGATGGCTTCTTTCGTCATCCTGACGTCGGGCGCAGTGCTGTCGTTCATTCTCGCGTTCTTTGCGGGCGAGTTTCTGAGCATTGCGTCCACCGACCTGCTTCCAGAAGCCCATGCCAAGGAAGAGAGTTGGCGCATGATATTTCTGACCCTGATAGGCCTCGCGATGATATTCGTCCTGACGAGGATTGCCTGACCCCCACACGGCACGTCGCTGTGGGCCTGGGAAGGGAACGCTCTTGCAGGCGCCGGTGTCACCGGAGCGGAGAAGTTCTGCCGGCGATGGCCTCAGGTCTCCCCGCGAAGCGTCGCCTCACATCGTCACAAGCTTTACAGTTCGTATTCCGTCCTCCTTCTGAAACTCGTTCGCCATAGAAGCCGCTTTGGAACCTTCGCCTTCCAAGAGGAAGAGCTCCACGCAGTTGTTCTTGGTAATCTTGTTGTGGATGTGAGTCCTGACTATGTCGTCGTATTGATGCTTTATCCTCGTCACGGGTTCTTCGTTCTCCTCGGTGTGCGTGACTATGATGACCGCCGTAACTTCACCAGCAAGTGCGTTCTTCTCCTTGATATCCTGAAGCAGAAGCCGAATCCCTGACCGGACGAGTTCTGACCTGCCGGTATATCCGAGCGACTCCTGGACCTTGTCCATCTCCTTGACCAACTGCTCAGGAAAGGAGAGACTGATGACTGGCATCGCTGGTCAGATTCTTAAAGACGCTATTTAATTTTATGTGATTCTTAATAACTCAGGCGGAACTCAGACTGTAGGTGGAGGACCGCGGGTCGGACTAAGGTCTTCAGCTTAAAGGTGGGCCGCGAAAAGAGAAGCCATCGGGTGATATGACGAATGAGCGGAGGGTTCTAGGCCGTGCATTCTTCGTGATACGTTTTCGCTGGTATGCCAATAGGACAAAGATTCGTTCATCCAACGAAGAAGAAACCACTTAGGGAACTAAAAGAAGATCGTCAGATTGAATTGTTCGAACGCGGCACGTACGTGTTAATCCTGTAGCTGACCCGTCACAGAACCATTAGGGTGGGTTCTCTCGGGAGAATTCGATTCGCGAGAGGATACTACACCTACGTCGGTTCTGCAAGAAGTGGCATGAGGTCTAGGGTCGCAAGGCACCTCGTCCAAGAGAAGAAGAAGAGGTGGCACATCGACTGGCTCACGACGCAACCAGGGGTGGTTCCAATCGCCGTAGCCAGCACAATGCTGACCGGCCTTGGGTGTAGACTTGCAACAGTACTCTCAAGCGGAGCTGACATGCGAGTGGATGGTTTTGGGTGCTCTGACTGTGAATGCGAGTCCCATCTCTATCGCTTCTCGCAAACCGACAATCTCTTCTCAGCACTCGAGCATCTCAGGAGAAACGGTTTCTCGGTACAACGGGTTTAGGATGAACTCGTCGAGAAGTGCTCAGAAAATCATATGATCCATTCCTCTCTTTCGACGCTTCTCCTTTCAAAGCCGATCCTCGATGTTCCATACTGAACGTCCCCATAGAGCGAGGCTTCTTCTTCGTCTCTGTAGACGGCGTCCACTATCCGCCCGAGAGAATCACCTTTCATGATTCCACTCCCACTGTCTCCCCCAACGACTATCAGATTATTCTGTCTGAATACGAACGGCAGGTAGTCCAGGGTGTTGTAGGAGTACAACCCTGCCCACATGGCTTTCACCCTCGCATTTCGGAACTCGGGGAAATATGCAGACAGAATCGGGTTAACGCTTCGCTCGTAGTACTCCTTCTCGGCGGCGTAACCAGCAAGATCGTGGTCTGGCAGGTGGATAAAGGGTCTGTTCACCTCGTCCTCGCAGGCTATCCAGAAGTCGTCCTCCTCGCTGACTGGTTTGAAGTGAACCCCAGCTTTCGGCAGAATCACCAGGGGAAGAAGACCCAGGGGGTTGAAGTCCTTCGTATGAAGCAGCTCCTCCAACCCTTTGGCCCCTTTTGCTGAAACACTGAAGAGCTGTCTCTTCTTGGCACTCACGTGACCGTCGATGCCTGCGGGTTCCAGCAGCTCGTTGCCCCACGCGCCGCAGGCCAGCACAACGGTGTCAGAGCTGATTGTTTCGTTGAAAGCGCCACTCGCTCGAACCCCCTCGATTCTGGAGTCCTGCCATACGAACGGTTCGCCATCGATGCCCAGTCTGTTGGGTGGACCGACCAGCAACTTCTCGGCATTCGTGTTGAAGGCAACTAGGCCTCCCATCCGCAAGAATTCGTGAGTATAGTATCTTACGAGCTTGTCTGGGTCTAGTCTTCCGCACTTCGGTCCGAACACCCCGCCCTCGATGCTCGGAAGAGCCATCAGCAACGCTTCCTCGTTGGAATCGAAATCTGTCGCCATACCTGGCATTCGACGTTCGAGTTCCTCTCTTGAGAACCTGCGGATTTCGATTCCATTCCTCTCCATCCCATCTAAAAATATCTCACTCGTTGACAGCTGTTCGTCGCTCATCAGCCAGAGGTAGCCGATCTGTTGCAGTCCCAGGTCGACCTTCAACTCGTCCTTCAGGTGCAGGTAGAAGTCAATAGTGCTGTTGGAAAGGACTTGGTTGTCGGCCGAGGAAAAGGTGTTCCTGAACATTGCGTTACTCCTTCCGGTGTTTCCTTGGCCAGGGGCACCTAGCCTGTCAATCAGCAGAATCTGTTTGCCCGGGTTGTTCCTCTTCAGATGGAACGCTGACGCCACGCCCATGATCCCAGCTCCAACGATTACGATGTCGTACCGGCCCGTCAACTATCGGGCCTCTCTGGGAGAGGGCGAGTAGAACCTTCGCATCGTAGCGTCCACGCGGAGGCGCTCGTCCATCTTAATGGGTTTTCTGGAAAGCAAGCTTCTCTGTTCTGCTCTACTTCGCTGCACGTATGAAGGCCTCCCTATCTGCAGAGAACTTAATACTAATCGACTTTCCAAACAGAGCGTGTCAGAATCGCTCGCAGGAACGTTCGTAGTCACTATCACTCCACTCGATGACCAACGAAATCAGGACGAGGATAGCTATCTCGATCTAATCGAATACTACTCTAGGGCGGGAGTCAAGGGCCTGACCATCCTGGGAGAATCTGCCGAGCGAGATCTGTTGTCCGAAACGGAAAGACAAAGAATCCTAACGATGACTTTCGAGTCACTGGGCGGCAAGCTGCCGATAGTGGTGGGTACTGGAAACGAGGACCTTCAATTGACTGTTCAGTCTAGCATTTCTGCCCAGGATTTGGGCGCCTCGGCAGTCATGATTCCCCCACCCAGAGGTCTGAAGACTGAGCCTGGAGTCCCGAATGAAGATGCAATATTCGATTACTTCTCATTTGTCGGGGACGCGATTGAGATTCCCATGGTCATACAGGACTTCCCTCAGACCGATCGTCCGAAGATGTCGCCGGCGCTGATAAGCCGATTGAATCGAGAGATATCAAACGCAAAGTATCTGAAACTTGAGGACCCGCCTACGCCTCTGAAGCTGGCCAGAATACGCGAGATCACAGGTGACAGACTGAAGATCTTCAGCGCGCTTTACGGGAGAGACTCCTTCTGGGATCTCCTGCACGGCGCAGTGGGCATAATGACTTCGTCTCCCACTCCTGAATATCTGGTCGCGATGTATGGCACGTATGCTGCGGGTGACCTAAAGAAGGCATTCGACATCTACCTCAACACACTGCCCCTGGTCTATTATTGCAGTGAACTAGGCTTGGCCGTAAGGAAAGAGATTCTAGTGAAAAGAGGCGTAATTCGAACCAGCAACATGAAGCTACCAGAGAAAGAGCTGGCTGACAGTCAGAAGAAAGAACTAGCGGATGTTCTGGACTGGGTAGAAAAGACAGTCCTGTCGTCCTCTGGCGTTGCCCCTCTCAACTTCTTGGGAGTTCCCTGAGGATCGGTTTCTTACTGAAGAGTGATTTCTCTACCGATGTCCAGCTTCCTTGCCCTCTCGTAGACTTCGAGGGCCAGCGCTAGGTCTTCTATAGCAACACCAACGGACTTGAAGAGGGTTATCTCTTCCGCATTGCTCCGTCCTTTCTTGGCGCCAACGACCAGCTCGCCCAGCTCGGCGGAGATTCCTGTTTCTTTCAGTTCTCCGTTCTTGATCATGTTAATGATGTCGCCAGCCTCAGCCAGAACTTGCTCTTTGAAGTCCACGAAGATCTTTGCGTGTTTCACAAGGCCGGGGTCAATCTCGCTCTTCGTAGGAGCATTCGCTCCTATTGCGTTGATGTGAGTTCCAGCGTGTACCCAATGGCTCATCAAGAATGGCTTGTCAGAAGTCGTAGCAGTAACGACGATGTCTGCCGACGCGGGCTCTGAAGCGTCACCGGTCGTTGTTATGTCGATTCCGAGTTTTGCAGACATCTGCTTGCGAAAGGCTTCGAGTCTTTCCTTTGAGACATCGTATGCCTTCACTTTCCTTATCGAGCGCACGCTTGCGACCCCTTCCAGCTGTGTCCGAGCCTGCACTCCCGCGCCGTAGAGCCCAAGCGTCTGGGAGTTCTCCCTGGCCAAGTACTTGGTGGCAACCCCGCTGGCTGCTCCGGTACGAAGTCGTGTGATGGTGTCAGCGGCCATGATGGACAACAGACTCCCGTCGTCGGGGTCGAAGAGCACCATGAGGAAGTACGTTGAGCCGGGCCGTCTTGAGCCAGGTTGGCCGGAAATCGTCTTGAACCCCACGGCGCGCTTGCCGAGCAACGCAGCTGGCATGATACGTAATTCGCCCTTCATCCCTTCTACTGCCAAGTGCAGCCTCTTGGGCATCAGGGTCTCTCCATTCGCGTGTTTGCGGAAGACGTCTTCGATGATTGAGATTGAGGTCTTCATGTCTACCACCGTCTCCACAGCTTGGTCATCCAGAAGAAGTACCAAGTAGGTCAGGCTGCCTTTCGCGAAGGACTCCAAAAGTCATCATGAAACCACGTCCGACACAATTGTGTTGAGCCCTGCTGGATGAAATACCGCGGGTCGGTATTAAGGACTAGGGTCGTAGTTCCTGTTGGGCTTGTGTTGGCGTAGCGAGCGCGCGCGCGTCAGTGGGTCGTCTCTAGGAGAATCTCTCGTCAGACTGTGGGAGCGATTTGCGCCGGATGCTTCCACCAATGGTAGAGGACCACGGCCACGACAGCTATCCTCACATAGATCGCAATTCCCATCAGTATCGAAGTCACCGGGAACGAGAAGAACCCTCCCTCGAAGGTGAAGAGCACTTCGCTTCCGCGGAAGCCCAGCTGGTTTCCGAGCCAGGGCACCAGTGAAACGTGGAAACCGAACAGAAGGTCTCCCATGAAATAGTACCCCAGGTCGTTCATCAAAGATACGAGAAGCCCGAGGGCCAGGGCGATCTGCCAGTCCTTCAAACCCTGAAATACGATTAGCACTCCAAACGGAGCCATGCAGGTCATGATGACCCAGATGTGGTAGGCCGGCGCGCTCGACCCGTAGAGGTCGATCCAGTTCACCATGACGAGGCCGTAGAAGGCCGAGAACAGGATCAGTTTCAGCAGGGTCAGCTGCCGCCTGTTGGTGGGTCTCAGGCCTGAGACGACCATCTCTACGCCGTTGAAGAGCACTACGACGGAGAGTAGGACCACCAGGGTATCGAGCGCAATCCCTCGGACTAGGAGCGCAATCCCCGCAAGAAAGACGGTCACCGCGCCCGTCGCCAATGCAGAGCCTCTGATCCATCTCGGATACTCTCTCCCGGCAGCCTGGAGAATCCTTCCTAGCCCTTGGATGGTCAGGCTAACGGCAATCAAGAGCACCAACGTCTGGAGGCTCGCGCCGGGCACTACGACGACGGCGATCACGATGATCAGAGCGAGGAGGCCTGCTCCTGCAAGGCCCAGACCCTCGAAGCTTACAAGATGAGCCTTGATGCTACCGGCTGCAATCATCCTGGCGGCGCTGAACCCCAGGGCAGGCGACAGGAGCAGCACCAGCTTGGTAGCCCCGTAGCTCGGGCTGGCCAGGACTACTACGCTGATGGCCACGGTCAACAGGCCAAGGACGACCTCGGCGACTCGCAGCCAGTAGGGAAAGTACCCCTCGGGCCGAGTTCGCTCGAAGTCTTCTCGGGTCAAGGAATCACGTCTCCATTGTCATTTGTTCGCAGACGCGTGCGTAGGGGGAGCGGAATCACTTGTGTGTTCCTATCACGGCTGTACTCAATACGGTTCCGCAGCTACAGGGTGTTGGCCCATTTACCGGGACGCTTCCGCCAAACGGTAGCGCGTGGTATTAGGGACCGCGGACGCAGTTCCTGTCATTCGGAGAAGGATAAGTGGGATACGAACCAACAGTCTCGATGGCGTCGGATACAGGTGTGAGGGCGCAGGCATGAACAGCCTAGGATCGCGGGATGTCAAGCCCAGACTTTCCACGAATTCGGCTACGGAAAGCAGCTTCCACGTTGCAACAGGTTACTGTCAACAGATTCCCCCCCCCCCCCCCCCCCCCCCCACAATCACCGCCAGTCCGTGAGCTTCGCTAGCCGAATCGGAAGACTCCATCGGAGACTGCTGATTGCCGCTGCCTTGCCTACATTCGGGCTTTGTCTTCCAAAGCCATGAGATGCCCGCCGAAACCGATTGCCCACAAGAGGGCCGGGTAAACGATCATTCTCTCCATTCCGCCTGGTCCCAAGCCCAAGTAGATGTTGGGGACGTCGAGGATTAGTGCGATGAGCGTTATCACGCCAAGAATGACTGAGAAGTATGCCATGGGTTTCTTCTGGAACCTGTAGGTCGCGATTGCTGATAGCCCCGCAAAGAGGAAGACAATGAGCGAGAAGATACTGTGCCAGATTCCCGTCGTTTCAGGGAACAGGCCCACTCCCAGCGCACCGACGCCTGTTATGGCGACGAGCACAGTGGCGGGCGTCCATTTGAAAGCCCGGTGAAGGAAATACGCGGCCAAGAGTATGAGGAGGCCCATGAGCGCGATGGACGAATCGAAGAGCAGCGCTGATGGCGGAATGTAGCAGACGCCACCGCTCGGACAGGTCGCGCCCAGGTCGCTCACATAGTTTGCGGAAACGCTGTAGGCCGTGCCATGCGCAGAATAAACTATTTCAGAGACGATTAGGAAGACTCCGAACTGAACGGCTCCAACGAAGATAGCAGCGCCAGATTTCGCGGCGTTTGATAGAGCCATCGCCTTCCATTATGCACCTCCACGCTAAAAACGTAAGCCACGCCTGCACGCTCTGCATGTGCCACAACCACGATCAAAACCAGATTCGAGCGTGGCTGGGATACTCCTGACCTACGGGGCAGCTGTCAGCAGTGTTGGGTATTTCCTTGTGTTTGTTTCGAAGGAGGTCAGAGATCATTCACCACCCTGCCGTAATCATCTTCCAACCTCACGACATCGTTCTCGTTGAAGAGACCCTGGACGATTTCGAGGACCTGCACCCTACGATCCGGTCCGGCCCCGAGGCGATGCTTGGCCCTCAATGGGACTTCAATCATCTCCCCCTCCTGCAGCACCCGCGTCCCGCCGTCGATCTCCGTGTAGGCCGGGCCCCGGAGGCACACCCATGTCTCTTTACGGTGGAGGTGAAACTGCAGACTCAACCTCTGCCCTGGCTCCACGGTGATCACCTTCACGGTGATACTGTTGCCGTTCTCCATGTAGATATTGAATCTGCCCCAAGGCCTTTCGGTGCGGCTCGTTTTCTCCCTCAGCATTCCCAAAATTCGTCTAGACTTTCTCGTTGGATTTATGGCATATGGAATACGAATCTATATCGTACCCAGAGCGATGTGCCAACATTCTCACTTCCTCTAAAACCTGAAATCGGGACATGGAAGGCAAGCCGTCTCCCTACCGCTCCAGCGCGCGCTGAAGCTCATGGGCTTCATTGCGACTCCCTGGTGAGCAAGGCAGTAGAACCGGGGGTCGGTATCGGAAACACTGAACCCAGGGAGCGAACGATGTGGCGATACGCTTAAGGAACATCCCGCTTCCCTATCTAACGAGTGGCTTGCAAGAAGAGCGCCCGTGGACGAGACTCCAGGTCCAAGAACGCGTGCGTGCAGGCGTCGTGGGGGGTTCCCCTGAAAAGAAACCACTCTACGCCGTTGTTACAGAATCCGCGAAGATGTATCCAAAGAACGTCAGCATCCACTATCAAGGAAGGAACTTCACGTACTCAGAGCTGGATGACTTCTCTTCGAGGTTCGCATCCGCGCTCGTCTCTCTTGGAGTGAAGCGCGGAGACAGGGTGGCAATCTTCCTGCCCAACACGCCCCAGTTCGTTTTCGCCTTCTTCGGAATCCTGAAAGCGGGAGCCATCGTGGTGAACAACAATCCGCTCTACAAGGAGAGGGAACTCGAACACCAGATTAATGACTCCGGCGCGGAGATCATCGTCACACCGAATGACGTCGTCAAGAAGAACGACCTGTACACGAGCTTGGAACGCTGCAGGGGGAGAACCAGTCTACGTCACGTCATCACTACCAGCGTCACCGATTACCTTCCCGGCCTGAAGCGCAGCCTCTCCGGGCTGGCAGGCATAAGGAGGGTGAGTCGGGCAAACACGCTGGACTTCGTGGCGCTGCTTAGGTCAAGCACTCCCATGACGACGTTCGTCAACGTCGACCCGCTGGAGGATGTCGCCGTGCTTCAGTACACCGGAGGAACCACGGGGGTCTCCAAGGGTGCGATGCTGACCCATTACAACCTCTACTCGAATGCGGTCCGCACCGCCAACTATCTGCCGCTGACCACCAAGGACGTGTCGCTGGCGGTGTTGCCTCTCTTCCACATCTACGGGCTCACCACAGCCATGAACGCTCCCTTCTTTGCGTCCTCGCAGACGGTCCTCCTTTCCAGCTTCCACGTCGCCGAAGTGATGAAGACCATCCAGCAGAGGAAGGTCACCGCCTTCTGCGGCGTGCCTAGCATGTATATC
Organism: uncultured archaeon; assembly: GCA_963796355.1. Lineage (GTDB taxonomy): Archaea > Thermoproteota > Nitrososphaeria > Nitrososphaerales > Gagatemarchaeaceae > UBA183. Next base: position 347,831 of record CAWCLD010000001.1, read on the forward strand.
GCCATCATCAACAATCCCAAGGCCAAGGACTTCGATCTCAGGTCCGTGAGAGTGTGCGTGTCGGGGGGTTCCGCCCTCCCCATAGAAGTGCGTAAGTGGTTCATCGCGCTGACAGGGGGGAACCTCGTCGAAGGCTACGGCTTGTCCGAGACCAGCCCGATAACCCACTGCAATCCGCTGACGGAGGGGGGCGTCAAGGACGGCTCAATGGGAATCCCGTACCCTGAGACCGATGCCATGATCGTGGCCCTCGATGACCCTTACAAGGCCCTCTCCACAGGTTCGGTGGGGGAGCTCGCGGTGAAAGGCCCTCAAGTGATGAAGGGCTACTGGAACAACCAAGCAGAGACTGCCGAGGTCATCCACGACGGGTGGTTCCTGACGGGAGACATAGCGAAGATGGACGACGACGGCTACTTCTACATAGTGGACAGAAAGAAGGATATGGTGGACGTCGGAGGGTTCAAGGTGTATCCCAGGGACGTCGAGGAGGTCCTCTTCGAGCATCCGGGCATCAAGGAGGCCGCGGTCATCGGCATCCCGGACAAGTTTAGCGGCGAAGCCGTCAAGGCCTTCGTGGTAAGGAGGGATGAAGCCGGTTCTCTGACAGAGAAAGACGTCGTAGACTTCTGTGCTGCTAGGCTGGTCAAGTACAAGGTGCCGAAGAAGGTGGAGTTCATCTCGGAGCTCCCGAAGACCATGGTCGGCAAGGTCCTTCGCAGAAAGCTCAAGGGGACTACCGCTCAACAACCATAGAGACCGCGTCGCCTCCGCCGAGACAAGGCGTCGCGAGCAAGTCCCAGCAAGGTCGTATGGTCTTTCCTATCAAGAATGGTGCCGCCGCAATCACTGGGCCGCTTTCCAGAGCCGTTCACAGGAATCCGGCTTTGGAATCGAAGACCTGTTCGGATAACCTCTCCATGTCCTTCGTGCCCCTGCTGAAGAGGATGGAGAGCGCCATCGCATCCCTATAGAACTTCTCGACGCCGAAATCCTCGAAGTATCCATACCCACCATGGACCTGAAGCGCCTGATTCGTAGCATTCCTGGCCAGAGCCGCGGCCCTCACCCTCGCCATCGTCTTCCCGGCAGCGGCGTGATGCTCTCCGTAGGCGAAGTCTCGAATCATCTCCTCCTCCGCCCTGAGAAGCGAAAGACCGAACGCCACGGGCTGATAGTCCTTGAGCGGGTGCTCAAAGGTAGTCCTGGCCTTCGAGTATTCCACGGCCTTGGCGAGCGCCCCGGCAGCGATGCCGAGGGAGACGGCCGCGACTTCGAGGTCCATGTCGTTGACGGCGGCTTCAATCAGCCGGGAACCGTTCTCCGAAAGCTTCTCGAAATCCGTCGAGTCGATGATGAGCGAGGAAAAGTCCAGTCCTCGGAGTCCCAGGCGCTGGTATTCCTCTATGGGCCTGAAGCCTGCCCTGACCAGCAGGAGACTGTTCTGGGGATCATTCGCCGCGACGATGATGGCATCGGCGCTCGCGTTGAGAACGTAGTCAACCCTGCCCCGCGCGCGGCCGTCTTCGATCACCACGCCCGAGGTTCTGCCGTGCCCCTCCAGCGGACCGCAATGGTCGACCGCTACGTTTGTCTTGGCCGTCACCACGTCTCGGAGTATCTCCCTGCTCTTCTCGGACGCCATGACGAGAGGAAGGAAGAGCGAATTCGTGATGAGCACCCTTACTGCGGCCGATGGCGAACACCGCGCCAGCTCTTCGAGCACTATCATGTAGCCCCTTTCGTCCAGGCCGGTGCCGCCGTATTCGGTCGGAATCCTTGCTCCTAGGAACCCCTGTGACGCCATGCTCCTCGCTGTCTCGGGGCTCAACCCTTCCTGCTCTATCTTGACTGCGATGCTGTCTATGTTCTTCTGGGCGAAGTCCCTGACGTTGCTCCGAAGCAGCTGGTACTCTTCGGCCATCAAGTCGGGCCGCCGCTCTTTTCGGCCTTCGCCTTTGTCCTTTCTCTCCCGATCGTTCTTGCGATGATCAGCTTCTCCACCTCGCTGGTTCCCTCCCAGATCTCCATGATCTTCGCGTCTCTGAACGACCTCTCAAGGTCTCCCGCCAGGCCTTCGACGCCGGTCAGCTCCAGCGCCTTCTCGGTGACATGGACGGCGGTTTCAGCGGCGTAGGCCTTCGCCATGCTGGTCAGCTTCGGGTCAGGGTTGAACTTGAAGAGGCGTGAAGCCGCCTCATAGGTCAGCAGGCGTGCCGCCTCGATCCTCGTGGCCATCTCCCCCAGGGTCATGAGGACCTGCTCCTTTTCGGTCTCGATGCTTCCGGTCCCTTTCCGCTCGATGAGCTCGAGGGCCCGGTCCAGCGCGCCCTGGGCTATACCCACCGCTTGTATGGCTACGTAGATTCTGCTGATGTTGAAGAATGTCATGATGTAGTAGAAGCCCTTGCCCTCCTCCCCCAGCAGGTTCTTCGCCGGGACCTCCACGTTGTCGAAGACTATCTCGGCGGTGTTCGTCGCGCGCACCCCCAGCTTGCCGCTCAGCTTGTTCCTTGAAACCCCCTTCGAATCCATGTCGACGATGAACACGCTCAGGCCGTGGTGCCTCTTCCCGTCTGGTTTCGCTGTGCGCGTGAGAACCACCAAGAAGTCGGCAAGCTGGCCGTTAGTGATGAACATCTTCGACCCGTTGATGGTATACCCATCACCTGACTTCACTGCGGTTGTCTTGATCCCCGCGACGTCGCTCCCCGCCGACGCTTCGGTGACCGCGAGGCCCATTATGGCCTGTCCGCTGTTCAAAGGCGTAAGGTATTCCTGTTTTTGCTCTTCCGTGCCGAAGAGCATGATCAGCTCCATTCCGAAGAGCGTAGCGATGGAGGCTATCCCCGTCCCGGCATCGACCCGACAGAACTCTTCCATAGTAACCAAGATCTTCCAGGGGTCGGAGTAGTCGAGGATCCCGCTCGCGAAGACCTTCTTCCTCAGGTCGTCTGGGTATTCTTCGCTCAGGTCGTGCTTTCGCGCCAGTTCGGGGGTCATCTCCTTGATCGCGAATTCCCTCGCCTTCTTCCGAGCGTCCGTCAGCGTTTCTGGCAGCTCGAATTCCATCTCGGTCCGCGTCCTTCCACTTCGACCCTCATACTTAGTGCTTGCTCCCTCTTTTCTTCCACTGATAATCGTCCTGGGACGTCGGTTCGCGGGATCAGGCCCTCTGCAACAGCGTCGAAAAGCCCTGCCCGCCCCCGACGCAGAGGGTGGCCACTCCGTACTCTTTGCCTGAGTGCTGCAGCTGCCTTGCCAGAGTCCCGAGCACGCGGGCCCCCGACGCTCCGAGAGGATGCCCTATGGCTATCGCGCCTCCATGGACGTTCACACGGCTCGGGTCGAGCCGAAGCTCCTTGATGGCGTAGAGAGGTACTACGGCGAAGGCCTCGTTGACCTCCCACAGGTCCACCTCATCGACGCCCAGGCCCGCGTCCGCGAGAGCCTTTCTGGAAGCCGGAACCGGGCCCTTGCCCATCACGCTCGGGTCGACGCCCGCCCAGCCAAAGGAGAGGATCTTGGCCAGCGGCTTCAGGCCGCTTTCTTTGACCTTGTCGCCGGACATCAGGAGCACCATCGAAGCTCCCGCGCTCAGGGGAGACGAATTGCCAGCCGTTACGATTCCTCCCTCCTTGAACGCAGGCGGAAGCTTCCGCAGCTGCTCCATGCTGGTCTCTCTTCTTATGTTCTGGTCCGCGTCGATGACCCTCTCCTTGCCTTCAACCTCGACCTTCATCTCCATCAGCTCCCCCTTGAACCAGCCTTCGTCTAGGGACTTGGACGCCTTCGCGTGGGACCCCACTGCAAAGAGGTCCATCTCCTCCCTGGTGATTCCGCTCTCCTCGGCGAGCTTCTCGGCGGTCAGACCCATGACGTACCCCGTGCCCATCTGATACCTTGCATACTCGGGACTGGCGAGCAGCCTCATGTTAGGAGCTACCTGCGGATTGTTGCTCATCGGGACGTGAGTCATGTGTTCCATGCCTCCCGCAAGGACCACCTCCGAGTTGCCCGTCATGATCTCCATTGCCCCCAGTGCCGCAGCGTTCATCGATGAGGCGCAAGCTCTGTCCATTGCCACACCGGGCACCGTGACCGGCAGCCCCGCCAGGAGTACAGGGTGTCTCCCGCCGTAGAGCCAGTTCTCGCCGACCTGGAAGGAGCATCCCGAGATGACGTCTCCGATCTCCTCCGGGTTCACCTTGTCCCTCTCGACGAGCTTCTTGATGAGAAGCCCTAGGGCCTGGTCCATCCGCAAGGAGTTGTAGACATCCCTCTCTGGCTCGCTGGGTTTGGACCTCGAGAAGGGGGTCCTCAGGTAGTCTACCACGAAGACCTCGCGCAGAGCGCCCGCCTGGCCCTTCATCTACTTCCCCTTGTACTCCGGCTTCCTCTTTCCCAGGAAGGCCGATATGCCTTCCTTCAGGTCCTCAGTGCTGAACAGGACTCCGTACGACAGCGCCTCCATCTCGAGGCCCACGTCGGACGGCGCCTCGGTCCCCTTGTTGAGCAGCCTCTTCGCGAGCATCACGGCGACTGGGGCGAGGGCGGAGGCGAGCTCTCTCGCGTACTGAAGCGCATACTCGTCGGGGTCGCCGGCCGGGACGAGCTTGTTCACGAGCCCGAGCTCGTAGGCATGTTTCCCGCTAATCCTCTCTCCGGTCAGGACCAGAGCAGACGCCCGGGAGAGCCCGATCAGCCTTGCCATCTTCTGGGTCCCGGACCACCCCGGCACGAGCCCCAGGGTCACCTCCGGCAGCCCCAGCTTGGCGTCCTCCGTCGCCAGCCTGAGGTCGCACGACATCGCCAGCTCGAGACCGCCTCCCAGCGCGTATCCCTTGACGACGGCGACCGTCAGCTTGGGGAATTCAGAGATCCTCTTGAAGATCCTCTCGCCCTTCCTCGAGAACTCGACGAACGCAGCAGAGCTGTTGAAGAACTGGGAGAGGTCGGCACCCGCCGAGAACACGCTCCCGGTCCCGGTCAGGACGACCACGGCGACTTCTTTGTCGTTCCAGAGCTCAGTAAGGATTCGGTCGAGCCCGTCCAGGACCTCGCCGTTGATAGTGTTCTGCTTCGGCCGGTTGATGACCACCTTGGCTACTCTGCCGCCCAGCTTCTCCACAAAGATGGACCCGGCCCCACTCTGTTCCCTTTCCGGCTTTGCTCCCTGTGAACCTGCAGGCTCGGTCCCGGGGCCCGGCTTGTTCTCGATGACCTCCAGCATCTTCCCCTCGAGGATGGACTTCGCGGGGGCGAAGATCTTGCATTCGAACCTCGCCGCGAGCTCCTCGAGCTTCGACTTCACTTCGGAGTTGCTCAGTCCCTTTGCCACCGAGATGGGGCCGAACGGCCTCCCCATTCCGAGGCAGACTCCCTTCTCTATGTCCTCGGGGCGGGCCACTCCCTCTTCGATCAGCTTCATCGCCTCGTTGATCTCTATGCTGAAGATGTCTAGGATCGAAACCTTATCGGTCGGGGGAGCCTTCTGGATGCTCGCCTTCCCGGTCAACCAGTCATAGAAGCCCTTCCCTGTCTTCTTGCCGAGCCGGTTCGCTTCCACCATTCTCGCGAAGGTCTGCCCCCTGCCGTATTCGGGCGACAGGGCCTTCGAGAAGTAGGAGAGAGAAGCCCACGCGATGTCGACGCCGACGAAGTCCAGAAGCTCGTAGGGTCCCATCGGGAGCCCCTGGCTCTTGGCATAGCTGTCAACCTCTTCGGGAGCTGCGATTCCCTTGTCGAGCATCAGACAGAAGAAGAGGGTCTCGGCGGCGTTTATCCTGTCCACTATGAAGCCTGGACTGTCCTTCAGAACCTTGATCGGAGTCCTTCCGAGTTTGGTGCAGACCGAAGCCACGGCATCAAGGATGGCGGGGTCGGTCCTGCTTCCGGGTACGACCTCGACGAGTTTCATCACCACGGGCGGATTGAAGAAGTGCATTCCGACGACCCTTTCGGGTCCGGGGGTCCCCTCCGCCAGCTCTGAGATTCTTATGTTCGAAGTGTTGGAGGCGAGAATGGCCTCCCTCGGAGCCGCCTGACCAGCCTCTTTCAGCACTGACTTCTTCAGCTCCGGGATCTCTGGCACAGCTTCTACCACGAGATCGGCCCGCGACACGGCCTTGGCCATGTCTCCCTCGAAAGCGATTCTCGAGTAGACCTCGTCAGATTGGGTCTTCGTGAGCTTTCCCCTTCCGACGAACTTCTCAAGGCTCTGCGCGATCTTGCCCTTGGCATTCTCAAGGGCATCCGGAAACTTGTCCATCAGGGTCACTTCGTACCCGTTCATCGCGAAGAGCTCGGCGATGCCGTGGCCCATCTCCCCGGCACCGATTACGGCTACCCTTCTGATCTCCAAGGTCACAAAATCCGAGTCCGTTCGGGTCGATTTATCCCTTTGCGAGACGCGATAGTATATGCGTAAGGAGCCACGAGTCTGCTGAGGAGGTTCGTCCCGGGACCGTCACCCCCACGCCGTGCGAAATCGGGAGCGCTCCGGGCCTCCTCTAGTGATGGGGCGGAGCCAGGTCTCGCGCCTCCCGAGACCAGAGTTGCTGCCGCCGTCAGCTCTTCCGGTTGTAATGCTCGATGTTCTCTATGTGGACAGGCTCTATGAGGTCGGCAGGCTCAAAGCCGAAGAGCCTGGAGTAGAAGTACAGTTCAGCTTCGATGGACCTCTTTGAATTCTCGGCCTTGCGGAATCCGTGCTGCTCGCCTTCGAAGGTTATGTAGGCGGTGGGCAATCCCTTGTTTCGCACCGCCTCGAAGAACTTCGCCGATTGGTCCGGCGGGACGACCTTGTCCTCCAACCCCTGCAGGAGGATTATGGGACACGAGATCGAGTCTACGTGGTTGATGGGAGATCTCTGGCGGTACAGGTCTGCACGTTCAGGATAGGGCCCCACCAGCCCATCCAGGTAACGGGACTCGAACTTGTGGGTGCTCTTCGCTAGCGCCTCGAGGTCGCTGACTCCGAAGTAGCTTGCCCCGGCTGAGAAAAAGTTCCGGAAAACGAGTGCGCACAGGGTCGTGTATCCCCCGGCGCTACCCCCCGTGATGGCTAGCCGCCGCTCGTCCACGTCTCCCCTCTTGACCAGAAAGCGGGCAGCATTCACGCAATCATCAACATCAACCACTCCCCAGTTCCCCTTCAGCCGCTCCCTGTACTCTCGTCCGTATCCAGTGCTTCCGCCATAGTCAACATCGACCACGGCTATTCCACGGCTTGTCCAGAATTGGATCCCGTATCGGAGCGTAGTCCCTGCCGACGCCGTTGGACCGCCGTGGCTCATCACAATGAGAGGAGGTCGCTCGTCCTCGGCGGCGCAGTAGTCCTTGTTCTTGGGCGGGTAGAAGAACGCGTAGGAGGTCTTCCCCCGTTCGGTTGGAAATTTGATTGTTTCGGGGGCGGATATGTATCCTAGGTCGATGATCTCTTCACGGGACCTTCGAAGGACCTGCGTTTCGAGTGTCTTCAGGTCGAATCTGACGAGCGACAGTGGGAGGGTCGGTGCCCCTGCGAGGAGAAATACGCACCCGGGCGTAGCCTGCAGGTCGTAGATGTTCGTGTAGGACACCGGGATGTCTTCGAGCTCGCCGGTGTCTATGGCCAGCCGGGCAAGATGAGACGTCCCCTTCTTGATGTAGGAACAAATCATTCTGCTCCGGGACTCGAAGCCATAACTCCTTTCTCGGAAGCCCCACTGGGGCTGCCCGAACTCCGCTTCCATTGGGCACAGGGGTTCGACTCGACCGTTCTTCCATCTGTAGAGGTTCCACCAGCCAGTCGCGTCAGACACGAAGCAGAGCATTCCATCCAGCGACCACTCGGGTTGGAAGACGGACACACTGGTTCCTCCAGCAACAAGCTCCTTGCCCTCGATGACACCGTCGGGTCCGAGGTTCCCGACCCACAATTCTGACGAGTCCCAAGGCATGTCGGGATGGTTCCAGGAAATCCAAGCTAGGCGTGACCCATCAGGGCTCAGGCGTGGGTTCGAGTAGAAGTCATTCCCAGAGACTAGGACGTCGCCGGGGCCTCCCTCGACAAGATTGATGGCAACGACGGAGTTGACCGCCTGACGCGCCTTCGCGGTGTGGTCTTCGCGTACGATGACGAGGCGATTCCGTCGCACGTCAACCACGCCATCCGCGTATCTGAGGTCGAGGTCCGGAGGCGTGACCGCTACGGGTTGCGACCCAGAGGCCTGACGGTACAGGCGCTGGTCCCTGAAATTGGAGAAATAGACCATGTTTCGGTAGACGAAGTAATCGCCACCTCCGTATTCGTGGACGGTCGTTCTTACGTTGAAATCCTTCGGAGTTATCTCCACTTTCTCGCCCGTTGGGCCCTGACGCATCAGGACGTAGCGTCCACCCTCTTTTGGTCTGCTTTCTTGCCAGTAGACCCATCCGCCGTCGAGCATCGGCTCGTTGACGCCGAGAAAACTCGACGCATACAGTTCCGCTGTTATTGGCGATTTCCAAGACCCGTAGGGGACCGCGAGGCGTTCGTGAGACACTGTGACCACCCCAGGTTCTCTGTCTACGTGCTTAAGCTTACTCGGTCGATTGTTCGGGACGATCCTCGAACTCCGCCTTGCGAATTCTAGAACAATGCGTCCATAACGAACCTGCTGCCGTCGAGGATCTTGCCGTCTTCTCCTATCCGTGATTCTCGCGTGATTTTGCCGTCGCGGACGGCGCACACGCGGTTGCACTCTGCCACCACGATCGGATCGTGAGTCACCAAGACGAAGGTTGCGTGCTCCTCTTTTCGCAATGACTTCATCACTTCCATCAGTTTCTTCGCTGATTTCGAATCCAGGTCCCCCGTCGGCTCATCGGCGAGCACAACGGACGGATGATTGGCTAGGGCGCGCGCGACGGCGACTCGCTGCTGCTCGCCTCCACTCAGTTCGTCGGGCATGTGGTCGGCCCTCGCTTCCAGCCCCACGGCCTCTAGGAGGTTCAGCGCACGCTCCCTTTGTTCTGCAGCGGGCACCTTCGCCAAGGTCATCGGGAGTTCGACGTTTTCAACAGAATTCAATGTCGGGATCAGATTGTAGAACTGGAAGACAAATCCGACTTTGCGCAGTCTGTAATCCGTCAGTTCTGCGTCGCTCAACTTGTCCAATTCCACCCCGTCCACATGGACAGTCCCCTTGGTGGGCCTGTCCAACCCGCCTATCAGATTGAGCAGAGTCGTCTTCCCCGACCCGGAGGGTCCTATTATACCCAAGATTTCGCCCTTTCCGACCGTCAGGTTCACTCCGTTCAGGGCAGGCACCGGGAACTTACCGCGCTTGTACCGTCTCTGTAGATCGACGGTCCTTACCATGGCTTCAGACATGCCGCAGGGCCTCCACCGGGTCCATCCTGGACGCACGGAACGCGGGGTAGACCCCTGCGGCGATTCCGACTAGGCTCCCCAGAGCAAAACTCAGCACGAGGTTGGACGATGTCAGCGTCGGGAGAAGTTTGCCCTGGTTGCCCGGGATGATACCTGCAAAGCCTCTGGCTCCGCTCGAGGCGGCCGCGCCGGTGAGGGATGGGAGTGCGAAAGACACGACGACTCCGATAAAGACCCCGACGATAGCTCCGATCAATCCAATCAGGAATGCCTCGCTCAGAAACATCTTCATGACCTGCCCCTTCGTCGCACCGATCGCACGGAGAGTCCCAATCTCACGGGTTCTTTCACCGATTGACATCATCATGGTGTTAATCACCCCAAAGGCCCCCGCCAGGAGGGCAACCAAACCGATTACGATGAAGAAGGTGGTCATAGTGTTCGTCAGTGTCGTTGCGGAGCCCGCAATCGTGCTGGCAACGTTGGCAGTGACGCCTGAAATCGAGTCTATGTCCGACGCAATCTGATTGATGAGCGACGCCTCCGTCGCCTTGACGTAGATTTCAGTGACCAGCCCCCCCCGGCCGCTGATGTTCTGAGCGTCCGAGAGCTCTATGTATCCCGATCTGTCCAGTGGCCCAAACGTGCTTCCACTCGAATAGATGCCGACGACCATGTACTTCGTACCTCCGGTGGAGTTGGCCCCGACGGTGACCTGCGAGCCGACCGTCACGCCCAGATTCGTCGCGGTCACGCTGTTCAACAGGATTTGGCCGCTTGAGGAGAGGTCCGAGCCTTGCGTGATAGTCAGACCGCTTGCAGCCTGCGAGTAGGTGCCTGGGTCTATGCCGTAGAGAAACACACTCGCCCCGTCAACATAGCCAGAAGTTGTGAGCTGAGGCGAAGCCACGAAGACCCCGCTCATATTTTCGATGGAGCTGACGAGAGTCTCGTTTATCGTATTCCCCGTGCCGAAGTAACCCCCGAAGCCGCCGCCGCCTCCGCCGCCGAATCCGCGGCCCGGGAAGGTTCCGTTGAATCCACCTCCCGGAAGTGCCGGGGTGGTCGCATTCGTAACCGTAATCTCTGCGCCTACTACGTTCCTCAGGAGGCCGCTGGTCTGCGTCGAGGTTCCGGCCGCAAGCGAAAGCAGTACGAGGATCATGGCTACACCGACAACGATGCCGGAAACTGTCAGGACGGTCCTCATTCTCCGGTGCCTGAGGTTTCTGATCGCCATGCTCATGGATGACATATTGAATCAGCTCCTCCCAGAATTTCTCCGAATCGAGGACACGCCGTACTTACCAATTCGGATGGCGGTCCTTGCATCCTGTTGAAGTAATAACAGGGATGCATCGCCGGGGTCGCTTGGGCCAAGTCTGCTCATACCAACCCAATTGACATGCCTCCGAGCCATCAGCCCGGGGAGACTAGAAACATCACTGAGTCGAGAGTGATCGATGTCGCTAAGTCCATGGCCCCCATCTCCCAAGCTGGTGTCAGCACCATGCGAACAGCGTTGGAGTAATATCCTTATTCCGGGAACGTTCCCAAATCACTCCAAAATCGCCACAAGGATGGCACGTCATCGTCGAGCCGAAGGCTGTCCCCTCTCCGGGCTCCGATTCCAGCATTGAGAATCGTCTCATCGGTACTGTCTCGTCTCTAGCTGGTGGGTGAGGTTGTCCCAGATTGGTTGATGTTCTTTTGAATGAAATGGCCAAGTCCATCGTCATGAGCACGACCACAGCCGACAAGATGCCCTCGGAGAGATGGGACTGGCTCGTCCTCAGAATGACGGAGCTCGACTATCGGAACGCCATGCTGACCTTAGGGTTCGGGCCCAACGGGGCTCGCTGTCATATGGGTTCGATTTTTCCCCCTGATCGAGCCCGCGGAGTGGTAGGCGCCCGGCTAGGTTGGCAACACCGCAAAGTCGATTATCGCTAAGAAGACTATTGCAATGACAAGGGCTACTGCGCCTATCATTAGGTACCTGTTGATCCTCTCCAGTCTACGGACGTTGTCTTCCGCTGGATTTTCCATCCTTGTTCTCTTCACCTCTCGTCTAAAGAAGAAGCACCAAGACGAGCGCGATTACGGATAGAATAACTATGACAGTTGCCAATCGTTCTGTTCTCTTCAGCGCCCTTTCATACCGCTGTGGGGTATCAGAGGGGTTGGCCATTTCAAATACCGCCTGTTTCTAGACAAGAAGACGGAATGTTCGATTATAAAACCACTCCTAAATGGAAACGGACGTAATCGAAGTAGTGACACGCCGGCGGTAAGAGCCAGAACTGTCGCTACCGATGATCCTACATTGGTTCGTCGCAATTTCAGGAGTTTCCATTGCGTTGTCCTCAGCGTACTTCCGCATGAAGGACGCCTGAAGCAAGCGGCTGTTCGCGCGAGGCTCTCCCACAACTGCATCTGTGCCTGCGAGCTCGCAGTGCAGACCCAGCATCTCCAGACTTTGGTGACATCTTTCAGCGATTCGATATCAATCTGGGAAGAATGTTGGAAATCCGATATATGTCTCGAGAAGTTCGATGATCCTGAAGAAAGGTGACGACAAGAATCGCCAAGACAGCAACAATCGGAGCCGTAGCCGTAGCGCTGGCGGTGGCACTCCTGGCCTACTCGGCCATGACATCGCCGACCTCTGCGCAGACAGCTACGTCCTCTTCGGCATCGACAACGACATCCCAGACAACGACACAGACAAGCAACTCGAACAATCAATCAATCTCGTGTGCGGGCCATCATCCAGACAACGAAGGATCATTCCGATGGGGTGGAGCGCCCCCCGGAGGACCTATGCAACAAGGCGGCTGGTTCGACCAGCAGCAGAGCCAGGTGAACTTTTCAGTCGGACAGACCATCACAGTGACGAGCACTTCAGGCGAATACACCACCGTGGACAGCTCCAGCACCAACGGCACAGCCTCTGGCACCCTGACCTTCACGGTCACGGGGAAGCTCTCGCAGGGGTACACACTATCAATCACCAGCGGTAGCCTGAGCATCACTAGTACAACATACACGATATCGTCCGGGTCAGCCCAGATGGACCCAACCGGCACGACGATATCAGGGCAAGGAACGACGAGCCCGACCGGACAGTTCATCGTGCACGCTATGGCGCACGGGACGTTCGCCGGCTCGAGCGCGTCGGTGTCGCTGGACTTCACAAACGGAACGACCGAGTACCAAGTCACCCTGAACGGCACCGTCCAGGGATAGACGGGACTCGGCCTTCCCTTTTTTCCTTCTCGCTCGAACTATCTCATCGACACCTGCTTCTTGCGGTCTCCGACGGAGTTCCGCTGCATTCTGGTATTGCGCTTTGGCCGGGCCTTGTCATCTGGTGCAGGCACCCGTCGAGTGAATTGAACGTACTGCCGTGTGCCCATAACGGTGCGGCCTTGTCAGGCCGGTCTACTGTTAAATATCAACTCAGCGCCTATCATATGTCGTGCGCACAACCCGGGCGCTGGGGCTGGGCTCTGCCGTCATCGGGCTCGTCTTGTTGCTCTTCACCTTCGCGATGGGGTTCTCCGTCTTCCAGACCTACAGGAACGCTACACCATCTAGCGACCTCACGGGGTCCATGGGAACCCTGCTCCTCGCCGCGATCCAGGCGCTCTTCCTGGGGATAATGGGTTGGGTAGGTTCCTTGCTGATGTTGAGAGGCATAGACTTCGAAAAGGTCGAGAGAGGGGTGGGGGTTGTCACCTTCAAGGTGGACAAGGGGGTGGGAATCTTGACTCAGCAGCCCGAACCAGAAACCAAGGACTCTTGAAGCATGAACCTTCGATTCTGGCCAGCTCGCTCCGGACTGTGACGCTCGTCATCATACTGGTGGTGCTCGTCACCCTCTCCACGGTCGGATACTCGGCTTACGCGGACGTGTCGAATGTCGTCAACACCGTAGGCGGCGGCTCGCAGACCTCCACAATCACTGCGAAGACGGTCGTCCAGGACTCGACAGCAACCGTCTACCTGAACGTGACTCTGGCCAACAAGGGCCTCTACCCGATTGCCCTCTCCCTGACTTGCCTCCCCCCAGGTGGAAACGGGATAACCTGCACATCTCCGTCGATCACGGTCCTCCCTAGGCAATCCCAGACGTTGCACTTCGTGATGACGGTGGAGAACTACACACGATTCGTCGCCGAAGGCATGCACGTCGATGGGCAGGTGGTAGTCACCCTAGAGCCCTTTGCCTCAATCACTGTGGCTGTCAACCTGGGGACTCTCGTAGCACGGGGAGGAGGCTAGAGTTGTTCGAAGAGCGACGTGTCACATGGAGGAGGCGAATCTCTCGTGCCATAATGCAGCTGGTGGTCAATGTGATTATCTGGGTGATCGTACCTTCGTACGTTTTCGGTCTCATTTCCGGGGCGTTGCCCTCGAGCCCTCTGCCGATCACGCCTACGTTCATCTACGCGTTCGGTGCCGCGATCACGGGGCTGCAGGTCCTGGGTGCCCTCACTGAAGGGATGGCAGTTTCAATCCCGTTGGTGACCGGCTCGCACATCGCGTTGGCCTACTACATCTACGCGGCCGTGAACGGGGGAACACTCGCGCTCTCGGCGGCCGGGATGGGCCTGTCGCTGGACTTTCGGCCGCTGCTCTACCTGATGATGCTCCCTTCGCTCTTCAGCGCCATCAGGACGCCGCTGACCTATCTCGCTGAGGAGCACGAGGCGGCGAGGCCTGCGGCAGACTTCGCGTAGCAGAAGTTCCCTCGGTCCTTCAAGTCCATGGAATTGATCCGACCTCGACTTCATCCCGGCAAGAGTTATGCAAGAGCGAGGCCTTTGGGCACGTCATGAGCTCAAAGGGAATACTCTTGCTGACCAGCAACTACGCACCGGGTTACAAGGTGACCAAGGTGCTGGGGATGGTCCATGGAATAACCGTCAGGTCACGGGGCGTGGGTGGAAACCTCATGGCTGGGCTGCGGTCGATCAGGGGTGGAGAGATCAACGAGTACACTGAGATGGCCCACCAGGCCAGACAGCAGGCCCTGGACAGGCTCGCGGAACAGGCGGCCAGCATGGGAGCGAATGCCGTGGTCAGCATCATGTTCGATTCGACCGAGATAGGGACTACGATGGACGAAATCATCGCGTTCGGGACCGGAGTGGTCATCGCCCCTGTGACGGACCCCCAGCAGCTAGTGAAGCTGAGCTAGACGCAGAGCACAGAAGAACCTGGTGCGCTCGTGTAGGGGGATTCTGTTTTGGTTTGCCTCATGCGAAGAGACGTGGCCGTGATCTGACACACGGCGTCTATGGGGTCTGTCATGAGTTTATAGCACACAACGAATTGAAAGGTCGTTCGTGAATGTAAGGAGGGCACAGCTTCAAGACGCTGCCGCAATCGCACGCGTCCAAGTTGACGCATGGCGGAGCACCTATCGTGGTATCGTGCCCGACAAGCATCTTGATGGCATGTCCTACGAGAGGTCTCAGAGGAACTGGGAAGAACACATCTCCGACCCCGGCAAGCGAAATACCGTGTTCGTGGCGGAGGACGACAGAGGCAGTGTCGTTGGATTCGCCGCCTGTGGCGCTGCCCGGGATGATGCCAGAGACTACGAAAGTGAGCTGTACGCCATCTACGTGAACCAGAACATGCAGCGAAAAGGCTTCGGCAAGCTGCTGGTTCTCTCAGTCGTCCAGGACTTGAAGGCTCGCGGCTCTGATTCGATGCTGATATGGGTGCTCGCTGATAACCAATACAAACGGTTCTATGAATCGATTGGCGGCATGCAAGTCAGAACGAGAGAGGTCGCCGTAGGCGGCAAGACACTTCCTGAGTTGGGATACGGTTGGCGTAGCATGGATGCACTAGTCGCTCGACTGACATCGGGGTAGTGGACATCGTGGTGCCGGCTTTGTCTGGGCCTCGGGGATACCTAGCACAGTTCACGCCTCATCAGCGCGTCCATGTCCGTGCTGTCTTCTTTGACCTGCACGCCACTCTGGCCGGCCTCAGGCCACACTTCGGTCATCCCGACCCGGAGCACGTCTCCAGACTCCTCCGTGACCGAGGCCTCTCGGTCTCGCCCAAGGCCTGGGAGGACGCCCTGGCCCAGATCCACCGCATCGACTATCCAAGATACGGCTACCCTGACTGGGAAAGGTACATCGGCCGCGCGTTCGAGATAACGCATGCCAAACCCAACGAACTGACCTTCAGAGCGGTGGTTCGCGAATACCAGAGGACAAGGTGGAACTCCCTCCCATTCGCGAAGGAGGCGGTGCAGAGGGCGAAGAGGCTCGGCCTGAAGACGGCGCTGGTGACGTCCATCGCCCGTTTCCGCTTCGAACGGGATTTGCGCGGCCTCCTCGACAGGATCGACTTCGTCGTGGATGGGAACACATTCCACTGCGACAAGTCTGGCCCAGAGATATACTTCAGAACCCTGCAGGCCCTCAAGGTCGGACCGGGGGAGGCGGTCATGGTAGGAGACGAGCTGGAGGGAGACGTGCTCATTCCGACCGGAATCGGCATGAGAGCCATCCTCGTCCACAGGGAGAAGCCGTCCTGGGAAGAGTCCCAGGTCATCGGCGGCCACATCATTGCAAGAGACCTGAGGCACGCCATGGACATAGTCGATGCCTGGGTGAGCAGGGCCCCCTCGCCTTAGCCCAGGCTACCACGGTCGCGACCAATCAAGAAGATTCGCGGAGCACTCAGAACTGTCTGAACGTTCGAACCTCCTAACCATGTTCTTCCGACGGCTGACAAGCAGACAGCAGTCGAGCGAAGCTACGTCCTGGCAGACGAAAGGAAGTGCAAGATCAAGCACGTCAGGTAGACCCTATGTTCTGTTTCACAGATCGCGAGAGTCGACACCGCCCAATCTCTCCAGGGAGAGGTCACTTAAGCTGACTATTCGCTTCCACGTAAATCGAGTCGTACTTCTCCTTCTTCGGCACGATGCAGAGGAACTCCGCGTTCTCGTTACCTGTATTCTCGTACCAGTGAGTCGTGCCGGATGGGATGTATATCGAAACCCCTTCCCGCACCTCGTAGACCCTGTCTCCGACGCCCACACGGTATCTTCCTTTCAGGACATACTGTTCGTGCTCTATGTCGGGATGGTAGTGCTTAGGGATGCTTCCGCCAGGCTTAATGGTGAACTTGCGCATTTCGAAGTTGGGCGCTCCATCGTGCCTGTCCACTAGCCACTCGATTTCGGCCCTGACGGCGTTCTCGACCTTCTGCGGGGTTGCCTTTCCCGCTGGCTTCACGGACATCGTTGGGTGTCAGTGGGGCAGGCCGGCTTTAAGAGTTCCACTCGAAAACCCTGACGAGAGCACGAAGCTGCTCCACACCTCCATAAGCATGCCTTCATCAAGAATCCCAACGACATCTGAATCGAGCTGATCGGCAGAAGAAGTAAGGCCAGTCACGGGACGCGGAGGAACTCCGCGTAGGTCCTCGCCGAGAGGGCCGGGTTGGACTGGGCTTCTTCCCCCAGCTTTCTGAAGGGCACGTCACCGTAGTCGTGGCCCGGGTAGATGGTCGTCGACGGCGGCAGCTTGAGGATTACGTCGTGCAGGCTCCTGAACATCTCCTCCGTCAACCCTCCAGGGAGGTCGGTCCTGCCGCAGTTACCGATGAAGAGGGTGTCGCCGGTGAAGAGATTCTCGCCGTCGTAGAGACAGATGCTGTCCGCGGTGTGCCCCGGCGTGTAGATGACCCTGACCTCGTTCTGTCCGACCATCAGGATGTCGCCGCCTTTCACTGACACGTCGTGGTCTTTGGGTGAGCGTTCGTGCGCCACCACCTTCGCCCCGAGCGCTCCGGCCAACTCCCTCAGGGTCGAGGTGTGGTCGAAGTGGCTATGGGTGCCGACGGCGAACTTCACCTTTACGCCGACCTCCCTGGCCGCGTTGACGATGGGTCCTGTCTCCCATCCTGAGTCAATCGCCAGCGCTTCGCCGCCGGGGCCGTCAGCGAGCAGATACACGAAGTTCTGCATGGCGCCCACTCCTATCTGCCTGACAATCATCGCGGAAGCGCGATGTCGCGCCGCTAAGTATGTGTTGCGGCCGCTCGACCTTGTCAGCTTCCACCGCGAACCAGGGAGCAACTACGCCTCGCCTCGAACTCACTGCACCCTTGTCTTGTCTGGCGGGGTAGATGTGTCGACTGCCAAGTTCTACGGACTCCGTCATTCTCACTTTTGAAAACGCCCGCGAACCGGTCGTGCTCACGTCAGCCTGAACGATTCACCACGTACACGTATATCCTCTCCCTCTCGTCCGACACCGCTGGCGTCCATCCTTCGAACGTCCAGGTATGCGTGACTATCCTCGTTCCATCCCTGAGCTCGAGGAGCCTCTGTTTCAGCCTGCTGTTGGTCTTCTGCGTCAGGAAGAGCGTGACTACGTTCGCCTCGGCGATGCTCTCCCTGAAGAAGTTGCCACAGACGATCGTGACCAATCCACGCGCACCCTTCAACCTCACGATCAGGCGCGACACTGCCACCCGCAGCGGGTCCGCCTCGATCCCGACTCCCTTCGCCCCGTACCTCCTCGCCGCTTCGATCACTATCCTTCCGTCCCCGGAGCCAAGGTCATAGAGCACGTCGTCTTCTTTCAGCTCCGCGAGTTCGAGCATCTTCCTGACCGCCTTCATCGGAGTCGGCCACCACCCCGCACCTATCACTTGCGTCCACATGAACCAGCCCGCGAGTATCAGTGTCGCGGCGATAAGGAGCAGCGGAGCGGACATCAACAGGGCGCGTCATCTCCCATTTCTACAAAAGGCTTGGCCAGGAGCAGGTCGACGTGTTGACGACCCATTTCCGCGTTCTAGATGATGGGGAACACCAAGGGGCGGCCCGCACGATCTGACGCATCACGGAAGTGGGTAGGAGACCCGAA
This sequence comes from uncultured archaeon, assembly GCA_963796355.1. GTDB lineage: Archaea > Thermoproteota > Nitrososphaeria > Nitrososphaerales > Gagatemarchaeaceae > UBA183. Next base: position 366,104 of record CAWCLD010000001.1, read on the forward strand.
CAGGCCGAAGCTTGCGCTCCTCAAGCGCGAACGATTCTTCCCTTGCTGAGAATCGTTCTCCCATCTGCCACCACGGTGGCCCCGGTCAGCGTACCGACGTAGAAGAAGCCTGGCTTGTTCTTTCCTCCGATGTACTCGTTCCCCCCGATGCCGATGGAAACCGCACCGTTGGCTACGGTGTTGACCGTGTGTCCTGTTTCTGCTCTGGGGTTGAACCCAATCCCGAAGTAGCCTATTCTGTCTTTGTCCCCTGTCCCGCTCTCCCAGTTTCTCTTCAAGCGAGTAGTGCTGCGGTCGCCAGAGAACCGGGTCACCCTGCCATCCTCGAAGCTCAGATGGAGTCCAATCACATTTGTCCCCATGGTGGGCGTGCTGGTGTTGAACGTCACTGTTCCTCGAGCACTGTCTTCCAGGGGTGCTACGTAGAGTGATCCCGCGGGGATCTCATCATCGAGGTTCTCACTCTGCATATCTTCTTCATCAATCACGCCATCACATAGCCGCCATCGCCTGCCAGAGACATCGAAGCTGATGTTCGTCCTCTCAGGTCCTGTTACCGTTAGCGACCTCGCGTCCCGAAGAGAATCCATCAGGGCCCTACCTGTCTTGGCGAGCTTAGGGTAGTCAACAGCAGTTGCGGCCTGCATCATTCTCTTCCACCTCTCGTAATTGAACCCGTACGCCCGGGCCCTGGGCTTGGTAACCAGTGCTAGGCCGATGGAGATGCTTCTGACCTTCTTCTCTCTGCTGAGGGGGTAGTGGGCCTTGCTCTCTCCCTCGTAGGAGGCAGCGTTCTTCCCAGGCGCAATCTTCCTCAGAACTGCAGGGTCGTACGTTCCCGACATATAGATCTCCGCGGTCGAACTCTCGGTCAGGGCTCTGCAGAAGACGGAAGGTTGTCTAAGACTCTCCACGGACAATAGGTCGAGGTAGGAAATCATGTACCTATCTGTGTAAAGGTTCAGAAGGACGTCGGCGCCCTTCTTGAAGCACTCTTCGGCGATATCCTCAGCCAGTGGGAGATTGTGTGGGTAGAGCAACACAGTCACATTGTCCTTTTCCGTTATCCTCAAACAATCGTTGACTACCGAACTGGCCAGAGACATGTCTGGTGTTCTGAGAAATTCAATCTTAAGCCTGCCTCTCTAGGTTCTGCTAATTTCTGTATTTTTAGAGAATTGAGCCGGCGTACGAAATTGACGCGGTCTACCTGTCGCCGGCATGGGTCTTCCTGGTGCTCGGAGCCAGACCCTACCGCTGGACAATCTTCTAGGACTCTGGCCCAAGGACAGGACGCGCAGTGTAGGAGAGGATACGGGATAGAGTTATGCCAGACGAATTAGAGCTCTTTTATGTGAAGTGGCCTGCGCGGCTACATATGAAATTCGGACTGCAGCATCCGAACTACACATTCGACGGGGAGGACGGGGGGGTCTTCGACTTCGCTGCCGCTTTCTTCTTCGGGCGCTTCTTTATGGGCGCTTCGACCTTTTCCACGACTTCCTTCTCCACCTTCTCAACCTTCTTCTCCACCCTCTCTACCTCCTCCTCCGCCTTGCGGACTTCCTTTTCGACCGCCCTCTCTATCTTCCGGACCTCGCCTTCGACCCTTTCTTCCCTTGTCTTCTTCGTTTGAGGAGACCATTTCTTGAGCGAGGCGACGTTGCCCTCGAGCGCGCTCCTCCTCCTGTCGTCGACCAGGAGGCCCCATCTCCTAGCCAGTCCGAAGTCCAGGCCAGCCTGTGCGACTTCCCCCAGCGAGTATCCCCTTGCCTGCCTCTGCATCGTGCGCCCGCCGTGCCTCACTTCCACGATGGCGGAGGGAGGAGCTCCGGTGGGCTTCGAGGCCTTCTCCTTCACGACGCGCTTCGATTCTACTTCCTTCTTCCCGCTGATCCTCTTCTTCTTGGAAGCCGCACTCAAATCAGGTTCCTCTCGCTTCTACCCGGTTAAAATCGTTCCTACTCGGTCAGAAAAAGAGACAATCCAGCACGACCATTTCGGGTTGTCCTTCATGATCCAATCGCGCCTTTTGCTATCCAACATTCAGCACTTATTAGGAGCGGGTCGAACGCAATTGCAGCTCGTAGATTGGCATCCTACCGTAAGCGAACCGAAGAGAAGGAAAAGACGAAGGGGCACAACCATCCATTCAAGGAGAAGTGCGGCCCGCACTGCCCCCGGAACGAGCACTACAAGGGGCCGGTGAGGAAGCCGGGCTTTCCGCAAAGGAAGAAGCGATAGTAGTGAGTCAGGCGGATGGTTGTGGACCGCCGGGCCAGGGTTGAATATCAATCAATGTCCCTTCTCAGAGTGGAGAAGCCGACCGTCGCCTTCGTGATGTCCCTGGTCGCCGGCGTCATCTACCTGATCATCGGGCTGATCGGCATCGCAGCCGCGACCGTAGTCACGTCCCTGCCGAGTGTGCAGGGAATATCCGATGTCAGGACGGTGCTGGAGGTCGAGGGCGGTATCGGCCTAGTCTGTGGAGTGATAATGATCGTCGGCTCCATGTGGATGAACAGCGAGAACAGGTCGAGGGTCAGAACGGGCGCCATCCTGGTCCTCGTCTTCACGGTCGTGGGTGCAATCTTCACAGTCGGGGGCTTCGTCATCGGCGTCATCCTGGGACTGGGCGGCTCGATTCTCGGGTTCATGTGGAAGCCTCCTGCGCAGATCTCGTCGCCTCCTGCTTCTACAATGTAGGGCGTTCCCTGTGAGGCCCAGGCTGAATCCAGCTCTCTCTCCGTCGATTCCTCAGCTCGACGGTGACGTCCAGTGACTCTACCGGAGGTTGTCAGGTAGAGACCGACCCGCACGAATCGACACTGGTCACTACCTTTCTCGTTCCTCCCACCAAGATTCTAATATCCGAGACCGCGCCCTTCAGGTCAATGTCAGAGAAGGGCATGCCGGAAATCACCATTGAACCTTACAGGAAGATAGTGATTCATGAGGTAATCGAATATCAGTTCATCGACTATGTGGAACTCGTGCTTACAGGAGCGCGAGCGGCTGGGGGCACAACGATTCCTCTTGTCCAGTGGTGCAACGGGATCGTGTTCCAGGTCGTTCCGTTCAACCTCAACAGCGAAGCGGTCATCGAACAGCAGCTGGAAGGGACCATCCATTACAATTCTGTGAGTTTTGCACTGAAGGAGAAATTCGAGCCTGAAGTCAGGTCGCCGTTGGGCACCCTAAGGCTGATCAATGCAAGCGCCAATCCCAACTTCGTCGCCTTAGCAGACCTGCTGAGGCAACATTCCAAGTACAGACTGTGAATACTATCAAAGTCCTCTTTCTTAACCGATGTCTTCTTCCAAACACAGCATATCGATCGGTCGGATCGTTTGACCTACTGCTGCGATACGCTCAGGGCGGGCTCTCCTGGTGAAGGACCGTTGCGAGATGATTACTCGTTTCTCCCATGCGCTTTGAAACTATTTCGCTTACCGCGCCCGAGAATATCGCTTCTGCCACAGTCTCGTAACCCAGGGGATTCAAATGCAACCCGTCATCCGAAAATTCTTCTTTCAGCCTCCCCGTCAAGGAGTCTCCGGTGGCGGAGAAGAGATCCACGCAGACGATACCGCGCTCTGCGCTATACTTCTTAATGAGTTGGTTCAGCTGCAACCTCGGTTGCACGCCTTCATCGAAACCTAGTACCGACGGAACCGTGCACGAGATTGGCTGTATTCGATGTACGAGTGCTTCGTCATATATTTTCACGAGATTCTTGGCCACAGACTGTGGCTCATGCTCCCAACCCAAATCGTTCGAGCCCCCCAGGATTATCACAGCGTCGGGCTGAGATCTTAGGACGTCACGGTCGAAACGTTTGACCATGTCCTCGGTGAGATCGCCCACGACTCCCCGGTTGAGAAACTCGACCATGAGGTCGACCGCCCCTCTCTGGTCAAGCATCTTCCTAGTCTTCTCCTTCAAGAATCCTGTGTATGGAGTGGGCTGAGGCCACTCGTCCCCCTGAACCTGTGATTGATAGCCCACCGTGAGGCTGTCCCCAAAAGCCACAAAGACGAGCTTCCCCGTGACTCTCTCCCGTCAGGCCCCAAACCCGAGTCGTTAGATAAAAGGGTCCCCAGAGCTGGGATCAACTCGGAGTCTACCGGTCGGGCCGAAGCCAGCTCTTCCACCCATCAGCGTGCCTGAGCGTGAGAGTACGTTTGGCATGTCGTTCATGTCGGAGGTCGAATTTTGACCCTGAAAGTTCCATGGAATTGCGCAGTCCGATTCCTCTGTCAACCGCGGACGATCCAATGTGCGGCCCGTAGAGGCTTCGTCAGTGGTTCTTGAGGTGAGGTTTTTATCGCCCGTCGGCTTCCATCCGGTAAGCATGAGCCCCAAACTTGGAAACCTTCGGATCACGAGTCCTGCGTTCGGACCCTCCGGACGTATGTCTAAGAAGTATGCAGGCGACGGCGACAACCTGTCCCCACCGCTTGAGTGGCGCGGTGCCCCAAGAGGCACGAAGCAGTTCGCGTTGATATGTCATGACCCCGACGCCCCTCTTCCCCACGGGTTCACGCATTGGGTCGTGTGCGGCATTCCGGAGAGCGTGACGAAGCTCGCCGAGGCGCAGAAACATGACGCATTCACCCCCGGCGTGAACGACACAGGGAAGCCGGGATATGCGGGACCATACCCACCGAATGGACATGGGGTGCACCACTACTACTTCTGGGTCTACGCTCTTGGTGAGGAGCTCAAACTCAAGAGCGGTCTCAACAGGGCGCAGTTGCTTGATGCCATCTCCAGTCATATCCTCGAGCAGGCCCGCCTCGTGGGCACATATGAGCGGTAGCCCGAGCCGTGTTCAAGGCAGCGGGCCCAAGCCAAAGTTAGGCCCACTGCCTGTTGAGAAGGTTCATCGGCACTTGTCACATTTCTAGAGCAACTCAGAGAAAGGCTCAGACAAACGCGCGCGCGCGCGCGCAATCACCAATCCCACCAAGAGGAATCCACAGAGCATGGTGACAAAGAGGAAGAGGAGGACACTCGCTACGAACAAGAGGAGATTGCGCGTCGTAAACCATTCAACGTCTCCCCGACCCGGCTGGAGCCAATATTCAGTTCGCGGTCGTCTTAGCTCTTCCATTCAGCGAATGATTCTTCGATACTGCATTTCCCCTTGACGAGATGGGAACGGAACCTCAGCGTTTGGATGAGCTGAGCGGTTCCACTCTGGAAGATTCTTAGGTCGGTGTTCAGCAATCCCCGTTTGGAGTCTAAGCCTCTTCTAGCGTCGGCATAAAACTCACCCCAGGGGTCTATCCTCTTCATGAGTCTGGTCAATTCCGAATCGTCCGACGAAGTCGCGAGAGTTTGGTCATGGTCGGCATAGTGAACTGGTAGGAACGTCCATCCTAGTGAAGAACCAACGCCCTTGAAAGGGGGGCCGACTGTCACATTTTCGCGGCGATAGAAATGACGGTCAAAGTATTCAATCAGAACCGATATGTCGCACATGGATTCTTGGGGGGGCTGATTAATTCCTGTGGTCTCTCCGAGTCCACACTCATGGTCAATCACCTTAGCAATATAACTGGGCCATCGTATTAGTGCCTTGACGCTGTCATTGTAATCTTTCATTCCATCCCACACCTTTCTTCTGGCCTTGGAGGTTTCGTCGTCCAGATGTGCGAGGGCATCTCTTATCATCGGAAGTTCTGGGTGCGTCCCCGGTTCGGGGTTTGATTCCAGTTCAAACCCGATGGGAATCCAGATGTATTCAGGTTGGTTCTGTGTCGGGGGATAACCAGCGAGACTTCCTCTGTCCTCGATTCCGTTTTGGCACCACGGATCGTATATCTTGGTGATGAGTTCTTCATGATAGGCTTGTGTGAGCTTTTCCTGCCTTTCGCGTTCCTTTGACTCTTCTTCGAGTTCCTGTTTGTGCTCGGCTTCTGCTCTCCCGATAGCGGCGATCTCCTCGGCAGCATGCCCATCTCCGTCGGCCTTGCCTACGGGTGCTCTGTATTTCGTCCGTTCGACTGACAGAACAAAGTACTCTTCAATTGCAAGGCCACCGAATCCGAGCATGACTCCGCTGATAACCAAAACGATATCGCGGTCTGGAAGAGTTGACGGCGCCATCAGACTCGCGATTATTAGAATCACCCCGACGATGGGGATTGTGAGGGTTATGCCTAGAACGATCTTATTGACTTCCCTCTTTACTCTCTTCGTTGGGTTCTTGGATGAATCATCCAAATGCGATTTGCCACAGGCGATCGGATGCTTGGTTATTTAATGAGAATGGCAAAGAGAGGCGCATCGGAAAATGAATAGGAAGTTCTTCGGTGTCGCAATCGTCCTTACGGTCGTTGCAATTGCTGGCTTTGTGGTCTGGTATAACGATTCAGGAAGTGCTTCATCAGGAGGAGCAGTGAACCTCTCGTTAGCCAGTCATGCGTTTCTCATTGGCATTGTTGCCCTCATCACGGCGATAGTGGCCTGGTTCACAGCATTACGTTCCTCTTAGAGCCGAAGAGAACCCAAAAACTCTGCAATATCAACCACTGGGACTGGCCAAGTCTTAGGCACCGCAGCAAGCTCTTACTACACCGCTTCTCAGAAACGTCACGTGTTGAATCGGTCGAAAGCCCTCGAATTCGTCGACTAGGTAGGTTCTCCCCCCAACGCAGCTACGACGTGACCTTCTCATCGACAAGGTTGAAGTCGAGCGCATCGAGTTCGATATTCCTCTTGTCCTTCAAGTGTTCCTGACTCGAGATCTCCTGGACGTACTCGTGCTGGATGATGAGCTTCATGACCTCGTTCGTGCCCGTCCAAATCATCCCGAGACGGGAGTCCCGGAGGAGCCGCTCCATCGGGTACACGGTCGTGTAGCCGATGCCACCGAGGACCTGCATCGCGTTGTTGACCGCTTCCCACATGACCTCCGTGGAGTTCAACTTCGCCATAGAGACGAGCTTGCGCACGTAGCTCGCGGAGACTTTCCCTTCCTCGAGGGCGTCGGCGGCGCGACATGCCGTGTAGACTAGGGCGGATGCGTGCGCGATGCCCGTGAGGCTCTCTGCGATCTTGAAGCTCACTCCCTCGTGCTCCATGAGCTTGCCGCCGAAGGATTCCCGGTGGAGGGCGTAGTTGGTTGCGACCTCAATCGCCGCGGTCGCCACGCCGAGCGAGCCAGAGGCCGTCGTGAGCCGTTCGGGTACCATCATCCGGTTGAAGACGTCGTAGCCGCGGTTCACCTCACCGATGAGGTTCTCCACCGGAACCTCGGCGTCCTTGAACACGATCCGCGCCGTGCCACCCCCCCTTGTTCCCCATGAGTTCGTACACCGTCTCGACCCGGAGCCCCGGCGTTTTCCTGTTCACAACGAAGGCGCTCACGCCCTTCGTACGGGGGCTCGCGGAGGGATCCGTCATCGCGTAGGTGACGAAGAAGTCCGCACCCTGTCCGCCCACGATGAACCGCTTCTAACCGTTCAGCACGAAGAGGCCGCCCTTCTTCCGCGCGGTGGTCTTCATCATCCCGAAGAGGTCGGAGCCGCCGGATGGCTCCGTGATCGCCTCGGCCCCGTACCGCTGGCCGCTCGTAATCCCCCGCAGGTACATCTCTTTCTGCGCCGGGGTCCCGAAGCGGTGGATTGCCTCTCCCACGATCGTTCCGAGGGAATACATGCAGCTCAGGGTGAAGCCCAGGCGGCCCATCTCCTCAACCGCGACCATGTCGCCCACCCAAGTCGCGTCCCGACCGCCGTACTTCGTGGGGAAGCGCAGGCCCACGAGGCCCGCGCCCGCAATGAGGTCGAGGAATGACCGCGGGAAGGTGACTTTTTCTCCATCAAGGTTCCTGATGAGGTCGTGCGGCACGTCCCGCACGACGCTCCGCGCCTTGACCTTGATCTTCCGCTCGTCCTCGGAAAGCAAGATGTCTTCCATGGTTCAGCGCTTCTCCAGTTCCTTGCCGGGGGAAGTCATAAGCCTATGGTCTTGGTCCGCGAATCGACACGCTGGCTTCATCATTAAATAAACGACGACTGCCAAGAACAGGGATTGATTTCTGTCCGGAACTCACGTGTCACAAAGCCTGCACCAAGGTCGCTCTCCATTCCGAACCTCGTTGGTGGAGTATCTGTCGAAGAGGCGATAGCGAAGAGGAGGTCGGTCAGGGAGTACGCGTCTGATCCGATCACCCTAGCAGAGCTGTCGCAGCTGCTATGGGCGGCGCAGGGGGTGACGGACGCACGAAGCAGACACAGGGCCTCCCCTTCTGCGGGCGCCCTCTACCCGCTGGAGCTCTACGTCGTCGTGAGGGAGAGAGGCGTTGTAGGCCTACCCGCCGGCGTCTACCACTACTCGCCTGAGGATAGGACGATAACCATGGTGAAAGACGGGGACAGGTCAAGCGAACTGAGGACAGCTGCCCTTGACCAGGAAGCGGTCGGCCTGGCTGCCGTCAACATTGTGACCACCGCCGTCGTGCAGAGGACGAGATTGAAGTACGGGGAGAGGGGACTCCAGTACGTCTACCAGGAATCCGGGCATGCGGCCGAGAATGTCTTCCTGCAAGCCGTCTCGCTTGGACTTGGTGCTGTCATGGTTGGTGCCTTCAGCGAAGAAGAGATTCGCTCTGTCATAGGAGCCAGACCGGAGGAGAGACCCGTCTACATTCAACCGGTGGGGGTGCCTTGCGTAGACGGGTGAGGTCCAAGTTCGGACAGAAGGCGCTCGGTCGCGAACCCGACCGACACCGATAGCGGTCGAACCTTCAGGTTCGGTCATCTCCCCCTCCAACACGTCGACAGGCCCAGACGGTCGCGTAAATATGAGCGAGAGTTCATTTGGACGGAATGGAACCCCCGAACTACAGGTCCAATGGGAGAGCGGGCGCGCCCAAGTCGTGCGACATCTGCGACAGCTACAGGACAGGAATGAGCAGGCTCGCGACGTGCGCCAGATACGAAGTCTTCGTGCTCCTGACGTCGGTCTGTGACAGCTTCGAGTTGAGGGTCGGGCACGACACTCACCTGCTGACCCCCGAGGAGGATAAACGCCTGTGCGGCCCCTGGATGAGGTACCCGAAGTCGGGTAGATGACGGGTGGATGAAGCACTGTAGCGGGCGGGGTTTTCGCGGACCTGAGTTGTCAGACTCACGTCCCCTCTTTTGAAGTCGTTGCCGCTGTTACGGCCGGTTTCGATATTCTGACTTCATCCATGACCATCCCCTCCCAGACCGAGGTGTATCCAAGAACGTCCAGAACCTTGCTCGCCTCTCTTTCCCTAACGCCCGAGGACTCGATCAGCGCAAGTGCTTCGGTGAGCTTCTCGATCTTGCCAAGCTTCTCGTCCAGCTCCCTAAGCTTCTCCTCCGAGATGAAGAGGTTGCCCACCCTCACGTGCCTGGCGGGCCTGAAGTCCCGGAGGGCCAGACCGAGGGCTTCCAAAGAAACGCCCTTCTCTCTTGCAATGTCCTCGAGGGTCACGATGTCCCCGCTCAGGATGATGGAGCCCTTCTCGATTCCGCCGGCCTGCGCCCTCAGGATCGAGCTCTCCCTTTCCTTCAGGTGCTCAACGATCGGCTTCAGGGGCACGTCCTTCCGGTAGTATATCACCTCGGCCCTGTCCCTCAGCCTTTCAAGCTTAGAACAGGCGAGGCTTTCGTCAGCGGCTATGATCATGTCAACTCCTTCTATCGATTTCAGCTTGCTCAGCTTCCTCTCAAGATACTCTGAGGTCCAGAAGCCGACAATCTCCAGGTAGACCTTTACCGCGTGCTTCTCCAGGCTGAAGTCGGGGATGAGAACGTGGGTGCCGGCCACCAGCGGCTCGGGCTCCCTTCTCAGGACCCACCCCAGAGATCCGTAGGAAGTGAGGAACGTATTGGCGAACCTCTCTTCCACCGTGCTATCGAACCCACTCGCCTGTCTTCCGCCGGCGTCGGCCCTCTCTTCCCCATTCGTGACGATGAGGCCATCGACCTCCTCGCTGTTTGTCTCGAAGGCGTACACCCTCCCTCCCCTGTTCCGAGCGAGTATCTCTGCCTTGACGCTCCATTTCTCCGACGCGACTATCCGTGGTAGTACCTTTGCGATGGAAGTGCCGTACCGCTCTGTGAACTTGAAGAGGGAGAGGGGGCCGTCGAGGGAGACTCTGTAACCCGGGCGCTGTTCCTCCACGGAGTACATCAGCCCCTGCCTCTTCACCTCCCTGAAGATGTTCTTCCAGTTTCCGGAGGCCGTGAACTCGACTCTCAGCGACTTGAACAGCAGGGTCTGCATGAGCGAGAGGTTGTATCGCCTGATCAGCAGTTCGGCGTTGAGAGGCATGAAGTCCCTCATCATCAGCTCATCCTCAAGGTCGCTGAAGAGCGCCCGCTCAAGGGCCTCGGGGGAGACGCCGAGCCTCGTCGATACACTTCGAATCACGGCTTTCGTCTCGTCAGAGCTCGCGGCCTTCGCTCTGCTCGCTGCCTCGAAGACGGCCATCCTCGCCGCCATCGGGTTCGTCTCGCTCTCGACCTCGAACTTGCACCTCCTCTCGAGTAGGGCCGACATACCCCTGACGAGCTTGAAGTCGTGACCTTCGTCCTCGATTTCCTTCAACCTCTCGAGGAGCTCTCCCTTCTTCTTGCCAAGCCCGACCTTGAAATCGCCGATGATCCTCGCGGCCAGAGCCACAGCCTCTGGATCGATGCTCACGTAGACTGGGCTTATCTTGCCCTTGGAGATCCTTGCCCTGAGGAGGTTCGAGGGGAGCATTACTGCTGCTCGACCACCTCATCCATGAGGCCATAGTCTTCTTCCACCGCGCCGGTCTCCTCCCCTGGGAACGCTCCGGCGACTTGCTTCGCAGCCCCGGACCTTCCCTTGCTCCTCTTTCTTCTGCTGCTCGTCCTGGTCTCTGAAGTCTCGCTCGACACGAGCTCGATCAGCCTGGCCCGCCCTTTCCCCTTGCTCTTCCTCAAGAGCCTCCCGAGTCGCTGTATGAACTCCCGCGAGCTTCCCGTCCCGCTCACTATGACACCTATGGACGCCTCCGGCACATCGATCCCCTCGTCCAGAACCTTTGAAGTCACGATGGCCCTGAACTTTCCTTCCCTGAATCCCTTGAGCACCTCGTACCTCTCCTCCTTGTTCGTCGTGTGGGTTATGAACGGCAGGAGGAACCTCCTCGATATCCTGTAGACCAGGTCGTTGTGCTGCGTGAAGATCAGTATCCTGTCGTCGGGGTTCGAATGCAGTATCTCCTCGAGCCTGTCAACCTTTGCCTGGGAGTTGAACGCAATCGTTATCGCCCTGTTCCTTGCGAGCAGGGCCTGCCTCGCTTCAGGGTCCCTCGATGTCCTCATGATGAACCTCTGGAAGTCCAGAGGCGACCTCAGCCACATCCGGTTCTTTTCCAAATAGCCCGTGAATGCACTGTAGTTCCTCCTGTATTCCTCCTCTTCCTCCGTGGTCAACTCGACGTTGATCCTGTCGATCGTGTATTCGGAGAGGTACCTTCCCGCAAGGTCCTCGGGTCGCAGTCTGTAGACGACGCCTCCTATCAGCCTCGGGAGTTCGAGATGCAGCATGTCGTCCCTCTCGTAGGTAGCAGTGAGGCCCATTCTGCACGAAGCGGTGAACATCTCTGCTATCTGCCTGAAGCTCTCGGCGGGGAGGTGGTGAACCTCGTCGAAGATGAGGAGCCCGAACCTGTTGCCGAGCTCTCCGGCCCTCAGATAGGCGGAATCGTAGGTGCAGACCGTAACCGCTCTGATAGCATTCTCTCCCCCTCCATAGGCGCCGACCTCCACACCGAACTCCTCTTGCAGCTTCCCCCTCCATTGATTGAGCAGGTCGAGTGTCGGGACAATCACGATGACGGGCTGGTTGACAAGCTCGATTGCCTTCATTCCAATGACTGTCTTCCCTGCGCCCGTGGGGAGTACGATTACCCCCCTTCTCCCTGCTCTGTCCCAGGATTCGAGGGCCCTCTTCTGGTACGCCCTCATCTCCATGCTCTTGCACCTCAGTTCGGGGCATGGGGGCAGCTCCTCGACGCCGTCCTTGATCGTCGAGAGCTCACTCTTCTTCAGGAACTCTACTATCTCACCGTAGTAGAGTGCAGGCGCCCTGAAGGCCCCGACCCTTTCGTCCCACACCGAATAGGGGACTTTGGCTTCGCTTCTCACCAGGATGCTCCCCTTGTCGTACGAAAGGTAGGTCGGCTGCATTCTGTTGGCTATGCGCGCGACTCGATTTATCTCTTGAAGCGAGACGGGATCTCCTGTCAAGATTCCTGACCGACGGACAGAAACTCGGGGGTTTTGGTTTTGGAAGCTGTGGACCATTCAGGGGCTGCTCCTGTTTGAGGGCCGTTATTCGCCCCGGTAGAGTCCGACCCCTAGAGGGTGTCACCCGTCTCAGATGGAGCTAGGAAAAAATTCTTAGCCGAGAAGAGCAGGAGCACAGCATGGAATTCAAGGTCTTCGGAAAGACAGGGCGCAACGTCACTGAGATCGGCATGGGCACCTTCTACGACTCCTCCTGGATCCTTACGGCAAGACTCGGCTGGAAGAGGGGTGCGGCCCGCAAGGTCGAGGCGATAAAGGCAGGCCTGGCCGGTGGAATATCAATGATTGATACGGCGGAGGTGTACAACTCGGAGCCCTTCGTCGCAGAGGCGATTCAAGGATACAAGCGCGAGGATCTCTTCATCGCGACCAAGGTTACCCTCACGCATCTTAGGCGCAGGGCGCTGTTCAGGGCTCTGGATAGGAGCCTGAGGCGGTTGAAGACTTCTTATGTGGACTTGTATCAGGTTCATCAACCGAATCCCATCGTTCCAATTCGGGAGACGATGGGAGCGATGGAGGAGCTTCAGGAGGCGGGCAAGATACGCGCGATTGGCGTCAGCAATTTCTCCCTGAAGCGGATGATGGAGGCGAATGCTTCTCTGAAGAAGGCTCGGCTTGCCTCCACGCAGATGAGCTACAGCCTGCTACACCGGGAGATTGAGAAGGACGTGATTCCCTACTGCAGGAGGGAGGGGATTGCCGTTCTGGCCTACTTTCCGCTGGGACACGGCAAGCTCGCAAGTGAGAAGGAGAAGCTCCGTGTCTTCTGCGAGAAGTACTCGAAGAGTCCTGCGCAGGTTGCGTTGAACTGGCTGACCTCACAACCGAATGTCTTTCCGATTCCGAGAGCAGCGAACCCGGTCCACGTGAAGGAGAATCTTGAGGCGAGCGGTTGGAGACTATCGGCGCAGGACCTGCAAGAGCTTGACAAGGTCTTTCCAGGGCCGGTACCAGATTCCACTGCCTAGGAGCGCGAGGCCAGCAGGACCAACGTGAGCTCGAATCTGCCCCCAATTCCCAGAATAAGCTCGAAATGGGTCTGTCTGGAGGGGGTCGGGGCAATGATGCCTTCCCTCTTCCACAAAGACTTACATAAGGGAGGGGGATACTTCAGACGGGTTACTCGGGTGCTGGCTTGGCTATTCCAATCTGGTTTCTCGTTGAGATAGTTACCTTAGCTATCACCGTGCCGGTGCTGGGGCTCGAGTACTACTGGCTGGTCTTGCTCGGGACCTCGACGAAGTACCCCAGGGACCTTGAGAGCCGCAACGTCCAGCTTACGAGCCATCCGATGGTTTCGATACTCATCGCCTCATTCAACGAGAAGTATGTGATTGAGCGGTCGCTGGAAGCCATGAAGAACCTCGACTATCCGAAGGACAAGCTCCAGGTGGTAATAGCAGACGACTCCAACGACCAAACTGTAGGTATAGTTGACCAGAAGGTACGTGAACTCAACGAGACAGGCATAACGACCATCGTCTCCAGGCGTCCGAACCGGGAGAACTTCAAGTGCGGCGCCCTGAACAAGGCCATGCAACAAGTCGTAGGGGAATTTGTGCTCTTGCTCGACGCTGACTCCATAGTGCCCCCGGATGTTCTGAGTAAGGGGATAGACGCCATGGAGAGCCATCCACGCGCGTCCTTCGTCTCCTTCCGGTACGGACACTACAACAGGAACTACAATTTGATAACTAGGTTGTTCGCTCTCTATCAGGACATAGGAGACACTCTGTCGAAGATGGGAGCGTACCGCATCGATGTTCCCTTCTCCTTCCAGGGTGGGTTCGCTCTTGTGAGGACGAAGGACCTGAGGGGCGTGGGACAGTGGTCCAACGAGCGGATAGCCGACGACGGTGATGTCTCGATAAAGATGTACCTCGCGGGAAAGCGGGGCGTATATCTCAGCAATGTGAAGATAATGAGCGAGGACCCTTCCACCCTGGAGGCCTGGAAGAAGCAGGTCGCTAGGACTTCGCAAGGGTGGTGGAGATGTATCGCAAAGTACTGGAGGAGCATCATCGGCGCGCCAGACGTCAGCGTGAGAACGAAGGCGGGGCTCTTGTTGATGCTCCTCGGTCCCTTCTCTGGGTTCAGCTGGATCATGGTCACCTTCCTATCCGCGTTCGCTGTGATATCGGGCGTCGTTCAGCCTGCATATTCGATATTCAACAACCCGGTCTACATAGGCATGGTCGCGGTTCCATTCGCAATCTCGCTGGCGTCCGGAGCCTGGGCCCTCTGGGTGCAGGGCCTGATGACGGTTCGCAACGTCATACTAATCCCCTTTCTTGGCTATGCCACGGGCGCAATGCTCAGTCTGGGGTCGATAGCCTTCTTCTACGGGGTCTTCGACAGGCCAGGGTTCTTCTCGTACAGGACACCCCACGGTGGATCTGGCGAGGCGACGAAGAAGTCCTACTTCCGACACTTGACGAACGACAGGAATGCCATTATCGAAGGAGTCCTAGCCACGGCGGCGATAGCTCTCGCGGGGATGGTGCTATTGGACGGCGTGTGGTTCCTGTCCCTCACGTTGTTGGGCTTCGGCATCTTCACGTTAAAGTCAATGAACCTTAGCAGGCACTTGCAGACTCCCGACCCGTGACAGTTCTCGCCGACGAGGGCCCGGAGGTCAGAGCCCGCGAATCCGGAGGATTTCGGATCCCGGCCTAGACTCCAGGCACATGGATTGGGGCGAGTTTGAGACTGAACATCGAGCTAGAAAAGGAAGGGACCTCAACGTCGGCAGAGCCTTTCTCCGCGACGACAACTGGTTCTGTAGGTTCTAACGAAAGCACCATCCATGGTTCCCTCTATCTTTGGTTGCCTCGTTCTTTCCGGTCGCCAGAATGACAGAAACCGAATCGAAGGACTCGATTACCGTAATCACGTGGGTGGGGACAGGCTAGAAGAACCCGAAAGAAACGTAAACCTTGCCCCGTGGGACTGGCCACACGTCAGTCCCTCCTATTCGAGAACTCGAATAGTAGCTGCCCGGCTATACTTTCGAAGTCCATTGTTCAAATCCATTTCAGGTTGAAACTGTTTGCCCATCCCGGCGGGATGGGTTCGAGCCCGACGGGACTCGCGTTAAAGTCACAATCGAATATCAAATTCATGGGCCCCAATCCCCATGAGGCGCCCCGGCCGGACCTTGTCATTCTACGCAGGCACCTCAACAAAGAGAATTGCGTGCTAGGCCGGGGCTTGTTTGCCGATTCGAAGGCTGCGTCTGGCAAACAGACGCGATATCACGATGACGACCGAGAGCCGACTATGTCCGTGTACATTATGGCCGCGACTTGGAGCACGCAGCTCAGGCCAGAGGAACCAGAGACTCGGCACTCAACCTCCGGGTCAGTTGTCGACGATATTGGATACTTCCTTGTGTTTAAGACACAGGTTTCGACGCATGAGAGGAGAGGAGAGGACGGATGGATGTCCGGACGAAGGGCTCGATAGTGATGGTGTCAGCCCTCGTTCTACTTCTGACCGGGATTGTTGCAGAATTGTCACAAGCCGAATTGGGTCCCTGTTACCACTTTCTCTGCGTACGCTCAAATGCTACGAGTTTTGCAGGCTTAGCTCTGATCCTTGTTGCATGTGTCCTGTTCGCTGCCGTGACATACTTCTGGAGCATGAGGGTACCTTCCTTCTCGACTACGACGCGCCTCCCGCAGCCAGACGAATACACGGGCGACTGAGACGAATCCGGGGGTACAGAACGTGTCTGACAGGATGGACAGCGAAAACGTCAACTATCCCTCCAGGTACATCCCATCGAAGGCCTTAGCCTAGTCAGAATCCAGGGAGAGGCACTTCAGGAGCACCAGATCTGGCTACACGCTCTTTCTCACACTTTCACAGCACACGAAGTGAAATTCGGCGGGGCACGCAATATTCAGGCTTTCATCGGAATGAGCGACACTAATCCTACGTTCAAGGCGCAAGCGAGATGATACTTCCTGCGACGTCCGAGATGGTATTTCCTATAATTACTGTGTTTGGCAATGAAGGGGTAGTCGCTTATGACCTTCTGACAGACGTCACACCACGTTGGCAGAGGTGCCGAACGACCGCCGGCGTGCTTAACAAGTGCTACCGAATGGCTTGGGAGTGACAGACCGAAGTAGGCTGATCTCTCGAAGTTGATTCCACTATCCTCCACAGGGTGTTTTGGCTTGGGCAACGCCGCATGGGAATACTCAGGAGTCTTAATTACGTCTTGCTACTAGATGGGACCGTATTCCAACTTCGGACGCGCTTGGGGGCCGGGACCCTACAATGCTTCGCTCCCATTTGAGCGGAAGCGTGTCTATTCATCACCACGAGTCTGCGCTCGTTCTGGGACAAGGTCTCCTTTCAGTCAAGCATGGAGTCGCATGATAAGGCCGTTGTGGGGTGGCATGAGAGGGAGATGGCAGAGTCGTTCGCCCCCGGCCGGGCCTTTACAGTTCATGTATGCGCCCGAATCCGCTTGGATGCCAAACCTTGGCTGCTGAATCCATCTACCTCGGATTGGGATACCGTCAGAATCGCTGCCTCGCCTTATGCCAACACATCATAGAGCTTGATGTTCTTGGCGTGAGTGGCTCCAACAAGCCAATCAGATACCGTCTCGGCGGTATTCCTGTCGAGTTTCAGTGGTTGAACCACGCCGGTTCTCAAGGCACAGAGAAGGTGATATCTCCGGTAGCTGTGATGGTGCTTGGCAATGAATGGATAGCTTTCGATGGATCTCCCACAGACGTCGCACGCTGCCGGGAGTTCTCGAGAACGGCCATTGGAGTTGTTGACTAATCTCACACTAAGAGCAGGGAATACGAGTCCGAAGTAGTCTCCATTTTCGAATCTAATTTCCTTACTGACAGAAGCTGTGGTCTTCTTTTCCTGCCGGGGCCTCAGTAGCCTTGTGGCTTGCAGTGATTCCCCCTCTTATCTCCTTGACCGGGAACGTCCCACTTATACGAGACGTCCACTTTGCAGTACATCCGATACTCTACGGACAAACATAAGTAAGGGGGGCAGCCCTTTCTATCAGAGGCCATTCTTTTGTCAAACACTGGCATGGACAAGCGCAGGACCCATCTTCGGACGTTAAGGTTCTCGGAATCGCTAGCACGTTCTCTTCAGAAGGAAGCCGCTGACGAAGGCACGACCGTCAACGCGCTAGCCAACTCGATTCTTAGTCAGTATTTCGATTGGGATCTGAAGGCAAGGGAATTTGGCTTCATTTCGTTACACAGGCCGATTTTCATGAGGCTAATCGAGGAGCTGGATGACGAGACACTCGTTCGAATAGGGCAAGAGGCCTTGTTCGCAACCTGGAAAGAGATGGCGGAGTTCTGGCTTCAAGACTCCTCTCCGGAAAGGGTACTGGAGGTCCTGAACATGAGATCCAAAATAAATCCTGACAGATTACGAACGAAAGTAACAAAGGAAGAGGACACCTACACAATCGTCCTCCATCATGACTTTGGTCCCAAGTGGAGCATCGTCGAGAGAAGTGCTCTCCAAGAATTTGTGAGGAAGATGTTTCTTGTTGAGCCGCGGATCAGTGCGGGGGAATCTGTCGTTACGGCTCGTTTCAAGGTCCGTCCGCGGAACTTGCCCAGCTGACAGGAAGTCGGACACATTCACCCCGTGACTGCGTTGCTTATGTAAGCAGTTCGGCCAGGATTCAGGACCAGACAGGTTACCAATATGCTTCTCGCACATGATAACAGTGCCTACACGATGTCGTTCTTCACAATTCCCTTTAACGGAATTGACTACAGCTCTCAAGAGTCCCTGCAACCCGTATCGGCATCAACAATGGTCCCTGAATTAGCACTGGTGACTATCTTGCTTGGCGCCCTCTATGGCGTCTTTGTGGTGCTCTTCGTGGCACCAAAGGGCTACTTGGGACACCCAAGGAGGAAGGGATCCATCGATTCAGTGACGTCACTCGAGTCTTCCGCTACGCCGACGGAGCAGGCAGTGGGGGTTCCGGCCGCGGTGGCAACGACCGTGGCTGAGCCTGCTCCGTCCCCAGTCCAGGCAATCTATGAGACTGTGCAGCCGACTCCTGCCCCAGTCCAGTACGCCGCGCCGTCTGTCACTTCCTTCGGAGCACCATCCATCTCTAAGAAGCCGACCCGGACGTATAGGCGCAGGACTGCTCCAGTCAGGAGCAGTGCGGTTTCCAAGGCATCACTGAAGGCGAAGACGAAGAAGCGCTAAGCGAGAAGAAGAGAAGAAGAGCGTGGGTTACGGTCGGAAACGCCCATAAACCCACTCTCTGCCCATTTTCACATGATTGGACAAGAGGAATAATCTCAGCCTGTGAGGACTCCGACCTTTCCAGAAGCAGAAGATCTCCCCCTGGAATCAAAGGTCCTCATTATGAGACTTGGAAAGCTCTAGGCTGAAGATCCAAGAAGGCCTCAGCCGCTCGGTGGTATTTTGCTGGGCCAGGACCAAGGCCATGAAGAACGGGTCCGTCGTCAGCGTCTTCCGGGAGGTCGGGGCGTTCCTCCGCGCTGCGTGACCCGGCAATAGAATTTGCGCAACTCGGCGCGCGCGCTGATTCAGCGGTGGTCTCGGCGAGTAGCGTTAGACAACAGAGAAAATAGATGGCTGCGTATCACTCGGGCGGAAGCAAGGTCGAGATGCAGATTTCATCCCGGTGATGCTCAAATTGCCCCTTTTGGTCGGAGCAATTGGCGTCATTGTTAGTAAATGGCGACCCAGTCTCGAAATCGCGGCGACGGCGTTGGTCTGCCTGACTGCAGGATTCGCGTCGCGTAAGGCAAGACACACTGCTGGGCGTCGAGCAGTGATTTGACGAGGGTGCGTTTTTGCCTCTCTTGGTGAACCAAAACGAGAACTCGTCAAAAAGGGGGTAGGCTGCGCCCTTTCGGGCCGGCAGCCTATTGGCGATGCGGCCGAGTCCGCAAGATGACGACCGCAACTCCCAGCGCAGCCAGGATTACTGCTGTCGCCCCTATCGCAACAGTGGTCACGCCCCCGCCCAGAATCGCATGGGAGGACGTCGTTGTCGACCCTGTCGTGCCGAGGGCGGCCTCAATCGAAGGTATCGCCGACGGAATGTAGTACTGACTTTGGGATCCCGTCTGGGAAGGAGCGGAT
The DNA here is from genome assembly GCA_963796355.1 of uncultured archaeon. GTDB lineage: Archaea > Thermoproteota > Nitrososphaeria > Nitrososphaerales > Gagatemarchaeaceae > UBA183. The sequence continues at coordinate 385,567 of CAWCLD010000001.1, forward strand.
TGCACTGCCGATGGCACGCCTGTGGGCTGGCTGGCAATCGTTCCGTTGGACGCTCCTGAGGAGTTGGCTGTGGAAGTCTCGACCCCCCCAGGCATTACCCAGTTCTCTGGCTGTTGATAGTGAAGGGTCAGGTTGACACTGCTCTCGGGTGGGATGACCATTGCAGATGCTGACAGGCCGACGTAGGTCGTCTGCCAGTAGACGGTGACGTTGATCGGTTGACCCCCGATCTTGGTCGGAACCGTGTTGTTGCTCATAGGCAGGTTGACCGGAACCCAGTCCCATGCAGTGATTACTGCCGGCGCCTGCGGAAGGACCAGTTGGGCGATTCCAAGGTTGTTGGTCTGGTTCGACATTACGACACTCGAGCCGGCGTTCCACCAGTAGTAGTCTTGGCCGACTATTGAAGCAGATACATCGGCTCCGACTGCGGCAGTCCCGTTGGCAAAGGTGACTTTGACTGTGACAGGATCCGTGGGTAGCGAGGTGACGTTCTGAATCTGGATTGTGAAAGTGACTGGGCCGCTTACGGTCTTGACAGCATACCCGTACAGCGAGGATGGCTGGATGAGATACACTGGCACGACTGTTGAATTGCCGCTTGAGGTGCTTGTTGAATTGCCGCTCGAGTCAATGCCCAAGGCGTTACCTTCGGCCTCGCCCGCTCGCAGCATCGGTTGCGCACACAGTAAGCATGGATTGTACCCTTCGCGAAGCGCTGAGACAGTGAAGAGGTACCCTCCGGCTGGAAGCTCGAATGCAGCGGCTGGGTAGGAAGACTCGTATGATCCGACCAGGCTCCCAGTCTGATTGTACGCTGAGTAGGAGTAAGTGTACTGCAGGCTTGAGCTGTTGCCCACGAAGATCTGTACTGCGTTGAATGAAGTGGCGTGAACTGTAAGTGCGGGAAGGCCGGTGAGGCTAAGGAGGATGATGGTCACTAGCATGACCGACAGCGCCGAGGCTGTCGCTCTCCGTGAAGTGCGATTCGTTCTCATGGTTTGCAAATGCATTCTTCTCAGACCTATTGGGGGAGAGGGGAGTTATACCTATGGTATCGAACGACCGTTCTGGGCCGCAGAACACGCACGCATTGATAGGAACTGCGGGCGGAACGGCACGAGGCACGGAGGGTCTGGAGGAAGAAGCCGTTCTGACGAATAGAACTAATTACGTAGTGCGCGTCAGTGTGTATCCATGAGGTCTGGAAGGTCTGCGTTGGGGGTCATAGCAGGGGTCCTGTTGGGGCTGAGCGTAACCCTGGCTGGCTCAGGCCTAGGCTCGTACAGTGGGCTGTATGCCTCGTTCACTACGGGTCCTGTTCTGACGACCACTACCAGTACTTCGGTGCAATACGTCAAGACAAACGCGAGTGGTATCTGGTACATCCCATCTGGGGTAGGTACTACTAGTTCGAACTCGACCAATGGCCAGGGAGGGTGGGTTCTCATGCCTGGTCCAAACGCTGTCCAGGCCGATGTTGCCTCGCATCTGGACAATATAGCACGACAGCCGATTATTCTCACGGGGTTCGCCTTCCTACCGGTCTTCGCCGCCCTCTTGGTTGGGTTCGTACTCTACAGGGTGTCTAGAACGCGCAACGAGAGAGAAGAGCCTCCAGAAGCTGCCTAATTGGCACTACACAGTAGAACGCCATCACCAAACATACCTTTGCACGCAAGGAGATATCTCTTGACGAGCCCGACCGCGGAAGAACGGTCGGAAGGCTGGCCGTTTGGACATCTATTGATAGGAAAGGCATGATTAGGCACATTTTCTTATCCCAACTCAATCCGAAAAAGCACATTGACGAAGCGCTCGAGACGCTAGAGAAGATTCAGGAGGTGAAAGAAGGAATGATCAGCAACATCCTGCAACGGGGTAAAGGGAAAAAATCAATAATGCCCATTCGCTCTCGCTAGAGCAGATTGCTGAAGGATGGTGAGGGTCTATAGCCGAAGAGTCATCGTCGCGGGAATACGAAGCTCCTGCCCTGCTGGCAGAAGACGTGGTTATCTTTCCTTATTCCGAAGTTACGATAACCGCCCGAGACCAGAGGAACACAGCTGCCATGCTCCAGGCGGTCAAGGAGCGTCAACTTGTCGTTTTCATACCTAGCCACAATTCGAAAGATGTCACTGGTTCAGTAGGCACTCTTGCGCTCGTTCGAAAGGCGGCTGTGGCCGAGGGAGGTGTGAACGCGTCAGTGAAGGGGCTGTGGAGGGTGCGTGTTGAGAAGGTCCTTGAGGAGAGAGCGTATGCGAGGGTCCGCTTCACGAAGGCGAAAGAGATCGACGATGCTTCCACGGGCAAGTCGAGAATCATGGAAGTCGTTCTCGGTCAAATCGACGAGTTTGTCAAGCTGATTCCCGGTATTCAGCCCGAAATCATCGATGCCCTGAGGAGCGCTGAAACGCCCGGCAAGCTAGCCGACTTGTGCGCCTACTCCCCAGGCTTCTCCCCTCAGGAGAGGCTTGACCTGCTGAATACCTTAAGGGAGAAAGAAAGGCTCGAGAAAGTCAGTAAGCACTTTGAGAGACAGCTGGCTGCCTTAAGAGAGCTAGCCAAGGTCAAGATGATCCCCGAATGCGAGACCTGCATGGAGCTCGCCGATAGGGTCTTCGAATCTGAGCCGAACCGAAGAGGCGAGATTGCTTCAGAGTTTTTGAACCACGTCGTTCAGAAGCACCCTGGCGAGTTGTTGGGGCTAATCGCAGAGAAGTATGGTCCCGCATTCATGACGAGGAGGGCCCTGAAGTGAGGTCATCGAACTGAAGGGTGTATCAAGACAGCCCGCCCAAGCCGAATGATGAAACGTAAGGGAGTCAACTACGATGTCGGGAGGGTGCTCGAAGGTCATCTAATGCGTCCAACGTTTGACGCGAAGGTTGCGCACCGCGAGCTGGAGATTATCGAGGACGACCTCCACTGCAATGCAGTCAAGATTCAAGGTCTTGATATCGAGAGGGTGATGGCTGCCGCTGAGGACACCCTCAAGCAAGGGCTGGAGGTGTGGCTTGCACCAGAGATGTTCGAAAGGAGTCAGGAAGAGACCTTCGACTACACAGTGAAGGCGGCCGCGGCATGTGCTAGACGCTCAGATCAACCGATAGAGCACGATTTCCCCCCCATGAATGCCGATTAGGTCGAGAGTAGTATCGCTCGGATGTCCTCTACGGTTTTCGCAATAAATGTGGGATTCGATTCCGCGACCTCGGATGCCGTACCGTATCCATAGAGCACTTCAATCGAATCGATGCTGTTCCTGTTAGCACCGATGATGTCATCCCCGCGGTCTCCAATCACAACATAGCCGGAGGTCGGGCCACCGTAGGCACCGATTGCAAGCTTGATGACCTCTTCCTTGCTCGAATGGGTTCCGTCTAGCTCGCTGCCGATGATCCTGTCGAATAGGTTACCCAGCTCGAAGTTCTCCAGAATCTTCCTGGCATAAGTAGTCGGCTTGGAGGTCGCCAGAATCAGCACCTTCTCGCGGTCGAAGAGGTCGTTGAGCAGTTCAGCGATTCTTGGGTAAAGTACACTTTCATACAACTCGATTGTCGCGTATCTCTCGCGATATGTCGCGACCAGTTTTTCTACGAGCGCGTTGTCGGTTGTCCCTACAAGTTCCTTGAAACCTTCCCGTAGTGGAGGACCCACGAACCATGAAAGGTCTCGGTCCTGCTTGACTTCGGGGAAACCACACGACTCGAGCGCGTGATTTACGGATTTCACGATTCCCGCTTTCGAGTCAGTCACCGTGCCATCGAGGTAGAAGATGAGATATCGATACACGGTGGTGGAATTCGAAAGGGTCGTTACTTATTGCTAATGGCAAAGAAAGAGATGTCTCGCCCCCAAACTACTTCCACAGCGTGGCGCCTTGACCTCGTATTGTCATTCTGCGTAGGCGTCTCCAAACAGACCAGTGGATGAAGTGATGGAACGGGCCAGGTGGGATTCGCGCCCATTTAGACGCTATCTGGCTGACGAAGGCTTATCTTGCGATGGGCCGAAAAAGTCGAATCGAATGGCAGAGACAAAGCGACAAGAACTACCAGTCTTCGTTGCAGGTGGAAAACACAAAGGTCCTCTGATAAGTCTCGTCACCAGGTTGATTATCGTGGCCGTCGTTACTCTATTCATTTCAGTCGTGACTGCGATTCTGTTGATACGGGAGGGCGGAGCGACGCGGAATGTCGTTCCCGTGATGGTCTTCGCAATCATCATTCCTGCAACACTCGCAGTAATAATCAATTATCTGTATTGGCGTCCACGATACAGGGGCTCTGAGATTTCCAAGGTCATTGAATGAGTAAACCTGACCGTGAACGAGGTATCTCACTCAGACCGTGCACGTATGCCGACCTCGATCAAATACGTGTCATAGAACTGGGATCTTTTCCGGAGAACCCCTATTCTGCAATTGCATTCATCAACTTCCTAATGCTCGCGGGGAAAGGCTTCATTGTGGCATGTTCGGGCGATTCAGTTGTAGGATACATAATCGGGACAGGCATAGGGGAAGAGGGGATGATTCAGTCAACGGCCGTTACGCCAAGTTTCAGGAGGAGAGGAGTGGGAGTGAGGTTGATGGGGTCGGTCATCGAGCACTTGTCCAGGAAGCACCGGAGAATCTCCCTGCTCGTCGATGTGAGTAATGAAGCTGCAATTCACCTGTATCACAAGTTTGGTTTTTCTAAGACAGGTCGCGTCATCAGGGCATACTATCCGAATGGGAACGACGCCATCGAAATGGTAAGGGAAGCAACGCGAGTGCAGGCGTCACCCACTCCCTACCTCTGAGGCGCAAGAACTGCGAGGAGTAGAACGATCTAGCCGGGACTTGTCATTCCGGGTAGGTCCCCCGACAGATATGATGATGAAGGGATGGTGGGCCCGGTGGGGTTGGGCTATTTGGTGAGTTCGAGAAGGCTCTGCTTGAGCTTAGCAGCCACGAGAACGTCTACCGAGTCTCCGCCTTGTCTGTAGCATTCGAGCGCTTTCTCGCATGCCGGTAGAGCCTCTTTGGCCTTTAGTTTCAGGTCCTTCTGCTGCGAAAGGACCCTCTTGACAGCTTCAAGATACCAATCACCACTCATCTTGTAATCCTCGAGTCTCTTGTGGCATTCAGCCAGCCACGTGCAGTACTCGGCTCTTTCGAGTGGAGTCCTGCTCTCGTTGGAAGCTTCGTGCTCAAGAGAAGAGATAGCTCTTCCGTATTCCCCATCATGGATGAGGACGATTATCTCTTGCAGGCTCATCTGTTAACCCCAAAGACCATCCAACGCCGTAATAAGCAAGCCGAGTAATCACGCGTCACCTTGGACTCAAAAACCGCACACAAAGACAGACGCGAAGGAGCGAATCAGGTCGGTGCGCGATTCTCCAAATCTCTGGTATAATTCATTCTCGAACTCTTGAGTAATTCAAAAACGCCCCCCATAACGTGTTCTGCGGCAAGTGCGGTGCTTCCAATTCTGATGATGCTTCATTCTGCGGCAAGTGTGGCAACTCACTGAGGAACCCATCCGGTGCGATCCCCCCTCAGCAATCTCAGCCAGCAAACATTACGCCGCCCCCTGTTCCACAAGGCAACAGGAAGGACCCAATGATAGCTGAATTCCTCAACCTCTTCATAGGGCTCGGCTACCTCTACCTTGGCTACAGGAAGGTCTTTGGTTTGCCCACGGTTCTCTTTGTTATCGTCTTCTTCTTTGTTGATGTCTTGTTAGGAATCTTCACCTTCGGGCTGGTCCCCTTGATCCTGGCAATACTCCTGGCTTATGACGGGTACGTCAAGGCAAAAGGCGAGAAAGGGTACATCAACACTGAGCCGACGCTTCTCTACCAGTAGCGCCAGCGTTCAGCACGTCCAAGAAAGCTGAATCATTCTGGGTCGATGCACTATCAACTCGGATTCATGAAGTCCATCTGGGCGCACCTCGTTCTGAGCCCCAGGCTCGACGCTCTGTGATTGGCTACGGCAGGCTCTCCACATACTCGGCGAAAGACCTCAGCCCCTCCCGGGCGAACGACTCCGCTTCATCCTTCCCTCGCGGCGCGAAGATCCAGGCCCAAGGCCCCTTGACCCAGACGTCCAGCACGGCGGTAACCTTTGTCCCCTCGGGGACATCCTCGAACCTGACCGTCCTCCTCGTCCTTGTGAGCCTCCTCTCGCCCTTTGTCTCGACCCCTTCAGGAGGCGAGAGCGTCAGCTTCGCCACAGTGATGCTTGACCTCCCACCAGACACGGTCTCGCTCTCGATACTGACTATGCCTCCTTCCCTTCCAACCACCCTCACGGTGGTCGCCTGTCTCGACCATTTCGGCCACGCTTCGAAGTCGGTGTACGCCGCGTAGACCTTCTCCCGCTGCGCCTTCACGACGTAAGAGACCTCGACGTGCAAGGCACGTTGTTGGATTTCGCTTGGACATTAAGGCTTCCACGGGGGAAGAATGACTAACGAGAGAGTGGGTTCAACGCAAATTGAATCAACTGTCGGATCAATACTGTAGTTTACCGGCAATTCCCGAGCAAACCTGGGTCTCGGTTCTTCGGTACGGGCAGAGATGATGACACAACCGCAGCGGGCTAGTCCACACGCAATCGGTCGAGGTACCACGAAATAATTCGGACCAGATGTGGTTCCGGCGTCTTCACCATCCAGGCAATTGTTTCAGATTCAATTTCTCTTCAGGGCCGCTGTCGCCGTGGATGAGACGCTGTTAGCGCGCGCGCTCTTAAGTCGTCAGTGGCTTTGTTTTGTCTCCGCCGTTCCTTCTTAATGCTCAATTTCATCCCCCCGAGATGTTCCACATGTCGGCGCCTTCTTTCGTCAACCAATCTAGGATATACGTCTGATAACTCTCGTCTGGCCCTCAACGAGAGGTCAAACTCATCCCTGTATGGGCACAACCCGTCCTTTACGGGATGGTTGAGGCCTTCATCGAAGATGATTGGATACAGCTTGCATCCCGAGGGTCGATTTGAGTAGATTGTACACTGCTTTCCATCATGCAAGACGCATCTCCCACTGCTGCTGTTCCTGAGCATTTTGAAGCCGTCGGATTCAACTGCAAAGGAGCCTTCTTTGAAGCCCAACCCGACTATTCGGTGCACATCAGCCTCCAACAGAAGCATCTCTGTTCCGTAGCAGCAACTCACGCAGTGATGGCTCTTGCAGACATTCTTCGAAGACAGGGACGCCTCCAATCAGCAGTCACAAGGAGAAGCGGATATGAGCTTACTGAACATTTCGGCCTTAACACGCAACCTTTCAAATGATGAGACTCTTGCCGATTCTTACCGGTAGATTCGTGCCGCGGAATGATTTCTGTCTCCGGTCATTTGAGACGAGGACAAATAGCACCGAGGGCAGGCATTGAGGACCAGGGCTTGGTTCCTGCTGAATTTGTGGTGGTTGGTGTTGGTATGGATGAAGTTGAGACACAGATAGCGCATATATCCATGCGCAGATGGACTGCGCTGACTTTGCCACCTCTCCGGCGGGCTACAGCCTGACGATGAATTAACAATGCCAATATCGATTTCTGTCGAGAGGATTGCAAAGAATTACGGGAACGTACGGGCACTTAACGGCGTCAACACCAGGATCGAAAAGGGAGAGGTCAGAGGCCTTCTCGGCGCGAACGGGTCTGGAAAATCAACCCTCATGAAGATTCTGCTTGGTCTGGTGCGACCCGACAATGGTCTCGTCACCGTAGAGGGAATTGATCCTTCGACTGATTCGATTGCCGTGCGTCAGATTGTCGGATACGTGCCCGAGACTCCGCGCCTCTACGATTTCCTTTCCGGGATAGAGTATCTTGATTTTGTCGCTGATCTCCACGGATTAGCGACAGAGACAAAGAAACAGAGGATTGACGAGTATCTTGCAGCTTTTGACTTGAGAGAACAGGGAAATGACCTTCTTTCTGGGTACTCACTTGGTATGAGGCAGAAGATTGCCATTAGCGCCGCGCTCATGCACAAGCCCAAAGTCCTCATCCTTGATGAGCCGCTAAACGGGCTTGACCCGCGTACGGCGAAGATCGTCAAGGACACAGTAATCAAACTTGCTTCAGACGGGGCAACTGTACTGTTCAGCACGCATGTTCTGGAAATTGCGGAGGCGATGTGCCAGAAGATAACAATACTCGACAAGGGGAGGATTCTCGCGGAGGGATCAATGAGTGAATTGCGTGCGCAAGCCACAAGTCAACAGAGCGGGAGCAACAATCTCGAAAGTATCTTCTTGAGCCTCACCGGGTCTTCGGACGTTCGCGCGGTCGTAGATGAAATCACGCGATGATATCCTTACACAAGGTCTGGATTATTACAAGGAGCCTCCTGCTGTCCCAGCTCAGGGCGGCCGCGGTGGGGGCAACCAGTCGCATAGGCGTGCGCTCTATTCTCAGGAGGCCGCTGATTCTTGGTATCATCGATGTCGTCGGCTTTGCAGTTACAACTGGGATCGCGTACTACCTTGGCTCGTGGATAGCCAGCTCGGCTACGCCTTCACAGGTCAGCTCGGTCTCAGGAGGCGTGCGGAGCTTCATCGTAATCTTGCCTGCAGTGATTCTCACAATCATTCTTGTCTTAGGGCTCGCACTCGAAGTCAGCGCCGGGGCGCAGTTTGCGAGCTCTGACACGGTGAATTGGCTTCCAGTCACGGCAAGCGAATATGTTGCGGCCTCGACTCTTTCGCTCCTGATCTACTACTCGATCTTTCCCGTGGTGGTCCTCGGCGCTACACTATCTCTTGCGTACGTGTTTGGGGTTCTTGGGGCGTGGGAGCTCGCAGCAGTGCTTTCCATATTCGGAATCGTTGCGTCTACAAGTATCCTTGAGATTGCAAGAGCAGTACTGAATCGGTTTTCGACCTCGCTCTACCGACGAGGAGGAAGAGCCGCGATAGCGCTGCGTGCGCTGTTCGGTGTCATCGTGATCATCCTGTTTCAGGCGCTGTTCTATCCGACGGTGTACGAGCACTTTCTTGGCGTAATTACCACGAGCTTCGGCCCGACCTGGCTCGTTCCTTTGCTCTGGGCGTCCGTCGCCGTGACAGCGCTTCTCAGCTCTAACCTGTTCGTCTCCACGCTGTTTTCGCTGCTGGCGATTGGATTTGCCGTACTGCTATTCTTCAGCGCGGTAGCTGCGAGGTCGAGGTACTGGGTTCCCGTGCAGCCCTCTGTCAGGATTTCTTCCTCGGCGTATGCACCAAGACGCGGGTTTGCATCCAGAATACTCAACCAGTCGCAGCTTGCGATAACCAAGAAGGATCTGCGCGGGCTGGTGAGAAGAAGAGAGATGGTGCGTTTGCTCGCACTACCCGGAGTCTTCCTCGCGGTTGCGTTCTTGAGCTCTACGACTTCGGGCGGATCTCCATTTTTTGATTATCTTGGGATGTTCATAGTGGCTTATACCGCTCTCTATTTTTCAATGTCTAGCGTCGGGGCGGAGGGGAAATCGATCATGAACCTGTACCAAGCACCGGTGGTCACGAAGGATTTTGTCATCGGAAAAGCTGGACCTCCAATCATCTTTGGCTCCGGCTTTGGTATCGCGTTCTACATCATAACCGCGCTTATGGGTTCAAAGGCTTTTACAGCTGTTGCGCCCCTGTTCTTGGTCTTGTCCGTCGGATTAGCGTTTGAAATGTCGCTCGTAGGGCTACTGCTTGGAATGCGTTTTCCCAATTTCTCGGAATCGCCAAGAGCTCAGTTCGTTTCGCAGACGGCTGGGTTGATCGCACTCCCCTCCGCGGTATTGATTGGAGGGATCTCTCTGAGTCCTGTTCTGATTACTTCGGTGTTCAACTTGGGCTACTCGAGCATAGTTGAAGGATTTGTAGCGAGCATTGCGGTAATCGGATTCGTGACTTATCTATTCTACTGGCTTGCCCTTAGGCGGGCAAACAAGTTACTCTCTCAGATCCCAATCTAGGTCGGTGCCGAACCTTCAGCCTGGGTCGAGCCGAACCGGAGAGGCGAGATCACTTAAGAGTTCTTGAACCGCATCGTTCAGAAGCACTCTGCCGAGTTGTTGGGGCTAGCTGCAGAGAAGTTCGGTCCCACATTAATGCGAAGGAGGGCTCTGAAGTGGGCAGAGGAGCGGAACCGAGGGTCGGATTACAGCGGTAATCTGTCAGTAGACATCCGCACGGTCGCCCGAACCGGCCAAGCAGGAGGGGGAACCCGTTCAACATGGTGAAATTACCTGTTCTTATGAGTAGGCTTAAGGCAGGTAGGCACTATACTCCCAAGTGACTCAAGATGAAGTCGAGCATCTCGTTACCTACGGTCGTCTTCCTGGCCTTGATCATAGTCAGCTCTGCAGCGATCGGGGTCGTCTCCATGGTCGGGACATCGGCTCGTGGGACAGCCACGGAGATCACCAAACCGGGCTCTGCGGTCGTCGGGTCAACAAGCGGTCTGAACCTCAGCCTGTCGTTGGGGCCGGCCTCGGTCAGCCCTGGGCAGGCGGTTTCTGTCGGTATTGATGAATGGAATACTCTCCCCACGGAGAACACGGTCCCTTCCGCCAGCGGCTGGCCTCTTCTAGGTCTGACCCTTGGTCCCTGCGGGACCAACCTTCCGATCGGAATCGAGGTCGCCCAGGGATTCTACACATACTCTAACGTGTCAAGCGCACGGGCCCTCCAACTGAGCAAGCCCGGGGTATACAACTGCCCCTTGATCCTACAGGTCAGTTCCTACGCCTTTGAGCCGAGCAGCGACGTGGCCGGGGTCGTGGGGAGCTGCGGCTCCAACCCGTGCTTTACGGAGAGTGTCAACGCGACGACAAGCATCTCTGGCTACTGGATGGCCACCTCCACGCTCAGCAACTTCACCAAGGGCGAATACACCGTCGTTGGGGCAGACGAGTGGGGAGCCCTAGCGATACTTCACTTCACCGTTGTCGAGGAGAACTCGACCGCCTCGGTCATCTTGCCCGCCGGTACCACCCTCACCGTTTCTTCAAGCTTCGATTGCGTGGCGGGCCACTACTCGCTTGACTTCAGCATGCCTGAACAGTCCACGCTCACAGGCGGATTCAGCGCCGGGACGCCCGGTGTGACGGCGTACGTCGCCACGGCCCAGCAGGCGGACTTCACGTTCCAGGGCCACCCAACGAGCTGGGTCTATTCGACAGGGCTCGTGACCTCATCGCACTTTGCTGTCGTCCTCTCTCCCGGTTCGTACGTGGTCTGGATCGAAGGTGCAGACCAGGGCTGTGGCTCGGGGATAGTCACGCCGCTGGAGATGCTGACTCAGGTCAACATCACGGAAGGCTTCACGCTCACGCCGGCCTAGGCAACACGGTCTGAAGTCCGTGGCGCCGCCTCCGGGCAGGAACGGACGTCCCAGAACGCGAACTCGAGAATCGTTGGGATTCCTACCCGGCACTTCGCCTTGCTAACGTTCCCATGGGATCCCAAGGAGGAAGAACGACAGGTTCAGTGTTGAGAACATTCAAGAGCTCTGGAGAGAGATATTTCTTTCTAACAGTTATTTCGAACAAGTATTCGTCGAACCACTTGTCCATCATATACATGTAACCTTTGTTCCCAATGTCAGTCCCCCAACTGTTTTCGACCCGCCATTTTCTCGGTCTCCCTTTTTCATCAAGATCCACGCCTGTTAGCACCATGGCGTGTGTCATCTCGCTATTCCTGTACTCCAATCTTCCGGCCTTGTCTAGCTTGAAGTCTGTTCCGTAGACGATGTCATAATCATATACGTTCAAATCCATCGCACCCTTCTCTGTCTCCAGCATCTGGCCAACGTCGCAGCCAAACCAAACCGCATGGTTGTCCTTTATCATTTCGACGGCGGCTTTCTTCAATGTCTCCATGTCAACGTTCAAGTAACGAATCGGACGTCCACCGATGACGTTACCAAGATTCTTCACCGTGTAGACCTTATTGTAGGGCTTGTCCTTCGTTGGAGCGTTTATCAGACAGACTAAACCGTCCAAGTCAGCGTCCACATACTTCTTGTAGAACTCTCTGGGCGTCATGCTCCCCTCCCTGTGAAATACATTGTCTTTGTCTCGCCACTCCCAGTAAAAGTTGAACGGAGGCTTCCCTAAGTGAATTGCAAGCATTCGATAGAACTCCTCGAGTAACTCACACTTTGACTTTCGCAGTTCCTCTGCAGAAGAACCCTGAGCATGCATGTCTCTGAGCAACTTCGCGTATTCCCTGAGCTTGGAGGCTAGCAGAGTGTTCATAGAATCGGAATCGCTGCTACTGACTGTCTCTGGCATGAAAGACTTCGGCACAACCCCGTACTTTTCTACGAGATTGACGAACATGTCCCACTGTCCACCATCGGAAAGTGGATCAGAGAGAAGCGTCAGAATCATCCGGCTGTCCAGTGGCTCATCCCTGGTCTCGATGATGTTCTCAAGGAAATAATTCGCCTTCTCCAACTTGTCCCAGAACATCTGGTAGACCTCGGAAAGTTCAAAGGTCTGAAGGTTCAGCTTTTTCATTGCTTCCAGGCAAAGGAGACTAAGCCCGGAGAATAACCAACACCGCCCTGACACCTCCTGATTAGTAGCCTCCGGTGACTCTATGAGATTACTGAATGTGAAGTTGATTCGATCGACTTCTTTTCGACTCAAAGCCACAGCTGCAATGCCGTTCTGGGTCACTGCGTTCAACGCAAGAAGATTCTTAGGGTCACTATCAAAAGATGCTAAGAATCGCTTGATATCTTCATTCGTGACGCTTTGCTCCACGATATCTCCTAGATGAGACATCGTTCTTTTGAACTTTCTTTCTTGAGAAAAGGACATGCCGCGGGTCGGATTTGAGCGTCAATCTACCGGTAGATTCCCGAACGATCTAGAATAGCAGCGGGTCGGATCAAGGCTTGACTTTGGTAGATCCTGAACAAACAAAGGCTGGGTCCCGATCCATTCAGCCCGTCCGCGACTGGCGCTTGGCTAGGTTCTCTTCGAAGGCGTCTACGTCCTTGAAGTATCCTTCCACCCGCCCGACGGCCTCCGGGCTCGTGTAGAGTTCTGCCACCGGCTTGTCAATCAACGAGACAATCTTTGCTGCGACCTCGTCGGCTGATTCAATTCTGGTCCCCCAGACCGACTCTCCGGCCCTGGCCGGCAGAGGGGGGCTTGCGATGTCATGGAAGGCGGTATCGACAATCCCGGGCATGATCACTGATACGAAGATCTGCGGATACTTCGGGCGGAGCTCCATCCGGAGGTTGGCGCTGAGCACGTTGACCGCGCTCTTCGAAGCGCTGTATATTGATCGGTAGCTGGGCATCGGCACCCTTCCAAGGAACGAGGAGACGTTGACGATGTGGCCGCGGCCTCTCTCCTTGAAGTGGGGCAGAATCGCCTGCATGCCGTATAGGACAGACATCAGCACAACGTCGACGGTACTCCTGACATCCTCCTCGGTGAGGTCCGACACGGGCCTGTTTATCCCTCGCCCGGCGTTGTTCACCCATACGTCAACGTGGCCAAACTCGGCAAGGGCTGCGTCCCTGAGGTGCTCGACGTCCTTCCTCCTGGTGACGTCAGTGACCACAGGCAAAGCGCGCCCGCCCGATTGCGATGCAACTTTCTTCAGCTCCTGTTCCCGTCTTGCAGCGAGGGCGAGCAGTTCACCGCGCTGGCCCAGTTGCACTGCGAGGGCGGCTCCGATTCCGCTGCTTGCTCCCGTGATCACCACGACCTTTCCTGTCATCTCATATGAGCCTCTGAGAAGACGGGAACGTCCAACCGCGAGTTAAGGCTTCACTCTCTAGCGGAGGCCTTTGTCCCCGTACCGGTTGTGGTGGACGATGCCTTCGACGTCGCGGCGCACCCTCAGGTATCTGTTTGACGGGTGGACAGGATATCCGAGACGGATTGCATAGGCGATCTTCAGACGTCTTGGAATGCCGAGGACGCGCTTTACCTCCTTCTCGACCTTCTCTCCGCCGAAGACGCTCATTATCTGGAAGCCGATCCTCAGGGCCTGGGCCGTGAGCCACATATTCTCCATGACGCAGCCGAGGCCCAGGATGCCCAGGAAATCCCCTTCGGAAGCGGGCGCCCTCTTCCTCGGGTCGTAGACCACCACCAGGACCGCAGGGCTGCCGTCCACCGTGTCGTCCAGGGACGAACGGCTCTCCTCCCCCAGGACCTCGTCGAACTTCGCGGGGTCCCTCCAGGCAGGGGGGAAGTAGGTGCCCAGGATTCCCACCTTCTTGTGGAGCAACTCCTTCTTCGAGAACGAAAACTGACGGTAATTCTCCCTGACGAACGACTCGGAGACGGATGACCTTATACCACCTAGCTTTCTCAGGAGCGTCTTGTCGTCGACCACGATGATTTCGAAGTTCTGCATGTTGTGAGGGGTAGGCGCCCAGCGCGCCGCTTCTATGATCTGTTTCAGGTCGTCCCTGCTGACCGACCTATGCGGGTCGAAGGGAACCCGTGTGGACTGCCTTTCCTGGATGATCTTCAGAACATCGCTCATGCGAATCGTGAACCAAGACCGCCGTCAGGGTATAAACCGGGCAGTCGATTACTATTGCTGAGAACCACCTTCAGAGCTCTTCTCAGACTTCACCTTTCGCTGCGATCCGTGGTGCTGCCAGTCGGATTACAGCGGTAGTCTACTGGTAAATCGTTCGGGAGCTTTTCTCGAAGGGACAATCGTGCTCTCTTGAAGGGGAATAAACCAGTTTCCGAAGCGGAACCAAACGAGCACCAACCGTGCGGTATTAGGGACCAGGGTCGTGGTCCCTGCAAAGCGATAGACCTGGAAGTCGGATTCACGCATCGATCTGCTGGTGAAGCCCAAGTGGTTTTAAGAAACCTCTCTCAGGTGGCGTCATCAGTGGTGCATTCACTGCGCAGCCGCTCTGTTCTCGTCGTAAGGTAGTGCCTACAGTGGGCATCTAAAGATGGGTCGATTTCTCTGAGCAGCGAAGACAGCCAAGACCAGCGGTCCTACTGGAGCGTTCCGGCTTCTGAGTTTCTTCAGCGACTTCAGACGACGGCGAAAGGCCTGACGGACGATGAAGTCAGAAGACGACTCAAGCGGTACGGTCCAAATCTTCTGAAGCCCAGGAAAAGGACAGACGCGCTTGCGCTTCTGCTCGCCCAGTTCAAGAGCCCGCTCACTCTCATCTTGATCTTTGCGGCGGGCGTATCGCTCTACCTAGGCGATTCGGTGAATGCGTCCATCATCCTGGTGATCATCTTCGCGAGCAGCTTCCTTGGATTCTGGCAGGAGAAGGGCGCGACCAACGCCGTCGAGAAGCTCCTGGCGGTCGTGCAGACCAAAGCGACCGTGCTTCGCGACGGAAATCAGAAGGAGATTCCGGTCGAGGGGGTCGTGCCCGGAGACGTCGTCCTGCTCAGCGCTGGGGACCTGATTCCCGGGGACTGTCTGGTCCTGGAATCAAAGGACCTCTTCGTGAACGAAGCATCCTTGACGGGAGAGACCTTCCCCGCCGAGAAGACGGTCGGAACCCTGCCACCGGAGACACCGCTCAGCCAGCGGACGAACAGCCTCTTCATGGGGACCGACGTGGTCAGCGGCAATGCCCGGGTGGTCGTCGCAGGAACCGGGTCAGGAACCGAGTTCGGCAAGATCTCTGACCGGTTGAAGCTCAGGCCGCCCGAAACAGAGTTTGAACACGGCGTCCGGCGGTTCGGGTACCTCCTCATGGAGGTCACACTCGTGCTGGTGGTCGCCACCTTCGCGACAAACGTCTACTTCGCCCGTCCCGTGCTGGAGTCCCTCCTCTTTTCCCTGGCGCTCGCCGTCGGACTGACGCCCCAGCTGCTACCCGCGATCATCAGCATCAACCTCGCTCGCGGAGCCAAGAACATGGCGACCGAGAAGGTGATCGTCAAGCGGCTCGCGTCCATCGAGAACTTCGGCAGCATGAACGTGCTCTGCTCCGACAAGACCGGCACCCTGACGGAGGGCGAAATACGAATACAGTCGGTCGTCGGTTTTGACGGCAAGGGAAGCGAGAAGGCGCTTCTCTACGTGTACCTCAACGCCTTCTATCAGACGGGGTTCACAAATCCGATCGATGAAGCGATTCGGGCCAATCGTCTCGACCTGCCCGGCTACACAAAACTTGACGAAGTTCCGTACGACTTCATCCGCAAGCGGCTCAGCATCCTCGTGGCGAAGGACGGTACGAGCTTGATGGTGACGAAAGGGGCCCTGCAGAACGTGCTCGACGTCTGCGCTTCGGTCGAGACCTCGGAAGGAACGGTCGTGGAGATCGCCGGGGTGCGAGGGGAGATTCAGCGGCGCTTCGAGGACCTGAGCGACCGTGGTCTCCGCGTCCTGGGTATCGCCTACAAGGACGCCGGGACTAGCAGGCTCATCACCAAGGACGACGAAGTCGGGATGACCTTCGTGGGATTCCTTGCCCTCTTCGACCCGGCCAAGCCTAGGATCGCCGAGACCATCGGCGAGCTGAAGCATCTCGGCATCTCGCTGAAGGTCATAACCGGTGACAACCGATTGGTCGCGCGGAGCATCAGTCAGCAGGTCGGCTTCCCGAGCCCAAGGATTCTGACAGGTCCGCAGCTGCACGAGATGAGCGACGAAGCGCTGCTCGGACAGGTGAGCGGGATTGATGTGTTCGCAGAGGTTGAGCCAAACCAGAAGGAGCGGATCATCCTCGCGCTCAAGAAGGCAGGGAACGTGGTGGGATACCTGGGAGATGGAATAAACGACGCCTCGGCCCTCCACGCTGCCGACGTCGGTCTCTCGGTCGACAGCGCCGTCAACGTCGCCAAGGAATCGGCAGACATCGTGCTGCTCGAAAAGGACTTGGGCGTGCTCGTGAATGGTGTAAAGGAAGGAAGGAAGACCTTTGCGAACACTCTCAAGTACGTTTTCATGGCGACGAGCGCGAACTTCGGGAACATGTTCAGCATGGCGGGCGCATCCCTCTTCCTGTCGTTCCTTCCCCTGCTGCCTAGGCAGATATTGCTCACCAATCTGATGACAGACTTTCCAGAGACGACGATCGGCACGGACAACGTGGACGCAGAAATGGTCGAACGGCCCAGGCGATGGAACGTGAGGTTCATCCGCGATTTCATGATCGTCTTTGGCGTAACGAGTTCGGTGTTCGATTACCTCACCTTTGGGGTGCTTATTCTTGTCTTGCAGAGCTCGACCGACCTGTTCAGGACCGGCTGGTTTGTAGAATCGGTCATTTCGGCATCTCTGATCGTGCTGGTCATCCGAACCCGGGGGCCTTTCTTCACGAGCGCTCCCGGAAAGTATCTGTTGGTGACCACCCTTGCGATCGTTGGCGTCACGCTCATCTTTCCCTTCACTCCGCTCGGATCTCTGTTCGGATTCACGCCTCCCCCCGTCTCCTTTCTCCTCGCCATGGCGGCGATCGTGGCGCTCTACATCCTCCTGGCGGAGGCGATGAAACGGGTCTTCTATAGGAGGATAGGCTTCTGAAACTAACTAGCGGCGCAGTGCGAGCATGAACGGATGAAATCGAGGGTCGGCATTGACGACCGGGGTAGTAGTTCCTATCATTCGGAGGGGCTCAAAGCGGGATTGGGGCGTGGAAAACGATGTCCAAATCCTGTCCAGCCCATCATCTACTCTGTTGGAGAAACTGTTCTTTCTTCTGGAATCTTGGCTTGACCGTTAGGCGACTTTCGATGGGCGAGCAGCACGTTGTTCAAGCGTATTTTGATGGGAAGAGTTCCTACGTCTTCGAATTACTGCCCACTTTCTTCTGCGTGCATAAGTCATAATTTGTTACGTTCTCTAGCGGGTATATAGGGCGTTGGGCGTGGAGGTGCAATACCCTTACTTTGAACTTAGCCTTTCCTTTGTTTTCTTCTTCCATTCATCATGACCAATGACTCCCCTATCTTCGAGAACATCAACCAATGATGAGAGCATGATGTCGAGCATTTCGACCTCTTCCCTCAAATCGTCAGTGGCTTTGTTTTGTCTCCGCCGTTCCTTCTTAACGCTCAGTTTCATCCCCCTCCAGATGCCCTTTCTCGATTCAGGAGAGATCTGTCACGGGTCGAAGTGGCAGCGTCAGTCTTCTGGTCTTCTTTTCACGCCTGGGTTCGAGCTTAGGAAGCTTGATTTCGAGGATGCCTTCGGCCAACTCTGCCGACACTTTGTCTGTGTCTATGCTTTCGGGGAAGCCTATGTTTCTGCGGAACGTGGAGAAGGCCCTTTCCCTGTGCAGGTAGGTCTTTCCCTTCTCTTCCCTCTGCACGTCGGAATCAGCGGCCACTGACAACTCGTTTGGCCCGACTTCGATCGCCAGAGTTTCTTTCTTCAACCCCGGAAGCTCTGCCTTCACGACATACTCTGTCCCGGCGTCGATGACATCAACGTAGGGTATTCGCGTCGGCAGTTCATACTCAACGGGCCACTCGAACCCTCTGAAGGGGTCCCAGGGGATCATGCGAAACGTGTCTAGCAACGTATTGACTGAGTTAGCCCAACTTGTCGGAGGCTCTCTAACGGCGAGCGCAGGCTTCTTTGCCTTCTGAACGGCTAGCGCTCCCGCTTTCTTCTTGGGCATGGTCTTGGACATAATGGTCTACTCATCCCTAACGGTGAAGCTTCGCCTTCAGTCGCCTCTGATAGTCAGCGAATCGGCTGCTCAGCGTCCTTCCCTGTCTGCTTATCTCCATACACTTCACCGATCATTATAGGTCGTGTGCAGTATATAGAGGCAAGGTATTTTTTGCGTTCAGATGCAATCGCAGTGGAGGTTTCTCACTTCTCGTCCTCGTTCACCCTTCGAACTTGGATGCTTATCGACGGCTAGTCCATGCCTTCCATTCCGCCAGGACCACCAGGACCGCCCGGTCCACCCGAAGGCATTGACGGACCCTTCCTGCCGCTTGCGACCACGTCGTCGATTCGCAGGATCATGCAGGTGCATTCAGTGGCCGACTTGATGATCTGCTCCTTGACTCCCGCCGGCTCGATTACGCCCTTCTCGAGCATGTCTCGGGTGCCCTTTCCGAGAACGTCCACCCCGACCCATATCTTGCCAGCGCTGTGCTTCTCCCTGAGTTCGACCTGGATGTCAATCGGGTTGAACCCGGCGTTGACAGCCAACGCGATGGGTATGGTCTCCAAGGCTTCGGCGAACTTCTCCGCGGCGAGCTGCTCCCTTCCTTCCAGTGTGGCCGACCACTTCATCAGCCGGTAGGACAGTTCCTCCTCGACCGCACCGCCGCCAGCCACGATCCCAGGATTCTCGAGAACGTCCTTGACGACCATGATGGCGTCGTGCATGGACCTTTCGGCCTCATCGACTACTCTCTGGCTTCCGCCTCTGATGAAGATCGTCACCGCTTTCGGATTCTTGCACTCTTCGACGAATGTCCATTTGTCGTCCTCGATCTTCCTTTCTTCGATCAGACCGGCTTGGCCTATGTCAGCCTCTGTCAGGCCGTCAAGGCCGGTTACCATCCTTGCGCCCGTGGCCTTTGCCAGCTTGACCATGTCAGATTCCTTCGCCCTTCTTACCGACAGAATGCCGGCCTTCGCAAGGTAGTGCTGAGCTATATCGTCGATCCCCTTCTGGCAGATGAGCACGCTGGCCCCGGACTCCGAGATCTTGTCGACCATGCCCTTCAGCATGCGCGTCTCCTCGTCGAGGAACTGTTGAATCTGTGCCGGTTTGCTGATGCTGATTTTGGCGTCAAATTCGGTCTTCTTTATCTCGAGAGCTGAGTTGACCAGTGCTATCCTCGCCTTCTCTATCCGCTTCGGCATCCCTGAGTGAACGACTTCCTTGTCTAGGATGATTCCTCGTATAAGGCCGGTGTCCTTGAGAGAACCTCCCACCTTCTTCTCGACCTTCAGGTCATCGAGGTCGACTCTGAAGGTTCCTTCAGCCGTCTTCTCAGCGACCTGGAGGAGAGCGTCGACCACGAGGGCTCCCAGAGCCGCGCTGTCGCTCGAGACCATCTTCGAGGCCATGCTGGTTCTCGCGATCTTTGTCAGGGTGGCTCTGTCCTCGGGTTTCACGTCAACGGAAATGTCGGCCAGGATCTTTTGTGCCTGAATCGCGGCTTTGCTGTAGCCGTTCACAATGACCATCGGATGGACGCCTTTCTCTATCAGCTCTTCAGCGTACTCCAAGAGGGCGCCAGCCAGGACCACGGAGGAGGTAGTTCCGTCGCCCACCTCGTCGTCCACCGCCTTTGCAATCTCGATGATCATCTTTCCAGCCGGGTGCTGGATGTCCATGTCCTTCAGCATCGTCGCTCCGTCGTTGGTTATGGTGACGTCTCCCATGGAATCCACGAGCATCTTGTCCATCCCTCTGGGACCCAGGGACGTCTTCACCATCCCCGCGATCATCTTGGCCGCTAGGATGTTGTTGCTTTGCGCTCTCCTTCCTCGGCTCTGAGTGCTGCCCTCCCTCAAAATGAGGACCTGCTGTCCTCCCGACGTCGTCGCATACGAAGCCTCCGACATGATCATTCACTTAGAATATCCAAAACGTCCTAGCGGGGCATCACTAGAGGCGTAACTTCTTCATCCGCCTGAGATAGTCCCTGATTCTACCGACCGACTTGGCTTGCGTTTCTAGCGCCTTTGCCTGCTCGTCTGTATTCATCTTTAATCCTCCAAGCAGTGACGCGTGTTGCTCAGTATATAGAGGCAAGGTATTTTTTGCGTTCAGATGCAATCGAATGACAAACCCTGCTCCTGTGTCCCCAACGAAACATGATGGCAAGCCTATAAAACAGCAGACCTGAACGACGCCGAGAACCACTTGAAACCGAAAACGGCGACGGCTTCATTCAGGTTGGACGAGTCTGCGCTCAACGCCCTCCAAGAAGACGCGAGGAAGCAAAACGTCAGCGTCAACACCTTGCTCAACCAACTCGTTCTCGCCTACGCCAACTACGATCGACCGATGAAGAGGTTTCACATGATAAAGGTGCCAGCATCGAGCTTCAAGCACATCCTGGAGGCAGCAACCAATGAGGCTGTAATTGAAGCCGGAAACTCCGCTGGTAAGGACGTTCCGAATACGTACATCAGAGCCAAGTGGGGGGAGCTTACCGTAGAGAACGCCCTGAACTATCTCAAGACCACCGCCAACTACACGAACCTCTTCGAGTACAGCGAGGTCGTACGCGCCGGAAAGGTCAACGTCACCCTTACACACGATTTCGGTGCCAAAGGAAGCCTGTTTCTGCAACGGTACGTACAGGCGATCTTCGAGCCGCTGGGAAAGCCGCCGAGATTTCTGCCAGACGAGAATGCGGTTGCCTTCGAGCTTCAGTAATAGTGGTCGGCCTGGTCAGTCCGTCCGACGCTCCACTCTCTTGCGGTTTATTGCAAAAAATACGTCAGGTTCAATAGCTCCCGTGTGCTAAACGTACTGAACTGCGATGATAACCAAGAAGGGAAAAGCGACTGCCATCCTGAAGATACATGGGATGGACAATCCGGGACGAGCCCAGCAGCTTAGACGCGCAGCTGATCAGCTCGACGGAGTTCTCCGGGTCGACATCAACTACGTTTCGGATACGGCGACAATAGAGTACGATGCGGATAGACTAACACTCGCCCAAGTCGCCGAACCAATCAGAGGCATCAGCTTAAGCGGTCCCGTTCGGACGAGCAAGTACATCCAAGGAAAGAGAGGGAAGGGAGAGATCAACTGGAATTCGCGCCGGCGAGGGAGATACAGTAGAACTCAGAGAGGCAGACTCGGGGAGTAAGCTTCCACCCCGAGGAATGCACGTCTACGATTTCCGAAGCTGAATGAATTCCAATTTGGGGATAAGACCACAGCCGACTCTTACCGGTAGATTCGCGCCGCGGAATGATTTCGGCCTGCGGTCACTCGAAGCAAGGGCAAACAGTGCCGCGGGTCGGACTCTCATACGACTCATGTCGGATCAAAGCTGTAATTTACGGTAGATTGAGAACGAATCCGGGCCGTGAGTTCGAATCTGGTGGGATTTGACCAGGTTTCCCGGCAAATCCATCTAGGACCTGGTGCAGTGCCCCTACGCACGCCAAGACCGGTTGCCAAATCTTAATTTCCGAGAAGCGGAAGAGGTGAGCCCGTGCAAGCGGGCCAACTCCTGAGGAATTGTGATAATTGCGGGAAGCAGATATCCCTCGGAGATGAAGCATGGCAGATTCAGCGAATCATCACGGTCAGCGATCCTGTCATGTCAACCGAGCCAATCCTCACATTCTGCTCGAAGCAATGCCTGAAGGACTACATCGAAGGCCATATGAGCCGACGGTTAACACCGACACCTGCGAGCCGCCAAGCCAGCAGAGCCCTGAAGGAACACTCAAACCAGATCTCACCGACAAAGAAACTAGGTTCAGATGACGCGAAGCGAGTACAGCTTCAACATATCTGACGTTGTGAGACCTGTTCTCCAACTAAGTGTCCCGATGTAATTCTGTCCTCAAGTCGGTCTGACTCACATCACGTACAGGTATATCGAATGAGGCTCCTTCCAACCCGCAGGTGTGACCTCTATTCGATTCGCAGGCGTCCAATCTGGGATCTGATAGTGAAAATTCACGATTCTGGCGCCAGGTCTCAGTTCTTTAATGAACTTCGGCGCCAGTAGGTTAAGGGTGTAGTCCGAGAGATACATGGCAAGGACGTCGGCCTTGCGCAGGCTTACCTCCTTGAAGTTGGAACACCTTATCGTGACCTGATGAGAAAGCCCCATCTCCCTCACCTTTCTGCGGCACTCTGTCACGAGGCGCCTCCGAATCTCCACCCCAACCACCCTGGCATGGAAGTCTCTAGCCGCTGTTATCACCATCCTACCGTCGCCCGAGCCGAGGTCGAACAGTGTCTCGTTTGGCTCTACGGAAGCCAAGGTGAGCATCCTCGGAATGATGTCTTCGGGAGTCGGGATGAATGGCTCGGTGTAGTTCATTCGTGCCAAGTAGTTTCTGGCCTTAGATAAGTTGCGAGAGTGGCGTGGTTCCCACGGAGTATGACCATAGCGACCCGGTCTCGACCAGTGGTTCCGCGCCCACTTCCTTCATCCGAGGAGGCGCAAGAACTGCGTCGACTGCAACGGTCAGGCGAGTTTAAACCAGATATAGGTCACGACTGACCACAGAAAGACCACGGCTAACCTTGAGGTGCCAGCGACAGGAGGCATTCGGAAGATCGCGTTTCTAGGCGACTATCTGCCCCGCAAATGCGGCATCGCCACGTTCACGAACGATTTGCACTACTCGGTTGCGAAGGAATTTCCGACGATACACTGCTCGGTCGTGTCCGTCAATGACGTCGTGGGCGGATATGACTACCCGACCGAAGTGCGCTTCGAGATCGCGGAACAGGACTTGACGTCCTACCTGCGTGCAGCCGATTTCCTCAACATCACTGACGTGGACATCATCTGCGTGCAGCACGAGTTCGGCATCTTCGGCGGGCCGGCCGGCAGTCATGTGCTGGCGCTACTGCACGAGCTGCGCATGCCCATCGTGACCACTCTGCACACGATTCTCCGCGAGCCCAACGCAGAGCAGCGACGC
Organism: uncultured archaeon; assembly: GCA_963796355.1. Classification (GTDB taxonomy): domain Archaea; phylum Thermoproteota; class Nitrososphaeria; order Nitrososphaerales; family Gagatemarchaeaceae; genus UBA183. The sequence continues at coordinate 409,122 of CAWCLD010000001.1, forward strand.
GTGATGCACGACCTGGTCCGACTTTCGACGCGACTCGTGGTCATGACCGAACAGGGCCGGGAGCTGCTTCAGGAAGTGAGCCATGCGCCCCCGACCAAGATCGATCTTATTCCGCACGGCATTCCAGACATGCCGTTTTCGGACACGAGTCATTTCAAGGACGAGTTCGGCGTGGCGGGCAAGCAGGTCCTGCTGACGTTCGGCCTGCTCTCGCCGAACAAGGGCATTGAGTATGCGCTTCGTGCGCTGCCGGACATCATCCGGGAGTTTCCGGACATCGTCTACATCGTGCTGGGACAGACGCACCCGAACGTGCTGCGTCAAGAGGGCGAAGCCTACCGACTGAGCCTGGAGCGGCTGGCCAAAGACCTTCGCGTCGAGAAGCACGTTGTATTCTTCGATCGCTTCGTCGAATTGGAGGAGTTGATGCGATTCATCGGCGCGGCGGACATCTACCTGATGCCCTATCTGGCGGAGGCTCAGACCACTTCGGGCACGCTGGCCTGCGCGTTCGGGGCGGGCAAAGCCGTGGTGTCCACGCCATACTGGCACGCGGCGGAGCTGCTGGCCTCGGGGCGCGGCAAGCTAGTGCCGTTCCGCGATGCAAAGGCCATCGCCGCCGCCGTGGTCGAACTGCTTCGCGATGAGCCGTTGCGCAACTCGATGCAGAAGAACGCCTACAAGATGGGACGCGGTATGATCTGGACGCGTGTTGCCCAGCTCTACATGAAGTCCTTCGAGCAAGCGCGTCAGGACTACAACTTCATCGGTCACATATCGTCGCCCATCAAGACGCTCGACGAACAGCCCGGCCAGCTGCCGGCGATGAAGCTCGACCACCTGTTCCGGATGAGCGATTCGACGGGCATGCTCCAGCACGCGAGCTTCACAATACCGAACTTCGCCGAAGGCTACTGCACGGACGACAATGCACGCGCCCTGGTGCTGGCTCTGATGCTGCAGAAACTGGGCCACGGCTCGCAGCGCCTCAGCGACCAGGCCGCCACGTACGCCGCGTTTCTGAATCACGCGTTCGACCGCAAGCGCAAGCGCTTTCGCAACTTCATGAGCTTCGACCGACGCTGGCTGGAGGAAGTCGGCTCTGAGGATTGCCATGGCCACGCGCTGTGGGCGCTGGGGCTGTGCGTGTCGCAGGCGGGCCAGGACAGTTTTCAGATGCTGGCGGCTGAGCTGTTCGAACAGGCCCTGCTCCCGGTCGCCGAGTTCACCTCGCCGCGCGCGTGGGCGTATGCGCTCATCGGCATCGACGAGTACCTGCGGCGCCTGAGCGGCGACAGGCGGGCGAATCAGATCCGCGAATCACTCTCGGCAAAGCTCATGCAGCGCTACGCCGACACTGCCACGGATGAGTGGCAGTGGTTCGAAGAAGTGGTCTCCTACGCCAACGCGAAGCTGGCGCACGCGATGATCCTGAGCGGACGCTGCATGAACAACGGGACGATGCTGGAAACCGGCCTCAGGACCCTGCGGTGGCTGACAAAGGTCCAGACATCGGAAGCCGGCTCTTTCCGGCCCATCGGCTCGAACGGGTTCTTTCCACGCGGCAAGGAACGCGCGATCTATGACCAGCAACCCATCGAAGCGCAGGCAACGGTTTCCGCCTGCATCGAAGCGTATAACGCAACGAGCGATACGTTCTGGGTCGCGGAGGCGTGGCGCGCGTTCGAGTGGTTCCTCGGCCGAAACGACCTAGGGCTGGCGCTCTACGATCCGACCACGGGTGGCTGTCGGGACGGACTGCACGTGGACCGTCTGAGTCAAAACCAGGGTGCCGAGTCCACGCTCGCCTTCCTGCTCGCGCTCGCGGAAATGGAGTCGCTACAGAACACGATCGCCAGCTTCAAGGAGCCGACCGACAAATAGTCACCCTTGGCCAGAACATCGCTCTAGATGAAACATGACCGCCCTCAACCCATCGCCCGCGCAAGCCAGACGCACCGGACCGACTCTGGTTCCTGACCGGTCGCGAGTGCTCATGCGCCCCTTCTATCCCACCAGCGACGACATCGCCCGCAGGATAGTCGCCCGCGTCATGGCTCTTTCGGACAATGCGGTCGCTCAGCTGCTGGGCCAGGTAATGGGCGAGTTTGAGGACCACCACGAGAACGCCGAAGGAATCTTCCGCAAACGTTTCGCGGAGGTGCGCCACTACCTGAACGAGGCGTGGGAGCCTTCGGCGGAGCGGCAGGCGCTCATCGGCTCCTATTTCACGCACGAATATTCTCCGGAGTCTGTGGCCTTGTTCAATCCCTCCATCGTACCGCATCCGGACCAGACCGGACTGCCCAGGGGCGCACTCCGGTTCATCCTGAGCCTGCGGGCCACGGGCGAAGGGCACATCTCCTCCATCACGTTCCGCGTCGGCGTCGTCGGCGTGCGGAACCGGATCACCCTCACGCGGCCTGTGCGGTTCGCCACTGAGCCGGAGCGCGTGCCGGGCGTCGCCTACGACAAGCCTCTGTTCGCGCGCAAGCTTCAGGAAGCAGACGTGCAGAACGACTTCTGTCAGCGCGTGCTGAACCGACTCCCCGAGGCCTTCGCCCTGGAAGACCTGCGCCGCGTCCTGACGGCGGAGCGCCGGAAGACGGACCCGGCCGACGCCGCGGCCGACCACGCCGCACGCGGGATCCTGCTGCTGGCCGAATCGAACTACGAGATGGACTTCGCTCCCAACAGCCAGATCTCGCAGCGCATCATCTTCCCGTCCACGGCCAGCCAGCGCAACGGCATCGAGGACGCTCGCTTCGTCCGCTTCGAGAACGAGGACGGCAGCTTCACCTACTACGCAACCTACACCGCCTTCGACGGCGAGACCATCCTTCCGCAACTGCTGGAGACGCCGAACTTCGTCCACTTCAGATTCAGCACGCTCAACGGCCCCGCCGTGCAGAACAAGGGCATGGCGCTCTTCCCACGCAAAGTCAACGGCCGATACGCCATGCTCTCCCGCCAGGACGACGAGAACATCTTCATCATGTTCTCCGACGACATCCGTTTCTGGAAAGAGCCCAAGCTGCTGCTCTCGCCCTCGCAGCCGTGGGAATTCTTCAAGATGGGCAACTGCGGCTCACCCGTCGAAACCAAAGCTGGCTGGCTCGTCGTGAGCCACGGCGTCGGCGCCATGCGCAAGTACTGCCTCGGCGCCTTCCTGCTCGACCTGAACGACCCCACACGCGTGATCGGCCGCCTGCGCGAACCCCTGCTGTCCCCGAACGAATCGGAGCGGGAAGGCTACGTTCCAAACGTCGTCTACACCTGCGGCGCGCTGCTGCACGGGCGCGAACTCGTCATCCCCTACGCGATGAGCGATTCCGCCACGAGGTTTGCCACCGTGCCACTGGACGAGCTGCTGGGCGCGATGGAATAGTCCGCCCGGCGGTCGATGACTGGTCACTTGAAGCAAGGACAAACAGTGCCGCGGGTCGGACTCTCATACGACTCATGTCGGATCAAAGCAGTAACTCACCGGCAAATCATGTAGGGGCTTTTCCGCGGATGGGTGCACATGTTCTCTAAGAGGGGAACAATCTGGTTTCGGAGGCAAAGCCCACAGAGCACCAACTCGGCGGAGGACTCCGCTTCCGGCCATTTTCAGGTTAAGATGAGTTAGCCTCAAGATGAAAATGAAATCACTTCGCGGTTATTATCACGAATGATCGGCAACGGGAGAGACTGTGATGGGAACCACGGGGGACGCTTCTTCATCGGGATCGAGAACTCTGCTCGCCGCTAGGGGAGCGACCACTAAGATCCTCGCGGTCGCGAATCAGAAGGGCGGGGTAGGGAAGACAGACCTCACCGTGAACATATCGTACCGATTGGCGTCACTCGGGAAGAGGGTACTGCTCATCGACATGGACCCCCAGGCAAACGCGACCGACTATCTCGTAAAGCCTGACACTGCCCTGGCGAGAACGACGGCGGACCTGCTCTTGGACGATTCCGTGACACTCGACGATGTCGTGATAGAGGGCTGCAGGGAGAAGCTCGACTTGATCCCCGCCCACCCGAATCTGAGCTCCGCCCAGATCAGGCTTGCCAACGACATCAACATGCAGTTCAAGCTGAAGCGGAAACTGAAGGCCCTCACGGAGGGCAAGCCTCGTTATGATTTCGTTTTCATCGACACCCCTCCTTCGCTGGGCTTGCTGACGGTGAACACCTTCACGGCCGCCACCGGGGTGATTATTCCTGTCCAGACTCACTACTTCGCGATGGAGGGCGTAGTACAAGTCCAGGAGACAATCCAGAGAGTGACGGAAGACATCAATCCAGGCCTGAAGGTACTGGGGATAGTTCTGACGATGTACGACAGAAGAACCCTGATTTCGAAGGAAGTGGAGGCGAAGGTGAGAAGCGAGTTCAGCGGGAGGGTCTTTTCGACTGTGATCCCGGTGAACGTCCGGCTCGCCGAGGCCCCGAGCCACCACGAGTCGGTCTTCGAGTACGACCCCGGATGCACAGGCGCGAGAGCCTACGAAGAGCTTGCGAAGGAGATCCTGCTTTGCCCAGACGTCTAGGCGACGACCCGCTCACAAGAAAAAGGAAAGGGACCGCCAGAACTTCCAGAGCCGAGACTTCTCCTGCAGCTGTCGCCCCTGATCCCGGGGCTTCGCGTATGTCATCCAATGACGTCTTCTTCCAGAGGAGGGCCCAAGAGAGCAATCCAGTGATCACAAGCACGCAGCAGCACGTCACGGCGGCCCCGGAGGCCGAAGAAATAGCGGAGATCTCTGAGATTGCAGCGTTTCGAGAGGTCGCAACAGTTCTACCGGTACAGGGCGCCGGAGAAGTAGCAGCCGAGATCGGAGAAGCGAACCGGACGCAAGAGGCCGCACAGGATGCGGAGGCTCCGCCAGCTTCCTTGGTGGCCCCCTCTGAGAACGCGGAGTCCCAAACTCCGAACCAAGAGGACGGCCAGCCCCAGCCCGAGAAGAAGGGCGGATTCCTAAAGCGGCTTTTCAACAGATTCGGGAAGTAACTCAGAATCGTCTGCGTGCCCAGAAGAGACGAACAGCCGTAGCAAGGTGGAGGCCCAGCACGCTCGTCTTCGGACGCTGTAGCTTGGCGATGGCAACATCGTGACCGAGACGGAAGAATGACATCATGATTAAGATTCCTAGGCCTGTTTTCTCAAAAAGCCTCTTGTGGCATTAGTCTGCGTCGTGAACCAGCGAACGGGTCAGATGCAGGAAGGGATCAGAAGGAATTGAGCGAGAGAGGAGATGACGATACAAGCTTCGGCCAGGGGATGCGGCATCGACTGGTCGAAGACTTCGCCGTGGCCTACTACAACGGCTCAGTAAAGCCAAACCTGGCCGAGAAAGATCCAATGAGCGGCCGGGACGCGGAGTATCTGATGGACGGTCCTCAGTTCGAGAAGATCAAAAGGTCCGAGGTCTGGTCCTACTCTAACGCCATCGGGACAGGATATCAGGTCAGGGTCACCTACAAGGATAAGAGGTTCTCCGACCTGGACCGCCTCCTGGAAGTGTACTCAGGTGACTCGACTACCCTGGAAGGTGACCAGCATTCGGCCGAGGAGAAGCTCTACAGGATGGTCCTGCTGTTGATCAAGGAAGGGAGGCTTCCGCGAACCTTCAAAGTCCAGCCCGCAAAGGACTCTCGAATTGAGAGCCTAATTTCGACCGTCGAGCGTCTTTCTCGGTCGATGGACGACCTGGAGAAGAGGTTGAAGAGACTCGAGGAGGGGCAGACGGCACGATCGGATTCCGGACTCACTAGCGAGTCGCCGGTCGTAAACTGAAAACTTTTTCGCTGTTGAGCACCAGGCCCTTCTCCCATGGATCCAACATGAGCATCCGAGTGGAACCGAGGGTCGGCTTGGAACAGTAATTTGCCTGTAGATTGAGTACGGACAGGCCCTGCTCAAGAACTCGGGTTGAAATCTCGGCGACCGCACATGATCTGCCGGCAAACTCATAAGAATGACTGCAAGTCATACTTAGACGAGTCAGCGTGGAGTCGCCACCAGACGACGTAAAGGGTATTCTGGGGCCGAACGAGCAGGTCCAGCTTTACATAAAGGAAAAGATCTACCACCCGAGAATCAACATCGATTCGGTGGTCATCACCAACCAGAGGATAATCCTTAGGCACCCGCACGCCATGGGGCTGAAGAAGGACTACACCGATTACAACTACCAGGACATAGTGAATGTCCTCCTGAAAAAGGGGATCACGCGTTCTTCTCTGAGTTGCACGTTGAGGCTTGGAGGAGATCCGCTCTCATTGGACGACCTGCCCAACTCAGAAGCTCAGAAAGCCTATGGAATCATCAGGGAGAACCTCGTCAGGTACCAGACGCCCTACGCGCCGGCCGCTGCGGGTGTCCCCCCAGTAAGGCAGGCGGTTCCTCCCCCCAACTTCGCAACGGCTTCATGCAGGAATTGCGGCTCTCAACTGGTTGCCGGGCAGAAGTTCTGCGGGAATTGTGGGCATCCGGTCTGAACGGCGTCAGTCGCCTGCACATTTCGCTCACCATGAACGCGCGCGTGTATCAGACTCAGTGAGATTCAGCCGTAGATGGGGTCTAAACCACACTTAATCGCTGGGGCTCAGACCGAGAGACGCTTTCACTCCATTTGACTTCTCTGAGAACCGAATTTCACACCCCTCACTAAATCCACGAAAAGATTACTTGATGTTCATGCGTGCGGAAGCTATGGAGAAGCTAGTCAGCAGGCCCGTCAAGGACACCTACGGCAGGTACGTGGGCTTCGTCGTCGGGTTCTCGGTCGACACGTCGGGTGAGCTAAGGTCCATCGGAGTCGATACTGGCAACGGGGTCTTTTCGGAGTACCCGTGCAAGATGCTCGTGTCAGCGCCTGATGGTTTCGTAGTCATCCCGACATGGAAGGTGGACTCCGAATATCTCGGAAAGGAAATAGACGGAGTCAAGCGGAGAGCGAAGGCGCTCCACGAACTGGCCAAGGAAGGAGAGGTCCCAAGAGCTCTCTTCGACGAGATGAAGGGGAAGTACACCGAAGAGGCGGAAAAAATCCAAGAATCCTACAAGACCCTAGGCGAAGAGATGCTCGTTCGAACCCAGGAGCTCGACCTGCAGAAGGAGTCACTCGACAGATTCCTCGTCAACGTAAAGGTCCAGTTCAGGGCGGGAGAGATCGACGAGGGAGCCTACAAGGTCGCAAGCGAGTGCTGTCAAGCAATGGAAGAGAGAAACGCGAAGGAAAGGGACGAGCTCGGGAAGATGCTGAAGTACATGACGGAGCCTCTCGACGCTCAGACGAGCGGAAACCCAGCAGCACAAGTCCAAACCGTAATGCAGACCGACTAGCGGGCCACTCGGATTGGCGAGGTGGAGTTTGGGAGATTGCCGAGAGGTGAGAGGGTGAAGAAAGGGGTCGTGCTCGGTCCGGATTCGATGGTAGTCAGAAGCCTAAGGATCTCGAGGCCGACGTTCTACATGGTCGCAGCCTTCTCGGCAGCAGTCGCAGCGAACGCGATGATTAGCTTGCAGGTACTCAGCTCCGTCGGCCAAGCGGCAGTCTTGGGATTCATCTCGCTCTTCGTCGGAATAGTGGGGGCCGCCGTGGCCATCGACATCCTTTCAAGGTCGAGCCAGGGTCTTGCGACGCTGCGGACTCTTGGGGCCAAGAGGGGGGCCGTGGCCGTCTCGATGGTCGCAAGCTTGGTCGCTTTCGGGGCCGCTGGCTCGGTCCTGGGGGCAGTGCTCGGCGTCGGTCTCGTCGCAGCCCTGCTACAGTCAGGGCCGTTAGTCTTGAGCGGTGCGCTTGTCAACGCCCTTCTCGTCCTTGGGATCTCAGCTGCAGCCATAGGCGTCGGCGTCTACGCTGGTGTGAGGGCATCGTGGCACAACTAGGAATCCTCCAGAGAGGTGTGACGCAAGACCCCCGCCAGAGCAGGTTTGCTGTAGAAATCAAGCACGTCCGGAAGGCCTATGGACCGAGCGAGGAGAACCAAGTCTTCTCAGACCTGCAATTCCAGCTCATGCATGGGACATTCGTGGCGGCGGTTGGGCCGATAGGCAGCGGGAAGACGACACTCGTGAACATGTTCGCCGGCATCGAGAAACCCACCTCAGGTGCGATAATCGTTGAGGGGGAGGAGATAACGGGGCTCGACGGAGACGCTCTCGCGAGCTTCAGGTCCAAGACGATCGGGCTCGTCCCCCAGATTCAGAGTCTTATCCTGGAACTTACGATAAGCGAAAATGTGGAGCTGCCCCTTCACTTCTCAGGGGTGAGCAGAGAGAAGAGGGCAGACAGAGTGGAGGCAGTTCTGGACAGAGTGGGTATCAGCAACGACTCCGAGAGAGTCGTCGGCACTCTAAGCGTCGGTGAGAGGCAGCTCGTCTCGGTCGCGAGGGCCCTTGTCAACGACCCGCCCATCCTGCTGTTGGATGAACCGACGGAAGCGCTCGACCCACTTATGTCAGAAGTGATCCTCGGCCTGCTGCGCGGGGACAACCTAATCGCAGGCAAGACGATCTTCGTCACCACCCACGACAAGAGAGTCGTCGACCTGGCAAAGAGGACCCTCAGAGTGAGGAAGAAGATTCCTTAGCACGCGCTTCTCTTTCATATCGCCTGACCCAATAGTAGTCATTGAGCATATCGTAGACCAACACAACCGGGAAGAACAGCATGATGACCAGCATCCCGAGCCACACGGCCCCGACGTAGATCGAAAGAGCCGTCAGCACGACTCCCGAAGCGAGAATCAGTCCGTAGGTGAGGTACAACTTCGTGAAGTTCCCCGTCGCGAACATCTTCCTTGCGGTGGGGTTCTGCTCCCCTTCGATCCCCTTGAGTGCGATACCCATTTTCGTCAGGGCGTGCGCGGCCCTGTTTGCCGCGAATCCTATCGCGATTTCCCCCCACAGGAACGTCAGTCCCAGAGCCAATTGCACATACAGAGCGGGGAAGAATAGAAACAGTGCCACCCCCAGTAGGACGACAGCCACTGCGGCCGCGTTTCGAAAGAGGACGTAATTCACGACGGTCACGTGAAAGCGACCAGCTACTTAAGCCGGGAATCCCAGTCTTCCCAGCTATCCAAAGCATGCGGGCATTGCTCAGGCTATCGCCATCATCCTAGTGATCAACGCCCTCCTCGGCTTTGTGCTGGAATACCGATCCGAGCAGGCTGTCGAAAAACTCTCCACCTTCATCAGCAAGCAAGTGTCCGCCAAGCGCGACGGCAGGACCGTGGAGCTGGACCAGGCACAGCTCGTGCCAGGAGATATTATCCTCTTGGAAGAAGGGGATGTCGTCTCTGCGGATTGCAAACTGCTCGTCGCTGAGGATCTGCAGGTCAACGAATCGCAGCTGACTGGGGAGTCCGTGCCCGTCACTAAAACGATTCAGGTCGGAGCAGCCCGGAGTCACCGTGAAGAGCTCCTTCACAGCGCTCTTAGCGTCCTCAAACTGTCGACAGCTAACGTCCTGAGCGCGCGCAAGCGTCCCGCCCCATCACCCCGCAGATGAAGCAGAACCCGCTACTTGGAATGAAGAAATATATACAAGATTTCCGATTTCCAAAGTCCAGGGTGGATTCTAGTGGCAACACAGTCCTCTTCACTCGACATAGACAAGAGTAGAACAGCGCTTGTTGTTATTGACCTGCAGAAGGGCATTGCGGCGACTCCGACTCAACCTCACGATACAGCCACTGTGATAAGAAATGCCGTCAAGTTGGCTGATGCATTCAGAGAGAACGGCATGCCAGTCTTTCTTGTGCACGTTGTGGCTTCAGAAGCAGATCGACTCAAGCCCATAGCTGACCAGCAACCGTGGCGCTCGAGCGGCCAACACCCTCCAAAGGACTGGGCTGACATCCTGCCGGAGCTCGGACCCAAGGAGAATGACGTGGTGATCGCAAAGAAACAGTGGGGAGCGTTTTACGGAACGGAGCTGGACCTACAGCTTCGTAGGAGAGGGCTGAGCACGATCGTGCTTTGTGGAATATCGACCAACGCCGGAGTCGAGAGCACCGCGAGATTCGCCTACGAATATGGCTATCAACAGATATTCGCAGAGGATGCGACGGCGGCACGCTCGGCTGAGGAGCACAACAACACGCTGAACTATACTTTCAAGAGAATCGGAAGGGTCAGGAGCACTGAACAGATTCTCACTGCGCTGGGATAGAAGCCAAGTAGCCAAGTGATTCTTTGGCTCTTTCCGCGGATGATGCTCCACATACTAACAAACCACAAAACAAGTGACCAACTTTAATACTGAACTCAGCGAATAGAAACGAATAGTCTTGCGATTACCTTTCTCTAGAAAGGAGAATAAACTGAGTACCGAAAAAGAAGACAAGAAATGGGTAGAGAACTTTAACGATTCACTCTATCGCTTCAATTCCCCGAAGGACTCGGCAGAAATGAGTGTAGCCGCTGGGAACTTGGCAGGCTACCTTACGGCTCTAAGGACTAACGAGACAGACACATGGCCCACTCCGGTCAGGAGCGCGATCCTGAAATTGGTATCTGACATCGGCCAAAAGTTCGACAAAGGCACGCCAGAGTACAAGATCTCTTGCACGAACCTCTTGCATCTCGTATATACAAAAAGAGACTCAGCCGCTAATGCCAAGGTTATCAAGAGATTCAAAGACAATTTCGAAAAGAAGGTCTCTCCAGAGTTGCAGCTTGACCGAGGAACGCTCCTTTTGCGGCAAGAGATGCATGATTTCGGAAAGAGTTTCATGACGAAACTATTGGACCAAGCCATCCGAACTTGGAGTCCTCAACGGTTCGAACTACTGTGGAGGAGTATCCTTGTTGACCAACTGAAGAGGCGCGACCTCGGTGGTTTCGACCAAGTGAAGGAGCATCTGCGGAGAATCTGGCAGGATCCTAAAGAATCCGTGACCGTCCACGACAGGGCGTTACAGATACTGAACGAGGCGAAAGAAGTTGACTAGGACTTCGACAAATACATCCATGTCCGTGTACATTATCACTGCGAGTCTGCGCTCGCTCTGGGACAAGGCTTCTTCCAGTCAAGGCGAGAATCGGATGATAAAGCCGTTGTGGGATGGCTGAACGTTGAAAGGTGAGGGGGAAACTCCTCAGCTTGTATCAATCGATTCGAGTCCCTCTGCGTCCCGAAGTTGCGCCCTCAGCCTCTCGATGGTCCTCTGCTGGGCCAGGATCAGGGCCATGAAGAACGGGTCCGTCGTCAGCGGCATGCCAGACTGCTCCACCGCTCCAGCATAGTACTGCCTCACTTCCTCAATCATCTCCTCCCACAACTCCCTGTCTTCCTTCCTCAGGGGCCACGAGAAGCCCTTCCAGCTCTCGATTTCGTCCTCCAGCTGTGAGCCCATGAAGCGACCGACGGCTGTCCTGCTTCTAAGGTGAAGGTCGATTTTGTGACCATCGGCTGGGAGGGGGCGAGGCGAAAGTAACGGCAACCGCCCCTCGCAACCTTCAGCCCCACCGCATTCTATCAGTTACACATGCACTCGCGAAACGGTTAGAAACTTGACCGACACAATCCAGCCAAGTCTCCAGATGAAGTTCTGTCCCGAATGCGGCTCTCGCATGAAACCCTCGCGCAATGGCCCGCCCGCCTGCGGCAGGTGCCATTATGTAGAGAGGATGAAGAGGGCCACACCTGCGGACTGCTTCCCGTACCCGTCGATGAGACGGTTCCAGAAAGACGTCCTTGAGCAGGTGGACCAGGCGATGGCGTCCAAGAGGTTCATCGTACTGGAGGCCCCCGTAGGGTTCGGCAAGTCTGCCGTCGCAGCCGCCCTCTGCACCTACCTCTCGTCGGCGTACATCCTCACATCCACGAAGCAGCTCCAGGACCAGTACGCCTCGGACTTTGGGTTCCCCGTGGTGAAGGGCAAGTCGAACTTCCAGTGCCGCGTCCCCATCTCGTCGGGCTTGTTCCCGCCGTGCAGCAAGGGCAGGTGCGAGGCTGACTGGAGGCTCAGCGACTGTCCTCACTATCTCACATTCGAGGAGTATGACGAGCACAGGAGGAGGCTGTGCACGAGGGATTCGAAGCGCGAGCACGTGAAGGACGAGAAGCTCTGCCCTTACTACGACCAAAAGTGGTCCGGCTTCAGGGCACCCGTCACGGTCTGCAACTACCCGTTCCTCCTGAGCGAGCTGAAGTACACCAAAGACGTGCCTCACAGGAGGCTCTTGGTCTGCGACGAGGCTCACGACTTGGAGAAGCAGATCGTAGGGTTCGCATCCTTCTCGCTCGTGAGGTCTGAGCTGGAGCGCTACTGGAGCGGAGACGACGGAAAGAGATTCGTTATCCCAGACAGGGGCGTCGACGAGCCTGCAGCGTGGCTGGACGTGCTCTCCGACACGAAGGGCGTGCTCGATGAGTTCTGCGCCACGCACCTCGAAGACGGCACCCTGCAGGACCGCGTGGCCGCATGCAAAGACCTTGACGAGGCGCTCGAGCGCTTCATCGCTGACCTCGAGGGCGACCCCACGAACTGGGTCGTGAACAGCGTGAAGAAGGCGAAGGACGGCTCGATTGACGAAGTCGTGTTCCAGCCGATCCAGATCGGGAGCTTCACCAGCCCGCTCTTCGAGACCGCCGACTCGGTCCTCTTCATGTCAGCGACAATCTTCTCGAAAGAGCTGCTATGCAGGACCCTCGGGATGGAGGAAGAGGACGTCAGCTACGTCAGCGTGCCAGAGTCAACGTTCCCAGTCGAGAACAGGCCGATATACGCGCTGAACACCGCGCGGCTGAGTTGGACAAGCATGGACGCTTCACTCGGGAGCATCGCGGGAGCTGTAGATGCGATAATGGACCGCCACGTGGGCGAGAGAGGGGTGATACACACTACGTCCTACTACCAGGTCAACTACATCATGCAGCATGTTTCGGAACCGAACAGGGAAAGGCTGGTGACCACCGAGGGGAGTTCGGAAAGGTCGGTCCTGCTCCGAATTCACGGCTCGACCGATGCTTCGGTGCTCATCTCCCCCAGCCTGTTCCAGGGTGTCGACCTCAAAGACGAGATGTCGCGATTCCAGGTCGTGGTGAAAGTCCCCTATCCTGACCTGTCGGAGAGGAGGACGGTGGTGAAGCTCCAGAGGGACAGTGCCTGGTACGATTGGCAGACCGCGCTCAGGCTGGTCCAGACGTACGGGAGGAGCGTGAGGAGCGAAACCGATTACGCGGTCACGTACGTCTTGGATTCAAACTTCATGCGATTCGTGAATGTGCATCGGGGCCTTTTCCCTGGGTACTTCCTAGACGCCCTAAGGTCTGAGGGAGTGGAGAACTAGGGTGCTGTAAAGTGTGGGGCGATTCAGAGATTCCGTGGGTCGGTATTGAGGGCCACGGAAGCAGTTTCCATTGGTTTTGTAGTTTTGTGGCGCCCTGGCCTGACCGTTGTTGAGGTGGTGATTAGTCCCACTCTAGGTGCCTAGGATCTTACGAAACCGCCCTCGAGGCAGTACACCGACAGCTTCCCCTCGACTGGGCACCTGGCTCCCAAATCGCAGGCAGGACAGAGGTCTGTCGGAACAGCAGCGAGCGTTCCCCGCGCTTCGTGAAAAGAGTAGAGGAGCTTCAGGTACTTCCCCTCGGCTATCCTCGGCAGGTCGTTCCTGCTCTCCAGGCCGTACCATTCGTACAACCTTTTGCTACCCTTTCTCGAGTTGCAGCCTGCGCAGACCCAGACTGCGTTCTCGGGGACGTCGGGACCGCCACGCGCCCTAGGAAGCATGTGCTCAAGCGTTAAGTTGCCACTCGAACCGCAGTAGACGCAGGTGCTTCCTTTTTCGTGTTCCTTCACGTACTCCCTGATCGACGACGACCATTGAATCTCGCCGGACCGAAGTTTCTTGAACCTGTCCATGATGAAGCCGTAGTTGCTCTTGCCTTCACCTGCGGAGTTGGAGATTATCTTGGCGTACTGCCAATACAGGAGGTCCCTAACCGTCTTGACGGCCGCAGGAGGCAAATCCGAGAAGCTTAGAGTGGTCGATTGGATTTAAGGTTCTGCATTGGTGGCCGATTCGAAGTCTTGGAAGAGATTGCAACAACTCCTCATTGCGGGGTTGTCCAGCTGTTGCAGGAACCTTACCTAGAACGTCGCGGCCTGGTATAGTACGGGTATCGTAGGAGCAGCGTGGCTTCTCTGAGTATGTCGCTGAAGCAGTGCTCCATTATGTGCTTCAGGATGCCCTGGTCACCTGTGGAAAGATATTTGCTCCAGAGTTCTGGAACATTTCGCCCTGTTATCTTACCCTCTCCGTAGTAGTCTTCAGGCTCGCTGATGAGCTCGTCCAACCTGGGCCACTTTAGCCCTATCTCATCGGCTTTGGCCTTCCAGGGCGACATCAGGTCCACGAAATCGGACTCGAAGACGTTCATCCCAAGTTCGAGTTGCATGATGTCTCTCTCGAACTGCGTATTGTACGAGTAGAAGGGCCTGGGCGAACTGTCCAGAATTCGCCGTACTTCGCCATAGAAATGCTCAGTGCCTTTCGCAGACCTCTGAATGATCGTCACCGTATCTCCTTGGAGGTAACCGAGAGTGACTACTTCGCAAGATGAATCAACGCCTGGTATCCCCGTGGTCTCGAAGTCGATTAGGTTGCCGTCTGAGACCTTCAGTGGAAGCGAGTAGACCGATTTGACTTCATCTTTGGTCACAAATGGTTCGTCCATGCGCCTCGCTCTCACCAGCCAGACCCAGTCTCGTAGACACGTGACTTAAGCCATTCAACCTTGAGCTCAGGATGTGATGCTCGGGGAGTCCGTGGGCCTCTGCTCATCGTTCAATCTTGAACTCCTCTTGCACCGCCCTGCAGATCGCGTCATCAGATCCCTCTCCCAGGTCGCGCAGGAACTTCTCCGGGTCCTTCTTCCACTCCACTATCCTCGAGACCCTCTTCTCGAATGTCTCGAATGCCGTCCTCCCAGGCTGCATGTCGTCGAGCTCTGCGCCGACACGCCCTAGGTTCACGGTCGGCCGGAACCCGACAAAACCAATGGCCACTCTAATTCTCTCCAGCGGAACTTCGGACAACGAACCGGCGAAGCACGCGGAGTACGCGCGGCGATAGGCTTCGAGCTGCTGGCGATGTTGGGATGCATTGTCTTTCCTCTTGTCCGTCTTCCAATCCACAATCAAGTAAGAATCGCTCGAGTTGCCGAACACCGCGTCAACCTTGCCCTTGAATAGAAGACCGGCATCGTCGTGCACAATTCCCTTAAGCGGAACGATGATATCCCGTTCTGCAGCCACTACCGTGGGATACTCTTTCTTGATCTCAGCTGTCAACTTCTTGATGTTGTCCACGTATGGCAGAACTTCCTTGTCGGCGGTGAATTCCTCACCTAGAACTATCGCCTTCGCGGCCAAGTGCACCTTCCCGCCCAGCGCTTGAGCTCCCGAGCCGCGCTCAAGCTTCAGAATCTTGTCCTCCAGGAAGGCCTGTGCCGCGGTCTCCTCGTCTCCGCTCATCGGGAGCCAAGTTGGAGAGACGTGGTCAAGCTGGTCGAACCAGTCTTTCACGAAGTCTCTGAGCCAGCCCTTCTTCGCCTCCAACAGTTCCTTTGACTTCTTGGTGTCTCCGCTGACGAACAGGTTGAAGGCGCGCTTGTACCTGTCTGACACCTCCGCGTGTTCCAGTCCCTCGAACTTGAGCTCCTCAGGGTCGGCTAGGTCGGCGCAATCGTTCCTGTAGTCGTCCGCGTGGTCGGTAACGATGTGTAATTCATCCTCGGCTCTCGTCAGGGCGACAAAATCGATCCTGATGGGCTCCTCAGAGAGTTCCTCCTCGACGTTTATGGCCTTGGTTTCGAGGGTCCGCTTCACCACCTCATCGTTGAAGTTGTCGTGGTCGCGTGGCCGTTCTGGGAGGTAGACCACCGACTCGAACTGCCTCCCCTTCGCCTTGTGCACGGTGGTCAGGATCACGTCCTTGTCCTTCTGGGATTCGTCTGGCGTCAGGTCGCACGACCTCAGGTATGTCGCGACGCTGTCAAGGTCGGCATGCTCGAGCACCTTCATCGATTCAGCGAACGCCTTCTGCAGACCCAACGCAGCCAGGAAGTATTCCCGCCCGTATGCCAGGGCGGTGGGAATCAGGCGCTCTTCGAACAGTCTGTCCATGTCTGGAACGGTCTTGAATTCCTCCTTCATCCTCGAGAACTCGGGACATCTGGCCGGAAGCTGTTCGCGCAGTCCTGCATCGTCCAGCTGCGCAAGCTCGAACGCATCTTGCAAAGAGATGGGGAAGAAGGGAGTCAGCATGGCATTTCTGACGTCATTCGTCCTGTTGCTGAGTATCCCTAGCAGGAACTTCACTATGTATTCTTGGGCTTCGCTCGACGCTTCATAGGACGTTGACGAATGCTCGATGCCTCGCCGTCCCAGTTCCTTGGACACCTCCCCGATTCGGCGGTTGGTTCTTGTGATCACGGCGACGCGCAGATTCTTCTGCCGCAGCTGTCCGACCAGTTGGCACGCCACCGAGACGATGTCCTCCCTCGGGACTCCGTAGATCTTGGGCCTCGGGCCCGGCCCCTTCTCTTTGTTCCGCAGGTCCTTGGTCTCCTCGGCAGCTTTGGAGTCTCGGGTCTTCTTGGAGAAGAACTCCTTTGCATAGTCTAGGATCTCGTTCGTGCTCCGGAAGTTCTCTGAAAGTACGCGATAGGACGAACCCGTTTCGAACTTCTTGAAGTTGAGTATCGACCCCCCCTGGAACGCGAAGATCGCCTGCTTCTTGTCTCCGACCACGAAGAATGTCTTGCAGGACTGGAGGGCGATCTCGGCTTCGATGTCGCTGACATCCTGGAGCTCGTCGACGAGCACGTACTCGAACCGCGGTTTGACCTTCATCTTCATGAACTCCAGCAGCATGTCGGCGTAATCGACCCCTCTGCCCCTCTTCGTCAACTCGTATTTCCTGAATATGTCGAGATAGGCCGCGGCGTACTTGTCCATCTCTTCCTTGGTCTGCGTCTTGTAGTCGGTCAGCAGAAGCTGCACCTTGCCCAGGTCGATGTCCTCGGGCATTACACCAAAGCTCTTCAGGTAACGGACGGAATCTTCGATCTTTGGGATGATCGTGGAGGTCAGATAGTCACCTTCATAGTTCAAGATCTTGTTCTCAGTAAGGTGCCTGTAGATCGCATAACGCAGCAGGTCGTTGGATATCCGCTCTAGCTCACCAATTTCCTGCAGAGCATAGGAGTGGAAGTTTCTGACGTTTATCTTCGAGAAATCAAGCCGGATTCCATCCTCGAGAAGCGCCTTCCCTATCGCCTGTCTCATCTCGTCCTCTGCCTTGTTGGTGTAGGTCAGACAGAGGATCTGTTCTGGCTTGATTCCGTCACGGACCAGCTGTGCGTACTTGTGCGCCAGGAGGAGGGTCTTCCCGGTTCCCGGGTTGGCGACGACGAGGACGTTTCCCTTGAGGTCCAGTATCTCGAGCTTCTCGGAGTTGAGCGATGCCTTCGGTGGCGCCGGACTCGGCATACTTCTCGGTGAAGGAGGAATGGACCCGGCGTATTAAGTTCGGCGTATCGATACCACGGATTGATGCCTCTCTGGAGAGTGAAAGTGAATGCAGGAAGACGACCCGGATAGGGTTCCAACTAGAAGAGGTTCTTACGCGGACCTGGAGGAATTCGACCCGTGATGGTATCTGGACGGGTCCAAACTGGTCATGGGTCCAAATCTGGGAGTGGGAACTTACCCCTTCGGGAGCAAACCTGTGGCGACTGTCAAGTTGTGCCGCGGGTCGGATTTGAGCCGACGACAACTCGGTCTTCAGCCGAGTGCTGATGAGCTTCGATGTCTCCTTAGCCTAAGCGATTACCAGGCTGAGCTACCGCGGCACGGAGCTCCGGCAGCTTCGGTTCTCGCTTAAGCCTTTCGAAGCCTTGGTCGGTCCATGACCAGCGAAGGTCCGGCTAGTCCTCTCTCCATTTGAACAACCGCACGGCCAGGCCGAAGATGATAGCCGCGATCACGACTATGACGCCGAGGTCGACCAGGGCCGCTCCGTAGTTCCCGTAGATCATGACGTTCGTCAGCCCCTCTATGACGTAGTACAGCGGGAGCACGTGGGCGATGGTCTGCAGGTACGCCGGCATCGAGTCGACCGGGAAGAAGGTCCCCGAGAGGAACATCATCGGGAAGGTGATCAGGTTGCCGACGACCGCCGCCGACTCGGGGGTGTTGGAGGACGTCCCCACTAGCATCCCCAGGGACACGAAGAGCATCGGCCCTAACAGCAGGAAGGGCAGTACGCCCAGCGAGAGAGTGACGTGGGCCCCGAAGAGCAGGACCCCGGTGGCGACCATGAGGCCGAACGAGATCAGGGTCATGATCATGTACCAGAGTATCTTCGACACCAGCCACTCGGTCTTCGTCAGCGGCGTCAGCGAGAGGGCCTTGAAGACCTTGTCCCGCTTGTAGGTGGAGCTGACGTTGACGAGGGCGAACATCGGGCTCATCAGCACCGCGAACCCGATTAGCCCCGGGATCAGGAAGTCGATGTACTTGTAGGAGGAGGAAGCGACCGTCATCGACTTGATCCCCAGGACGGGGGCGCCCCCGTACAGGTTGAACCGATTCACTACCGAGGCCGTTATTTGATTCACGATGGCGCTCGTCGTCGACGCCGGGTTGCCGTAGACCGTCACGTTGACGGGTTTGTGCTGGATGTAGTCGGCCGTGAAGTTGGCCGGGATGATGATGCCGTCAGAGGAGGATTGCGAGAGCAGGTATTGGGAGAAGTTGTCGCTCACCGGGACCGGGACGAGCGTTATCGCCGTCGTGCTGTTCATTGCGCTGATGAACATGGAGCTGGCGCAGATCGAATTTCCCGGGACCTCCCCGGTACAGCTCAGGCTCGTGTCCCGGTTCTGGACGTACACCGTCGAAGCGCCGCCGCCGCCCGAGAAGATGGCGCCGAAGAGCAGGATCAGTATGACCGGGAAGACGAGGGTGAAGAAGGCGCCCACCCTGCTGCGGATGTAGCCCTTCCCGAAGACCGAAAGGTCGGCGAGCGTCCGCCTGATGCTGAACATCGGCGCTCAGCTCCCCCTCCACGGCTGCGCCTTCGGCCACTACTGGCTCGCCCACCATTCTGATGAATATGTCCTCCAGACTGTCCCTCTTCGTAGTCAGGTCGGACCAGGCCATTCCAGATTCAGCGATTGCACCGAGCGCCATCAGCGCGTCGTTCTTCTGCTCCAGGATTACGGCGACCTTCCCCGAGGAGTACTCCACCTTGAGCTTGGTGTTCTGCCTGAG
This sequence comes from uncultured archaeon, assembly GCA_963796355.1. Classification (GTDB taxonomy): domain Archaea; phylum Thermoproteota; class Nitrososphaeria; order Nitrososphaerales; family Gagatemarchaeaceae; genus UBA183. The sequence goes on from CAWCLD010000001.1 coordinate 428,415, forward strand.
GTACTCGGCCAGCTCCTCGCCGGCGCGCACCGTCAGCCTCTCCCCGGAGCCGTGCTTCGAGACTATCTCGTCCACTGTACCGTGGGCTATGATCTTGCCGTGGTGCATTATCGCGACCCGGTCGGCGAGCTCCTCGGCCTCCTCGAGGTAGTGCGTTGTCAGCAGGACCCCCCTCCCCTGCCTCTGGAGGTTCCGGATCACTTCCCAGACCGCCCTCCTCGCCTGGGGGTCCAGGCCGGTCGTCGGCTCGTCCAGGAAGACCAGCTCCGGGTCGTTCACCAACGACAGCGCCATCCCCATCTTCTGCTTCTGGCCGCCCGAGAGGCGCATGTAGTAGATGTCGCCCGCGTCCTCGAGTATGACCTCCTTCAGGATCTGCTCCACGTCAACCTTGGTCCCGAAGAGGGCTGAGTAGTACCTGATGGCCTCCCTCGGCGTAGGGTAGTCGAGGAACTTGAAGCCCTGAGGTATGACCCCGATCCTCTTGTGCAGGTCGTACCCCTTCGCCCACGGGTCGAGGCCCAGCACGCTAACGTGACCCCCGTCCTTGTTCCTCAGCCCCTCGAGTATCTCGATCGTGGTCGTCTTGCCCGCCCCGTTCGGGCCCAGTAACGAGAAGACCTCCCCGTGCTCGACCGTGAACGAGATGCCGTCCACCGCGTGAAGGCTCCCGTACTTCTTCTCGAGCGAATCCACCACCACTACCGCGCCGCCGGTCGCCAATCTCCTTCCCCGGTCCTCTCTATTGGGGCCCGAAACAACTAGAAGATAACCTCGACGGCGCTTGCCAGCCCTGAGAACCAAGGCGCCAGGAGAATGAAAGAGGAGGCACTAGGAACGCCGACCCCGCCGCCCGCCACGTCCGCTAGAACGAAACTCGGGGACAGGTCTGCACGGAGTGGCCGGTTGTCCCACCCTCCGCGTCCAGACCCAATCAGTTAAGTCCCACCGGGGGCGACCCGCCGGCAGTCATGCCGCAAGAGTGGGGGCCCTGAAGCCGTGGACCCGATCCCGAGCCAGTTCTCGAACCTGCTGAAGGGCGTCCCTTCCTGGCCCCTGATTCTCGCCATGCTGGTCGTCTCCCTCCTCCTGATCTTCGCCGGAAGGAAGGTCGTCAAGGCTCTCGCATTCCTGGTCGTGGGCCTGATAGGCGCCTCCATAGGCGGGGAGTTCGCTGCCAAGTACCTGACGAGCCTCGGCTCCTTCGGCACCATCCTGGGCGTTCTGATCGGCTTCGTCGCCGGCGGCCTGATCGGGCTCCTGCTGGTGCGGGTCGGGATCGGCCTGGCCGTGGGATACGCCGCCTACCTGGTGACCGTGGACCTCGTCTCCAGCACGATCGTGGCGCTGGTAGTCGGATTCGTCTTCTTCGTGGTCGGGTGGCTCCTGTACAACAAGATCCTGTCGCTCGTCACGGCGGTCGCCGGCGGGTTCCTGCTTTACGACGCCCTGAGGCTCTACGGTCTCGACCCGACAGTCTCGACGGTCCTGGCTGTGCTGGTAACACTCGCCGGGATTTGGGTCAACTTCAGGCACAGAAGGAAGACGAAGTGGGCAATGCCGAACGAGACTTCGATTTGACGGCCCTCTTCAGCCGTCGATGCCGTCCGTAACGGGTTCAGTCGTGGTACTTCCTCTCGCCCGCCCTGATGGCCACCGTCAGCCAGTTCTCCCTCGGCGGGAAAGGGCAGGCGTAGGCGTCGCTGTACGCGCAGTAGGGGTTGTATGAATAGTTGAAGTCGACAGCGTATCTGTCGTCGTGTTCGACCTCGAGGTCCAGGTACCGCGTCGCGCCATAGCTCTCCCCTCCTGACGTGGCGTCCCTGAACGGCACGAAGATGCTGGGGTCCTCCTTCTCGGCGGACTGGTAGGCGTTGAGCCGCATCGCTTTCCCTTCGATCGAGAGCTCGAAGTGGCCGATGCAGTTGAAGAGCTGGCGTGTCCCCTTGCTGGTCGTCATGATCACGCTTACCGGGGTGGGATTCCGGCGGAGTTCCGTCTCGAACCTGAACTCTGGGTCGGGGTCGAAGTACTTTAGGCCGGCGAACTCCCCCTGACCGATTGGCGAATCGCGGTCGCTCCTGAAGAGGAGGTCCTTCCGCTCTCTGAACCTCAGTAGTGCCCGTCTCCACGTCTCGACGTCCTCGGGTTTCATCCGGTATCACGAAACCCACGCGGAGGCCCAAGGCTTACTGTCAGGTCGTGATGCCACCTAACTGCAGCTTCCTGGTCCACTCCACGAGAGCGAGGAGCAGGTCCCGCAGCCTCCCCCTGAGCTTCTCGTCTGTGAGCTTCGAAGCGGGGTCGAACTTCTCCTGGGCCCCACCCACGAGCAGCTGAGGCTGATTGAGGGGGTACATGTTCAGGTCCACCATGATCTGCCTCAGGTGCATCTGCGCCCTCACCCCGCCCCTCGGTCCTGTGGACGCGCTCATGATCGCGGCCGGCTTCCCGTCCCACGAATTATCGGTCTCGGGCCGGTCCCCCCACTCGATCGCGTTCTTCAGCAGAGCCGGAACCGAGTAGTTGTGCTCGGGCGTCGAGAAGAGGACGGCGTCCGCCTTCATGATCTCTTCCTTGAATTCGCTGACTATCCTAGGCGGCTTCGCTTCGAGGTCCTGATTGAAGAGCGGCAGGCCGGAGACGTCGAAGGTCTCAAGCACCACCCCGGGCGGCACCAGCTCCTTCGCAGCTTCCAGGAGGGCCGTGTTGTAGGAGTTCTTCCGCGCACTTCCCGAGATCCCGAGAATCCTCAGGGTCCCACCCCTCGATTCGGGCCTCCTCTCCAGCATCTCGACGGCCATCCCTGGTCCCTGCAGCAGCGGGAAGAAAACATCTCGATATCAACTTACTTGCTTGCCGAGTCTCGTGCCGCGAAGCATCCTTCAACCTGCCTCGGCTTGTTTTGGATTCCTGTTCGTTCGAGTCCGGCCCATTAGCCGTATTAGACGGAGCGAGAATCATCGGGATGTGCGGAACGGAGTCTCAAGCGCGATAGCGGTGGGGTTGCTCGTCGTCGGAATCCTGATCGGTGTGGCGGGCTTCTACGTGGCAACGATCAACCAGACCAAGACTGCAACTCAGACAGAGACCGTGACCCACACACAGACGACGACCACAAGACTGACGGCGACAGTAACGGCCCTTCCGCTCAAATGCGGCACCGTGATCACGGCAGGCACGACTTTGGGTGCGGACGTCGGCCCCTGCCCAGGGGACGGCCTCGTCATAGGTGCCAGTCACATAACCCTCAACTGCGCCGGGCACAGCATAATCGGGACGGGAACAAACATCACAAGCATAGGGATCTATCTTAACGGGATGACAAAAGTCACGGTAGAGAACTGCTACGTCTGGGGGTTCGAGACCGGCTTCATCATCAACAGCTCTTCCGGCAGCACTCTCAGCGGCGACGCTGCGAACAACAACACCATCAATGGCTTCGACCTTCTCTACTCCAGCGCCACCCTCACCAACAACACAGCCTACAACAACCATATGAGTGGCTTCTACCTTAACGACTCATCCCACAACGCTCTCAGTACGAACTTTGCGAACGACAACATCTACGATGGCTTCTTCCTTTACTATTCTTCCGACAACAACGCCTTCAGCGGGAACACTGCAAACGCCAACACCAACCGCGGTTTCGACCTTGAAACCTCCTCCAACAACACCCTAACTGGAAACACGGCGGACAGCAACACTTACCCTGGTTTCTACCTCTTCACCTCCTCCAACAACACTCTCACCGGGAACACGGTGGACAGGAACGGTGGGGATGGCTTCTACCTTGCAGACTCCAACAGCAGCACTCTCAGCGGGAACACGGCGGGCAGCAACGTAGGGTACGGTTTCTTCCTTGACACCACTTCCAGCAGGAACACTCTCAGCGGGAACACGGCGGACAACAATCTCAACGGCTTCACCCTCTGGGGTCCTTCCAACACCCTCACCGGAAACATAGCGAACAACAACGGACAGTATGGCTACTTTGACGACACAACGGGCTCGGGCACCAAAGGGAGAGCGAACATCTACACGAACGACATCTGTAGCGGCAACGATGTAGCGGGTTCGGCGCCGAACGGGCTCGGCTCTCCGCAGCAGTAGGCCGTTCACGCTCAAGCCGGACAATGCTTCCTCACCGCTCAGTCTCTCCAGACCCTCTCCCCCTCCCGCCGAATCGACCTACGGTTCCGTAAGGAAGAGCCTCAAGGCTTAACACTCTCCTCGAGGCTCAGTTGACAACGGAGGTCTCCCGACCACGAGGAAATCAAGATGGGTCATTGACGTTACAGCAGTGGCGGGCGTTCTTCTGTTCCTGTTCTTGTTCGCTCCCTTATTCATGGTGAGTGGAAGCTACACCTACACGCACAGCCTCGTGTTTCACACCATCGAAGGGGCCGAAAGGGTCAATGGCACCGCCCACTGGAGCGCGGTGGAGTCGCCCTCCTACTATTTCTTCAGCTGCGGGGCCTATTACAACAGCGTCATCATCGCCACAGAGAACGGTCAGAACTACACCATCGGCCCCCTTGTGGCGGGATGGCATTGCTGACGGGTCCCGCCGAGCGAGAGCAACTCAGCGGAACCTCTATGCGGCGAAGCTGACAGAATCCCTCGATGCAAGCCCTTATCATTCCATGACTTGGGCGCAGCACCATGACCTCCATGAGCGATGACGCCCAGAGGCTCGCCTTCGTCGTCCAGAAGCACAAAGCGACCACCCTGCACTACGACTTCCGGCTCGAGATCGGAGGGGTGATGCCGTCTTGGTCCATACCCAGGGGTCCCTCGCTCGAGAGCGGCGTGCGGCGCCTCGCGATGCCGACCTCCAACCACAGTCTGGAGTACCGCCATTTCGAAGGGGCCATCCTCGGCGGGAGGTATGGGGCCGGACCCGTCATGATCTGGGACGAGGGGACCTATGGCCCCGAAATCGAAGTGAGCAAGGGAGTGAGGAGGGAGGTCACAACGAGAGAGGAGGCCGAGGAGGTGGCGAAGGCGGGCATGAAAGAGGGGAACCTGAAGTTCCGCCTCTATGGGAAGAAGCTGCAGGGTTCCTTTGCGCTCATCAGGACGGCAGGCTTCCGGGGCAAGGAGTCCTGGCTGCTGATCAAGCACGCCGACGAATTCTCTAGGCAGGGGTACGACGCCAAGGACTACGACTTCTCTGCGGTCAGCAACCGCACCCTTGCGCAGATTTCCGGCCAGACCGAGATCGGACGTCCTCAGACCGAGCAGAAGACAAAGGAAGAATCCCTGCCTCGGCGAACAGGGAAAAGAAGAGACTGAGCGGCCGCCCGCTGGCTGCCCGAGCCTACCGCAGACTGCTCTCCACGTAACCGTGGATGATCTGCCGCAGTGCTTCTAGCGGCACCGCCCCGCTGCACAGCAGTGCGTCGTGGAACTTCCGCACGTCGAACCGCCCGCCAAGCCGCGCCTTCGCCTCCTAGTGGAGCTTCATCATCTCCAGCTGCCCGGTCTTGTAGGCGAGGGCCTGGCCCGGCCAGGCGATGTACCTGTCCACCTCGTTCACGATGTTGTTCTTCGCCAGCGCCGAGTTCTCGAGCATGAAGTCGATTGCCTGCGACCTCGTCCAGCCCATCGCATGCATGCCGGTGTCCACGACCAGGCGGCAGGCCCGCCAAGAATCATACGAGAGGACACCTATCCGGTCGAGGTCCGAGGAATAGAGCCCCATCTCGTCGGAGAGTCTCTCCGCGTACAGACCCCACCCCTCCACGAAGGCGGTCACGCCGCTGTGCTTCCTGAACTCGGGGATCCCTTCGAGCTCCTGGGCGATCGCGATCTGCAGGTGGTGGCCCGGGATCGACTCGTGGTACGTGAGAGCTTCGGCCTCGTAGCGCGGCCGCGTCTCCGGGGCGGAGGTGTTGATGTAGTACCGCCCGGGCCTCGAGCCGTCGGCCGCGGGCTGCCGGTAGTACGCGATCGTGGAATGCTTCTCCTCATGCTCCTCCATCCGGACGACCTCGCAGTCGGCCTTCGGCAGGCGGCCGAACCACTTCGGGATAGAGGCCTTGGCCTTCGAGAGGGCAGCTTCCGCCTTGGCCGCCACCTCATCCCTGCTGGAGAAGTAGAGCGTCGGGTCTGTCCGGAGCCGCTGCAGGACCTGCTTCCTGTCGCGCGTGCCGAAGACCTTCTCGCCGAGCTCCACCATCTCCCCGTTGATCCTCGCCACCTCCTTCAGGCCCGTCTGGTGCAGCTCGTCGGGGGTGAGGTCGAGTGAGGTGTGGACTCGGATCAGCCGGGAATAGGCCTCGAGACCGCCGGGGATGTGGAGTATCCCTGGTCTATCCTGGGGACGAGCCCGAGGCAGTATCGCGGTGTTCAGAAACTCCAGGTATCGGGCGAACGCAGGGCGGATCGACTTTTGCACGGCGGCCCTCACCCCTCCCTTGAACCTGCCACGTTCGGCCTCAGGCCAGTCCCCGTGTTCGACGGCGGTCGGGCGCACGAATGTCCACTCCTCGTTGTGCTTTGCGAGGAGGTCCTCCGTCTCCTCGATGACCTTCTCCACCAGGGCCCTGACCGCGATCTTCCCTTCCCCCGACCCGCGTCTGAGGTTTGCCATGTGGTCGTCGAGGAACCGGCCTATGGAACGCCAGCGCCCGACCATGGCCTGGCCCTCCTCGATGCTGCGCACGGGCTGGAACGACTCGATGTTCAGGAACTGGACCTGAGGTCCGTCGAGCGGGTCAACCGTCCAATCGTCAAGGCCGCAGGAGAGGTAGTCGAACTGAGCTCGCACGTCAACCAGAAGGGCTGTCAGCGTCAGCCTATCCGCATCGCTAAGGGCGTCTCTGTTGATGCTCCTGCAGCGCTGAAGCATAGACTCGTACTGTTTCTGGACACGGAGGCGGCCCTGCGGGGTGATGTCCCGGAGCAGGTCGTCGTAGCGCCGGTCCCCGATTGACGTGGCGAGGATCGGCTCTTCTGCCAGCCGCGCCTCCCAATACTCCCTCGCTAGAGCCGACAGGGATTCGCCGGGTTCCACTGACATTCTCACTTCACCTTTCCCCGCGCAAGAGACGCTGGACTGATCCCGTCGATTATTATGCGTTGGCGCCGCGTAAGCCTCCGCTCGCCGAAGCCTCGATGAATCGACCGTCGGGAGGGGCATCAGATTAATAACCGACAGGCACGACGAGCCACCCGACATGGGCAAGAAAGGACGAGAAATCGTCAAGGCTAATCTGAACGAGGTCCTCAGGGACCTCACCACTGCGTACTCTGACGAGTGGCTGGCGCACTACCAGTACTGGCTCACTGCAAAATGGATCAAAGGCCTGGACGCGGACACGCTGAGACCCGTGCTCGAAGAGCAGTCGATGGATGAGCTCGGGCACGCAAAGAAGCTGGCGGGGAGGATCATCCAGCTCGGCGGGAAGCCGGTCATGCATCCATCCCAGCTACTCGAAAAGTGCGGCTGCGGCTACAAGGAGCCGCCGAAGGACCCCACGAACCTCAAGCGGGTCATACAGGACGTGCTCGTCGCCGAGGCCTGCGCCATCGAGTTCTACTCCAAGATGACGGAGAAGTACAGGGCGACGGACGTGGTGACCCACGAGCTGTTCGAAGACCTTCTCATGGACGAGGTCGACGACGAAGAACAGTGGGAGAAGTTCCTCGCAGGGCTCTAGCGCATCAGCACATCGCCTGTGACGCCGGCGGCTCCGGCTGCCTGCGTCTCGAACTGCCAGACTTTCGACCAAAATCGATAGCCCGAGCTTAAGATACGCACCTCTCCACTGGGTGCCGTGGGAGAACAGCGGTCGCTCTTCCAGCACGCCGACTTCATGAAGCTCTGGGTCGGGCAGTCAATCTCGTCCTTCGGTTCGCAGTTCTCACCCTTCGCGATCCAGGTGATTGCGGTCACCACCCTAGGGGCGACGAGCTTCCAGCTGGGGATCCTTTCCTTCCTGAACACCCTGCCCTTCCTGACCCTCGGGTTGCTGGTCGGGGTCTACGTTGACCGGCACAGGCAGCGAAGGATAATGATCTTCGCCGACTTCGGACGGGCCCTTGCGCTATTCCTGATTCCGCTGCGACTGCGAACCAGATTTCCGAGACCGAGTGGGTCGAATAACCTAGCGTATTTCCGAAGTCAATATTCAAGTTTCACACTTAGTCTTTCTTGGAAGCGTGTCGATCGACTGAAACCTTCCCAGAACTTCGATATTTCATTTGGTATCCAATCAAGTGTGCGATCGCCGCAAGCTGAACTATAAGGTCAGATTGCACACAGGACGCGCCGCTTCATGTGAATGAGTTAGCGCGTTCCGTTAGACCTGCGTGAATCCCTTGACCGTCGCCCCGTCCAGCCTCTTGACCAAGGCCAGGACCAGCTTCACGGCGTTGTCGATGTCCGACAGATCCACGATCGCAGCATGGGAGTGAATGTGCCGAGTGGGCACGGAAATCACGATCGCCGGCGCCCCTGCCTTCACCACGTGGAACTTCCCCGCGTCGGTCCCTCCCGCGGCGACCACTGACAGCTGGTAGGGTATCCCCTCCTTCTCGGCTGTGTCGATTACGAACTGCTTGAACGCCTGGTTCGGGATCATGGTGGCGTCGTAGACCAGCACGCTCGGGCCCTTCCCAATCCTCGAGGGCGCCTCGTTCTTCTTGATCCCCGGCACGTCCCCCGCTATGTCGACCTCCAGCGCGAAGGCCAGGTCAGGCTCGACCACGTTCCCAACGGTGGAGGCGCCTCTCAGGCCCACCTCCTCCTGCACCGTCCCGGCGACGTAGACCGTGTTGGGATGCACATTGCCCTCGGCTTTCAGCTTCCGCAGCACCTCCAACCCCACGAAGGTCCCGACCCGGTCGTCGAAGGCCTTCCCGATCGCAATCTTCCCTCCCCTCGTCGTGGTGAACGCCTCGTGGGGCGCCACCGGGTCCCCGATCCTTACCCCCAGCTCCTTCTCGGTCACCTCCCTGCTAGTCAACCCCACGTCGATGAACATCGAGTCTTTCTTGACCACCTTCTCCCTCTCCTCCGGAGACAGCAGGTGCGGAGGCTTGGCCGCTATGACCCCCGGGACATCCCCGCGGGCTGTCCTTATGGTGACCCTGTGCCCGAGGAGGACCTGGTCGAACCAGCCCCCGAGCTGGCTGAACGTGACGAAGCCCGTCTGCTCGTCGATTCCTGTAACCACGAAGCCGACCTCGTCCATGTGCCCTGCCAGGAGTATCTTTGGAGAATCCGATGTCCCCCTCTTTCTGGCGATGACCGAACCGAGCTTGTCGAAGGTGATTTCGTCGGCGTACTTTTGGGCCTCGCGCTTTACTATACCCGCCGTCTCCCTTTCGAAGCCTGACGGCCCGAACGAGTCTGAGAGTTCCTTCAGTAGTTTTAGAGATGCCTCTTCCATTGATGCCAGCCTCACCTGGACGTTAGATAAACGATGAACACGTTTCCCTGTTTGCGGCGCTGGACTACGACGTGCTCGTCGATTTGCCTCTCGAGGTCGGGAACCAAGATTTGCGTTCGTTCGAAATCGGAGTTGGCCCGGAGCTGTCAGCCAGGCTTGACGCGCTGGAGGATCGGCAAGGGTGACTTTCGAGGGACCCTCGCGTTCCTGAATTATGCTTCGGTATAACTCCCAAATCATCCACCCCATTATTCGCTTGGTCTTGTCTTGAGCCGTTCCGTGTGAGAAGGATGCGGTCGCCGAGCATCGCACTTTAGGTTCAAATCGCGCACACTAACGGCACGTCACTCTAATCCAGAGAACATGGCCAAAGACTTTCGAGCAGGCCACCATAGCGAAGAAATAGGCTCGCAAGCCGTGGCCTTCCTTGAGTGTGCGGTCTCCGAGCGATAACTTCGTCGTCTTCATGCAGAGGACGGTCAACTCCATAGGATGGTCGGCGACGATACCATTCCTCGGGGTCTATCTCGCGGTCAACCGGGGAGTCCCGTTTGCGATCATCGGCCTCGTCTATCTGGTCACGGGGATCCTCACGCTGGTCAGCCAGCTCGCTGGAGGGCGCCTGACAGATTCGATCGGCCCCAAACGAGTGATGCTCGTCTCGTACGCATTCTCGGTCGCATCCTCGCTCGTCCTCGGTTACCTGATCGGCATCAACGCGAGCACGATCATCATCCTCGTCGCATACCCGATATTCAACTTCATTCGCGGAGTGTCCCAACCGGCGGTCTCCGCGGTCGTCGCGAACCAGAGCGTGGAGAAGGTCAGGAGCGGAATGACGTTCATGACGATTGGAAGCAACCTCGGCTTCGCGATCGGCCCGGCGATAGGCGGCGTCGTCGCCGACGCGTACGGATATGGCACCGTGTTCCTGCTGTCGGCCGGCAGCGCGGTCGTCGTCATCCTGATGACGGTAACGTGGGTTCGGGGCGGCCTCCTCCTGGGGGCGCTGAGGAGCGGCGTCGGTCGGGTGAAGTACCTGCTGCGGTGGAAGGAGGACAAGACCATCATTCTCATGCTTCTGCTGGTCTTCTGCGCTTTCCTGTCCCTTGGGTATGAAATCGTTCCATTCTCGCTCTACACGGGCAGCATCCTTAACTTCTCGGACGCCCAAATCGGGTATATCTTCACGGTCAGCGGTCTCGTAATCGTGGTGCTGCAGATACCGGTTGCGAAGCTCTACGGCCAGATGAGACTCGTCGGACTGCCGCTCGTCGTCGGGTCACTTCTCGCTGCCGTGAGCTACTCGCTGGCCGCGGTCTCGACGACATTCGCCGAGATGATGCTGATGATGATCATCGTGACCGTCGGAGAGATCTTCCTGACCGTGCCGTCCCAGCTGATAATCACGGCGTTTTCTGGGGCTGAGAATCGAGGGACCTTCCAGGGCTACTACAACGCCGTGTCAAACGGAGGGAGGTCGATAGCGTCGTTTGTCGGTCCCTTGACCTTCAGCATCTTTGCCTCTGCACCCAAACTGGGATGGGTGATCATAGCGGTCTTCTCGGCAATCCTCGCGTTTGGTTTTCTTCTCATCTCACCGTCGATGCAGAAGGAGTACGAGGCGACCAGTCATGCCCAGCTCGTCAAACCTGTGGAGAGTTGACGGGCAGGTCCCCTGCGAGCGTGCTGGCAAAGCACTACGTAGACCTGTCGCCGCAGAAGCTCAAGCAGGTGTACGACCTAGCAAGTCTCAGAGTATTCTCCCTCCTAGAGAAAGAGAAAGCTACCACGGATACCCGCATTATTGCCTAACTGAACAATACCCACGCATTCATGATTGTGTGTGAGTCTCAAAGGCTTGAGCATAAATAAACTGGCTAAAGGGAAACAAGGATGAACGAGTTCGACTTTATGGTTGGTCACGTAAAGAGTATCAATGTTAACGAGTCTAATGCTTCAACTAGCGCAAGCAAGGTAGAATCTCTCTCGTCGAAACTCAAGAAACCCACGACCACGAGCCTCATACTCATAGTTCTTGGAGCACTAACTGCACTGACCGCATTTCTTCTTTACTTGGAGGCTAGAACTACATGCGCTTGCCCAAATGGAGGCATCTGCAGTTGCCCTGCGGTTACTCCTGCCATAATCTATCTCATTCCTCTTGGCTTGGGAATAGTGCTTGTAGCATCAGGAATTGTACTTGCTCGTGCTGCGCTGCGGAAAGAGCAGAACGTCAGTAATAGGTTATACATCGCGACACTTCGCCAAAGGTGTACGACCAGGCGGGGCTGAGGGTCTTGGTCCCAATAGCGCAGGCTGCCGAGTACAAAGTGAGCGCGTGAGCCAAGTCAGCGGAGCCTCTTGGCTAATGCTTATCGAGCATCCAAGCTATGCCCACGCGAGAAAATGCTCCAGATCGGTGTAAGCATCCGATCGGACGAGAGTCTAATTCGAAGGGTCTCTGCTTTGGGGATACCATGCGTCGAAATGGCGTACTTCCCTCCCCTTGAAGGAAGGATCGATTCTCTCTCAGAAGCGCTTCGCTCGTCAGGAGTTAAGGCCGCGTCCTTTCACGCTCCATACGGCGTCTCGTACGACATAGGGAATTTCGACCAGGAACAGAGAAGGTCGGCACTCGGACAGCACAAGAAACACGTCGAGTATTGCGCTTCGCTGGGTTCTGAATATTATGTGATTCACCCAGGGTTTGACAACTACCTGTTCAGCAGGGGCGGGACGTGGGACGATGCCAAGAAGGTCGCCACTTTCCCGAGAGAGGAAAGCACAATCGGGAAGCTATGGAAAACCAACGCTTCCTCCGTGGCTGAGCTGGCCGACTTCGCAGCCGACGTGGGCGTGAAGATTGCTCTTGAAACTGGGCCTCCCAACATCATGACGCCCGAAGAGACACTGAGCGTAGTGCGCATGGCTGACAGAAAGAACCTGGGCGTTTGTTTGGACAGCGGCCATGTCAATGTCGGCGGGACCATCAAGCCTGCGGACGCCATCAGGGAGGTCGGCCGTCTGCTCTGGACTCTGCATCTTCACGACAACAACGGGGACGGCGACTTCCATCTGGTCCCTGGTAGAGGGAACATTGACTGGAAGGGCGTTGCCAAGGCACTGCGAGACATATCCTACGACGGAGTGCTCAACCTCGAATTGCCCCACGCCGACTGGTATAGTAAGGAAACCTGGGCAGACATAGAGGACGGAGCTAGGTTCCTACGAAATGCCTTCGCCTAACTCTGGAGGCAGACCCTCGTCCACCGGCTTTTCACAACACCCTAATCACCGTCAATCAACCGAAGACTTCACAGAATCCTATCCTGCTCACTGCCCTTAAACGCCCACGCCGCACTTTGCGGGCATGGACAAGGCAATCTCACCTTCATGGCTTAAGGAGGGTCCTTGAGCCAATACGTCTTCAGGGCGACTTGCGTTCTGGAATCTGTGTCTTCTTTGGTTTAGATGACATGAATGCCGCAGCTACCAGTATAGTCACGATGCACAGCGCTATTCCGCCTAGAGCTATCCAAAAGACAGTCAGAGTCGAAGCACGCCACGCTGCAGCAAAGGACGGATTGATATCGCACTCATATAGAATCATAAGAGCACCAGCAGCAATCCACACGAGCGCAATCATAGAAAGACCGGCGACCTTACTAATACGAACTGCATTACTAGACTCTGAGGCATCTCTATCTCTTGTTTCCATTTTTTGGTTCTGCAAAGTCTCCGTCAGCTGAGACAGGACTTTGGGGGTGTTAACTGTCGTCATCTGGTTCTGTCCACGAGAATGGTTAAGGTAGGGATTCCACTTTGGGAGGGCAACCGATGTAATACGTCCAGTGGTCAACTGGTGCCGTCCAATTGTCATGGCCGACACCGATTCCAAGAACCACGCAACTGGGGGATTCGTAGGCCGCTGTGAGGATGAATCCACTGCCACTGCATGTGCCGACCTCGCAAATGTATTCGACCTTGATGGGAGAGTAGACCACAGGAGCAAACACAAACGCCGCCGTCGCTATCCCTACCAGAACTATCAGGGTTGCGATGGTTTTGCGCTTCATTCGACGTTTTGATGTGAACCCTTCAGTCTATTTACAGCTTCAGGGCGACTTGCGTTCTGAATGATTGTCAACCACTTGTTCTCGCCCTCGACCTTAATTCCCGCCCTTTCCGCCGGGGTGTCGCCATTTAGCCCTTCATGTGGTCTGAGTGGTGTTCCACTTGGGGCGGTCTTCGAATTGGCCTCTACGCCAATGGTTGAAGAGTCCAGATTCCATTCAGTCCAGGCGCATGGAGGTGTGGCCTACTCCAAAGGTTAAGAATCGCTGCGAGGTTGATTGAGAGTGATGCGATTCCTGCGCAATCTGACCTTGGTTGCCTTGGCCATCGTAGGCTTTTTTCTCTTCTCAGCCGGCGTGGGATGGTATTGGGGAGTCGGCAGCGTTTTAGCTTCGCTCTTCATCCCACTGATGGTTATTGCAGGCGTTTCATGCCTGATGGTTGCGATTGTCTTCAGTCACCACATAGTCAAGTCTATCATTGGATTGATTGTCGTCTTTGATGGGTTCGAGTTCTTTGAATCGTATACCTGTGGTGGCTTCGGCCCGGTCTGTGGAAGCTGGTGGTATGGACAAGTAGTCGGATTAATCGTGATTCTAGTGGGCTTCACCGTAGTCGCTTGGGGAGTCGTTGGGAGGTTCAGGGTGAAGGAACCACTCCTCTGAATCTCCGACCTACATGCAAAGCCGTCAGAAGGATTTCATAACTGCAACCTGTGGTACTGGCCCTCGCAGGGCTGCTCGTGCTGTGCTGCAGACAAGGAAGAGAAGCGACCGCTCTAGGGCGTGGCTTTTCCTCGCACAAAGAAACTACGATTTGTTTTCAGTCTCAGGTTTCCTCGTCTTTTTGCCAAGTTTGACCTTGAGATGCGATGCCAGAACGGCATTCTCTCTACCGTACGGAATCTTTGAATGCGACCCGTTCTTGAAGACCTCAAGCAAAAGTCTTCTGTCTCTTGTTGGCAGTCCCTTCAGCGTGGTTCTTGGATTGTGTATCTTTCGATTGATGTCAAGGGCTCTCCTTTCTTCCTGCGAGAGAGAAGAGGCATCGCTAGAAGAACTCTTCGTCTCCTTGGTGAAAGAGAGCAGCTAGATTGACAGCGACCTGCCTTCTTAGGACTCACTAAGGGATTCTCGATTCGGACAAAAAAGGAAGACCCGCCCCTTGAACGCGCGCGCAACAGGCGTGTAAGTGCGTTCCGCTTGCATGTCAAATCTTGGGGGAGGGTTTGCGCCCTAACTCCCGTCTCGAAAGGAAGACCTTTATCTCAAAACCACGAGGAAGAGCACGAGCCCTTTCTAGATTGTCTCCCGCGAATAGAATCTGGTGCTTTGCGTACGGCTCGAACCTGAATGCCGAAGGGAAGGTCACCACTGCAATATTGGTTCTTCTTTCGTTTGGAAGTGTTTTTCTCTTGCCTGAGTTCGGGTTGAGAGGGTACAAAGGCTTCTCACCACCTTCAATTCAGGAGTTGGAAGCAGAAGAAAGTAGGAAGAAGGCGTATGATGCTCTCTAAAGTGGAAGAAGCTGAAGGGGAGAAGTACCTCTACGGGCTCGCAAGCCCGTCGATAAGGAGCAGGAGAGCCGATCCGCGTGGCTGCGGGGTATACGCCACGAACAGGAGGATATTCCTGGTCCGTGCACCGCTTAGGATTCAGGTGCTGTTCCTGCTTCCGTGGTCCATGGCGGTTGTCCTCTTTCTTTCTTATCTCGTCATATCACTGAATCTTCTTTTCACCAAGAGTGCCGGCTCTACGTCGTTGTTTTCTCCGGCCTATCTCTATTTGTATTGGCCGGGATTTGCCTTCCTCTTCGTGGGGCTGGGATCGTCCTGGTACAAAGATTTCTCACAGGTGCCGATTCAGGAGTTAGAGCGAAGGAAGATTTACGAATTTGAACGCGAGCAAATTTCGAGGTTCGAAACGAGCAGAAGTATTTTCTGGGCGTCGCGAATCGTGGTCTACCTACGAGGGGGTGAAAGGCGCTCAATTCTGTTTGCTGAGCCGGGCTCATTTGATCGGGCCAGGCACGCCTTTGAAATGCTCTTGCCTCCCCACTCTTCCTGAGCGCGCGCGCAGAGGGTCCAAGGAAGAGGAAGGAGAGAAGCTGCTTACTGCCTACCAGGGAATCCAATAGTTCAGGCGTTTACCTATCCAATCGCCTATGAAGGGTCCGATGATGAACGGCAATGTGAAGTCAATGATGAGGGAGGGCCAAGGGCCCAAGTATGAGATCATGGTCTTACTGAACGCTGCTCCGAAAGCTAGGAAAATGAGAAGGCCAATAGGCGTAACACCGAGGAGTATGTATGCGGCTCTGTTGAGCCATGGCCTAACTCGAATGTAATACGAGACAGCTGTGAGGGCTGACACTAGGGCAACCCCTTCAAGCACTGTACCCAGTAGAAAGCCTTGATAGAAGTACTGGATGATTGCCAGAACGACGATTGTTGCTGTGCAAAAGCCCCATAGCTGTCGCCACCACCAAGGCCGAGGTGTTCTCATTGTACCTTTCTGACTGAGAAGTAGCTTCTGTTTACAGGTTTTGTTGTGCGGATGCATATTTGTGCTGCAAATCTAGAATGCATCTACTCTGCAATTACGGACGTAGTTGCGGTGGCGTTCTCTTCGAACCGCGAAAGTAACTGAAGACCGTAATTTCACGTTGTCTGCCCAGGGCTATAAGTGACGCCCTAGGCAAGCTTGTGGTAGCGGCCTGTGGGCAAGTGGCGTAGTGTAAGCATGAAGCTGACCGATGATCAGGTCGCAGGACTGAACCTTTGCCTTCAGCAGCTAAGCTTTGAGACCATAGGCGACTACGCAAGGGCCTATTGGCATCGAAATCGCACTCCGACAAAGAGGGCCGCGACGACGAGCAGCATTCCAGCGATTCCTATGTCGACAGTCCAGAAGTAGAGGAAGGGTATCGGGTCGAACCACGGGGTTCGCATGCACGATACTGGTTGCGAGACGGCCGGGCAGTTCACAACCGAGCTACCTACCAAAGAGTGCACAGTGCAGAAAGTACCATATTCGTTCGTTAGGCAAGTGGTGACTGGCTGAGCTGGGAGCACAATCGACAGGGTGACTAGAACGACCCCCACGCTTAGTAAGACTGCTAGTACCAGGGTGACAGCGTTCCCTCCTCTCTTCAAAGGCATACAATGAGAACTTAGACAACCACTTAATCCTGCTGCCCAGAACGCCCAGTATGGACTGTCTCAGTCGAAAGCCCAGGGCTATAAGCGACATCCTGAGCTAGTTTGTGGTAAGGAACGTGGGTAACTGGCGTACTGTGGGCGTTCGGCTAAGGGAGGAGCAGGTTGCACAGCTCAACCAGCAACTGCAGAAGCTTGGCTATGCTACCCTCGGCGAGTTTGTAGGTGGGCTAGCGGACGGCGTGATCACCAACAAGCAACTTGTCGAAGACCTCGTAGACGTGCTGTCAGACAGGATTGTTAACAGATTGTTAACAACCGAACCCCAGCAACGGCTGCAGCCCCAGGCAATGAAGAGCGTGCGGTCGCCGGGATTTGAACCCGGGTTACAAGCTTGGAGGGCTTGTGTCCTGGACCAGGCTGTCCTCTCAGCTCAATGAGATCTGGACGACGACCGCACGAGGTCCGGACCTGCTCTGACTCCTTTTAATCGTTGATACGCGCCGTGGCCTTCTCGACCTCGTAGACGACCCTCGAGGCGATCACGTGAGCCTCCAGCGGCCTTTCGTGAATCCTCACGAGCTCGTCCACCAGCGCGAGGGTCTCCTGTGAGAAGTGCCCGTGAGGGAAGCCTCCCACGACCACGCACGGGTTCTTCGCTGCCGCGATCGCCTTCGCCAGCTCCTCCGGCCCGGTCTGCCGACCCTGCACCGACAGGCCGAAGACCCTGTCGGGAGATATCGTCTTTCGCAGCAGCTCCCGGATTCCGGCCCCGTACGCCTTCACGAGCCCTTCGTCCGACCTCTCGGAGAGCAGCTTCTCGACCAGCCCCCTGAACCTGAAGTAGCTCTTGGGGATCCTCGTTCTCTCGGCCAGCTCGAGGACCACGTCTTGGCCCGTGTGGACGAAGACCCTCACAGAGCCATCCAGGTACATGGGCGTCCCCGTCACGCCCAGCAGCGCGGCGTGGACCAGGTCCGGCCGACCCCTCTTCTCCGAGCCCTTGAGCCTCGCCATCGCTGAGTGGTGGAGGCTCCTGTCGAGCAGGATCCGCGACGCGTCTACTCCCCTCCTCCTCGAGTCGCTGGCCACCGCCGGACTCCTCAGGATCTCCTTCGGCACGAGCTCGAGCGCGGACTCGGCCAGCACGAAGTTGAGCTTCACGGGGAGCGGACTCGAAGAGTATGGTTAAGACCTTTGGCAGAAGCCTTCCGAGCGTGAGGACGCGAAAGGCCGCCCGGGAGGAGGCAGCGGAGCTCGTCAGGCGGCTCACGGAGTCCTCCGTCATCCTCGCCCGGAAGGACCTCGGCATGGCGAAGGAGCAGGCGGCCCTGGCCCGGAGGGTCAGGCTCAGGTTCAACATCAGACTCGACCCCTCCCTGAAGAGGTACACCTGCCGCGGCTGCAAGAGCCTCATCGTGCCCGGCATCAACGCCCGCGTCCGGCTGGGACACGGCAGGCCGGCGGTGATCCGCATCACATGCTCGGAATGCGGGTGCGTAAACCGAAAAATCCTGAGGAGGCCTTATATACGCTCAGGCAAGGTCGGGAAATCCGTTTCGTGAGACAATGGTGAATGCCCGCGATGTCCCCTCGGACAAGCTCATCGGCGCCCTGACCGAACAGGTCAAGAGCCTGCCCGGGATAAAGGAACCCGAGTGGGCTCGTTACGTGAAGACAGGCTCTCACGCCGAGCGGCTCCCCGAGAACCCCGACTGGTGGTACACCAGGGCCGCATCGCTCCTAAGAAAGCTCTACCTCCACGGCCCGGTCGGCCTCAGCGACCTCAAGCGCGCCTATGGGGGGTCCAAGGCAGTGGCGTACTTCCCCAAGCACCATCGGGACGGAGCGGGGTCCCCGATCAGGAAGGTCCTGACGCAGCTGGAACAGGCCGAGCTGGTGGCCAAGACGCCGAAGGGCAGGATACTCACTCCGAAGGGCCGGGCCATGCTCGACAAGGCCAGCAGAGAGATCTTCGTGACCATTAGTGAAGCAGACAAGTCGCTCGCGAGGTACGGCTAGTGATGTCCGAGCAGCCACGGGAGCCTGCCGACCGAGAGGTCACAGACAAGAGGGCGATGAGGGAGGGCGTCCTCAGGATGGCGCTGACCTCGGAGGCGAGGCAGAGGCTCGCCAACGTCAAGATGGTCAAGCCCGAGCTCGCTTCGTCCATCGAGGAATATGTGATACAGCTCGCCTCCAGCGGGAGGCTCAAGAGCGCCCTCGACGACGAGCAGGTGAAGCAGATGCTCGTGGCGCTCCAGGGGAAGAAGCGCGAGATCAAGATCAAGAGGGCATAGCTTGGCGAGAGTCAAGGACGCTTCGAAGAAGAACAGGCTGCTGAAGGAGGGGAGGCGGGGAAGGTCCGTCCCCACCTGGATCATCGCAAAGACCAACAGGCACGTCAGGTCAAACCCGCAGAAGAGGAGCTGGAGGCAGCGCAAGCTGAAGCTCAAGTGATAGGCGATGTCGGAAGAGAAAAAGGTCGAAGCCCTCACCAGGACCTACATGGTCCCGCTCGGCGTGGCCTTCGAGGCCCCGCGGTACAGGAGGTCCAAGGTCGCGATACGGATAATCAAGGAGTTCGCCACCCGGCACATGAAGGCGACCGAGGTCAGCATAGCGGAGGAGGTCAACAAGCAGATCTGGTCCCGCGGGATCAGGAACCCGCCGAGGCGGATCAGGCTTGACATGGAGAGAGACGAGGACGGAATCGTATCCGTGAAGCTCCCTCCAAAGCCAGAACAAGTGTAATCAATGGGCCTCCATCTGGTCGACGTCTACCACAGCCCCAACATAGGCGTCTTCCTGAAGACCAACGACAGGTTCATCCTGGTGCCCAAGGGCCTGGCCCAGACGAAGTGTGAGAAGCTCTCGAGCAGCCTCGAGGTTTCGGCCGTCCCCACTTCGATAGCCGAGTCCCGGCTCCTCGGCCCGCTCGTCTCGATGAACAACAGCGGCATTCTGGTCTCCAGGATGGCTGAATCCACAGAGCTGGCAGAGATTGGGTCGGCGACTGGTATGAACGTCTCGAGGCTCGAGTCGAGGTTCACGGCCGTAGGCAACCTCGTGGCGGCCAACGACAAGTTCGCGGTCGTGTCGCCGGTCCTCGACGCGAACGCGGTCTCGCAGGTGAAGGACGTGCTGGGGACCGAGGTAGAACGGATGCCCATTGGGGAGTACATACAGGTCGGGTCGCTCATCGTGGCGACCAACAGGGGTGTTGCGGTCTATCCCGGACTCAGCGAGCAAGAGGTGGACAGAATCGGGAGCCTGTTCGGGGTCGAAGCCCATCCGACTTCTGTCAACCGCGGCGTCCCGTACGTGGCCTCGGGTGTGGTCGCGAATTCGAAGAACGCGGTGGTGGGCAGCCAGACGACCGGACCCGAGCTTGTCTTTATAACGAAGGCGCTGAGCGTCTGAAAAATCAGGGGAATTCTTGATGAGCAAGCAGCCGACCGAGGAAGAGACCATCAACGCGCTGGTGGTTGAGATTAGGGTCCTCGAGAGCACCTACAACGAGCTGAGCGCCCGCCAGAACCTCCTGGAGCGGGCCCTCGTGGAGAACCGGGCGGCCCTCGACGCCCTCGATGGCCTCGGGGACAAGCCGTCGCAGGAGGTCCTCATACAGATCGGCGGAGGGGCGATGCTCCGCTCCCCACCCCCATCCACCGACAAGGTCCTGGTCAGCGTCGGCGCCAACATCGTGATCGAGAAGCCGAAGGCCGAGGCTGTGGCTCTCCTCGAGGGCAGGAGCAGGGATGCCGAGAAGACGGTCATGTCGATCGCAAGCCAGAGGAACGGGCTCGCCCAGAGGCTCGATTCGGACCGGCAGGCCCTCAACTCCTTCGTATCGCGCCAGAGCGAGGATTGACCCGCCCTTGTTCGAGAGGCTGAAGCAGGCCTTCTCGGCCGTCACGAGCGCGGTCCGCGAGAAGGAGCTCACCGAGGTGCAGCTCGACGACGTCGTCTTCAACTTCCAGCTTTCACTGATCGAGAGCGACGTGGCCCAGAGCGTGGCCGAGGCCCTGACCCACGAGGTCCAGAAGAGCCTCGTCGGTACCAGGGTCAACCGGTCGACCGACCCCTCGGAGGTCGTCGGGGAACACCTGGCGACGGCGCTCGAAGCGGCCTTCGCGAAGGCCGGAAGGGTCGACCTCCTTGAGAACATCAGGGAAAAGAAGAGGGCTGGCGAACCGTACGTGATCCTATTCCTCGGCATAAACGGGACTGGGAAAACGACTACGATCTCGAAGGTCGCCAGCTACCTGAAGAAGAACGACGTCTCGGTGGTCTGCGCGGCGGGTGACACTCACAGGCCCGGGGCGATAGAGCAGCTGACCGAGCACGCGGACAGGCTCTCCATGAAGACCATCTCTCAGAGGTACGGGGCCGACCCCGCGGCCGTCGGGAGGGACGGGATTCTGTACGCGAAGGCGCACCACGTCGACTGCCTCCTGATCGATTCGGCCGGCAGGATGCAGACCAACCAGAACCTGATGGAGGAGATGTCCAAGATAGCGAGAGTGGTCAGGCCCGACTTCAAGATGTTCATCGCGGACGCCCTGACTGGGAACGATGCAGTCTCGCAGGCGGAGCTCTTCAACCAGCACGTCGGGTTCGACGGGGTCATCCTCACGAAGGCCGACGCCGACGTGAGGGGAGGGGCTGCGCTATCGATCGTCTACTCCACGGGAAAGCCGATCCTCTTCTTGGGAGTAGGCCAGGGCTACGACGACCTTGTCCCCTTCGACACGCAGAAGTTCCTGGATTCTCTCCTGAATAGGGCCTAGCCCGGCGGGAGGGCGCCCCTGGGGCAGGCTTTCTTCGCTGCTTCAGCCTCTCGCGGGTCGATGTTGACCAGCCCGTCCCGGTCCCCGGTCCCCGGTAGGACAATCTACGGCGTCCATCTCGCAGACGATGACTCTCAGGCCCTGATTACCTCAAGGCCGAACTGCGAAGCGAGCCCCCGAATCTTGTCCTTGTGCCCCCCCAAGCCCTTCCAGTCCAGCAGTGCGTACTTCACCGGCGCCACCGTCTTCTGGAGCATCTGCTCCACTATCCTGTCGTCCACGTGCTCCAGGGCATACTTCGGCACCACGAAGGAGATTGCCACGTCCTCCTCGACGACGATTTTCGTGAACTTCTCCGGGTAGTGGGTCCCGCCGAAGCCGATTGCCGCCTTGCTCCAGATGGTCTTCTCCGTCAGGCTCTCGACGAGGGCCTCGCCGACGACGGTGGCCGCCTCTGCGTCGCCCCACTGCTTCTCGGAGGATCCGATTTCTACGAAGAGGACCGGCTTCCGGAGGGAGGTCGGGCCGTGGTGTGTCGCCTCCATCGTGATCTTATAGCCGCCGAGCCTCTCCTTCCTCTTCGACAGCGAGATCAGGTAGTTCTTGAGGAGGGACGGGTCCGATCTGCCCAGCTCCCTCGCGACCCCGCCGGACTTCGTCTCGTCCGAGAAGTTCCCGGTCGTGTGGGCCGTGAGCGACGCCATCCCGGACTCTGCGCTGTGCCTCGAGAGGAAGATGTACGCCTGCGGGTTGAAGAACTCGTCCAGGTCCGGAGGTGAGACAATTGCGCCTTCGAAGAACGCGAGCAGGAACGACCCCTTCTGGTAGACGGGCTTGCCTAGGAGGCTCACCCCGGTAGACTGGAACCCCTGTCCCTCGATCAGCGATTTTGCAAGGGTGGCTGAAGCCAGGTCAGTAGAGGAAGCCACGATTACGGTCGCCGGTTCGCCCTGGGGAGTCACGCAGGACGTGTGGGCCTGCCTCGTATTAACCCTGGACTGCTGGCGTCGCGTCACACACCGCTAAGACATATTAACCGCACAGGTGAATCGGATCAAGGTCGGAAATGGGCTTCAGGAGCTTCCTTTCGTCGGTCAACGCGATATTCAAGCTCGCTCACAAGAGCGACAGAGACGAGTTCTCCCTCTACCTCAAGATGGTCGCCTTGGGCATGGCCGTAGTTGGAGTCATCGGCTTCCTGATCAAGCTGGTCGGGAACATTTTCTTCGGTTAGCATACGGCGAGAATAAGGTTATTAGCCCAACGAAGAGCGGACTGCTTCCTGCGTGATTGTTTTGAGCGACCAAGAAAGGATGGGCTCTATCTTCCCGGTCAAGACCACCGGGGGTCAGGAAAGGACGGTGGCCACCTTCGTTGCCAACAGGGCCATCCAGAAGAAAAAGCCCATCTACTCGGTTCTCGCGCTCGACACATGGAAGGGGTACGTCCTCTTCGAGGCTCCGAACTCGCAGGTCGTCGACGAGAGCATCCAGGGCTTCAAGCACGTCAGGAGCAAGATTCCCGGCATGATGCAGTATCAGGACATCGAGAAGTTCCTCGTCACGAAGTCGATGGTCGCCGAGCTCAACGAGGGCGACACCGTGGAGATAGTTGCCGGCCCGTTCAAGGGCATGAGGGCCAAGGTCTCGAGGGTAGAGCAGGCGAAACAGGAGATCGTCGTGGTGCTGATCGACACGGCCTTCGCCATGCCCATCACCATCGACGGCAGCTACACGAAGCTCGTGGGGCGTGCCAAGCCCGAGTCAGGCAGTGCGCCCGTCGCCTAGTTTTGCAGAGACCTCCCAGTCCGGCAATCTCGCCTCCCTCCTCCTTACGGCTCCTGTTTCTTCTTCGCCCCTACCTGCTTACGAAGGGGCTCTCATCGAACAGACATCGGGAGACCTTCTCCAGGGGAATCGCTGGGACCCGACTAAAGCTTAGATACTCCATGCCGAGAGTGCCCGATTCCAAGGTAGCCCGGTTTGGGAGAGAGGAAGGTCATCAACGCACTGGTGACGGGAGGAGAGGCCAACGCAGGTCCTCCGCTCGGTCCGGCTCTAGGCCCTCTCGGCGTCAACGTACTCGGGATAGTCAACGAGATCAACAAGCAAACGGGCGACTTCAAGGGGATGAGGGTTCCGATCAAGGTCGAGGTCGACCAGGAGACCAAACAATTCACGATAACCGTGGGGACCCCGACGACCGCCGCCCTGGTGGTGAAGGAGGCGGCAATCGCGAAAGGGTCCGGCAAGCCCAACCTGGACTTCGTCGGCGACCTCACGATCGACAAGGTGGTCGGCATAGCCAAGAACAAGATGGCCGGCTCTTATGCCAAGACCCTTCGCTCGGCGGTCAAGGAAGTGGTCGGGAGCTGCGTCAGCATCGGCGTCAAGGTGGAGGGGAAGGACGCCAGGGAGTTCATGGGCGAGATCGAGGCAGGAAAATGGGATTCGAAGTTCGAGTAAGGTCCCCGACTTGGCACAACTCTTTTATCGGCTACTCACAGGCTCGTTGAGGAATTCGTGAAGAGGACATGCTCTCGACTCAGCAGCTCGCCGAACTGGTCAAGAAAGGGAAGGACCAGTCAAAGGAAAGGAAGTTCACCCAGTCCGTAGAAGTGATTCTGACTCTCAAGGAGGTCGACCCCAAGAAGACCGACCTCAACATCAACGAGATCGTCTACCTTCCGCATCCGACCGCCAGCCACGCCAGAATCTGCTTCATCGGTTCCGGCGACCTTGCGGTCAGGGCGAAGAACGCGAAGGCCGACTTGGTCATCGAGCCGTCTCAGCTCGAAAACTACGCCGGGAGCAAGAAGGACGCGAAGAAGCTGGCCCGGTCCTACGAATTCTTCCTGGCGGACACGGCGCTGATGCCGAGGATAGGCAAGATCCTCGGTCAGGCACTCGGCCCCAAGGGCAAGATACCCACTCCGGTCCCTCCCAACGCCTCTGTTGAGGCGATGATCAACAGGATGAGGACCGCCGTTCGCGTGAGAAGCAGGGGCTCTCTCGGGGTCATGGCCAAGGCGGGAGACAGCAAGCTGACCGAGTCCGATCTGGCGGAGAATATCCAGGCCGTGGTCGCTGTGGTCGCGAAGAAGCTCCCCAACGGCGACAAGAACGTCAAGACGGTGATGGTCAAGACGGCGATGGGCAAGCCGGCAAAACAGGCGGTAGAGTAGAATGAGCGAAACGGTCCAGGTCCACACTCCCAACCCGAAGAAGGCCGAGGCCGTCGAGAAGGTTTCGGAGCTCGCGAGGAAGTACCCGGTCCTTGCAGTGACCAGCCTTTCGAAGGTGAGGGCGAGCCAGCTGATGGCCGTCAGGAAGGCGCTGAGGGGCCACGCAGAAGTCTACGTGGTCAAGAACACGCTGACGATACTCGGCCTGCAGAAGGCCGGCATCAAGAATGCCGACCAGCTGCTCTCTCACTTGACCGGCCAGAACGCCCTGATCTTCTCCACCTACGACCCCTTCAAGCTCTTCCTTACGCTCGACAAGAACAAGGTCTACCTTCCCGCCAGGGCGGGCGATCTCGCTCCGGAGAACATAATCGTCCCGGCAGGGAACACGAGCCTTCCGGCCGGCCCCATCCTGAGCGAGTTCAGAGAGGCGAACATTCAGACCAAGATCGAGGGCGGCAGCATCTGGGTCAACAGGGACTCGGTCGCGGTGAAGAAGGGCGCAGCCATAACCCCGAAATTGGCGAGCCTCCTCTCCAAGCTCAACATCAAGCCGATCAAGGCCGGCCTGACGATTGCTCTCGCGTACGAAGACGGCCTCATATACGCGGGAGAGCTGGTCGCGATTGACCTGGAGAAGTACAGGCAGAGTCTCGTCGACGCCTACGCTTCTTCGCGGGGCCTGGCAATCGTAATCGGCTACGTAACAAAGGAGACCGCGCCTGACATCCTCGCGAGGGCGTTCAGGGAAGCCATGAGCTTGGCCGTAGAGGCTGGCTTCCTCACCAAGGAGACCGCACCCGTGATCTTCGGCAAGGCCGAGGCTGAAGCTGCGGCGCTCACAGCCAAGGCTAAGGAAAAAGGCTTCCAGTAGAGAAGACTCGGAACCTTTCTTTCTAGCCGAACAGAGACGCGAGACCCTGTAGAGCCTCTTCTTCCTTCTTCTCTTCTTCCTTCGGTTTCTCTTCTGCCTTCGGAGCCAAGGCTCCGGGGGCGGCAGCCGCAGCCGGTGCTGCAGCCATCGCAGCGGCGTTCTTCAGCGCCTCATCGATATTCACTTCGCTGAGAGCGGACGCCAGTGCCTTGATCTTCACCTCATCAGGGGCTATCCCAGCCGCCTTCACCACGCTGGTCAGGTTCTCTTCGTTGACCGGTTTGCCCAGCTTGTGGAGGAGCAGAGCGGCGTAGATGTACTCCATCTCGAATCGATGACAGGCGCCCTCGGTTCCGTATTTAACCGTATCCGAACGGGAGGACGTCCATGGGAGCGCTGATGCTCATCCAGCCTGATTCTCTTGCGCCGGTCGGAGGCTCGGATGCCTGGAGGCCGCTCTTAGTCAAGACGGATGCCGTCTTCCATGTTTATCTACATCGAGGGAGATAGTCCCCAAAGTCAGTGGATCCTTTCAATTGAACGAGAAAAAGGAAGCTCTGAAGTCAAAGTTCTCCGCTGACTACAGACGCTACTATCTCGTCGACCTCTTCAAACGGGAAGGCTTCGTCAGGAGGAAGTGCGAGAGCTGCGGCCGCTTCTTCTGGACCCTGGACCAGGAAAGGAAGCGGTGCGACGATTCGCCGTGCTCTCCGTACACCTTCATCGGGTCGCCCCCGACAAGCAAGAGGCTCGACAAGATCGGGTCATGGAAGGCGATAGAGCGGTTCTTCGTGAGGAACGGGCACACGAGCGTCAAGCGGTACCCGGTCGTCAGCAGGTGGCGCCCCGACCTCTACTTCACCGTAGCATCGATCATCGACTTCCAGAGGGTCGAGGCGGGCAGGGTCGTCTTCCAGCTTCCGGCCAACCCGCTCGTCGTCCCTCAGATGTGCCTCAGGTTCAACGATACACCCAACGTCGGCGTCAGCGGCAAGCACAACACGTCCCTCGTGATGGTGGGGCAGCACAGCATCGCCGACAGGGAGGGCTACTGGAAGGACAAGTGCATCGACCTCGACTTCGAGCTGATGACAAGAGAATTCGGCATCCCCAAGAAAGAGATCACGTTCAACGAGGAGGTCTGGGTCGGCTACGGCGCGTTCGGATACTCGCTCGAGTTCTTCGTCAGGGGCCTGGAGCTTGGTAACGCGGTCTTCACAGCCTTCGAGGGCGAGGTCGACGACTACAGGGAGATGGAGGAGAAGGTCGTCGACATGGGGTCGGGGCTCAACAGATGGGCTTGGCTGACCCAAGGGACGGCGACCTGCTACGACACGGAATTCAAGACCATTCTCAACAAGATGGAGGACCTCTGCAAGGTCGAGGTCGACCGCAGGCTCTTCCTAGAGTACTCAAAGCTCGCCGGGATGATGAACGCAGATGAGTTCGGCTCCCTCTCGGGTCAGCGGGAGATCATCGCGAAGAAGCTCGGGGTCGAGAGCCGGAAGCTCGAAGCGCAGCTCGCTCCGCTCGAGGCCATGTACGCGATCGCAGACCACGCGCAGACCCTTCTCTTCGGGATCGCGGACGGAATGCTCCCGAGCAACTCCGGCGGCGGCTACAACCTGAGAATCCTCTACAGAAGGGCGATGAACTTCATCAACTACCACAGGTTCCCGCTCTCGATCTCCGACGTCGTCAACTGGCACATCGACTACCTGAAGGCGATGTACCCTGAGCTCGAGGAGCACAAGCAGGACGTGACCGAGGTCCTAGGGGTCGAAGAGTCCCGGTATGCCTCCTCCACCGAGCGCGTCTCCAAAATCGTCTCCTCGATAACGGCAGGCGGGAAGTCGGTCTCGACCGACGACCTGATCAGAATGTACGACTCCGACGGCGTCACCCCAGAACAGCTGATTGAGGCCGGGGCGAAGGTCGAGATGCCAAAGGACTTCTACGAAAAGGTGCAGGCCAGGCACGTCACCCGAAAGTTCGAGGAGCCGAAGCCCGAGTTCCGCATCGGCAAGCTGCGTCCCACGAAGCTGCTCTACTACGAGGATGACGCCGACTTCGACTTCACAGCGAGGGTCTTGAAGGTCTTCCCGGGCAGTAACGTCGTCCTGAACCGGACGGTCTTCTACCCGAGGGGCGGCGGCCAGGAGCCCGACCGGGGCACGATGGGGGGCGCCAAGGTCGTGGACGTGGAAAGGTACGGCGACATCGTCATCCACAGGCTCGAAGGAAAGGTCCCAAAGACGGGAGCCAAGGTCGAATGCCACGTCGACGGGAGAAGGAGGACCAGGATAACGCAGATTCACACGGCCACGCACATCTTGAACGGCTCATCGAGGCAGGTACTGGGCCCCTGGGTCTGGCAGCATTCGGCGTTCAAGGAGGAGGACTACGGCAGGATCGACATAACCCACTTCTCCCACCTCACCGAGCAGGAGGTGCAGAAGATCGAGGACTTGGCCAACCTGATCGTAAGGAGGAACCTGAAGATCAAGAACACCTTCATGCCCAGGCAGGAGGCCGAGGAGAAGTACGGCTTCAGGCTCTACCAGGGCGGGGTCGTCCCCGGCAGCAGCGTCAGGGTCGTCGACATCGGCGGCTGGGATGTCGAGGCTTGTGGCGGGACCCACACCCGGACCACCGGCGAGGTCGGCTTCGTCAAGGTCACGAAGGCCGAGCGCATCCAGGACGGGGTCGAGAGGCTCGAGTTCGTCGCTGGCGAGGCGGCGATCGAGTACATCCACCGCACGGATTCCGAGCTGCAGGAACTATCAAGGATTCTGGGCACCCAGAGAGAGAACCTTCCCAGTGTCGCCAGGACCCTGCTCCAGGACTTCGAGGCGGCACGGGCAAGGGAGAAGGCTCTTGGCCAGGCGCTGGTTGACCTGTCGACCGCCGATGTCGTTTCCCGGGCCAGACAGGTGGGCTCGGCAAAGCTATATGTCTCGAAGCGGCCCTCGCTCGGCGAGGAACAGATTATTGCTCAAGGGCAGAAGAGCGTTTCGTCCGATCCTTCGCTGGTCTACGTCAGCCTCTTCCCCGCCGGCAACTCCGCACGCGTAATCTGCTTCGTAGGCTCCTCCGCCCGGCAGCACGGGTTCTCCGCAGGCGACGTAGTAAGGAAGCTGGCCCCTGTCCTCGGAGGCTCGGGAGGCGGCTCTCCCGCTTTCGCCCAGGGAGGCGGTCCTCTGGTCGACAAGATCGACGAGGCTGCTGCGCTGGCCGAGAGGCTACTGTCAGGTCCTTCGAGTTGAAGTGATTGGCTAACAGGGAGAGGTACTGGCTCAAGGTTTGGGCGGACAGGCGGGTCTTCGAGCCCGACCCGGTGGTGGGCAAGAAGAAGATGTTCGTCACCGTCCCGTACCCGTACATGAACGCCGCCCTCCACGTCGGCACGGCTTTCACCGCCGCGCGCGTGGAGTTCTACGCCAGGTTCAGGAGGATGCAGGGATACAACGTCCTCTTCCCGTGGGCTTGGCACTGGACCGGCAAGACAATCGTCGGGATGAGCTACAGGCTGAAGCAGGGCGACAAGGCAGTCAGGCGTGCATTCGTGGAGATCGACGGCGTCCCTGAGACAGAGGTCGAGAAGTTCACCGACCCCGAGTACTTGGCTTCGTACTATACGAAGGTCAGCAGGCAGGTGATCAAGGACACCGGATTCTCCATCGACTGGAGGAGGGAGTTCAGGACCGTGGACCCCGCATATCGGAAGTTCGTGGAATGGCAGTACCTCAGGCTCAGGGAGCTCGGCTACGTCGTCCAGGGTACCCATCCGGTAGTCTGGTGCTCCCTCGACAAGAGCCCGACGGGAGACCACGACAGGATGGAGGGTGAGGGTGTCTCACCCGAGGAGTTCAACCTGATCAAGTTCCACCTAGGGGAGTTCGCCTTGGTAGCGGCCACCCTGCGGCCAGAAACGATCTACGGTGCGACCAACCTCTGGGTCAACCCCGACGCGGAGTACTCCGAGGCCAGGGTCGACGGGGAGCTCTGGGTCGTCAGCTCCTCTGCGCTGACCAGGCTGGTCGAGCAGAAGCACGAGATCTCCCCTGTGAGGTCCTTCAAGGGCTCAGAGCTGCTCGGCAGGTATGCGATGGCCCCCCTGACGGGAAAGTCGCTCCCAATACTCCCAGGAAGGTTCGTCAACGAAGCCCTGGCCACGGGAGTGGTCTACAGTGTCCCCGCCCATGCGCCCTACGACCTGATGGCGCTCAAGGACATTCAGGAGGGGAGGGCCGATGCGACCGGGCCCATCAAAGAGATAGCCAACAAGCTGGCGCCGATCTCCATCATCACTCTGGGCGGGTACTCCCAAGTCCCAGCCGAGGACGCAGTGAAGAAGTCCGGTGCCACAGACTCCCTCGACCCCCGTCTGGAGGCTGCCACCGAGGAGGTGTACAGCGCGGAGTTCCACAGAGGTGTGATGTCCCAGGCGTCTGGCCCGCTGGCGGGCCTGACCGTGAGCGAGGCGAAGGAGAAAGCGGTCGAGCTGCTGACCAAGACGGCTCGCCTGGGCAAGATGCTCGAGCTACCCGAGAAGGTCGTCTGCCGCTGCGGGACCCGCTGCTTCGTCAAGATCCTAGAGAACCAGTGGTTCCTGAATTATTCGAATGCCGAATGGAAGGGGAAGGCCAGGCAGGTCATCGAGCGGGCGGCGGTCTTCCCCGAAGACGCCCGCCAGTGGTTCTACGCCACCATCGATTGGCTGAACGACAGGCCCTGCGCGAGGCGCTCGGGGATGGGGACCAAGGTGCCCTGGGACAAGGAATGGATAGTGGACACCCTGAGCGACTCGACGATCTACATGGCGTACTACTCTCTCAGCAAGTTCGTCAACTTGGAGAAGTTGGCGACGGAGAGTCTGACTCCGCAGGTCTTCGACTACATCCTCTATGGAAAGGGCAGCCCGGCCAACATCTCGAAGGCCGCGAAGATGACAGAGAAGCGCCTGAGGGACCTGCACGTCGAGTTCTCGTACTGGTATCCAGTCGACCTGCGCAACTCCGCGAAGGAGCTGATTCCAAACCACTTGACCTTCTTCGCATTCCACCACGCGGCCCTGTTCCCGGAGAAGTACTGGCCGAGGGGGTTCGGCATCAACGGCATGATTCTGGTGGAGGGAAAAAAGATGAGCAAGACGAAGGGGAATTTCGTCACCTGGAGGGGGGCCCTGGAGAGGTACGGCGCCGACGGTTTCAGACTGGCTCTGGCACTGACAGCCGACGGGATGGATGACGCCGACTGGCGCGACAGGAATGCCGAGGACGCCAAGGCTAAGGTCGAGTCAGTGATACCGTTCGTGAAGAAGAGCCTGAAGTCCGCGAAGAGCCGCGATAAGGAGGCGCTGGACTCTTGGCTGATTTCCTCGGTCCACAGGAGAATCGCGACAGTGACGCAGGCGATGGAGGAGATGAAGATCAGGAGGGCAGCAGCCACCACCTTCCTTGACATGTGGAACGATGTCAGGTACTACATCCGCAGGAGCAGGAAGCCACGGAAGGAGACGCTCATCGGCGTCTTCAACGCTTGGTTGAGGATGATGGCACCCTTCACTCCATTCATGGCCGAGGACCTCAACCACGAGCTGGGGAACAAGGGGCTTGCGTGCCAGGCAGACTGGCCCGCGCTGAAGGACTTCCCACTGGACGAGGAGGCCGAACTGGGCGAGACCGTTGTCAGCAAGGTCATCGAGGACGCCCGCAACGTCCTCAAAGTGGTCAAGGGGCCACGTTCGAAGTTGAACGTGTACGTCTCATCCGACTCGGCAAGGAGTTACTTCATGGATTTGGTGGCTGCGAAGCAGAAGAACGAGAACGTCGGAGCGGTGGTGAAGAAGTTCTCCGCCTTGAAGATCGGGCCGGACAAGGTCTTCAAGTTGAGCTTCGAGCTGGGCGAGGAGATGGTCGGGAAGTACTTGGCCCACCGGGGCTTCGACGAATACGAGGCGCTCTCCGATGCCTCTGAGTTCATGTCCGGAGAGCTGGGAGTTACAGTGAGCGTACAGAAAGCCGGAGGCAAGGGAATCAGCGATTCGGCCAACAGGGGCAAGGATGCGCTTCCCATGAAGCCCGCTTTCTTCCTCGAATAGGATTTGTCAGAGTCGGGTCTCCTTCCGCCGAGCCACCCCTCAGTGTTCAAATACGCCCCTCTGTTCGAGCGGCATCTGCAGGAATGACATCCTCCAACCCTGAGCTCTCGAGGATTGCGAAGACACGGATGTCACACGAATTCACGGACGCGAAGCTCTACGAGCGTCTCTCCAAGACGGTCTCTAGCGCCAGCCCGTTCGCAGGGGTTCTGATGCAACTCTCAGTGACTGAACACAGACACTGCGAATTCTGGAAGAAGTACGCTCCGGAAGAGGAGCCGAAGATGGACAGGCTCAAGCTCTACTGGATTCTTCTTCTGAGGAGGGTGCTTGGGCTCACATTTGCCTCGAGGTTCCTTGACAGGCATGAGTCTTCGGTAGTCAAGGAATACCGGGCGCTCGCCGGCCTGATTCCTGAAGCCGACAAGGCTGCCTTCGAAGAGATGGTCGCAGACGAGCAGGAGCACGAGAAGGAGTTCGCCCAGAAGATCGAAAGCTCGGCGATACGCTACATCTCCTTCGTCGTCCTAGGACTTGCCGACGCCCTGGTCGAGATCACCGGGATTCACGCAGGCTCGCTGGGAATCTACAACGTTACCGAGTATGCGGGTCTAGCGGGCGTGACCGCGGGAGCAGCGGCCTCGCTAGCCATGGCTTCAGCGGCCTTCGCGCAGGCCAAACAAGGGTTCCAAGGGTCGGCCAAGCTGAGTGCGGTCTACACTGGCATCTCGTACTTCATCACCGCGATTATCCTGGCGGCTCCGTACTTCCTTACTCCGAGCATGATCTACGCTCTTGGGACGTCATTGTTCCTCGCCGTGGTGATTCTCGCGCTGATTTCATACTACAGCACAGTGATTTCCGGGAAACCTTTCCTCCGGGACTTCCTAGAGATGCTCCTGATAATGTTCGGAGTCACGGTGGCGCTGTACCTATTCGGGCACTTCATCAGGGTAAGCACAGGGATCTAGATCAGGAGATTGCAGGCGCCGAACCCTCGGATGTCTGGCGGGATCTAACACGGCCGGTCCGAAAAAGGAACCTGCTTCCTCTCGTGACCATTCTTGCTCTCTTAATTAGGTGGCGTCGTCTCGTTCTGTCCGATGCGAGTCGTCGCAGACCTCCAACTGCACTCGAAGTACGCCCTAGCGACGAGCAAAAACATGGACCTGGAACACTTGGCGGAAGGGGCCAAGGTCAAGGGCCTCAACCTTCTGGGAACCGGAGACTTCACGCATCCGAAGTGGTTAGCTGAGCTAAGGGAGAAGCTGGAGCCTATCCCGGGCACAGGGCTGTACTCCTACAGAGGAATGACCTGGATGCTGGCCGGGGAGGTCAGCACGGTCTACGAGCAGGAAGCGAAGACACGAAAGGTCCATCACCTGATCTACTCTCCTGAACTCGAGGTCGTAGCTCAGATTAACGAGGTCCTCTCAAAGAGAGGAAACTTGAGTTCCGACGGCAGACCGGTCCTGAAGGGGATTGATTCGGCTGAGCTCGTGGAGCAGGTCACTTCAGTGTCCGGTGACGTTGTCGTGATTCCCGCGCACTGTTGGACCCCTTGGTTCGGTGTCTTCGGAAGCAGGTCAGGGTTCGATTCCCTCGAGGAGTGCTACCAAGACCAGACGACGAAGATTTTCGCCATCGAGACCGGGCTGTCTTCAGATCCTCAGATGAACTGGCGGCTCTCGTCTCTCGACAAGGTGGCGCTGGTTTCGAATTCTGACGCGCACTCCCCCAACCCCTGGCGCTTGGGAAGAGAGGCGAACGTCTTCGAGTTTGAGAAGCTGAGCTATCGCGCGGTCTTTGATGCAATCAGGCTGAAGGACAGGAACCGATTCCTCCACACCATCGAGGTCGACCCGGCCTACGGCAAGTACCACTTCACGGGCCACAAGAAATGCGGGGTCTCCCTGTCTCCAGGAGAAGCCCTGCGGATAGGCAACAAGTGCCCGAAATGTGGAAAGAAGCTGACCGTGGGCGTCTTGCAAAGGGTGGAGGAGCTCGCGGACCGTCCCGAAGGCTTCAGGCCAAAAGACGCCGTCCCGTTCAGGAGCTTGCTTCCGCTCTACGAGGTGATATCGTTCGCCACAGGCGTGAATCGCCTCTATGCAAAGGCCGTCCTGGAACAGCAAGATCGCCTTATCGGGGCGTTCGGGAGCGAACTCGCGGTCCTCCTTGATGCGCCTCTGGAGGATCTCCTCCACCATTCAAAGCAGGGGGTCGCCCAGGCCATCGTCGCAGTCAGGGAGGACCGACTGAAGTTCACGCCCGGGTATGACGGCGTCTACGGCGTCCCGTCCCTTCAGTGATGCAAACGAATAGGCCTGAGTTTCAAGAACGGATGTGGGGACGGCCGGATTTGAACCGGCGGTCTACAGGTATCTTAGGCCGCTCCAAGGCTCTATCATCCACGTTGCCGTGTCAGCCGATCGATTCTTTGCACTGGAGCCTGTCGCCCTGCCTTTCCAGGGTGAAGTCCCATTCATGGTCTCCACCTAGCTGGGCTACGTCCCCACACGTTCTGCGAGGGCGCCGCGTCATGGCTTTATGGTTTCTTCAATGCCGGCCCTTCAGCTTCTTCAGGTCAAGGATTTCGCCGAGCGAGGGCTTCCCGACCTCGAGGGCCTCATAGATGACGCGGGCCACAGGCTTCCTGATCTCTATCATTCTTGTCAGGTCCGAGGGTGTCCCAAGGACCACCACATCACATTCGACCGCGTTGATGCTCTGTTCCAGCTCCTTGAGCTGCCCCTCACTGTAGCCAAGAGCAGGCAGCACCTTCCCGAGCTTCGGGAACCTCTGAAACACGCTCTTTATCGAACCCACCGCCTTGCTCCTGGGGTCGACCAGCGTTGCCCCGACGGCCCTCGCGGCGACAGCTCCTGCACCGATGGACAACCCGCCGTGAGTGACCGACGGCCCGTCCTCCACGGCAAGAACCCTCTTCTTCCTGACGAGCTCCGGCTTGTCTAGGACTGCCTCGGACTTCGTCTTCACAATCTTCGCCCCGGGATTGAGCGTGCGACAGTTCTGAGTCAACTGGTCGACTGCCTTCTTGGTAACTATGTTCACCTTGTTGATGACGATGACGTCCGCCATCCTCACGTTGGTTTCGCCCGGATAGTAAACCGACTCGTCCCCGACCCTGACCGGGTCAGCGACTACTATGTTCAGGTCGGGCGTGTAGAAGCTGAAATCGTTGTTCCCGCCGTCCCACAGGATTACGTCGCCCTCCTTCTCTGCCTCGTCCAGAATCGCCTGGTAGTCGACACCAGCGTAAACCACTAGGCCCTTGTCGATGTGACCTTCATACTCCTCCCTCTCTTCGATTGTCGCGTGGAACCTATCCAGGTCCCCGTGTGTAGCGAACCTCTGCACCGCAATCGAGAGGTCCCCATAGGGCATCGGGTGCCTGATCACGACCGGTTTAAGTCCCCTCTCCAGCAGCAGATTGGCCACTCTACGGCTTATCGTACTCTTGCCCGCACCGGTCCTCGTCGCAACGACAGCGACGACTGGCTTCTTCGACCTGATCATGGTGTCGGCCGGTCCGAGTAGGTGGTAGCTCGCGCCCTTCGACTGGACGATCGATGCCTTGTCCATCACATACTGGTTCGAGACGTCGCTGTACGAGAAGTAGACATCGGTGACCTTCTCCGACACAATCAGGTCTCCTAGCTCATCCTCGGGCCTGATTGGAATTCCCTTGGGGTACAGCCTGCCAGCGAGGGAAGCCGGATATGTCCTGTTTGATATGTACGGAATCTGGGTCGCGGTGAAAGCCACCACCCTAAAGTCGGGGTTGTTGCGGAAGAACACATTGAAGTTGTGGAAGTCTCTTCCGGCCGCACCCATTATCAGAACGTTTCTTGGCAATGTCTATCCCTCGTGGAGGCGCCCTCGAGACCGTTCTTATATCTGGTTTCCCGAATCCGAGGCATCTCCGTGCTGCGCTCTGCCGTGCTGACTACAGGCTCCACGGTTTCCCGCCATGGACGACCTTCTCCGGGAGGCGGCTACCCCACTTCTCTAGGAAGGCGAGGTCGTCCTTCTTGCTTCTGAGGTTGTCAGGAAGCATCACCGGAATCTCCTCGACTATGGGATAGTAACGGCCGCACTCTGAGCAGAGCAGGACGCCGTCGACGATCACCTCTCCGTTTACGTTGAATTCAAGCAACTCGATCGGATAGTGCTTGTCTATCGGGCAGGCGAGTATGTCCAGGAGCTTCCTCTGCACGGCGCTCAGACGCCCTCCCGACCGTATAAAACTCTCGGGGGACCCAGAAACGTTAATCTACCGTGTCCGGGTCTCCCCACTCAGCCGGCCATAGCGTGTGGGCTCTACCCAGACTCGTTCCGACCCTGGAAGTAAAACCACGCGTCGTCACCGTGTTACTGAGTTCCGAGAGGACTCGGGAAGTGGTGATGCCGGCGACCAATCAAATCCTTAGTCTCTGATTTTCCAGATTTTTGGTAGGAATGTTTAAGTCCGGGCGACGGCCGTCGATTTTTCGAATCTCGTTTGTCTCTGCTCCCTAGCGTGGCGCTTCAGTTTTCGGGTACTGACGCTAGCACCCTCTTGTATATCGTATTCTTCATGGGAATCTTCGTGTTCCAGTTCGCCTTCGGAACGAGGATCCAGGTCTACTTCGCCCTCAACGAAATCGGAAGAGGCCTTGGCAAGCTGAAGGTGATGAAGGAGAAGTCAAGGAAGGAGGCGATTGACTACCTGGTCAACGTGGGCAAGGCGCCCAGCGACCCCACTCAGAGGGTCGACCAGTTCCTCGACTATGTTACGATAATGCCGGTCAACACAGACCCGCAGGGCATAATTAACAAGATCGACCACATAGTGACGACCAACAATGACAGGGTCAGGGCCGAAGTGACGGCCCTTGTCGGCCAGAACAGCCCAGTCACCGTCTCGATATCGGAGAACCTACTCGAGGTCGCCACCGCGCTCAACATGGTTCACAAGATCGTAAGGCACTACTACATCCTGGGGAAGAAGACCAACTCGTACTTCACTCTCATTCAGCTGCAGATGCTGATGCCGATGATAATGCAGGAGTGTGACGCACTGCTCAACGCGGTCAACTCGTTCAAAGTGGGCCAACCGGTCGGGGACGGGATAGGTTGTGTGGCGGTCTCGAAGTTCATGGTGGGCAAGGAGAAACGCGCTATTGCGAAGGACACCGTCATGGCGATCGCCGAATACAAGGGAAGGAAGCTGTACGTGGTGAAGGCCGATGGTCCAATGGCGTACGTCGGTCAACCGGGCGTCGCGATTAAGAAGGTGATAGAAGAGATGGGGGTCAAGCCGAGCGCGATCATAATGATTGACGCGGCTCTGAAGCTCGAAGGCGAGAAGACAGGCGAGATTGCGGAAGGCGTGGGCGCCGCCATCGGTGGCATAGGTGTCGATAAGTTCCAGATAGAGGAGGTCGCGACCAAGAACAAGGTCCCGCTGTACGCGATCTTGGTGAAACAGAGCATCCTTGAGGCAATCACCGTAATGCGGAAGGAGATCGCTGAGGCCTCGGAGAAGGTCGTCCAAACGCTGCAGAGAGTGATAGAGGAGAAGACGAAGGAAGGTGACGACGTCATCGTCGCAGGGATCGGGAACACACTGGGGATAGCCCAATGATGAGTTCAGTGCCGGCAACGGACAAGAAGTCCAAGCTTCTGGTCTACTCCATAGAAGAATGCCCAGTCTGCAACCAGAAGACGAAGAGGGCCTTCGTGGTGGGGGATTACATCACCAAGGAAGGCTCGAAGTGCACGAAGTGCGGCAATCAGACTCGGGTCAGCCTAGTTTACGCGGAAAGCTCGAAGCCTTCAGGTTAAGACGATCAGTCCGTCCTCGTCGAGCGCCATAGTCTGCTCGAACTGCGCTACAGGGTTCCCCGAAGCCTCCACTAGAGTGGGGTACGACCTGACAATCCGCCTCTCCATCAGTCGCCCCAGGATTCCTCCTAGCTTGTTCCTGTCGAACTTGTCGGCGTACCAGCGAGGGGTGAAGGGAAGGGTCTTGCGTTCCTCCCAGACCATTTCTGCGAATCTATCCAGCTCGGCAACTCCAGTCCTCTTCCTCACCGCCAAGGAGAAGATCGTCTGGGAGGGCGAGTCGACCACGTAGCCGGCTGCGGAGGCCAGGGTGACGAACGGCTCGATCGCGAAGACATCCCCTTCTTTCAGCGACTGCATTCCTGGAATGTAGATGTTCGGGATGCTCTTCCCTGCATGGACCAGGTACCTGTCCAGGGTGTGTCCAGTAAGGTTCTCGATGGTCTTGAACCCGAAACGAGATGCTTCCCGGTAGATCTCCCTGCCAATCTCGCCCGTCCTCACATCTCTCTTGGCCGCCTCGATTGCCGCACCGAGTGCCCTTTCGGTTGCTTCGAGGAGCATCCGGTAGTCCGGGTTGAACGTTATGCTGACGGCCGTGTCCGTGATGTACCCATCTATGTGCACCCCGAAGTCGACCTTGATCAGGTCGCTCTCTTGGAAGATCGACTTGTCGTCGTCCTGTGGGGCGTAGTGCGCAGTAACCCGGTCAACACCGATTCCCGTCGGGAACGCCGGCCTACCGCCTCGCGCCTCGATCTCCTTCTCCACGAACAGGCAGGTCTCAAGGTACCCCATCCCGGGTCGGACGCGCGCCTTCACGAGCGCCCTGACCTCATTGGTGATTCTTCCCGACTCCCTGTACTGCTCTGCTACCAACGTCAATTCGTTTCACAAATCCTTTATTCTGTTCGTGTGACCGACAAGCCTGAGGTATTTCAACTGATACCAGACGCGAGGTCTGCTCGATGAAATACAAAGCCGTGGCCACAGGAGGGACCTTCGACCACCTCCACAAGGGGCATGTAGCTCTCCTCACAAGGGGCTTCTCACTCGGTGATGTCGTCGTAATCGGGGTCACTTCCGATGCCTTTACCTTAAGGGAGGGAAAGTCACCAGATCAGTCGTACCTGGAAAGGGTGGAAGTTCTAGAGCGCTTTCTCCGTTCAAGGTTCCCAAGAAGGAGGTACGTTATTGCCACGCTCGACGACCACTTTGGCCCAGGAATCGCCTCGCCTGAGGTCGAGGCGATAGTCGTCAGCAGAGAGACCGTGGCCAGGGTCCCGACAGCGAACGCACTCAGGGCGACGAAGGGGTACCCACCTCTCAAGGTGGAGGTCGTGGAGTACGTTCTCGCGGGCGACGACAGGCCCATTTCATCGACCCGCATTAGGAAGGGCGAGATAGACACTGAAGGGAGGCTCCTGAAGCCCAGCCCCTCGAGATGAGGAAGATCCTCGAAAGGGATAATATCTGAACTCGTAGAGGCAAGCGCATTGTGGAGAAGGACAGGCTTGACCCGTGGGGCTCAAGTACAATCAAAGACTATTCCAGGCTTCAGTCTGAATTCGGGATTGAGCCTGTAGCCCCACTGCTCCAGCGCTTCAAGAGACTCAGTCACCATCTTAGTCGGGAGATCGACTTCGGACAGCGTGATCTTGCGAGGGTCCTCGACGCCATAGACAAGAACAAACCCTACGCAGTGATGAGTGGAATCAAGCCAGACGGGAGCTTCCATCTCGGGAACAAGATGACTGCCGACGACATGGTCTACTTCCAATCCCTGTCCAAGAAAGCGACGGTGTTCTATGCGATAGCCGACGTCGAAGCATATGCAGACAACGGGTTGTCCTTCAAGGACACTTCGAAGATAGCTATCAAGAATGTCGCTGACATACTCGCCTTGGGCCTAGACCCAGAAAGGGCCGCAGTCTACAAGCAGAGCGAGGAGATGAGAGTGATGCGGATGTCCACCATCTTCTCCCGAGGTGTAACTAACAACATGCTTAGGGCGATTTACGGAGAGAGACAGATAGGCCTCTATCTTTCCGCATTAGTCCAGGCGGGCGACATCCTAATGCCGCAGCTGGCGGACCTCGGCGGCCCAAAGCCAGTCCTCGTCCCGGTTGGGGCCGATCAAGACCCGCACATCAGGCTCGCGAGGGACCTCGCAGCCAGGTACAGCGACGAATTCGGGTTCATCCCTCCCTCGGCAGTCTATCACAGGTTGGAACTCGCTCTAACTGGGGGCTATAAGATGTCAAAGAGGGTCCCGGAGTCAGGATTCACACTGGACGACACTCCGAACGAGGCCTCGAAGCGGGTGCTCAGCGCCTTCACTGGCGGAAGGGCGACGATCGAGGAGCAGAAACGCTTGGGGGGGAGGGCCGACATCTGCCCAGTCTACGACCTCTACCGCTTCCACTTCGCAATCGACGACGAACACTCGCAGCGGGTCTACCGAGAGTGCGTCAAAGGAACCAGGATGTGCGGCGAGTGCAAGCAAGAGGCTGCGGGCCTGGTCAAGAAGTTCCTCGAAGACCACCACAAACGGCGGGAAGCGCTGATGAATGACGCAAAGGAGTTCCTCGCGAAGAGCCGGGACTACCTCGCATCCGCTGGAAGGTAAGAGAGAGACATGTCTACCTCACTCCATCCGATTGAGAGGAAGGTCCTCGCCTCCCTGGCCAGAGAAGGCGGACTTGGATTCGAGTCTCTAGTAAACGAGACAGGGCTCAAGACGGACCAGGTGAGGCGTTCGCTGCAGTGGCTCTCTTCCAAAGGTCTGGTAACAATCAAGGAAGCAGAAGAGGAGAGTCTCGCAATCGGCCATTCCCCGCCCGAGCTCACCCTGGTCAACGCGGTGGCCGAGTCGCCCGAGCCACTCACCATTGACGCTCTGAAATCAAAGTTCGTTTCTGAGAGCGAATTCTCCGCAGCCTTTGGGCGAGCAAGGGCCTCCGGATGGGTCAGTCTCGACCAGGTGTGCTCCCCTCCCGTCGTCCGCCTCGCTGACAGGGACGGGCCTGGGGTTCTCAATTCGATCATGGCTTCGGTCTCGAGAGGCGCGGACGAGGCATCGTTTCCGGATGCTGAGCGAGCGGTCCTGGCTGAACTGGTCAGGCGAGGGGTCCTCAAGAAGTCAACCGTTCGCACTTCGTCGATTTCCATCACCGAAGCGGGAATGAAGGCTGCGACCGCGAAGGAGGCCGATAACTCTCTAGACAGGCTCTCTCCGGAGGCCCTAGCTTCTGGAGCCTGGCGCGGAAAGAGACTGAGGCCGATCGATGTTGAGGCGAAGGCCCCTCGGTTCTACCCCGGGCGGAGGCACCCGGTCCGGGATTTCATCAAGGAAGTCAAAGAGGCCTACATCTCCATGGGGTTCACAGAGCTGGAAGGAAGCAGTGTCCACCCGGCATTCTGGAACTTCGACGCACTCTTCATCCCACAGGACCATCCTGGAAGGGAGATGCAGGACACGTTTTACCTCGAGGGGCTCATCGACAAGGGGATGAGCCGCCGGGGGGTCGTAGCAAAGGTCGCAGCGACCCATGAGAACGGCTGGAAGACCGGCAGCAAGGGCTGGGGGTACACCTGGAGAATCGAGGAGGCAAGGCGCCTGGTCCTCAGGACGCACAACACCGTCCTGACGGTGAGGGCGCTCTCCGAGTCACGTGAAAAAGAGACCAGGGTCTTCGCTGTCAGCAAGGTTTACAGGAATGAAAACGTCGATTACAAGCACGTCGCGGAGTTCCACCAAATGGACGGGATCATAGTGGGCAAGGGGCTCAACGTGAGGCACCTGATGGGGTTTCTCAAGGAGTTCTACAAGAAACTCGGTATGAAGGACGTCAAGCTCTGGCCCACATACTTCCCCTACACGGAACCTTCTCTGGAAGTAGTCGGCTATTCCGATGCGGCCAAGGCGTGGATCGAGCTGAGCGGGTCTGGCGTCTTCAGACCTGAAGTAACGCTCCCGCTGGGAGTGAAGGTTCCGGTCCTCGCGTGGGGGCCAGGCATAGAGCGCCTCATGCTGATGCGGTTCGGGCTCGACGACATGAGGGCCCTGTACAGCAACGACCTGAACTGGCTAAGGAGCAGAGTGGAAATTGCCGGTAGTTAAGATTGACCTGAGGAGGTTCTCAAAGATGGTCGGCGCCGGCCGAGAAAGGATTCTTGACAGGCTCCCATACATAGGCTTGGACATCGAGGGCGCTGACAAGGACTCGGTGCGAGTCGAGTACAGCCCCAACAGACCTGACTACGGAACTGACTTCGGGATCGGCAGGTCGCTCAAAGGCCTCCTCGGCAAGGAAGTCGGGATGCCTCACTATCCGGTGAAGTCTTCGGGAGTCTCTGTTTCGGTTGACGGGAGGCTCTCCTCCGTGAGGCCCTTCATCGCCTGCGCCACTGCAACGGGCCTTCGCCTAGGCACCGAAGACGTTAGGCAGATCATCTCCTTGCAGGAAGACCTTCACAACGGTCTCGGAAGAAAGAGGAGGAAGGTCGCGATTGGCCTGCATGACCTGGGGGGGGTGACGCCCCCCTTTTCATACGCAGCGGTCAGGTCAGACTTCAGGTTCACTCCTCTGGGAGGCAAGAAGTCGGCAGCAATATCTCAGATTCTTTCGGAGACAGTCGAGGGAAGAGCATACGGGCTGGTCCTCGGAGGGAGCGGGCTGTTCCCGATCATCACCGACTCCAGAGGTGAAGTCCTATCGTTCCCCCCCATCATCAACGGCGACCTCACCAAGGTCACCACGAAGACCCGTGACATGTTCATCGACGTCACCAGCACAGACCGCAGGGCAGGGGACGACGTCCTGGCGATAATGGTCACGACGCTCGCAGAGGCCGGCGCAAAGATCGGCACTGTCTCCATCAGATACGCCACTGGGCCGCGTGTAACGCCAGACCTTACCCCGGTCCGAATCGCGCTAGACTTCCATCTCATCGTCTCGGTCCTCGGCCTTGACTTGACAAAGCGTCAGGTCGTCGAAGCGCTCGGAAGGAGCCGCCTGTCGGTCAAGGGCGATACTGCGATAGCCGCGAGGTACAGGATCGACCTCCTCCATCCGGTCGACATCGCCGAAGAGGTCGCGTTGGGATACGGAATAGACAGGATCGGGTCACTCTACCCGCCCAGCAACCAGCCGGGCAACTTCCACCCATTCGAGCAGTTCCTTGACTCGACATCGACGGTGATGGTCGGCTCTGAGATGCTTGAGCTAATGACCTTCGAGCTTGTAGACGAGGGATCCCTCTACGCGAAGTTCGGCAGGTCCTCCGACGAGAAGATCGTCGTGCACGAGCCGCGGAGCCTCGAGCACTCGGTGCTGAGGGATTCGCTGATCCCCAACCTGATGGCCGCCCTCTCGAGTAACACGAAGTCCGACTATCCTCAACGCGTCTTCGAGATAGGCAGGGTCTACACGCGCACTGGAGACGGGGTCTCCGAAGCATGGCACCTAGGATGCCTCGTCGCTCACTCTCAGACCTCCTACTCGGAGGCCAAGATGTACTTGGAGTCTGTCTGCAGAACACTCGTGGGCAAGGAACTCGTGGCGGAGGAGTCTCAGCATTGGGCCTTTGCTGAAGGCCGGTGCGCAGCTGTTGGCACGGCCGGTCAGCCACTTGGCCACGTTGGTGAACTGAAACCCGAGGCAATCAATGCCTTTGGAGTGAAGGTGCCGGTGTCCGGGTTCGAGCTTGACCTTTCGGCGCTACACGAACAGCTAAAATAGACCGCCTCTCCGTCGGTTTCCAGACGGCTTTCGTTCCAAAGCGCGCAAAACGGCCACCTGCGAAGGCGGAAACGCTTTGATGAGCAGATGGTTTACCCAGTCGCGCGACAGACGAAGGCCGTTTGCCCGTTGAAGAGGCTTGGTGATGCTCCCCGCTAAGAGCTGGGACATGATCCGGGCTCGTCAGAGACGGGCAACAACACCAAGAGCGATTGAAGGATGATAGACAAGCGCCAAAAGACTATTGATGCCTTCGGGGCCTTTGTCTCAGATTTCGTGCACGACCTCAACCAACTTTCTGAGCAGGGCTGGTTCATCCTAGTCGAGGGCCAGCGAGATGAGAAAGCTCTCCGCAGGCTGGGATTTAGGGGTCACCTGGCCTCTCTCTCTTCCGTGAGAAGGAGTGGGATGGTGGCCTTCGAGGACTCGAGGAAAGTCGTCATCCTCACAGACCTAGACAGAGAAGGAGCGGTCTTGGCCTCGAGATATCTGAAGGCGCTCACGCACGAAGGTATTCGCGCCTC
Organism: uncultured archaeon; assembly: GCA_963796355.1. Lineage (GTDB taxonomy): Archaea > Thermoproteota > Nitrososphaeria > Nitrososphaerales > Gagatemarchaeaceae > UBA183. The sequence goes on from CAWCLD010000001.1 coordinate 472,122, forward strand.
ATTGGCGGAACGGCGGCGCCTCAAGCATGCTTCGAGAGGTGTCTTCCTCCACATCGAGAACCTCTCCAGGTTTGCCGACTCCCCGAACTGAGACCCGACGCTCTTGTTGTTTGAATTCAACCTACCGGGTGGATTCCAGAGATGCTCTGTCATCAAAACTCAACGAAATACGGTCACTCCCTCTGATCCCATTCGCCTCACTCTCTTTTCTCACGGATGTCATGGCGCTTGCGTCGGGTCTGACAATCGGGCGTGCCCTTCTCGGGGCTTGGTGTCGCCGCCGGTATCGCGCTTGCCGCAAAGCTTCACAGCGGCAGGATGTGGGCGTTTCATCTTACCACTCTGACGGTCAAGCTCTCCCGACGCGACAGGGGATAGTCTTCGTGCGGAGATTTGTAGACTTGAGAGCCAAAAACCACGAAGTTTATATTCTCGGTTTTTCAGTCAAGAAATCGACTTACGCTAACCCCGTTAAGCACGAGTTAGAACACAGATGAACGAAACAGAAGTGAATGGAATTGCCAGATTCAGGTATAGTAAAGTATCTAGTAAGACTAAGGTTTGAGGTAGACGGAGTCGTAGAAAGGGCAGACGTAATCGGTGCCATCTTCGGCCAAACTGAAGGGCTCTTCGGCCCCGAAATGAACCTCAACGAGCTCCAGAAGAGCTGGAAGGTCGGGCGGATAGAGATCAACCTCGAATCCAAGAACGACAAGACTAAGGGAGAGGTGATAGTGCCGATGTCAACCGACATTGGGACGGCCGCACTGATAGCTGCCGCTGTCGAGAGCGTCAACAAGGTCGGCCCCTGCAGCGCCCGTTTCAACCTAGGCGCGATAGAGGACGTTAGGGCGACCAAGAGGAAACAGATCGTTGACAGAGCGAAGCTGATAGTCAGGGACTGGAGTTCCAAGACTTCCAGCGAAGGCGAGAACGTCCTGAAGGACGTCACGGAGTTGACTAAGAGAGCTCGTGTGATCAACTACGGTCTGGAGAACCTTCCTGCCGGGCCTGGTGTCTTCTCCTCGGAACTAGTCTACCTGGTGGAGGGAAGGGCCGACGTCGTGCTCTTCCTCAGAGCTGGGATCGAGAACGTCGTCGCACTCGAAGGAACGAGCGTTCCCGATTCGATAATCGAGCTCGGGAAGAAGAAGCGTCTGATTGCGGTACTGGACGGCGACAGGGGAGGCGACCTAATCGAGAAGGAGCTAGCTCAGGTCGCCAGGGTGGAGAAGGTCATCAGGGCGCCGACTGGTAAGGAAGTCGAAGACCTGACGCCCATTGATGTCATCAACATGTTGAAGGCTGAGAGGTTGGAGACCACCCCCACGGGGTCCCGCAAGGAGGGGCCCGCCGAGCGTGCCCCGGAGAGAGTCCAAGAAGAGCCAGACGAGCCGGTCGTGGTGAAGGCTCGAGAACTCTATCCGAACCTGAACGGAACCTTGGAAGCCGTTCTGCTCGACCAGGGGTTGCAGGAGGTCGCGCGGTTCCCGATAAGCGAGCTTGTCCAGAAGATGGAGGGTTCGAATGGCGCCCATTTCCTAATCTTCGACGGCATAGTCACCCAGAGACTCGTAGAATCAGCCGCAAAGGTGGGGGTGAAGGGGATCATCGGCCACCGGACCGGTGAGCTGAACAACGTCCCTGATGACGTACGGATCGGAACGTTCAGGGACCTCGGGCTAGAGTAGCTCGGGCCTTTGATAGTCACCGAGTTCAACCAGAAACACGGTCGCTGTTCGCTCATCATCGAGTCCGCTGAGGATCTCTGGACGCTCAGGCGACTCATCTCAAAGGGAGACGTCATCGTGACTCGCAGCTCGAGGGTCGTTAAGAACGAAGGTGAGTTCTCAAGACCTGACAAGGGGGAGAGAGTCAAGACGACGATCGCGCTGTCTGTGGAGAATGTCCACCTCGACAGCAGCATAGAGAGGGTCAGAGTCAAGGGTTCGATCGTCGAGGCAAGCGACGAAAGCGTCACCAAGACGGGGTCCCACTCGGTCACCCTCACACCCGGCCGCGCGTTGACAATAATCAAGGACCATTGGAGCCCGGTTGAGATAGGGCTTGTGCGCCCTCCAAGAGGTCTTTCGAAGAGGTTCGTCATCGTCGCGGCCGACAGGCGCGACGCAGGGGTGGGCGTGCTGAGCGGGTCCCATCTCACAGTAATCGCCACCGTCGAATCTGGCCTCGGTGGCAAGATGTCGGAGGAACAGAGCTCCGGTCCTTACATCTCGAAAGTCGTAGACCTGGTCTCGCAGACTCTCAGGGAAGGTGATGAGGTCGTCGTGTCAGGGCCGGGGAATTTCAAGAACTTGATTGCAAACAGATTCAAAGACGCTCTGAAGTCGAAGACAGTCCAGACAGTCGAGGGGCCGGACACCACAGGCGCGGACGGTGTCCGGGCCCTCGTCAAGGACCCAGCCTTCCAGCGGGTCGCGAGAGGCTCCCTTCTAATCGAGATTCAGCAGCTGGTCGCCGAGGTCGTCAAGAGAGTCTCAACGGGCGACCCCAAGGTTGCCTACTCCCTACCGCGCGTGAGCGAGGCGGCGGTGGCCGGTGCAGTGGACGCATGCGCGGTGTCTGACAACGTCTTCTCTGCCGGCCTTGACGAAGAAGAGGTGGTCGGAACGCTGAACGAGGTTGAACAGAGAGGTGGCTCCGTATACCTCGCCGATTCTTCCATGGAATTCGGGAAGCAGGTCTCGGCCTTCGGCGGAATCGTGGCTCTGCTGAGATATGCGGTCAGAGCTTCAGGATGACTGGGAATACGAATCCCACTAGGATGCCCAAAAATGGCGCCTCCTTTGATCAGGCTCTTTCCGAGCCTCCTCTCGATTCGCGTGAAGTACAGCAGGATGCCGACGAACAGGACTGAAACGCAGGCAAGTTCGGCCAAGTCTGTGACAGTCGAGTTCACAGTCCAAGGACAGTGGTCATCGGTGAGGTGAACTGCAGAGGGAGCTGCTGAACTGTGCTGCCCATGTCGGGCGGAGGACGTTCATCCAGGATGGAAAGGGAAGGCGACCGACATCTAATGAGCCAAGAACGTCTAGATGAGATACGGGCCCACGATCACTCCGAGCAGCAGCGCCACGACGGCCAGGGTCGCGCCGAGGGTGATTCTTGTCAGATTCGCCTCGCTGAGCTTACCCCTGCCGAGCGCTTGGACCCCGACTCTGAATGCCTGCCCGCCGTCAAGCGGGTAGATTGGAAGAGAGTTAAAGATGGCCAGACTGAAGTTGAGGAAGAAGAGCCAATAGAGCAAGTTGGCGAGAGATGTCAGTAACGGCTCGTAGTATGAGGTGTAGAAGCCTGACATTGTGTCAGAGAAGGGCGCCAGTTGCTGGCAGTTCGGAAGCGTCGGTATGCAGAGATACAGGAAAGGTGTCTTCAGGAATGAGCCCGTGTATGTCGAGACGAGGCCTTGGAGGTCGCCCACGCCAGGGCTCTGGCCACTCAATCCAAGGAGGGGGAGGGTGAAATTCTGGCCTGACGTCGTATTCTGAAAGAGCTGACTTCCAATAGTGACGTTGCGATAGAACGTCGTGCCATCCCTCCAGACTGTCACGTTGACGACGTCTCCGATCTTATACCAGGAGCTTGCGGAAATGGCGGAAGTGTTGTTTATCTGGATTCCGTTCACAGCGATGATGTAATCGTAGGTCTTGATTCCAGCATTGCTCAGGGGTGAACCCTGGATGACGACTACCCCCAAGCCTTGGTCGTTGGTTGGTTTCATCGTCGAAACGACTCCGAACAGTAGAAGCAGGCAGACCACTCCGACCACGAAGTTGATTCCCGCGCCTGCTGCAAGGACCCCCGCTGAATCGGCGGCCTTCGCAATCTTCACCGCTTCCTCGTCCACCTCCACAAAAGCGCCGATTGGAACCACTAGAAAGAAAACTAGGCCCGAGGACTTGACGGGGATCCCCCGGCTCCTCGCAACTATACCATGAGCTCCCTCATGAATGACCATTGCGATGAAGAGCGCTATCCATCCGTCCACGATGGGCAGATACGGGTTGATCCCCGGCAGGCCGAGGTTCGCCAGCGGACCGATGGACCTCACGTAGCTGCCGACGGCGGCACCCTTGGGCGAGAGAAGTATCCCTGCCTCGCTGAGGAACAGGAACAGCGCTATTCCGCATGCCACAGGCATGACGAAGAGAAGGAACCAGCCTGCCGGTCTTGAAACTCTGGCCCTGCCCAGCCTATCCATAGCCGACAGGAATCTTCGAGTCCGGAGCATTACAATCCCGTAATGGAACTCGAACCTCTTGTACTCTTCCAAACGCCTTCCAGACTCCGCGAATCTGGTCTCGCTTTAAGCGTTGACACTTTATAGAACACTGTGCGAGAGTGAACTCGATTCATGGTCGCTTGTTCTAGGTGCGGAGAGAAAGTCTTCTACACAAGACGGTACTCAGGCGAGTCTCTGTGCTCCGCTTGCTTCGGCGCGTCCATCGTGGAGAAGACACGAAAGACCATCTCAAAGTATGGGATGATACGTCACGGGGAGCGGGTCGGGGTCGCGGTCTCGGGGGGGAAGGACAGCCTCTCGTTACTCAGTGTCCTTCATCGCCTCAGCGACAGGCACGGGAGCCAGCTCGTAGCGATATCTGTCGACGAGGGAGTGGCAGGCTACCGTGAGGAGGCGCTTGAGCACGCGAGGTCCGCGGCCACTCAGCTCGGCGTGGAGCACCTGACCGTCTCATACAAAGACCTCTTCGGGTTCTCCTTGGACGAGGCGCTGAACTGGAAGGAAAGGAGGGACGTCTCTTCCTGCAGCGTCTGCGGGGTCTTCAGGCGCCGGGCGATAGACGAGGCCGCCGAGAGGGCGAAGGTCTCTGTCGTGGCTACAGCCCACAACCTCGACGATTGCATCCAGACATTCATGATGAACCTGCTTCACGGTGACGTGGCGCGACTCGGCTGGCTCGACCCGGCCTACGCCGATGACAGCTTCGCAATCAGGAGGGTCAAGCCCTTCATGGAAGTCTATGAGGAGGAGGTGGCCCTCTTCGCTTTCCAGTCCGGGCTCCCCTTCCAGAGCGTAAGCTGTCCGTACATGCACGAGGGTCTGAGGACGGATGTCCGAGACTACCTCGACCGGATGGAGGCCAGCCATCCAGGGATCAAGAACGTGCTTCTTAGGTCGAGTCTGGACGTCATTTCGCGATACGCGGATGCCGACAGGAAGGCATCGGTCCCTTGCTCCGACTGCGGAAGGCCGTCATCGTCGGGCCTCTGCAACGTCTGCCGGATGAAGGCGACAATAAAACAGCACATTAATTACAAGGGCTAGCCCCCGCCGCGTCGGCGGTGGGTAGGGAACGGGGGTTAGCCGTCCCCGCTCGGCTGAAACCGGCTTCACGCAGCGCCAGCAACCTTCGGGTAAAGCCACCTTCCCCGCGACCCGCGCTGGGCGGGGGAGACGAACTCACGCCGAGGCGGGCGGTCATGAGGAGCAGTCCTCTCGAAGGAGAGGTCCTGACTCTTGATTGCCGAACCGGGCGAGGTCCGGGAGGGAGCAGCCCTATGGTGACGTGGCCACGCTGCTTCGTCTACGTGGGGGATTCCCAGTCCGGCGAAAAGGGGGCGGAGAGCGATGGTGAACTCCGAGGGGCCTGCCGCCACTCACAGCTTTTTTAACGGCCATAAATCAGACTGAACTTGCGCAGGGGTAGCCTAGAGTCGCACACGGGCAGCCTGGTAAGGCGCAGACAAGTCGCGCAAGCTTGCTAAGCCTGTGTCTCTCACGGGACTCGTGGGTCCGAATCCCACCCCCTGCGCTCCGAGATCCACTGACTTACTGACTGAGTTGATTGCCCGCGTACCGGGCCTTCGAACCGAGCTGTTCCTCGATCCTCATTAATTCGTTGTACTTCGCCACCCGTTCCCCTCTGGCTGGCGCGCCCGTCTTGATGAACGCAGAGCCGAATGCGGTCGCGAGATGGGCTATGAACGGGTCGTCAGTCTCTCCCGACCGGTGCGAGACGACAACGTCCCACCCTGCCTTTCCGGCGAGGTCTATCGCATCCTCAGTTTCGGAGACCGTTCCGATCTGGTTGAGCTTTATCACGGCGGAATTGGTCGCTCCCATCTTGATCCCCTTCTTCATCCTAGTGACGTCAGTCACGTAGAGGTCGTCACCGATTATCCGAGTCTCCTTCCCAAGCCTCCTCGTGATAGATGAGAAAGAATCGAATGAGTCCTCAGCGAACGGGTCTTCGATCGTCAGCAACCCGTACTCATCTCTCAGCGCTGCGTAGAAATCCTCAAGCCCCTCCGAGCTCATGGACTTTCCATCCATGGCGTACATTCTCTTCTTGTCGTCGTAAAACGTCGATGCTGCAGCGTCTATGCCGAGCCTCACCTCCCGCTCTTCGTATCCGGCCTTCTTGATTGCCCTTCGGAGTGAGGCTAGCGCATCACTTGTCCTGCTCAGCGGAGGGGCGAATCCTCCCTCGTCCCCCACGTTTGTGGCGTTCCTCCCATATTCGGCGGTCAGAACCTTCTTCAGCGACTGGTAGACCTCGGCGCCCATCCTGATAGCCTCCGTGCAGGAGTCCGCCCCCACCGGTTCCACGTGAAACTCCTGGACAGCGAGTTCGTTCCCCGCGTGCTCGCCACCGTTGATCACGTTCATCATCGGCACAGGGAGGGTGTAGGTTGTGGAAGCCCTGAGCTGGGCGAAGAGCCCGACAAGGTTGGAGTTGGCTGCCGCCCTGGCAGCAGCCATAGAGACCGCGAGTATTGCGTTGGCGCCCAACTTGCCCTTGTTCGGCGTTCCGTCCAGTCCGATCATCTTTTCGTCTATCGCTCTCTGGTCGTCACAGTCCATTCCTTTCAGCTTGGGGCCAATCACCGCGTTCACATTCGCGACGGCCTTCGAGACCCCTTTCCCGAGGAACCGATTCGGGTCCCCATCTCTGAGCTCAACGGCCTCATGTGATCCCGTTGACGCGCCAGAAGGCACACTCGCTCTGCCTACCGCTGAAGTCGTCATCACCTCTGCCTCCACGGTCGGGTTTCCTCGAGAGTCGAGTATCTCTCGGGCTCGGACGGTTACTATCTTGACTGGTCTGGGTTCCACGACTAGCGCCAACCCCGGCAGACGGCAGTCGGTTAAATCTAATTCGTCGAGAGATTGCGGGGACACACTTTCCAATTCATCTGGGCCTCCAACGCTTATTAGCGGTCTGGATTGCGAGCGAGGTGGGCCGGTCGTCTAGCTCGGTTTGGACGTCAGGCCAAGCCCGTCAAGCCCTTACACGGCGAAAGTCGGCGGTTCGAATCCGCCCCGGCCCACTCGTCCCATCCTCTCTTCGAAAGTTCAGCGTCGAAGAGTTATCTAGACTTGCAACGATTCTCCCATCCAAATGACCGAGTTCAGGCATATCGGCTGGGCTGAGTACGGCAACCTGACCGAAGCCTTGGCAGAGAAGGTCCGCTCGTCAGGGAAGGCCTTCGACCTAGTGATTGGGATTGCAAGGGGAGGCATACCAGTGGCCATGGTAGTATCAGACCGCCTGGGCGTCAAGATTGACACGATCACCGTGAAGTCCTACAGCGGCATCGCCGAGAGAGGCTCAATCAGGATACTCTCGACGCTCACCGAGGACATCAAGGAAGCGCGCGTCCTCCTCGTCAACGACCTGGTCAACCAGGGCGATACCATGATCGGAGTGAACGAGTTCCTGAGTGAAAAGGGCGCCAAGGTCGTCGAAACAGCCGTGCTCTTCAAGAAGCCTTGGAGCAAGACCCATCCTGACTATTTCCTCGAGACGACCGAGGAATGGATAGTCTTCCCCTTTGAGCTGAGCGAGGTAAACAGGCTCAGGAAGGCCCGCAGGGAAGCTCTATAGGGTCAGGAGAAGAGAGAGTGGATGATTCGGTGGGTGAGCCCCCAGACCAAGTAGCCGTCCACGAGCAGGGCGGACATCTCTCTGGTCTGGCCGCCCGCGTCAACTCTGTGGGACGACCTTACTTGTTCAGCCGTCAGCTTCTCCAACTCAACCCATTGGTAAGATGAGACCTCTTCGTTTGGGCGCACCTCGACCTTCTTCCTGAGCAAGAAGACAGAAGGGAAGACGTCCAAAGTGCCCGTGTGGGTCCTGAATGGCGTGAAGTAGCCCAGGAAATCGGCATCCTGTCCTAGGTCGATGTCCACTTCCTCGCGAGTTTCTCTGATTGCGGTCTCCTTCAATGTCCTGTCTCCCTCTTGGGCCTTCCCGCCCGGGAACGCGACCTGTCCCGACCACGGATCGTCCACCCGGTCCGCCCTCTTGATCAAGAGCACGCTAGGCGATTCAGGGTCATTGAGAATCACAGCGACTGAAGCCCGTCTGAGCTGCCCGGCTGAAGGTTCTGTGGTGCTCAGTTCCCCACTCAGAGCTTGAATGATCTTCATTTTCGCCGCGGAAGAATTCAGAGATATCCTCACAATCTTAAATATACATCTCCGCTCGATGGACGAAGCGATTCAAGATGATGCCTACAAGAACAGAACACCAGGACTTGACCGTGAAGCTTACCGAAGCGAACTTCGACGAGATCAGCTCGGGAGGCAGACCACTATTCGTGGACTTCTGGGCGACTTGGTGCGGCCCGTGCAGGGTGATGGACCCAGTAGTCGAAAGGCTGGCCGCCAAATATTCCGATAGGGTAGTCTTCGGGAAGGTCAACGTCAACGAGGAGATCAACATCTCGTCGCGCTACCAGGTCTTCTCGATCCCCACCTTCATGGTCTTCAGGGGAGGTCAACCGATAGACGCCGTCATTGGCGCGGTCGGTGAGACATCTCTGGAGCGTCTGCTAAGGTCCGCCATCGGCGGACCCTCTCAGCCGACCTAGAATTGTCTAGGTCACCCTCGTACCGTCCATCAGGAAAATGTCTGCCTCTTCGAGGCTGACCGACCTGGACGAAAGCACTGGTCCGAACTGGAACGACTTGCTCCTGTTGATCGGCTGCCCTCCCACCATCCTGTTGAACGGGGGCATCACCGTCAGCTTTCCCTTCCCCTTTGCCCTTGAGCAGTACCCAGCCCCTTCCATCAGCTGGGGAACGTCATACCTTGCCGACACCCAGACATACTCCCTGGTCCTTGACCCCAGCGCGTCCTTCATCTCGTACGTGAAGTGAGAGTGACCGATCACGAGGTTCCTCGTGGCAATCGCCTCCTCGGAGGGCCAGGCGTGACCGTGAGCGAGCCCGACTCTTCCGCGCCCCTGCCCGATTACCGTCCCCTGTGATGGGTGAAGCTTCACCCGTGGAGGCAGCACAGTCCTGATGCTCCCGTCGTGGTTGCCCGGCACTACATCGACGGCCTCAAAGAGGTCCAGCATCGTGTCGAAAAACCACGGAATGACCCCCCAGTCGATGTCCTCGACCCTTCCCACGGTATGCTTGACGTCGCCCAGGACCGCCAGGCTTGTCGCGTGATATCTCTCTGCCAGGTCACGGATCCTCCCGACCATCTTCACCGAATAGGCGGGTAGGCTGAATCCCTTCTTCGCCATCTCCTTCTCAAGTCCCAGGTGAAGGTCGGAAATGAGGAGAGTGCTCTGGCTGAGGCTCGTGAAGATGAGAGCGGCATCGCCAGGTATTATCTTCAACAAGCTATGTAATCAGCGGGAGTATCTCTCCCCTGATGAACGAGCTGAACTCGGACATGTCCATCTTGCTAAAGCCCGTGACGACGCAGTTCCTGGTCACCCCCATCACGTAGCCGGTCTTCGAGCTCTTCAGCACGATGTACCACAACTTCCCGTGAGTGAGATAATCCGAATAGAGTGTCGTGTTTCCGAGACTCGCTCCGTAGAGCGACAGCTTGTTGATGCTCGGCAGGTCCATATCGTCGAAGAAGATGATCTTCGTATCTTCGAAGTTCTTCTCATGGAACTTTCGCAGGGTTTCAGGGTCGATTCTGGCCTCGACGATCTGCCCCAGGCTCAGGAAGACGGCCTTGCTTATTTCATTCGCGATGTTGTTTGCCCTGTTCTTCTTGTCGTACACAGTTAGGAAGAGCCTGTCCTTGTAGAGGTTGAAGGAGAACGGGGCCTCGTACGTCCTCGGGACAGGGACCGCCTTCTCTCTGTGCCTCACCACGAAGACCGTATCGAAAGAAAACGTTCCTTCAAGCGTCCCTTTCCCTGCTGTCAGGTCAGTGATCTCCGAGAGTAGTTTGAACTCCTGGTCCTCCACCGTGTTCTCCGTCTCGACTCTGAACGCCTTCAGCTTCTCCGCGAGCACGTCCATGTCGAAGTTCTCCCTCACCAGGAAGACCTTCCCAGCCAGAACCAACTCGAGTCTGCCCCATCCGCGCCCTTTAATGGACTTTCAGTTGCCCCAGAACTGTCGGGTCGTCACAAATTTGATCTTGGCCTCCAGGAGCTCCCTGTAGAACACCTCCTCGTCATCGTGCATCTGGGCCAGGATCCTGGAAGCCGTCTGAGGGCCAATGCCGTAGACCGTCTGGGCCACCACCGCCCTCTTACCGTACGACAGGACAAGGTCGGCCGCCCTCCTCGCCTTGGACAGCTCGGCCCTCTCCTCTTCGTTGAGCTGCGCCTTGGCCCCTTTCTTCTCAAGAAGGTCGATAATCCTGGCTGTGCCCCAGTAGCACGGCACCAGCAGCCCGGATCCGCATGAGACACACTTCGGCTCGTCCTGCAGATCGCCGACTGCCACCACGCCCTGGTCGGTCCCGCACTTCATGCAGACCAGGCTGATGTCGGTCCCGAAGATGCTCGCCTTCATGCGCTGATAGGATGACCTCCCCAGCGAATCCGGAGCGACCGCCTCCGGCACCTCAAGGTACCTGTACAGCAGACCATAGGCTATCGGGGTCGGCCTGTCCCCGGCCTGGAATGTCTCTACGGTTATCTCGCCTCCAGCGACGAGAGCCAGGACCTTCTTGCTCCTCTCCATGTCGATGAGGTCCCTGCCCGTCTCCTGAAGCGCCTCCTCGAAGATCGGGGTCTTCTCGAACCGGGCGGGGAGGGAGCACAGGTTGGGGTGGGTGATCAGCTTTCCGCGTTTCAGGGCTCCGAACCTTTCGGCCACATGTTTGACGCGAGCTGGGAAGGGAAAGTTCCGCTGGGCCGCCACCGCGTAGGTCCTCTCGAGTTCCTCTGGCGAGAGGCCCATCAGTTCCTTCGAAAGTGCCTTCAAATCGAGTTCCTCGGTGTCAGTGGTGAGTTCCATCAGGACTCTGTACCCATCCAGCCACCAGATTCTCACCAGCCCCCTTCTGGAGAGGAGCTCCTCGAAGACGTATGCGAAGGTTCTGTTCACCGACTCCCCGAAGCAGAGATGCAATATCAGGTACTTCCCGAACCCCTCGAAGAGCACGAGCTTGTCGGACGGGACCGCAGCCCCCATCTTCTTGTGCTCCGCGATCTCGTCAACCACAAGCGCCCTCGCGGCGGCGCTGCCAGGAATCTCCTTGAGCGCCTCCTCGACCGCCTGCTCGTCCCTATCGAGTGCCTCGGAAATGGACCTCCTGAGCCTCCCAGTCTCGAGAGCCAGCTCGAAGGGTATCGGCAGCATCTCACCATCCCATGTCGCGACCGCGGCCAGGGGGTCTTCCACTGGCGTGACGTAGATCTTCCTGTCGTCCGCGACCTGTTCTATCTGCCACACCTTCCCCTTGCAGATGAAGTGGACTCCCACCTTCGCCTTCAGCAGGACGAACTCCTCTCCCAGTATCCCGACGGTCTCGTTCGTCAACACGTCGACGACGAGGTATCTGGTCTCGTCCGGGATCATCGACAGGTTCTCGAAGTAGTACTCCCTCGTCAGCCTCGTCCTCGAAAGCGTCTTGCCGTCGAACCTCACCTTCCTGAGCTCTGACAGGTAGCCCACGGTGCGGTTGAAGGTCTCCTCCTGGAGGTCCCTGAAGGGCGCCGCCTTCCTCACCTCCTCCAGCATCTGGTCGGACTCCATGGTCTCGAAATCCATCAGATACCCTGCCACTTGATGAGCGAGGACATCGAGGGAATTGGCATAGGGCCTCGTGGGCTCGATTCTTCCGCGCTCTGCGGATAGGATACTGGCTGACGACTCAAGGATGTCGTCGGCCGAGACGGTCACCAGGACGCCCTTGGACACCCTGCCGAGGTTGTGCCCGCTCCTCCCGACTCGCTGGACCAGTGAGGTCACCTGCCTCGGAGACATGTACTGCACCACCAGGTCGACGGACCCGATGTCGATCCCGAGCTCCATGGTGCTGGTGCAGTTATGAGTCACAACTCCAGTAACAGCATAATTTTGAGTACCTTCAACCTCAAAATTCACGACGTTGGTCTCCGCTTTCACTGAGCTTACAGCACGTACTTGCGCTATGCCAAACTTACCAAGAATCAAACCCTCGACGAGAGGGGAGTGAAGATACTCGTTAAGTCTGGCTAGCAGCTGCTTTGTTATTCCACGTTCCTGGTTTTCATATTTTGTCGAATACCCAATCTCCTTCCAAAGCCTATATGACGACATACCAAATCGCTTACGTCTCTCTCGGATGTAACTACCCAGACCGTAGTAGGTCGTCGGCTTGTTACCGAGGTTCCGCACTCGCAATCCAGCTGCCTTGAAAGAATAATCTTTGACAAGAGCAAGGAATCTACTCTTCTCGTCGTTGTACACGACACTAATGCTGTACCCGAGTCCCGAAACACCATTCGTTTTCCATAGTTTTGGCTTGAAACCAAGGGCCAACAAACTGTAAAGCAGGTACTCGCGATTAACAGGATTGAAAGTCGTGAATTGAATCTGTTCCAACCTTGAACCGTCTCTGACCACAATACATCCATCGCCATCCAGATAGGCCGCAAGAATTGCTGCCACAACATTATCCGGAAGTGGCAGCATATTCCACATGTTAGCAAATAAGCTCGCAAGTGGCTTGGACTGGGCCTGTAGCACCAGCCGAGGCCTACTGGATGGAAAACCCGAATCACTGTTCGGGCCACGGTAAGGCGTCCCGCTGTAAATTTCTGACAGCAGCGCTTCAACTCTGGCAAGCTTACATGGGTCGGAATTGAAGAAACGCATATGCCGGTCGCCATCCGACTTCAGAAATCCCAGAAGGTAGCCTAGCCTAGCATCAACCCACGCCGGAAGATGGTACCTTGCTTGGGTTGTGTTGAATTCAGTCAGCTTGGTAAGGTCATTTTCTGTCATTATTGGCTTCAGGGAATTGAATCTTGATACCTTTGAACGAGCCCTTCCCGGAGCTTCGTACCCAAGAGTCCTTATCACTGAATTCCTGACGAACAGGTTCGGATAATCAAGAAGCTGATGGGTTGGGACATCCTTCCCTTGCATTTTCGCGACGGTCACCATTGCATCTCCAGCTTGGATTTTCCCGGCGGGCTTCCATTCGAGACCTGCTGGCCCCAAACATAGAACAGGGTGATTAGGCGTGATTCTTAGTGTCCCAAGTTCGTGCTTTATCTGCAGGAATCCATCAGCAACTCTTTCGTACTTGCGGACGACAGGTTTGAATGCCGTTTTCATCGCCTGGATGTCGTAGGAGAGGATCTCATCTCCATCTTTCACGTTCTTGGCTTGCTTTACGCCTCTGGAAGTGACAATAAGCTCAGCTTCGGGAATACAGACCAGCGCCTTCAGCTGGCCGGCCTTGAACGCCTGCTCGACCCTCTCCCTCTCCTCCCTCGGAAGCGAACCGTGATGGACTCCGACGTCCTTCCTCAGCCTCGCCAGCTTCTCGCCCAGCATCTCCGCCACCGTCCTGCTGTTCACGAAGATCAGGGTGGATGTGTGCTTCTCGATCAAGTCGTTGATTCTAGTGAGCCTCGCCGCCAGGTCGGGCGCGGAGTACGTCTCCCGAGCCACCGACTGGTTCGAGGCGTCAGGCACAGGATACTCGATCTCGTAGGTGAACTCCTTGGGCGTCTCTGCCTTGACTATCGTTCGTCTCCCTTCGCCGAAAAGGAACCTCGCAGCGACATCGGGCGTCCCGACCGTGGCTGACAGCGCGACCAGCTGGTAGCCCGGCGCCACCTTCCTGAGCCTCTGGAGACCGACGCAGAGCTGGACGCCCCGCTTGCTCTCGACAAGGTTGTGCAGCTCGTCTACCACCACAGCCTTCAGGTGCGAAAGGTTCTCCCGCATCCTCCGCCCCGGCAGGATGGCCTGCAGAGTCTCAGGGGTGGTCACCAGCACATCGGGCGGGTGGGCGGACTGCCTCGAGCGCTGCGACTGGGGGGTGTCCCCGTGCCTGATATCCACGGTCAGGCTCAGCCTTCCGCACCAGACCTGCAATCTCTTCAGCATGTCCCTGTTCAGCGCGCGCATCGGAGTGATGTACAGCAAGGAGATCCCATCCCCGTGTCCCTCTGTCACGAGCCGTCCGAGCAGGGGGAGCAACGCCGCCTCGGTCTTACCGGACCCTGTCGGCGCGATGATGAGTACGTCCTCGCCGCGGGCGATCAGTGGCCATGCCTGGGTCTGGGGAGGGGTTGGTTCGGTGATGCCGCTCTCGGCGAGCAGGTCTCTCACCTGAGGAGCAAGGGCATCGAAGGACCTTTGAATCAACGGTTGCCCTCGACCCTTTCCGTTCATTTAAGCCCTTGCGGGGGAGGGTCAGCCGAAAGTGTCGTCAGACCCCGCTCACGCGCGCAACCTCTAAATGCCTCCCGCGTCCGCGCAGTACGAATCTTGTCCAGACGCACCGAGGAGCTCTCGAAAGAGGCGCCAGTTCCTCTGACGACCGTCAAGGAAATCATCCTTGAGAACTTCATGAGCTACGAATACGCAAGGATTCCCCTAAGGGAGGGCCTCAACCTGATAGTCGGCCCGAACGGGGCGGGGAAGTCCTCTGTTCTTCTCGCGATCTCGGTCGCCCTCGGCCAGGCCTACACCGAGCGCTCCCGCAAGCTTTCGGACCTGATCAGGCGGGGAAAGGACATCGCAAGGGTCTCGCTCGTCTTCGACAACTCGGCAAAGCACGGCAGGCGCCCAATCCCCTATTCGAAGTCTGACACGTTCATGCTCAGCAGGTATCTGCGGCGGGACGGCTCGTACTGGTTCGAGGCAGACTACAAGGAGATAGACAAGAGCGAGGTCGTCAGGCTCCTGAAGGAGTTCGGGATCAACCCAGACAACCTACTCATCATCATGCATCAGGGCATGATCGAGGAGCTCGGCGCCGTGACGCCGCAGGAGCGCCTGAAGATGGTCGAGGAGGCCGTCGGCTTTGCTGAGTTCAGGCAGAGAATCCTCCTCGCAGAGCAGGAGCTAGGCGGGCTCATAGGGGAGGAGAGCTCGCTGCTGCAGCTCATCGAGAACGCGAACCAGGCGCTCGAGTACTGGAAGCAGGTCTACGACAGGTACCAGGAGAAGAGGAGGCTGATCGAACACCGAGACCTCCTAGGCAAGGAGCTCCTCTGGAGCACAGAGGCGAAGCTGAGCAAGTCCCTCCAGTCGGACGAGGAGAAGATCGCAGCGAAGTCGAGGGCGCTAGAGGACCTGAAGTCCCAACAGGTGGAGGTGGCGGCTGACGCGGACCAGACTCACCAGACCCTTCTGGACAAGCAGGTCGAGCTCAGGAAGTTCTACTACGCGCTGGTCAGGGCGGAGGCCGAAAAGGCAAAGGACGAATCTGCAAGGGGTGCATTCCAGAGCCTCAAAGAGGACCTTGCGGGGCTCTCGAACACGATAGACGAGCTGCTGTCCCAAGGCACGGACAAGAAGACCAAGCGGTTGAAGGAGCTCGTCGACTACATCGCGGGCAAGGGCGCCTCCGCCGAAGCGGACGCGCAGAGGCGAAGGACGGAACTCGACAGGGAAGTCTCTTCGCTTCAACCTGAAATCAGTAGGACCGAGGATCTGATTAGGAGGACGATGGAGAGTTATATCTCGTTCCGGGTGAAATCTGAGGTTCTTTCATATAGAATCAAGGTGACGGAGTCGGACCTTCACGACCTGGAAAGGAGTTCTAGGGAGTTCAAGACAGAGCTGGACAAGATGGCGGCCGAGCTTGCTAACGCGGGTCCCCGCGTTGAGACTCTACGCCAGCCCTATGAGGTCTCAGAGGAGCTCAAGCTCGTCTCAGCCCACATCCAGAAGATGCAGGACGTGCCGGACGAGGCAGAGAAGATATACAACGACTACTCTGGGAACATCGAGGAGCTCAAGATTAAGCTCGCCCAGCTTCAGGAGAACAAGAAGGCGATGCTCGTCGAGCTGGAATCGAGGAAGAAGGTCTGGAGAGACGCGATGGAGAACCTCGTGGAGTCCGCCGACCCCGCCTACCAGGCCGTCCTGTCCGCGGTCAACGCGAGTGGTTTCATCAAATTCGAGGAAGGCGCCGACATCGAGGACGCAGGCATTGCGCTCTACGTAGGGTTCCAAGGCGGATCGCCCACGACCCTCGACCCCTTCACCCAGAGCGGCGGCGAGCGTTCGGTCGCCCTGATGGCCTTCATACTTTCCCTTCAGGGGAGGATAGTCTCGCCGATGAGGGCGATGGACGAGTTCGACATTCACATGGACCCCAAGAACAGAGAGGCGATGTTCAAGATGATCCTCTCGCAGATGAAGCAGCGCGAAGCATCCCAGTACCTGGTGATCACTCCTTCAATCCTCACCGTCTTTGACAGGAGCGCCCACGTCATCGCCGTCCAAGCGGTCCACGGGGCTTCCGAAGTGAAGGAGTTGAAGTAGAGTGGAAGAGAAGAAGCTCGAGGATCTGCTGCGAATCATCGAACTCTGTCGCGCAGTCGAAACTAGCAGTGCGAACCCCTTCGATGTCGACATAAAAGAGAAGATTCTCCTGTTGAAGAGCCGGCTGCCGGAGTGGCGGTTCCTCGACGAGCTTCTCGTAGACTCGGAGGCTCTGCTCGAGCTCGCCCAAATCGTGAAGCTTCAGGACGAGTGGCTGAAGCACAGAGCTTCGTCGCTGTACATCGACCCTCTCCTGATTCAGCTCAAGGTCAAGCTCCTTCCGAAGGAAGCGCTGATCGAGGCCTTCGTCAAGAGCTGGCACCCCGTCGCACAGGTCGACCAGATTTCACCGAAGGGCCTGGAGAGGGCGTTCGTCTACTGGCGCGACCTCTTGCCCATGGCAGAGCGCTTCAGGGATGAGTTCAGCCACTATGGGGTCAAGCCCGGTGCGGTCGACTACGAAGAGCTCGTCTCGCTAGGGGTCTTCACTGAGAACCAGTTCGAGAACAGGTTGAAGGACCTGCACGACGAACTCCTCGAGAAGTCGAACGGGGAGTGGATCGATTACATGGAATTCATTCAGTCGCCCCACTTCGAGACCAGGGTGCTAAGGGCCTACCTTCTGGCCTTCCTAATCAGCGAGGGGAGGGCCTCGCTGAGAACCGAGCCTCTGATAGGGAGGGTCTGGACGACGGCCCTGAGCGAGAAGGCGAAGGGGCCGTCCAAATCCGTAGCCATCTCAATAGTGGGTGAAAACTGATGGAGTCGGCAGACAGGGCTCTCCTCGAAAGGAAGGTCAGGAAGGCCTTCCAAGTGCTCGTGCTGCAGCGAGGGAGAAACCCCGGCGTCAAGGGCTGGGAGATGAAGAGGCACCTCGGCAGGGACTACAGGAAGATAGTCGAGGTCTTATCTGAAGACGTATCCGCCCTAGGGCTGGAGGTCTTCGAGGTGAAGGGGGCTGACGGAACCGACGATTCGTCCCGGTTCCTCCTCAGGTTCAAGGAGCCACCCACAGTGAGCGAGGCCGAGACGTCAGGCATCAGGATTGACGACCTGGCGGTCCTCGCCGCAACCATCGCCTTCATCAATTCCAAGCAGGGAAGAGCAGCGCGCAGGGAGGCCGAGCAGTTTCTCCGCGAAAAGTTCCCGAAATGGAGGGTGGAGTACTCTCTGGACAGGTACGTGAAGAGGGGTTACCTCGAACAGGACGACAGGACGATGCTGCACATCGGTTGGAGGACGCGAGCCGAAGTGGACGAGAAGACTCTGATGACCATGATTCTGTCCCGGGCTCAGGAAGCCCCCAAGAAGTAGCGACGCCTGAGCGCATCCCTCTCGCCCTCGATTATCAGCTCGACCAGGTCAGTTCCTTCCTTCCTCATCTTTGCTGCGAGAGTGGCCGCTTCCGCGAGCCTGATTCCCCTCCCTGCGATCAGCATGTCGGCCGAATGCCCATACTCCTTCCTCAGTTCCGCCGATTTCCTCACAGCTTCGACGAGCTTCAGTTTCTTCCCCCGCATGTCTGCCCGGCTCCGGGCTTTCATCGCAAGCGAGAAGACGTTCTCGTAGGAATCCGTCGAAAGACCGATTGCCTCCTTCTCGCAGACTGGGCACTTCAGGAGGCCCTCTAGGTCGCTGACCCGCCTCAGTTCGAGGAAGTTCCAGCAGTTTGTGCAGACAGCCACCATGAATGTGTCGTTGACCCTCGCCCGGGTCGACTGCTTGAGCAGCGCCCTGAGCCTCTCCGGGGAAACTATCTCTCCCCTCCTGCTGATCTCCTCAACCCCTATCCTTGCAATAGGAGAAAGCGCCTCTGACTCGATTAACTTCACTTCGATGGCGCCTGCGTTGATCTTCTCAATCACATCTGCGGACCCAGCGAGGTCCAGGTCGTCGTGGAAGATCATACTCATCGCCTCTTCGTAGACAGGAGTGTCCCTTAACGCCTCGATCAGGCCGGCAATCGAAACGCTCGCATAGTCGGCGTCCTTGGCAATCGCTCCGCACTTCTTTCCCGCGTGGATGAGCCGCCTCTTGAAGATCCCACTCCTCTCCACAGCCTTCTCAGTCGCCGTCTTGAGGTCCAGCTTGTGCAGCTCCTCCAGGACCGAGACGACTGCCGACGGAGCCACGTCTGCCTCGATGATTATCCTGTACGGGTCCTGATGCACGGCGACCGACTGTCCTATCCTTTCAGAGATGAGGTGTCCTATCACCCTCGCCAGCAGCCGGTTCACCTTGTGGCCGAATGCCGCCTGGACCACGATGTATCTGTCCCACCTTTCGATCGTGACCAGTCTTTCCGAGGGAATCGGCAGTTTCGCGGAATGCTGTTCCGCCACCTCCTTGAATGCGTCCAGAATCAATTCCCTGGAGACCGGGTACGTCCTGCAGATCTCGTCAAGATACTTCTCCCCGTCTCCCTTCTCGATCTCTTCCGCATACCTGCGGCGAATCATCCCGACCTCGGCAGCTACCTCTCTTGGGACTGGGATCTCGTCTCCCACCCAGTTGGGAACCGCTCCGGTGGGGTCCTCTTCCGCCTTCACGTACACCTTGTTGCCGTAGATCTGTTCGACCTTCCAGCACCTCCCAGCTTCCACAAACTTGACGCCCACCTCCCCGTACTCGGAGACGAAGGCCTCGTCTAGGGTTCCGACGAAGCTGTCCCCTTCCATCACCAGATACTGCCTTTCGTCCGGGATCATCGACAGGTTTTCGAAGTAGTACTGGAAGAGAGGCTTGACGTCCCTTGCCCGGAAGACCTTGCCGTCGGATTCGCTGTAATAGGCCAGCCTCGGGTACCTCTCCCTCATGTAGGTCAGGACCTTCTTCAGCTTCTGTCCGTCCATCCCGGAGTAGACATGGCTCCTCCTCAGGAGTCCCTCCAGGTCCCCGAAGTTCCAGTTTCCCTGCTCAATTAGGAGGCCAGCGACCTGGTGGATCGCAACGTCATACGGCTCCATGACCGGCTCTAGTGGTTCGAGCTCTCCGGCCACCGCCTTCCTACACAGGACCGCAGCCTCGAGCGTGTCGTCCGAATCCTGAGTTATGATCATCCCGTTCGACACCTCTCCAACCCTATGCCCGCTCCTTCCGACTCTCTGAATCAGTCTGGTCACCTGCCGGGGTGAATTGTATTGGATGACGTACTCCAAGAAGCCGATATCGATTCCTAGTTCCAGGCTGCTCGTGCAGATCACTCCAAGGAGTCTGCCTTCCTTGAGACTTCTCTCGACCGCCTCCCTCGTCGCCTTCGAGAGCGAGCTGTGGTGTATTCCTACGGGGAACTTGGGGTCCCAGACCCTGAATCTGTTGGCCAGCGCCTCTGCTTCAGTCCTTGTGTTAGTGAAGATCAGTACCGACCTGTATCTCTCCACGGTTTCCTTTATCATCCTCAGCCTCGCAGCCACTTCGGGGAAGGAGTAGATTGCCTCGGCCAGGATTCTGTCCTCTCCTGTCGCCCTCGGCGCGACAACCTTCAGCGAGAGGCTCTTCTCCACAGGGACCCTGACGACTTCGCAATCCCTCCCGCTGCCGACGAGGAACTTGGCCACCCTTTCGGGTGACCCGACCGTGGCCGACAGCCCTATCATCTGGATCTCGTTCTCAACGACGTCACGCAACCTCTCAAGTCCTACGCTCAGCTGGCTCCCTCTCTTGTCCTCAGCGAGCTCGTGGACTTCGTCCACCACGACCCATCTCAGCTTCGAAAGATTCTGCCTGATCCTTCTCCCGACCAGCAGGATCTGCAGCGTCTCCGGCGTCGTGATCAGGATATCGGGCGGGGCGAAACTGAGGTTGGTCCTCTCCGCCTGAGAGCTGTCGCCGTGTCGCACGCCGAGCCTTATGTCGAAGCGCTTGCACCACCACTGCATCCTCTCGAGCATGTCTCTGTTCAGGGCCCGGAGGGGCGTGATGTACAGCAGCTTCGTCCCCCTCTCCCGTCCTTCGCCCTCCCTGACCAGGGCATCGAGTATCGGGAGAAGCGCGGCTTCGGTCTTCCCGGTCCCGGTCGGTGCCATCAACAGCGCGTTTTTGCCTGCTCTCACCAGCGGGACCAGCTTTGTCTGCGGGTCGGTCGGTGTCTCGAAACCCCTCTCCTTCAACGCCTGGATCAGCGGGGGCGAGAAGAGTTGGAAGACGTTCGGCTCGCTCAAATGCCGTCCTCCAGGCCTCTATCCAAGAAAGCGAGCTCCAAAGAATTCCCTGCTGCGAAGAAACCCTCGCACGGGTTTCTCCTCCAATAAGCTTGCGGTCTCTAAGAAAGCTCCGGCTCGCCCCCGGCCTCTCTGCGACAGAGGCCGACTACCCTTAAATAACTGGTTATAACATAAGTAATAAAGTCATGATAAGCCCGTATGAGATAGTCTCGAAATCGGCACTGCCCGCCCTCAGGGCGATGGTGGCCAGACGCCTGCAGCTGGACTACAACATGACGCAACAGCAGGTCGCGAATGCCCTTGGCATAACCCAAGCATCCGTCAGCAACTACACCCGCAAGACGCGGGGCATGATGGTGAACTTCGAGAGCGACCCAACGGTCGCGAAGGCCGCAGACGTTATTGCCCGCGGACTCTCCGAGAAGGACCCCGATCAAGGGGAATCCCTGAGGTCGATGACCAATGTGCTCGACTACATCAGGCTGAATCACCTGATGTGTTCCCTGCACAGCGACCTCGAGCCAGGGTTCCAGGTCGAAGGCTGCTACGCGTGCGACGGGGCACTCTCCGGAAAGGGTTTTGATAGGCTCAAAGCACTGGCCCGCAACTGAATTGCAAGCCGACACGAAGCCGGATTGGTTGGTCGTAGGGCCTCCACGTGGTCAGAACCACGAGGAACTCAAGAATCTGTTCGGAATGCTTAACCTTCACACAGTCTGCGAGGAGGCCCACTGTCCCAACGTGCACGAATGCTGGGTAGGCGGGACTGCCACCTTGATGCTTATGGGGGATGTCTGCTCGCGGGCCTGCCACTTCTGCATGGTCACCCCCGGCAAACCCGGCGGGGCCCTGGATCCGCTCGAGCCTGAGAACGTCGCTCTTGCCATCTCGCAGATGGGTCTGAGGTATGTGGTCCTGACCTCGGTCGACCGGGATGACCTTCCCGACGGGGGCGCAGCTCACTTTGCGGAGACGATAAAACTCATGAAGGAGCGAATCCCGGGTCTTCTGGTCGAGGTTCTCATCCCTGACTTCCAGGACGACCTGGACGCGATTAGGACTGTGGCAGAGGCAAGGCCCGACGTCATCGCACACAACATCGAGACGACGCTTTC
Source organism: uncultured archaeon (assembly GCA_963796355.1). Lineage (GTDB taxonomy): Archaea > Thermoproteota > Nitrososphaeria > Nitrososphaerales > Gagatemarchaeaceae > UBA183. The sequence continues at coordinate 494,093 of CAWCLD010000001.1, forward strand.
GCTGACCCCGAAGGTCAGGGACCTCCGCGCCAACTATTGGCAGTCTCTCTCTGTCCTGAGGAACGTAAAGAAGGTGAACCCGCGCATCTTCACCAAGTCGTCGGTCATGGTGGGGCTAGGCGAGACCGAAGAAGAGGTCGTTCTTGCGATGGCCCACCTCCGCAGGGCGGGGGTTGACTTCCTGACAGTCGGGCAGTATCTTCGTCCGTCGAGCAGGCACCTCCCTGTGATCGAATACGTGAAACCCTCGCAGTTCGAGCGCTACAGAACTCTGGGCGAGGGGCTCGGATTCAGGTATGTGGCATCCGGTCCCCTGGTTAGGAGCAGCTACCGGGCCGGTGAGTTCTTCATCCGTTCTGCTATTGAGGGCGATTAGCGTGAACGGGGACTGTCAAGTCCACTGCGGACCTGACCAGATACTAGACTCTCGAAAAACACTAATAGAGTTAGCCGGTCGAGTCGCTCCGGCATCGCCGTTGGTCCTTGAGTTCAAGCTTCCTGACATTGGCGAGGGGGTCGCCGAAGGCGAGATCCTGAAGTGGATGGTCAGGGAGGGCGACCAAGTCAAGAAGGATCAACCTCTTGTCGAGGTGATGACCGACAAGGTCAACGTGCAGATACCGGCGCCCAGAAGCGGCAAGGTCTCCAAGATCATGGCCAAGGAAGGTGACATCGCGAAGGTCGGTCAGACGATCATGGTGATAGACGACGGATCATCTGGGGCCGTCGCGCCCGTAACCTCATAGGGCTCGCGGAAGTTCTGTGAGCTGCGGATCAGCTCAGCAAGGTTTAAGCCATAAAGTCGAACGATGCCGACAGAACCTGCCATGCTCGAAGCAGACCTCACAGTCATAGGAGGCGGGCCCGGTGGCTATACATGCGCGATCAGGGCCGGCCAGCTCGGCCTGAAGACAATCATCATCGAAGCTGACAGAATCGGGGGCGAGTGCCTCAACTATGGATGCATCCCTTCGAAGTCTCTGATTACGGTTTCCAAGCTCCTCGACAGGGTCAGGGAGGCGGAGAAATTCGGGTTGAAGGCCTCTGGGTTGACCGTCGACTTCGCTCAGATGCAGAAGTGGAAGTCGGAAGTCGTCTCCAGGCTTGTCAGCGGGGTCGAAATGCTTCTGAAGGGCAACCACGTCACGATAATCATGGGAGCGGCAGAGGTCGTGGGAACGAACAGAGTCCTAGTCAGGAAGGCGTACGGCCAGGAAGAGATCTCGACGAAGAATCTCGTGATAGCGACGGGCACCGAGACTGTCCAGCTGCCGGGGTTGGAGTTCGACGGGGACACGGTGATCGGTTCGAGGGATGGCCTCGAGCTGACGAGCGCCCCGAAGAGACTCATGATCGTGGGAGGAGGCGCAATCGGGCTGGAGTTTGCCTCGATGTTTCAGAAGCTCGGAAGCGCCGTCACGATAGTCGAAGTGATGGACCAGCTGATGCCCGGCAGCGACCCCGAGGTCGTTCGGGTGGTCCAGCGCAAATTCGAGGGAAGGGGTGCCAGGATCTATCTGAAGTCCAAGGTCACCAAGGTCTCCAAGGGAGGGTCGGGCGTGAAAGTCGAAGTGGAAACCCCTGACGGGATGATGGCCGTGGAAGTTGACAAGATCCTGGTCAGCGTAGGTCGCAGGCCCAGGACCGGGAAGATGAACCTCCAGGCGATCGGGGTCCAGACCGACCAGAGGGGCTTCATCGTGACCGACGATAGGATGCAGACGTCAGCCCGCTGGGTCTACGCCATAGGCGACGTGCGTGGCCCGCCGCTGCTGGCCCACAAAGCATCGAAGGAGGGCCTGGTCGCCGCAGAGTGCATCTCTGGTCTCCCAAGCGCTGCAGACTGGAAGGTGATTCCCGACGCTGTCTTCTGCGACCCAGAGGTCGCCAGCGCCGGCCTAACTGAAGCGAAGGCCGTCCAGGCTGGCTATAGCGTGAAGAGGACCAGGTTCCAGTTCGCGGCTCTGGGCAGAGCTCTTTCCACTGGAGAGGGGGAGGGGTTCGTCAAGGTTGTCTCGAAGGCAGACGACGGCCTCGTTCTCGGCGTCCAGATTGTCGGCCCAGAGGCCTCAAACCTGATCAGCGAAGCAGCTCTAGCGATCGAGATGGGCGCCACGGTGGAGGACATCGCCCTGACCATCCATCCTCATCCGACGCTCTCTGAAGCGATTATGGAGGCGTCCGAGTCGGCAGCAGGGAAGCCGATTCACCAGTTGAGGACATGACTGGAGCACTCCTCGACCTCGGCAGGATGGAGTACGGAGCGGCGCTTGAGCTCCAGAGGAGGCTCGCAAGTCGGAGGGCGAGGGGAGAGGTCCCGGACGTCCTGATCCTCCTCGAACACGACCACGTAATCACGCTAGGGAGAAAGACGTCTCCGGAGAACTTCAGGCCCCAAGGCGTTCCTGTCTTTCAGGTCGAGCGGGGAGGTGACGCCACGTACCACGGCCCGGGACAGCTCGTGGGTTACCCCATTCTCTTGCTCGAAGACCACGACGTGCGCAGGCACGTCAGGAACATCGAGGAAGCCGTCATGAGAGCCGTGCGGAGGTTCGGTATCGAAGGCGAGAGGCTGGAAGGTCGCCCGGGGGTCTGGGTTCGGGGCAAGAAGCTCGCCTCCGTAGGGATAACGGTGACCAACTGGGTGACCTATCATGGGTTCGCACTAAACGTCAACACGGAGTTGTCATACTTCAACCTCATCAGGCCGTGCGGCCTCGACCCCGACATGATGACCTCGATGGAACGGCTCAAGGAGGAAAAGGTCCCCTTCGAGGAGGTGAAGGAAGCCGTCGGGGTCGAGTTCTCTTCGGTGTTCGGCGCAGCCTTCGCACCTCGGAGCCTCGAAAGCCTGGCCAAACTGGGAAACATTAAGTAGAGCAGCGGCTCGCGCGGGCTGAGATGTCCAAGAAAGCCGCGCCAAAGGTGACCTACGTTACCCTCTTCGCCGACGAAAGCCTGCATCCGAAGTTCGAGGCAGCGCTGAAGCGGTTCAAGCCGAAGCTCGGCAGCCGCTATCCGATGCTCATAGGAGGAAAGAAGGTCTGGTCGGCAGCAGGCGAGTTCGAGCACCGGAGCCCCATCGACACCTCAATCGTGGTCGGGAGGTTCCAGGTCGGCATGCGGGAGCATGCGATTGATGCGATAGCCTCAGCGAAAGAGGGTTTCGAGGTCTGGAGTTCGAAGTCTTGGCAGGAGCGGGTCAGGGTGATGGAGAGGTACGCCAAGCTCGTCGACGAAAGGAAGTTCGAGATAGCCGTGGCGATAGCTTACGAGGTCGGTAAGAATCGGCTCGAGGCGCTTGCGGAAGCGTGGGAGGCCGTAGACTCCGTGAAGTACTGTGCGAAGATCATGCGCGACGAGAAGGGGTACACCACCAGGATGGGGCCAGGAGGGCCGGGAGAGCACACGCTCGTCCTGGGCAAGCCTTACGGGGTCTGGCCCGTCATCTCTCCGTTCAACTTCCCGTTCATGCTCGCTAGCGGGATGGCCCTAGGCGCTCTGATCACAGGCAACTCGATCATCCTGAAACCGACGAGCGAGGCGCCCCTGACCGGCCTGATGCTCTACGAGGCCTTCAGCGACGCGGGCGTTCCTGCAGGTGCGGTCAACTTCGTCACCGGTCCGGGGGCCAACTTCGAGGACGAATTCGTCTCAAACCCTAACGTGGCCGGCATCGCCTTCACGGGCTCGAGGGACGTCGGGATGCGCCTCTACAGGAGGTTCCTCACCGGTCAGCCCTTCCCGAAGCCGATACTGCTCGAAATGGGTAGCAAGAACCCCACGATAGTCACCGCAAAGGCGGATATCGCGAAGGCGGTCGAAGGGACGGTCAGAGCGGCCTACGGCTACAGTGGCCAGAAGTGCAGCGCGACGTCCCGTCTCTACCTCCAGAAGGGCATCGCGCGCGAGTTCCTCAACGCACTGAGCGACCGGGTCGACAAACTGGTCGTCGGCGATCCCCGCGACAGAGACGTCTTCATGGGGCCGGTCATCAACGAGGCGGCAGTCGCGAGGTTCGAGGCGGCGGTGGATGAGGCGAAGTCAGCGGGCGGCAAGGTCATCATCGGAGGGACTGTGATGAAGGGAGGCGGACTAGCAAGAGGCTACTACGTCTCGCCGACGGTCGTGACCGGTCTCCCGCGCGGCCACAGGCTCTTCAAGGATGAACTCTTCATCCCGTTCGTCGTCGTCGAAGAGTTCTCAACTGTGGAAGAAGCAATAGCGGAGGCCAACGCCACCGAGTACGGCCTCACGGCCGGCATCTTCTCCAATGACAAGGGCGAGGTCAAGAAGTTCTTCGACGGCATTAGGTTCGGGGTGACGTACGCCAACAGGGGCGGCGGCTCAACGACAGGCGCGTGGCCCGGAGCACAGTCCTTCACGGGCTGGAACGCGAGCGGCGCCACTGGGAGGGGAATCGGCGGACCCCACTACCTACTCAACTTCCTCCGTGATCAATCTCAGACGACGGTCAGCTGACTACATCGGGACCGGATACAACGCGAGTGACAAACGGACCCAGCGACCACCAGCCTGCCTGTCCATTCGGCCTGTCTCCTGTTGCCGTACCCACACTAGATCCACGCGTAGACTTCAGCGAGAACAATCGTCCTTACAAACGAATCAAGTTCGAACAGGTCACTTCAGCGGTACGTAGAGGCTCGAGCGGCTGGAGCCGATGCCCGGTGTCCCGTGCACGACCTTCTTGTTGGTAATCACGAACTCGCCGAGGTATCTGCCAATCATTTCGGGTTTCACTTCTAGGGGCACGAACTCCTTCCCGTTGTGGACCCCTATTGTGAGTCCCACCATCGACGGCAGGACTATCATGTCCCTTGCGTGAGTCTTGATCTGTCCCTGCAGCCTTCCTTCCTTGATTGCCCTCGCATCCTCCAGTATCTTCCTCTTCTCCTCGGAGACCCCCCTGTTGAGCGACCTCCTGGCCCTGGAGGGCAGCAACTCAAGGAGCGCCTCGGTGGACATCGAGCTGAGTTCTTCCAGGGACCGTCCTCTGTACCTGAACTCCTTCGGCAACTACTTTACCCCCACGCTCGCCCTGGGCAATCTCCCCCGTCCGGTCTTTCTTGGCGCTATTAACCCTACCTTCCTTCCAGGAGGGGCGTTTCTCGACGTGCTGGTCGACTTGCCCGGATGCTGGTGTCTCCCTCCACCGAAGGGATGGTAGACGGCGGCCATCGCTATCCCTCTCATGCGTGGATAGACTCTGCCCGCCGCCCTCATGGCGTGGTGCCGCGCGCCCGCCGTCAGGAATGGCTTCTCGCGCCTTCCCCCTCCGGCGATCTCGCCGACCATCGCCCTGCACCTGTCGTCGATCAGAATGTTCTTGCCGGACGGCAGCTTAAGAATCGCCTTGCCGTCGGCCTTCGAGAAGAGGACCGCAGAGGTGCCCGAAGCCCTCACCAACTTGCCCCCGTCTCCCTGCCTCAGCTCGATGTTGCAGATCCTCGTGCCCTCCGGAATCTGTGACAAAGACATCATGTTCCCAGGGACCGGGGCTGCACCCGCCCCCATCGAGAGTTGCTTCCCCACCGACAGGCCCGCGACCGCCGGAAGGTAGGCGAACCTGTGGTTCCCGTATCCTATCTGCGCGAGCGGGGCTGACCTGCCTCTTTCGTCCATGAGAGCTGTGACCGTCGCAGTCCCCTCTGAGTCGGGTCCGATTCTCGGGTATCTTACAGGAGCGATCTTCCCCCTGATCGGGGCCCTGAACTGGATGCCCGCCTTTCCTCTTCTGCGCTGAAGAATTCTCTTTCCCAATCTCTACACCAGGCCCAGCTTCGTCGCCAGCTCCGCGGCCTTGTGCTCCTCTAGGAGCCTGACAAAAGCCTTCTTCCCCTTTACCGTCCTCTCAGTGTTGACCGCCGCCACCTTCACTTCGTAGAGCGCTTCAAAGGCCCTTGCTATCTGCGGCTTCGAGGCCTTGTCGTCGACCACGAAGCAGAGCTTATTCTCCTTCTCGATCTGGTCGAAGGTCCTCTCAGTGACGTAGGGCCGTCTCAGAAGCTTCTGCGCGTCTTCAAGTCGCATCTGAAGATTCTACCTCCGTTTCTCTTGCGCTCAAAGTCCCCAAGGCCGATTCAGTCCACAACGTCAATCTTCCGGGAACGCCCCCCGGCGCGAGATCCATCACACTCAGACTGTCTACTCTCGCGACTTCGACGCCCGGGATGCCGCCCGCCGCCCTGCCGACCCCTCTGTCGTTCGTCACCACGATCAGAGGTCCGACCCTGGTCCGGTACACCCGTCCGCGGAGCCTCGACTTCCCAGTTCTCCTCTTCGACCCCTCGTCAACCCGCTTCAGTTCTGCGTCGAGCTCCACCTTCTCCAGGAACGACATCAGCTCTGTGGTCTTCTCCACGGTCTCTATGTCGTCTGTGACCACGAGCGGCAGTTCGAGCTTCTTGACTCGATGACCGCGCGCCTTCACAGCGTCGAGGCTCGCGGTGTAGGCGATGGCCGAGTCCGTCGCCAGGCGCCTCTCCTTCCTGTTGATGCCCAGATGAATCACCTTCTCCGACCTCGGCGGATGGGCCAGGCGCCCCTTCACTACGCTTGCGACGCCCCCCGCGAGTCCAGCCCTCGAGTACCTCTCTCCCTTCACCCTGGGGATTCTGGACCTTCCGGTGCCCGTCGGGGGGCTGTGCGTCTCAGCAGACGTCCTCTCGCCCGCCATCGGGTCCCTCCCCTTCGGCTGGAATCCATGGGAGCCAACGAGCCAGAACGCTCGTTTGACCAGGTCGGGCCTCAGCTGCGTGGAGAAGACTTCCGGAACGTCGATCTTCCCTGCCGGCTTCCCGTCCAGACCAACGACTTCCGTCTTCATCTAACTCATCTTCCTATCATCGGGCTCAGCTCGACGACCTGAGGCGGCGCTTGGCTCCTTGTGACCCCCCTCGCCCTGAATCTGACCATCACGAACCTTCGGGCCGGACCTGGCACGGAACCTCTCAAGACCGCGTAGTCGCCTCTCACCTCGCCGAAATGGAGGAAGCCGCCAGCAGGGGTTATCGGCTTCTCGGCCGCGTTCGCCGCCAACAGGATCCTCTTTCCGGTCTCTGTCCTTTGGTGGAACCCCATCTGCCCTGCCCTGGCGATCGTGTACATGACGGCTGCAGGATGCCAAGGGCCTATCACTCCTACAGCTCTGACGCTCTTCCTAGACTTGTGCTGCTTCCTCTTGACCCCGAACCTAGTGACCGGACCCTCGAACCCTTTGCCTTTCGTAATTCCCAGTACATCGACGTACATACCGGCCTTGAAGACATCCGCAAATTTCACCTTCTTCCCGATTAATCTAAGGACATAGTCTGCCTGGGACTTCACGTCCGCTCCCGCAACCCCGATCTCCATCACGATGGGCTCCTTCTGGGAGAGCCCGACGTCGTGAGGGACCGTCGAAATCATCGCGGCTACGCGCCTGGCGCGTAATAGCGGGAGTTTCTCCGAGGTCTGACCTGTCGCCTTCACGTCTGCGATCGGCAGGTCCCGTCCGTCCTCATGACTGTAGAGGCGCAGCCCGACCACCTCAGCCTCCGGCAGCGACAGCACGCTGGACATGTTGAAGAGCGGCTTGCCGAAGTTCGGGGTCTTCGCTCTGTCGTCGACCGTGATGACGTGAATCGTACCTGCCTTGAATGCCGGGAACCCTAGGATTGTGGGCTTCTCACTTTCGATCTTGGGCCAGGTCCTTATCCTTGGGAGTAGGCTCTTGGCACGCCCTCTAGGCCTGTACGCAAGACTCCCTCTGCGTGGCGCGCTATGCTTTCGGTGACCCAATTCACGCTAACCTTTCCCGAACCCCGTTTCTCGGTTTGCACTTAAGCTTTCTCAGACCACGAGCATATTCACGAGGTTGAGACCGGCGAAGATTGCCTCCTCTGCCCTCACGGTTTCCACATGTTGGTCTGCGAAGAGGTTCACCACGTAGTCGGATTTTCGTGCCAGTTCGGGGCCGACTATGTCAAAGAGGCCCCTTGAGGGGGAACCAAAGATGAGCTTCACACCGCCTGCTTTGAGGACTGCGCTCCTCAAGCTGGGGATCAGCGACTGGAGTGAGTTCCCGAACCTCGAGGTAGCCACCCTGAGCGTGAACCTCCGGTCGGAGAAGACCTCCTCCGCCGTCCTGGTCTCAACGGAGTAGCCCCAGTACTCGTTGACCTGGTCCCGCGGAATCAACTCCGCGGCCAGCGGAACCGTGGATGCAATCTGGACCGTCACTCTCCGGTTGGTCCCAGTCCTTCCCTGCAGTCGAGGGTTCCTGTCGAGGCCGATGTCGACTGTCCCATCTGAGTTAGTGATTCCTTCTCTAACGTCTCCCACAACGAGCTTCTCCAACGGCACCTTGAGCTTGTGTGAGGGTATCCTCAGAGGAGGAAGGAGGCCGGCGTATCTGAGCATGTCATCAAGGGGGTACAGCCTCCTCCGGAGGTACTGGGGAGTCTCGAGGTACTCCAGCACTTTTCTGATTAGCGTCGGTTCGCCGCGTCTCTTGTCGTCCCTGAAAATCTGGATGACGTCGACGCCGTAGATGGAACAGGCCCTCGCTATTAGGCCCAGCTTGGCCGTCTTGTCCCTCGGCGAGTCCCTTTCTTCGAGCACAGTGTCGGGGAACGCCACGGCGAGCTGCCTCCCAAGTAGGGCCATCGAACCAGGAGTCTCTCTCCTGCGTTAATTCAGCTTTCTGCAAGGAAGCGAGTTCGGTTCGATAAACAGATGAACAGAGATTGGTAGGGGTTGGACTCGTGGAATCGAAGGGGGGCAGACGGACGAAGAAGATTAACTGGGTCTATTCGGTCTTCCCGGTCGCGCTTGCCACAGGCCCGCTGGGCACGATGGTCCAGCTGTACCTCATCGAGCTAAACGGTGTCACACTAGGCACGATCTATAGCGGTCTGGCCATCGCCATCTTCAACGGCGTCAGCATCCCTGCCGCGATCTTCTGGGGCTTCACGACCGACAGGCTGCACAGGCGCCGGAACCTCATAGTGGCCAGCTATGCTCTCATGGCGATCGTGCTCTTCTCGTTCTATTTCGATAGGTCGACCGCTGGGACGATTGCCACATACTCGATTTTCTCCTTCGTCTCGGTGGCCTCCGCGACACCACTCAACCTCCTGATCATGGAGACTGAGGAGAAGGGGAGGTGGGCGGGCGCCTTCGCCAAGCTCTCCATGATGTCGAGTGTCGGAAGCGTCGGGGGCCTCATCTTGAGTACACTGTGGTCCGAGAAGTTCCCACTGATTCTGCTTTCGGTCCCGTTAGGCTTCTTCGCCCTTGCCTCAGCGGCTCTCTCCGTCATCACCATTTCAGAGCCTGCTTTCACGTTCGAAAGGGAGAGCGTCGCCATGAGGAGATCGAGCTTCTTCAACAGACTACTCACCCTCCCGGTCTTCTTCATCAAGGCGCCGAAGGCCTCGGACTTCAGGAGGGTCTTCAGAGGGCTCCGTTCGAGTCTCACCAGCTACGTTCCACTCTTCTACATATCCACGGTCCTGTTCTACCTGTCCAGCGGCCTCTTCAACACCTCTTTTGTGCCAGCCATGTCTGCCTTCTCCCTCACGGAAGTTGAGACCTTCGCTGTGATATTAGCCGGAGCGGCGGCCCAGACCCTAGCCTTCCAGGGGGCTGGGCGCTACGTGAGCGCTCAGTCGCTGGTGACGACCAGCGCCCAGGGGCTGCTCCTCCGTGGGTGGTCCTACGTCGTAATCGGAGCAGCCGCGTTGTTTCTAGCAGGGCCTCTATTCATCGTTCCAGCCCTCGTCATGTACCCGATTGCCGGGGGGGTAGCCTTCGCAGTCTACTACACCTCTTCGAACACTATGATGTTCAACACGGTCCAGAGGAAGAACCCCGGTGGGGCTCTCGGCGTCTATTCTGCAGTCGTCGGAATAGCCACGATGGGAGGATCCCTCGCGTCTGGGTTCATTTCGGTGTACCTCGGATTCTACACGACCTTCGTGTTGGCAGGCGTCCTTCTCTTCGCGGCTGTCTGGATTGTCGCGCACCTGCCGAAGTCGCCAGGCACTGATTCGGGGTCCCACCAGTAGGCGCCAAGAGACGCTCTTCTAAAATATCGGTCGTCTCGACGTCTGACCGCTAGTGGTAAGCAAGCATTTTAGGGTCGTAGCACGAGTGAGCAGTTCGAACCTTCAGGCCATCAAGCCTCTTCTGGAGCAGCTCATCAAGACGGGCTCCGTCAAAGAAGCGAAAGGCGAGTTCATTATCGAGGCAGAAATGACGGGCGACAGCGCGAAGGAGTTGAACCGCACCTTTCTTTCCACATTGAGGAGAATAGAGAAGAAGACGAGGCTGCGCGCCGAGTGGACCTCCGACAATGGAACGGCACAGAGGTTCTTCGATTACGTCCTGAAGAAGACAACCAAGACCCGCCCCTCATCATAGGTTGTTCCATCTTGGGCGAGTCATCAAGTAGCACGGCGCCAACTAGGACGGTCAGCATCGTGCCAGCTGCCGAGCGACGTTATCGCAACATCGCAATCATCGTCGTCATGTTGGGGGTGACGATGAGTGGTATCGATACCTCGGCAGTTGTCCTCGGCTTGCCACGCATGACACTTGACCTCAACTACCCAATCATCAACATGGTGTGGGTAATCATGGCATATCTCCTCGTGATTACGATCCTCGGCACACAGGTCGGCAGGCTGGGCGACATGTTCGGGAGAGTCAGGATGTACAACTTCGGATTCGCCTCGTTCACCTTCGGCTCACTGCTATGCGGTCTCTCAGCCAGCGGGCCCCAGCTCATCGGTTTCCGTGCTGTGCAGGGGCTGGGCGGTGCCTTAATCTACTCGAACAGCGGTGCGATCATCGCCGATACTTTCCCGCAGAACGAGAGGGGGAAGGCATACGGAATCACGGGGACCGGCTATTCACTGGGCGCGATACTGGGAATCCTCGTCGGCGGCGCCTTCGTCACCTTTCTGAGTTGGCGCTATATCTTCTTCATCAACCTCCCAATCGGAATCATCGCTACCACAATCGGTTTCCTGATGCTGAGGGAACGCTCGCCGAGAATCAAGGCCAAGTTTGATGTTGGTGGGATGACCATTCTAGGCGCCTCGCTCTTCTTCCTGCTTTTTGGAATGACCAATGTCACGGGGTTGGGTTTCGCTCCAGAGTATGTCGCCGAAGTTGTGGTAGGCCTTGTGTTGCTGCCCGCATTCGTCGCCTATGAAAGATGGTACTCTTCCCCGCTGCTCGACCTCTCCTTGCTGAAACAGGGAGTCTTGACCGCATCCATCTTCGCGGCCTTCCTTCAGTCGCTGGCCAGCTTCGCCGTACTGTTTCTGGTTGTCATGTATCTGCAGGGGCCGCGCGGAATGACTCCTTGGAACGCTTCGCTACTGCTCATACCAGGCTACATACTCGGTGGAATGATCGCGCCATTCTCGGGGAGATTGTCTGACAGAATGGGTGCCCGTGTCGTTGCATCGACCGGACTCGCTCTGCAGGCTTGCGGCTTTCTAGTCTATCTTACACTTGGTTTGACAACTTCGACATACGTTGTAATACTTGGTGCCATACTCAACGGAGCCGGGAGCAGCACGTTCTTCCCCGCCAACAACAGCGCTGTCATGGCAAGCGCCCCAAGTCGGTCGTACGGCCTGGTCTCTGGCCTACTCCGGACGTTCTCCAACATAGGCATGGTCTGCAGTTTCGCCGTCGCCCTGTTAGTTGCTTCCTTGTCGATGACGCGTCAGTTGGCTTTCCAAATCTTCCTCGGTGCGGGGTTCCAAAGCCCGCTCTCTCCGCAGCTCTCTTCGGCCTTCGTGAATGGAATGCATGCCGCCTTGGTTGGGTCCATAACAGTGATTATTATCGCCCTAATCCTGTCAATCCTGCGAGGAAAGGAGGCGCGTACGATAAGACCTCCAGCAACAGTGTGAAAAGAGAAGACCCTCGGTGGAGTCTACTTCACGACAGATAGGGGCCGGCTGCTCACAGTCATCGGAAAATATGGTTCCGAACCAATAGTGATGTGGACCGGGGGGAGTCCATTTAACTAGTTAAGTGGAACTTCGAACGGTGTTTTCTTGATCTCACATATCCCCTCGTGGGGACGTAGCCCAGCTAGTAAAACGTCAGACGTAAAACCTAGCTCTTCGATCTATTACTCTCTCGCTGAACGGACTTGTGGAGTCGGTTTAGTTCGGCAATCTTTTCCTTGTATTCCTTTTTCTTCTTCTTATTTCCCTGTACGCGCGCTTGGTCGTATAGCTTCCTCAATTTCTCTTCTTCTGACGCGTAATCGGACAACTTCGGAAATGAAGTCGTAGCGCTATAATTATGTCTTTCAGATATGGGCTCTTAACTTAGCGGCCCGTAATTCTCGGTGTAACTGGCGGCTCATATGGCCTTCGCGACGTAATCCTTCAGACATTGCTTCGAGCAGAATGTGAGGATTGGCTCGGTTGACATGACAGGATTGCTGACCGTGATGATTCGCTGAATCTGCCATGCTTCATCTCCTAAGGCTATCTGCTTCCCGCAATTATCACAATTCCTCAGGAGTTGGCCCGATTGCATAGGTTCGCCTCTAGGGTTTCTCCGAAATTAAGATTGCGTAGAAAGGGCTCTGTCTAATCTGCGTTTGGCGGGTTCTGTAAAGTTGGCGGGACACGGCTCAGGATTTTGCCCGTGTTAGGCGTCGGGATATGGAAGGTTAGAACGAGCAAGAGATCCTCCGTCTTCAGTGCATCTCTCAACGCCTAAGCAGGAGACTTGAGCGTTAACTGGCTTTCGAGGAGCGAGTGGCACGCTGTTCAATTGTATTTTGATGAGAAGAATGTCTGCGTTTTCGAATTGTGTTCCACTTTTTTCTGCGTGCATACGTCATACTTCGTTATGCTCTTCTTGGAAGTATTTAACGGCGTTGAGCTCAAGGCTGGCCAGAATCCCACCCCACACCATACGTACTGCACCCTGCCAAACCAGTAGTTGGGAACTGGGTCGCCGCGATAATGGTCGGCGTGAATCTGCCATCTCGATACTTATCTAAGGCCAGAAACTACTTGGCACGAATGAACTATACCGAACCATACATCCCGACTCCGGAAGACATCATACCGAAGATGCTCACCTTGGCCTCTGTAATGCCAGATGAGACGGTGTTCGACCTCGGCTCGGGCGACGGCAGAATGGTGATAGCAGCGGCGAAGGACTTTCATGCCAGAGTGGTGGGGGTGGAGGTTCGGAGGCGCCTCGTGAGAGAGTGCCGCAGAAGGGTGAAGAAGATGGGACTGTCCCATCAAATCATGATATCGTGTCGCAACTTCAAGAAGGTAAGCTTGAGAAAGGCTGACGTCCTTGCCATGTATCTTTCGAGCTACACTCTGAACTTGATGGCGCCCAAGTTCATGAAAGAATTGAGGCCTGGTGCCAGAATCGTAAATTTCGATTACCCGATTCCCGGTTGGAGGCCTGCGCGTGAGATAGAGGTCACGCCTGCGGGCTGGAGGAAGCCTCATCCGATATACCTGTACGTGATGTGAACCAGACCGATTCGTCAGGCGAGGCGAGCTCCAAGCATCCAAGACTTGCAGAGAAGAGTCCTCTAGGCCCATCCTCATACGTGCGTTTCATATAGAAGGTCGCGAATAGTTACCCTTTGAGAACAGCCTCTTAGCTGAAACTCAAACTCAAATGCCGAGTGCTGACCTGAGACCCTTGTACCTGTTTCTTATGGTCACTTCGGTCACCCCGGCAGCTTCAGCAACGTCCTTCTGCGTCTTACTTTCGCCTTCCAACGTGCAGGCAACGTATAGCGCCGAAGCTGCAAATCCCATCGGGTCCTTGCCAGCTGTTATCCTCATCTGCTTGGCCCTGGCCAGTATCTCCCGTGCCCTTCTCTGTGTTTTCTCGGACAGTCCTGCCCTAGACGCTATCTTGGTTACACACCTCGACGGATCTGCCACTGGCATCTTGATGTCCATCTCCTTGAGCAAGAGCCTATAGGACCTCGCAAGGTCCTTCTTCTTGATATTGCTCACCGCTGCCACATCTTTCAAGGTCCTTTGAACTTCCATGTCCCTGCAGGCGGCGTAGAGCGATGCTGCCATGATGGATGTGATGGACCTTCCTCTCACAAGACCCCTCTCGAGGGCCTTTCTGTAGAAGTAGGCGGCCTTCTCCGTGACTGCCTCGGAGACTGCCAGCTTGTCTGACAACCTTCGCAGCTCGCTGAACGCCTGCCTTAGGTTCCTGTCCGCGGACTCGTGCACCTGGCTTCTTCTGTCCCACGTCCTCAGCCTCTCGACCGTGGATTTCATGGAACCAGACAACGACCTCCCTGATGCATCCCTGTTCAGGCCTCCTATTACTGTGGCGAGGCCCATGTCATGTTTTGCTATGGAGGTGGGGCTTCCGGTCCTGCTTTTGTTGTCCTTTTCTTCGCCAGAGAAAGACTTCCATTCCGGACCCGCTTCCACGATCTTCTCCTTCATTACGAAGCCGCAACTACCGCAAAAGAGTTCCCCTCTGGGGCTATCAGTTACAATTAGCCTCTTTCCGCATTTGGGGCACCTATCCAGTATCCTCTCTGATTTCAGCAGCCTCGAAAGACTCGTGTTATGGGACATTTTGCATCACAAATCTGAGACGTTTAAGTCTCAGAATGTGAAATGGTCCATCTGATATATAAGCTCCGAGTGCCCGTTTTTCCCTCTGAGTTGAAGGCAATTGCCAAGCGCCTAGGTCTTCGTTGTTGGTTCTTGTCTGCCTTAGGCCAAGGGGTCTCAGAGGAGACAAATCGAACAGGAGCGTGACAAACCGTACCATCAATTCATCTGGGCGGGAGGGGGGAGCAACGACCTTGTGTCAATCGTGGTCAATCATCTGGCTACGTCGTGACGTCAGCCTCCAGGAGGGTGGATTCCGGATTTGTTCGGTGCATCTGTGAGGAGCTCGGATCATCCTTGCTCTTCGTCATGACCAAAGGCATCATTAATGGGCATCGAGAACGGTGTCAGTGAGCGTTATGGGAAAGAATACCGGGAGAGGAATGGAGACGAGTTCCTGCGAAGGCCTAATAAGAACGGTCGGCTGCACGACGAGCGTGTTTTCCCCGACTCCAGGTAGCGTCGGAAGCTGATGCGCATGCAGGAGCACGGGGTGAAGGTGGAGGGCGAGGAGGGTGACGTGTCTACAGCTGCCGAGGTCAGGGAGTTGCAGGAACGGTTGCGGCGACCTATAGCGGGCAAGTCACAGCGACGGAAGGCTGTACGGCGCAGGCTTACTCAGAGACTGTTGGAGCTTCAGTCCGTTTCTTAGCTGGGTTTCCCAGGGGCGGGCGCTTGCTTTGTTTGCAACCAATAGAACGGGGTCCGTGTTCTGAGACTAGGCAATACCTTTCATCATACCGTGCAGACCAAGCCTCCATTTCGTGTGGATTGTCTGATTTCCATCCGATTGTGGTTGAGTACAGATACCGTTGATTATCTGCACGCACTTACTCAATTTGCCCACGCCTTTGCTCAAGGATTACGGCTCAGAGGACTGGGTAATGAGACTCAAAGGATCAGAGGGGAACAAGGGTGTGTCGTCAAGACGCATGAGGAACGACACATCTATTCTGCGTCTGCCTTTTCTTTGCGAATCGACAAGCCGGCGAGTCACTTCTTTTATACCATCTGATTTCTCGGAAGGTCAGTGTCGTCTAAGCACTAGGAGATGAAAGAACGAGTTACGGACGCGGAGGCGGTTACGGGCGATCTGGTTCTGGTGGAGGCTTTAGGTCGGAAGGACCCAAGCCAGTAGAAGTTGGCAAGGAGTACGACGTCACCATTACCGAATCGAGCAGAAGGGGCGACGGAGTGGCCAAGATCGACGGCTTCGTCATCTTTGTCACCGGCGGAAAGCAAGGAGAGAAGGCGAGGATCAAGATCACTCAGGTGGGCCCAAGATTCGCCAACGCCACGATAGTAGGCACGGCTTCTCAGGGTACGAGTTAGAACTCGTTCCCCGTAAGGGACGGAGAATCACTCCGTCTGCCCTTTTTTATTTGGGGTCATGGGGAATGCGCCCCTTTATAGTATGCTGCGCATAACAACAACTCCTCTTTGTTGCGCCTCCGCGACTCAACAAGCATGAGTTCGTCTACCATCTCTGGCACGGTTTCCTGTCGACTCCCGTCCGACCCGCAGAGATTCCACTCATTCTGGAACACACGTCCCCTGACGTCAAATCACGATTTCCGATACGTTCGTTTATTTGATGGGCCTAAACGATATGCAGTGAGAGCGACTAATGAACCGACTGGGTCCCGAAGACTACCAGAGCAACAGACATATCCGGAAAATACTCCATCTCACACAGGCATCCAAGGGAGACGTCTTCTATGACCTCGGATGCGGGCGAGGTCAGCTCTGCGTCGTTGCAGTTGCCGAGTTTGGCGTGAAAAGGGCAGTCGGAATCGAGCTGCACAAGGGTCGGGCGGCCAAAGCCGCGGAGCGTATTCAAGAACTGGGGTTGACCGATCGGATAGAAATCAGGAATGAGGACTTCATGGAGTCGGACTTCCATGACGCAACTATCGTGTATTGCGGCCTTGGGGAAGTCGATGAGGATGTCGCATTGTTTGAGAGAAAACTGAAGACTGGCTGCAGAATTGTTAGCCTATTCCTCCCTTTTGTTGGAATATTGCCAGCGGCAGCGGACTATCCTTTCTACCTCATGAAGGTGCCTTTCAGGAAGACGAAGGATGTTTCTCTCTGGACATCGAGAGTACTCTTCACGGACGCCTCCGTCGAAGAACTGTACCAAGAGCTGGATACCGATAGAGAGTATCGATATGACAAGCGAACCTTCAAGCGTATGATGAAAGAAAGGTTCCCTAGTCTGTAACAACGGTGTATGCGTTGGGAGAAGATGAGTTGGATGAGGAGGAAGATGAAGAATGACGTGGCTGAGAGATAAAAAACTTGCGCTAGCCAAGAAAGCTAGAAAAGGAGACGCTAATTATCTCCACGCCCAGCTTCTTCTAGCTGGTCAGAAGGTCGATAGGGATGAGATAGTAGGAAGGTCTCATCTATACTATTTCGACTGTGGCTGTGTCAGGTATTTCTCTGTGAACATCGAGTCCTCAGCATCTGAGAGTGTCTCAGCCTGTAAGAAGCATGAAGGTCTAGTAAGACGGCATAATGGATGAAGCAATCTCTAGGTCAGAGCAGGACGGGGCACTGATGACTCTTCGGGGTTCGAGGATCATTTGAGATGCGCATCACATACCGATCAAGCCTTGCATGACCCGACGTTATCTGGACGATTCCCAGTTCCTTTTATTTACTATATATGCTGTCGAATCTTGACGCCTCCGTAATGCCCCAAACGAAGGCAATAGTATGCATCGAGAACGTTGTCGCTTCCGCCTCAATAAATCAGAGGGTCGACCTGAACCTGATAACCAAGAATTTTGTCGACGTCGAGTATCATCCCGACCAATTCCCTGGACTGGTCTTTAGACTGAAGAACCCAAAGACGGCTACCCTGATCTTCAGCTCGGGGAAGATGGTCTGTACGGGTGCAAAATCGGAGGAGCAGTCAAGAAAGGCCGTGCAAGAGGTCGTCAGGAGGTTGAAGAATGGGGGCATCCCCATCAAGAACGAGGCAGAGATAGTGATACAGAACATGGTGGCATCGGCGAATCTTGGAGGGAGGATTCACTTAGAGGAAGCGGCTAGACAGTTACCAAAATCGATGTACGAGCCGGAGCAGTTCCCCGGCCTGATCCACAGGATGCCAGACCCCAAGACCGTGATACTTCTCTTCTCCTCTGGGAAGCTCGTTTGCACTGGAGCGAAGAAGGAGGGCGAAGTCTATAGGGCCGTGAACAACCTGCACATAATGCTCGAGGAAAAAGGGCTCATGGCTTACTGATTCTTCCCGCGACCAGCCTGACTGACGATGGCCTTCCTCTCTTCGACACCAATCGTCTCCTTGAAGTAGAGGATTTCGGTAACTTCAAGAATGTCAGTCAGCGAGTGAAGCGAGATGCCATTTCTCCAAGATTTTTTCATCTTTTCTGGCGCCCTCGAGTTTGTCAATCAGGACGTAGTATCCTCCACCTCGCCTCCCTCCGACCTGATTGCGCTTATCGCGGCTGTCGTCGAGCCTCCCGTTGCAATCACGTCATCGATCGCCACGACGTTCCGGCCAGGTCTGATCATGCCGTCATTGGTCTTCTGTCGCCCCTAGTCCTTGGCTTCCTTCCTGAGGTAGATCATCGGCTTTTTGTGGCCGATGCAACGCTCTAAAAGAGAAGGGAGCAGGGAGAAGGCAGAGTCATCACACTAAGATTACGAGCTTGGCCTTGACGCTGGGCTGAAAAGAATGGGTAAGGCGCTCTAAGTAGTCAGAATGATCTCTATCCTAACGTCCTCGGGAATATCCAATTTCGTGATCTGTCTCAACGTCCTGTCGTCCGGCTGGACGTCGAGAATCCTTCTGTGAATCCTCAGCTGCCAGTGGTCGAAGGTGTGGGAACCCTCTCCCGTCGGCGCCTTGCGGGTGGTGACCTTGAGCCTCTTAGTCGGAAGAGGTTGCGGGCCCTTTACCCTGACGCCCGTCTTGTCTGCGATTTCCCTGATGTTCTTCGCAACCCTCTCAAGCTGTTCGAGGTTCGCGCTCGTGAGCTTGATTCGGGCGTACTGCGGCATTATTCTTCGTGGGCCGCTTCTTGACTGGATACTTAGGGATTCACTTGACAGAAAACTGTTGATTCTTCTGTTATGCCGGAGATATCCATCAATGGGCCTCGGAACCAGGGGCATGCAAAGCCCGCCCTCTGGTGAACGCCACTCTCAACTGCGTCATCTCCTGCCCAGAGTCCGTTCCTTGGCCAAGGCAACGGTTCCCTGGGGAACACCGGTTTGCGCCAGCTCGTCCGCCACTCGCCGTGTCGAATCAACTTTCTCCACCTTCCTGTCGTTCACAACGGGCTCATTCTCGACAAGAAGGTTCTTCTGGTAAGGGTCTCCAGGGTGTCTCTGCCCTCGACCTCTTCTCTTCGGCCGGCCATCGGATCGGCGTGCTTCGAAGGCCGCAAGTTCCTCGTACTTCCTCTGGGAAAGATTGTGCTTGAACTAGTGCCGTACTCAGTTTGATGAACAAGTGCATTCGCTGGTGTAATTGTTACAACCAGTACAAACCAAAACAGGGCTCCCTTCAGTTCTCATCTCCACCGCTTTTCTTCTACATTTACTACAAAGAATCAACTCTACCACACGCCTCTTACTGCCTTACCTGTAGTAAGGCACCGCGACCCTCTCCATCGGGTTGCTCTCCCTGGAGGACCTCACTTTCTTCGCCGCCTCCTGGAAGTACTCGTAGGTCACGATCGCTTCATCTAGGTGCTTCTTCGCCTCCTCGGGCCTCGGATACTTCGCGATGTAGGCTTGAAGAACTATGGAGACTGCCGTGTTCACAAGTGCGGCCAAGTCTGCTCCGTTGAATCCCTCGGTCATCTCAACGAGACGTCCGACCTCTACATCCTTTGAGATCGGCCTCCCCTTCATATGTATCTGGAGGGTCTGTTCCCTCGCGTTCTTATCGGGGAGAGGCGTGCTGATTATCTTATCGAAACGCCCAGCCCTCAAAAGCGCTGCGTCGACCATGTCGATCCTATTGGTTGCAGCTAGTACGATGACCCCCTGAAGCGCCTGAATTCCGTCGAGCTCTGTCAGAAGCTGACTGACGACTCGCTGCGTTGCCACGCTGCCTCCACCCATCCCTCTCGTCGGCGCGACCGAATCGATCTCGTCGAAGAAGATTATGCATGGGGCGGCCTGCCTTGCCCGTCTAAAGACCTCCCGCACTCCCCTCTCCGATTCACCCACCCACTTACTCAGCAACTCCGGGCCCCTAACGCTGATGAAGTTCGCTTCACTCTCCGTAGCAACCGCCTTGGCTAGCAGTGTCTTACCCGTACCGGAGGGACCGTAAAGCAGGATGCCCTTCGGCATAAGGTAGCCTATAGCCTTGTAAAGGTCCGGGTACTTCAGCGGCCATTCGACCGCCTCCCGAAGCTCTTTCTTTACGCCATCAAGGCCGCCAATCTCGGACCACTTCACGTCTGGCGTTTCAAGATACACTTCTCTCATCGCCGACGGCACGATTTCCTTCAGCGCCTTCTGAAAGTCGTCCCCCGTAACAATCAGTTTGTCGAGTGTCTCTGGACTCAGTTTCTCTTCCTCGAGCTTCAGTTCTGGTAGAATCCTTCTGAGAGTCTTCATGGCAGCCTCTTTGCAAAGATACTCGAGGTCAGCCCCGACGAACCCGTGCGATACCGAGGCGAGCTCCTCAAGGTCGACATCCTGCAGCAGTGGCATGTGACGCGTGTGGATCTGCAGTATCTCGTATCTTCCCTTCTTGTCCGGGACCTTGATCTCGATCTCTCTGTCAAACCTGCCCGGTCTTCGGAGAGCGGGGTCCAGTGCGTTGTGTCGGTTAGTAGCTCCTATTACTATGACTTTGCCCCTTGCTTCGAGACCATCCATCAAGGAGAGCAACTGGCTGACAACTCTCCTCTCGACTTCTCCAGTTGCCTCCTCGCGCTTTGGAGCTATCGAATCGATCTCGTCCATGAAGACGATGGTAGGAGCTTTCTCCTTTGCCTCTTTGAATATCTCTCTGAGTTTTGCCTCTGATTCACCGTAGTACTTGCTCATGATCTCCGGACCGCTTATCGGAATGAAGTGAGCGTTGGTCTCATTAACCACAGCCTTCGCCAGGAGCGTCTTGCCGGTTCCCGGAGGACCGTACAGGAGAACCCCTTTCGGTGCTTCAACACCCAACTTCTCGAAAATCTCCGGATGTCTCAGGGGGAGCTCAATCATCTCCCTTACCTTCTGGACCTCGTCCTTTATGCCACCGATATCTTCGTAGGTTACCTGTGGTACTCCCCTTAGAGCCGCGCCCTTCTCGGAAATGGCGAAGACCGTTCTCTGAGTAATCAGCGCTGCCTCTGCGACCGGACTTACTCTAACGACCTGGAAGGTGAGCCTTCCACCGAAGTAGGGCACCGCCACGATGTCACCCTTCGTTACCGGGATGCCTTCAAGGGCATCCGCCAAGTATCTCTCGTCGATAGGCGGCACCGCTTCGGATGGAGCGACCACAACCTTTTCTGCCGGTGGGGCCATGACCTTCTTTACGATAACCATGTCACCGATAGCGACCCCTGCGTTGTTCCTGATGAGACCGTCGATCCTCATTATTCCTCTGCCCTCGTCTGAGGGGTAGAGAGGGAGGCACTTCGCGACAGTTCGTCGCTTTCCTTTGATTTCGATTACGTCTCCCGTGGACGCGCCTAATGCCTCCATCGCGGCATAGTCTAGCCTCGCCACACCCCGACCCACATCGGGAGTGTATGCCTCAAGAACTTGAAGCTGGACTTGCTGCCGGCTCACGCCTTTATCACTGTCAGACAATCCTGAGCCTGCTGTACCTCCTATTAACCAAGATTTGGCAAACCCTCCCCTGAGCGCAGCCCTCTATGAGAAGCACCGAATGTAGAGATACATCCAGTCTAGAGCTATCCCCAAAAATATTAGGGAACGCGATGTTCTTGAGCTCCCTTGGCTGGAGCTTGACCAACGAGTATGGAACCTTGTTCCTGACCTGAGCATAGACCTGCTCTGAGATTACGATGCAGGCAATCATCGCGCTGCCGATGCCCCCTGCACACAACACGTGGTCAGGGAAGAGGCACATATGACGAGAAGGAACCGATGGTCACCCGGGTTGGAGACGGGTCCAATTGGTCTGGGACCAGCTTACCGTTCCCATTATCCCTACTCAGAGAAATCTAAACGAAAGAGAAGAAAGTGTGACCTTTTTCGAGGTCACACTTGGAACGTAGTCTTGGGAACGCCGAGCTGAACCTGAAGGGTGTTGATCTTGGCAGAATACTCCCGCATCCTCGAAGAGTCGTGTTGAACCTTGGCGATCTTGTATCCCTTCCAGGCCTTGCGCAGGGCTCCCCATGTTTGTCCGCGCGTATATGTCGCCATTCTTGTCATACCGTGCGGCGCATTAGGCACATTTCGGTTGGTTGGTCAAGAGTCGTTGAGTGTCTGCTTCAATGGCATGATAGCTATCAACCGACTTTTCACACTAGGTGAGAGCAGACAAAGGGGCTACTACAGAACCTAGATGCCGACCTTGCTCTTGATAGCCAGGAAGCGAGGGTCTGACCTGTAACGCTTGAAGAGGGGGTCGATCAATGCGAACGGAACATCTTCTGCCTAACCTGCTGAAGGCTGATAAGGCGCTACGTGAAGGAGCCGAAGCCTTGACGCCCAACGACGAAGACGATGTCTTTGACGACGACGATGCGATAGAGGACGACTTAGATGAACTTGAAGCCGAGTGGGAAGAGGATTTCTGAGCTTCGACTCACAGGCTCACACAGGCTCAAGCTGCCCAACTTACCGCTTCACCAACCAGCGCTCCCAAGACCTCAACTACTTCGACATCAACTACTTCCACTACAGGCCAGACCATAACCGCTTCAACCGCATTTCGTGGACAGTTGACGCTCCAATCACTTCACTCACAGGGCAGATAGCGGGCTTATCTACCCTGACGTTCGGCGCAACCATCACTTGGGTGCAAGAACGCTCATTCTGAAGTGCGATCCCTGCGGAACAGGCAATCACATAGGTTGCCTATATCTAAGCGAATGCCCTTGTGAGCATCACCCTGTTGCTTGATTAACTGAACAGGTTGAGCCTCGACCGCTCGCCGTACAAGCACTTGATGGAGGACCCGCAATTCAAGGCGTGACTGTAGAATTATGGACCGGGGGGGACTCGAACCCCCGACCTCCCCCAGTCTGGATCTCTTTGCCAAGGGGCTGAACGATTTCTCTGTATCCTACCAGACTAGACTACCGGCCCGCGTTCTCGCGACCTCTGTTTCGAGTCTTTAAGCCTTATTTGGCCTCAGGATTCTGATTAACGGGTTTGGTCGTCTCCATTGACGAGTTCGGCAAGATTGAGATGAGGGTAGGGTGCATCGTCACCGTAGAGGACATCCCAGCAGCGCGCAATCCGATGTACAAGCTCATAGTAGATTTCGGGGACGGGAGCATCAGGCAGTGCGTTGCGGGGATCAAGAACTTCTATCCGAAGGACCAGTTGGTGGGTAAACTCGTTGTCGCCGTGGTCAACCTCCAACCAAAGTCTGTCGCTGGAGTCATGTCCGAGTGCATGCTCCTTGCAGCGTACAGCGAAAGTGAGCTCTCGCTGCTCTCGCCAGACAAGGAGCTGCCTTTAGGCGTGAAGGTCGGCTGAAAAGCCGCACCAAGCTTTTAATCTCCATGATGTCGCGAGGGGATTTGTGCGGTCGTCGTCTAGCCTGGTCCAGGACATCAAGTCCTTCTGGGGCATGTAAGCCTGCCACGCTGGTAAAGACGGCATTCAGACCGTCTCCAGAAACCCGGGTTCAAATCCCGGCGACCGCACACCCTTCTGCGGTTCAAAGTGCGACCGCAGAAGGTGAAGTCAACATCAACTGACCTGATTACGGTAGGCGAGTCAACTTCTGTTGACTTCCAATCCCGAACGCAACCGCATACTCGTCTGCAGTCCAAAGTGCCATCATTATGTCGGGTGATGACCGCAGACATACACGGCTACCGCAAGAGGGTCGAATCTGCGCTCAGGACCCTGGATAAGGAGAAGTTCCCCGGAGAGGACAAGAGGAGAATCCGAGACTTCGTGGAGCATCTCCGCGTGAAGAATCTCTCTGATGGGCGGATTGCCAAGTACATCTTCTGCTTGATTGTCCTGCGAAGGCATCTTCCCTGCAGGTTCAGCGAGGCGTCAAGACCGCAAATCGAAACGACGGTCGTCTGGCTCAACGGGCACGGCTACACGCCGAAGACGAGGTCGGACATGGAGGTCCTCCTCCGCATCTTCTACCGCTGGCTGAGGAGCGGGAACACGGACGGGAAGACGCCGTATCCGCCTGAGGTTAATTGGATTGAGACAGGGCTCAAGGCGAGCGAGGGCTCGGTCCCGACCTACCTTACAGACGCGGAGGTGAAGAGGATGGTCGAGCACGCCCCGTCTCTGCGAGACAGGGCGCTAATCGCCTTCGACTACGAAGCGGGATTCCGGGTCTCCGAACTGCTCGGACTCAACATCGGAGACCTGCAGTTCGAGGAACGCGGAGTGAGGGCGACCGTCAGGAACGGCAAGACGGGCGGTAGGTCCATCCTGCTCATCGCGTCGGTGCCCCTCCTGACCGCCTACCTTCAGGAGCACCACAGGAGGGACGACCCCACGGCGCCCCTCTTCATCCACTCCGGAACCAGAAACAAGTACGGACGTCTCAGCTACTGCGCGTACAACAAGATGCTGCGGGAGACCGCGAGGGCGGCTGGGATAGGGAAGAGGGTGAGCACGCACACACTGCGGCATTCGGCGGCCACGCACGACGCGAAGTTCCTCAGCTACTCGCAACTCTGCGCCAAGTTCGGCTGGCGAATCGGGTCGAGGATGCCCGCAGTGTATATTCACTTGGCAGGAGCCGACCTCGACGATTCCGTTGTGGCCATGAACGCCAACAAGCCCCTCGAATTGAAGAACGAGTTCAGCCCAATCAAGTGTCTAAGGTGCGGCGAGAGCGGGACGCGGGGACAGCGCTTCTGTCCTCGGTGTGGTTCCCCACTCGATGCGAGCGACTTGGCTTCGGCGACTGTGCAGTACGAGGAGCTAAGGAGGCTGGCTGAAGAGTTCCGGATGATGCTGGAGAAAGCACTCGCTGGACGCGCTCCATGAACCTCAGAATCTCTTCGACATCCTTGCGCTTGATTCGAACGTAGTCGTCCTTCTCTTCACCCTTAGGTCTCGTGTTCATGTACCATAGAATGCTGGTGGGAAGGGTCTCGCCGCATTCTATGCATCGGGCCTTGCAGCAACCACATCCTGAGGAATCGACCGGTTCCGCTGTTGTGCAGATTAGAGAGAAAAAGCCCCACCCCCATGTCTACATGGGGGGACCCAAGCACAGCCCCAGGCAGACCCCCGCACAGAGAAGGCATACCATCGATGAATGCATCGAGTACGACGGCCCCGTATGCAGGGCGACCGTATGCTACCGGAAATCAAGGGTGGAAGACTTGTCAGGATTGCCGAAGGACGCCCGCTACCACATCTTCACGGTGGACCACATCCCCAGCGAACCTCAGAACTGGAACTACTTCGACTATCTCCAGATTGCGCATCTGGAGTGCAACATCGCCGACAGAGGAAGGAAGGTGGCAAGGGGCGAGTCTGTGCTACGCAGTTTAGAGAGAGAGAAAACCGCCGCTACACAGCTGCACGCCCAGACCGAACCCGTCGAGGTAGCTCGACAGGAGAAGGTTCCCCTGGTCATAGCCATCAACTACGACCACGAGACCAAGTTTCGTTATTACATGCTCAACAGACACCTGGTGAGGAAGCAGAACGAGATTCTCGACCCGCGAGGACTTCGGATACAGGCAGCCGAGTATTCGGGCTCAGGTAGGGCATCGAGTTACTTCTACTCGGAGAGACTCTATGCAGAGAACGGCCCTCTGATGAAAGACTATGACAAGTACGCGAAGGTCTGGTTCTCTCGTTTCAGGGACCCCCGGGATAGCCAGTTGACTGTCGAGCAGCTGATGGAAAAATATCCGAAGACGGGAAGGACTGAATCCGGAATGAATCACTGAGAGGGGAGCCCTTCTGAAGCCCTCTTGGCCTGTCGAAGGGAGTCCACCATGTCGACAAACAGGTGTACCGAGGGCATCTTCTCGCCGAAGAATTTCGAGTTCCTGTGGACGACGAGTTTCACCCTGGGCTGCTCCACGCGTATCACTCGGACTCTCTTTTGGCCAGTAGCATCGCGGCGGTACGCCCAACTCTCCCGCTGAAGTTGAACGAGCCCCCGCCTCTCCAAGCCCCGCACGGACCTGCTGAAACTCGCTGAGAAAGGATTCGGGATGAGCGGATGGCTTCGATTCTGGTCGGACACCTGCCTCGCGAGATAGGCATATTCTGGCGGTAGCTTGGCGACGAGTTCGCGCTCGGCTGGCCCCCACGGCTTCGGCGGCGGGACGTACCTCCTGAACACTGCACGAGACAGGAGTTCCATCCTGCAGCACTTGTCTGGTCGTCTTGCCAGCTCCTCCAGCGTGATTCTTTGCAACCGAGAGATGCCTCTGGACAACCTGCCTTCCTCACGCGGAGAGGAGTTTAAGTGTTAACATCTGGGACCTACATTAGTGACCCTCCATTGATTCTCATTCGTGCTGGAAGCGAAACGGACTCAAACTAACGGGCCTGCAACGCAGGGCTTGAACGGTCGCAACCGATAGGGTCGCCCTGCACCCGCACCAAGACGAACCCGTCGTTGTCATCACCATCGTCGTGATAACCATCATCGTTCGGATTCCGGGAACTGCATGAATGAGACTTCGTCGATTCGAGTTCGTGCAGCGACGTGTCATCTGCTTTCGTTCACGTGACCGTCCACCTTCGACCCGTCGACGGTGCGCAGGTAGTTAGCGCATGTGCGCTAATGGACTGGACCCTCTCCACAGCTGTCAACGCATCTCTGAGTTAGCGCACCTGCGCTCATTCCCTCACCTGCAGTCCAGGAATGCCAAATTCGAACGGTTCGTATTTGGCTCCCCGCGTAAACCACGTCACCGAGCGGGGTGGAAAATCGACCCTTAGTGGACGCCCTGCGCCCAAAAAAACAAAACTACGCATGTCAGCCCCACCTTTGCGTCAACTTCAGAGTTTACGCGGAAACGATGAAGTGCTCGCGATTCTCACGCGTTCCCCGATTTTCTGCGCAGAGCCGGGTCGCCCGAGTCCCCAATCCAACCGATAATATGAGTGTCTAAGATAGACTTTTGATAGTGGCAGGGGGTCAAAGGCGCATCTCCGCATGGGCAGTCTCCGTTTTCGTCTCATAGTGACCATCTGTCTTAGAACACGCGGAGTTTTCGGGGCGCAATACTGGACGCGCCAAACGGTCGGTTTACGCATTATATCGATTGGCCTTGGCAACGGAGTCGAAACCTGCCGAGTTGGAATCCGAGGCGGCATCCATGGGGAAGGTGCCGTGGCGTGAAAGGAAGAAGACTACGGTCAACTTCCATCTCACCGAGAGCGAGAAACAGGAATACTTGCAGTTGCTCAAGAAGTCTGGCTATGCGAAGGGACAGCAGGCCTTCGTCTCCTGGCTTTCGAGCCAGCGTTCGGATACGTTCCTCACCGAGACCCAATCGAAGTATCTCGACGCCCGCGGTCGGGCGATGCAGCTCGCAGGGAAGTTGGGCAAGCGGAAGATGCGCCTCCTCGGCGTCAAGTGGAAACTCCTCGGAGGCAAGCCGGACGGGTCGAATTATAGCGAAACGTTCCCGCTGTTGGCGGATGCCCTACTCGATAAGATTCCTGGTCTTGGGCTCACCGATTTACTTGTCTTCAAGCAGTACGTCGCCTGCTTCTATGAGATGAAGACATTCGAGGCGGAAGTCCGAAAGGGGATACGTGCCAAGACCTCGGCGTGACAGTCAGGTCAATAGGCTCGCGGGCCTTGTCGTCGCGGTCGGGGGACCACGGTCAGGCCTCTGGACGCATTATATCGTGCATGACGTACCGGAAATCACCGAGTTCGGGATACGGACGAGGCAGCCCGCCGAGAAGAGCGGCTCGCGGCAGAGCCGCACGATTCGAGGGGGAGCCGAGGGGACCCCCTCAGCCCTCCCCGCCAAGCGGGGAAGTCGCACCCGAGCCGGGTCCCATTGAGGGAGACGACACGGAGACCTCCGAGGAGGGTTAGGCGTGTCTTACGGGCGCCGCCCTCGGGGGGATTTTTTGAGGGGGGGCGTCGGCCCAAAGGAGCGGAAGGACCCGGTCCGGAAGCTGATGAAGCAACTGGACAAAGCGTGGAAGGACTATGCCAGCATCACCTCGGGATACCGGCGAGGCACGGCCACCAAGGCGGAGCTCGCCAAGGCATTCGAGAGGGTAAAACGTCTGGAACGAATCCTCGGTGTCAGCCGCAAGGTCGTGATGGATTCGGTCGGCTAAGTCGTCTCCCTCGTCGGCAGTCTCTCTGCCCCAGAGCGGTTGAGCCAACGGGCCAAGCCGCATCGTGGAGCCGTCATCCCCTCGTCATCCTATGGTTCATTGTCTGACGTCTGTGCAACGTTTATCTCAAATTCGTGCGGTGTCAAGAAGCGAGCGTGTCGAATACGACCAAGGGACCGAACGCGGCTGAACAGACCAGGCTGACAAACAGCGAGATAGAGAAACGACTCTGGGACATCGCAAACAACCTGAGGGCAAACTCCAAGCTGAGTTCCGCCGAATACTCGGCTCCCGTGCTCGGGCTCATCTTCCTGCGTCATTCAGACGCCAAGTTCACCATGAAGGAGAAGGAGTTGGAAGGAGCCAAGCAGGGCTCACGGAGGCAGGTCGGGAAGGTGGACTACCTGGCGGCTGGCGTCCTATACCTG
Organism: uncultured archaeon; assembly: GCA_963796355.1. GTDB lineage: Archaea > Thermoproteota > Nitrososphaeria > Nitrososphaerales > Gagatemarchaeaceae > UBA183. The sequence continues at coordinate 522,636 of CAWCLD010000001.1, forward strand.
CCCGAGAAGGCGAGGTACTCCTACCTGCTGAGGCTACCCGAAGGAAGCGACATCGGTCGCGCCATCGACAACGCTATGGACGAGATTGAGGCGGAGAACCCTGACCTCAAGGGCACACTTCCCAGAGGATATTCGAAGTTCTCGAACGACCTGCTGGTCACGCTGTTGAAGGCGTTCTCCCAGATTCCAAGTGACATCGAAGGAGATGCCTTTGGGAAGGTCTACGAGTACTTCCTCGGAGCGTTCGCAATGGCCGAGGGACAGAAAGGGGGCGAGTTCTTTACTCCCATATCTCTGGTCAAGTTAATCGTAGAGATTATCGAGCCGTTTCATGGCAAGATTCTGGACCCTGCTTGTGGGTCTGGCGGCATGTTCGTCCAAAGCGCACGATTTGTAGAAGAGAGAAGAAAGAATCCAAGCGAGGAATTGTCCATCTACGGACAGGAAAGAGTGACGGGCACGGTGAATCTCTGCAAGATGAACCTTGCAGTTCACGGGTTGTCAGGCGATATTAGAGAAGGCAACAGCTTCTATGAAGACATCCACAAAAGCGTCGGCAAGTTCGATTTCGTAATGGCCAATCCTCCTTTCAACGTTCATGGTGTCGACTACGAGAGAGTGAAAGGCGACCCCCGTTGGCCGTTTGGACTGCCATCCACAGACATCGCGAACTACCTATGGATTCAATTATTCTACTCAGCTTTGAATGAAAAAGGCCGTGCTGGGTTTGTCATGGCGAATTCCGCTTCCGACGCGAGGGGAACAGAGGCAGGGATTAGGAGGAAGCTGATTCAAGCCAATGCCGTTGATGCAGTTGTCACAATCGGTACGAACTTCTTCTATACTGTGACTCTACCATGCACACTGTGGTTCCTTGACAGGAGCAAGGGCAGCACAAACAGAATTGGAAAGATTCTATTCATTGATGCTCGAAGAATCTTCAGACAAGTTGACAGAGCGCACAGGGATTTCACGAGTGAACAGATTAGCCAGATAGTAGGAATCATCAGGAGCTATCGTCACGAGCCTGGAGCGGCGCCATACCGAGATGCGCAAGGCCTCTGCAAGATTACGACATTCAAGGAGATTGAAGAGCAAGGCTGGTCGCTCAACCCCGGAAGATATGTTGGACTAAATCAAGAGAAGGAAGAGGATTTCGATTTCAAGGAGAGGCTTGAGGAATTGGACGAAGAGCGCGAAGCCCTATCCGACCAAGCAAATCGTATCGAGCAGCAGATTGCCGACAATGTAAAGAAGTTGACAGGGTGACTTCAACGCCCCTGGTTCAGCTTCAAGAAGTCGCAGGAATTCAGATGGGGACATCTCCAAAGGGGAGCAGTTACAACAAGAGAGGAGAAGGTCTACCGCTTCTAAACGGGCCTACGGAATTCGGAGAATATCATCCGCTTTGCACGGTCTACACTACAGAATCAATACGGGAGTGCGAAAAGAACGACCTGATTTTCTGCGTAAGAGGCTCGACCACTGGGCGTATGAATTGGGCTGACAAGAGATATTCTCTTGGCAGAGGCGTGTGTGCCATTAGAGGTGAGACATACGCTGATACGAGATTCATAAAGTATGCTTTGGATTACAGACTAAATGCGCTCTTGAACTTGGCTGGAGGAGGGACATTTCCAAACCTGACAAGAGACACAATTCACAAGTTTGAAATCGATTATCCCGAGTCCAGAAGAACAGTCGCCGCGATTCTCGGGAGATACGATGACTTGCTTGAAAGGAACACACGAAGAATCCAACTCCTTGAGGAAATGGCGAGGCTCATCTATGATGAATGGTTTGTCAGATTCAAGTTCCCTGATGGCAATAGAAAAGGGAAGACGACTGATTCTGGGCTTGGAGCGATTCCTGAAGGTTGGGAGGTGAAGACCTTCGGAGACCTGGGAGCGTTCAAGAATGGTATCAACTATTCGAGAGGTGAAGTCGGAGATGCCGAGTTTCGTATCGTGAATGTCCGCGACATAGCAAATAGTAGAATCCTACTGGAGACCTCGTTGGACAAAATCAGAATCAGGTCATCCAAAGCGAAGGAGTACCTGTTGAGGAAGGAAGACATCTTGGTCGCCCGAAGCGCGTCTCCTGGTGAAGTCTCATTAGTGGTAGGAGACCATGAAGATGCGATTTACTCAGGGTTCAGTATCCGTCTTAGGCCGAACAACCCTGACAATCAGTTGTACCTGTTCATGGTCTTAGAAGGGTTAGGACGTCAGTTGGAGAATTTCTCGACTGGAACTGCATTGAAAAGCGTGAATCAGGAGACTCTGAAGAACACGAAAGTTCTAATCCCGCCGAAGACAGTTCTGACTGAATTCCGTGAGAATATCGAACCGATTTTCGAGCTGGTCTGCAACTTGAAACTAAGCAACCGAAATCTCATGATGACCCGCGATACTCTCCTGCCTAAGTTGGTCTCTGGGGGGGTCAACGTTTCTCGTTTAGACATCAAGGGTCTCGGTGTGGAAGCGTGAGTGAGTACTCCGAAGATGCGCTCGTGGAGCAGACCGCGATTGCCTCATTCACCGACTTGCAATATGAACATCTTGATTGTTACGAAGAGAAGTTCCCCGAGACTCTTGGCAGAGAAACAAGGTCCGAAGTCGTCCTTGTCGGCAAATTATCCAAGGCCATCGATAGACTGAACGATGGCCTGTTAGAGGATGCGAAGAAGGAAGCCATCTCTGTACTACTACGTGATAGAAGCAGACTGTCTCTCGTCAAGGCAAACCAAGAGGTCTACAAACTGCTCAAGGACGGAGTCAAGGTCAAAACCAAGACTGGGAAAGGAGACTACGACTATCGTGCAGTTCGGATTATCGATTTTGAAAGGCCAGACAACAATGATTTCCTACTGGCCTCGCAATTCTGGGTGACTGGGGAAGTGTATACTCGAAGGCCAGACTTGGTCTGTTTCGTGAACGGACTACCGCTTGTGGTCATCGAACTCAAAGCCAGAGGCGTCGATGTCAAGCGGGCTTTCGAGGACAACATCACGGACTACAAGGACGCAATTCCTCAACTATTTTGGTACAATGCCTTCATACTCATCTCCAATGGAAGGGATGCAAGGATAGGGAGCATCACCAGCGGCTATGAGCACTTCTCCGAATGGAAGAAGCTGAATTCTGAGACTGAGAAGGGCACCGTATCGCTTGAAACGGCGATTAAGGGAACCTGCGACAAGAGCAGATTCATCGACCTCCTTGAGAACTTCATCCTTTACTCGACAATAGAAGGAAATCAAGTCAAGATTATCGCCAAGAACCATCAGTTCCTCGGGGTCAACAATGCGATTGAGGCCTTTGCGAAAAGGAAAGAGAACGGGGGGAAGCTGGGAGTCTTCTGGCACACGCAGGGCTCTGGAAAGAGCTACTCCATGATATTCTTCTCCCAGAAGGTCCTGAGGAAGTTCGAGGGTAACTTTACCTTTGTCGTGGTCACTGACCGTCACGAACTCGACGACCAAATCTACGAAAACTTCCAGAATGCGGGCGTCGTCACCGAGGACAAGGTTCAGGCGGAGAGTGGGAACCATCTGAAGCGACTCTTAAGAGAAGACCACAGGCTCGTGTTCACTCTAATCCACAAGTTCGGAACGGAAAAGGGAGTGACCTATCCAAAGCTGTCGGACAGAGACGACATCATCGTGATGACGGATGAGGCTCACAGAAGTCAGTACGATGTCCTTGCCCTGAACATGCGCAACGCCCTTCCGAAGGCGTCCTTCCTCGCTTTCACGGGCACACCATTGATGGCGGACGGCGAGGAGAAGACGCGAGATACCTTCGGCGATTACGTCAGCATCTACAACTTCAGGGCCAGCGTAGATGACCAGGCCACCGTCCCGCTCTACTATGAAAACAGGGTTCCGGAGGTTCAACTCATCAATCCCAGCCTTAACGAGGACATCTACGACGCGGTCGAGGAAGCCGGCCTGGACGAGGCTCAAGAAGACAGGTTGGCCCGAGAGTTCTCCAGGGAGTACGAAATCATAACTCGCGAAGACCGCCTCAATGCGATTGCTGAGGACATCGTTGAGCACTTCATCAGCAGAGGCTACGGTGGAAAGGCGATGGTCGTGTGCATAGACAAGTTCACCACTGTTAAAATGTACGACAAGGTGCAGTACTTCTGGAAGAAACGCATTGGCGAACTGAAAGAGCAGGGGATGAAAGGCAGCAGTGGAGAAGACTTCCCGCAGGCAAGCGAGAGAATAGGGAAGATGGAGAAGACAGACATGGCTGTCGTAATCAGCCAGGAGCAGAACGAGGTCAGGAAGTTCAAGCAAAGGGGGCTGGAGATAGCCAGGCACAGGAAGCGGATGGTCACCGAAGACCTGGCGGAGACGTTCAAGGACTCTGGCAGCGACCTTCAGATGGTCTTCGTCTGCAACATGTGGATGACGGGGTTCGACGTGCCTTGCCTCTCCACGATGTACTTGGACAAGCCGATGAAGAACCACACCCTGATGCAGGCAATCGCGAGGGCCAACAGGGTCTACAAGGACAAGCAGGCGGGGTTCATAGTTGATTACATCAACATCTTCAAGGACCTGAAGAAAGCCCTGGCAATCTACGCTCCGTCCGCGCAAGGTCGCATTGACCTCCCGATTCAATCGAAGGACGTTCTCGTGGAAGCACTACGTGGTATCGTCGGCGAAGTGAACTCCTTCATGAGTCAGCTCGGAATAGACCACGAGAAAATCAACAGGAGCCAGGGTATCCCGAAACATGCCCTCCTTGACAGCGCGAGGTCAGCCCTCGTGGTCAACGACACGGTGAAGAAAGGTTTCCTTGAGAAGGCGGGGCGGGCGCTAAAGACCTACAGCGCAATCCTGCCGCATCCCTCCGCGTCGGAGTTCAGCGCCGACATAATGCTGTACAAGGACCTCATCGAGGAGATACGCTCGCTCGACCCGGAGGTGGACATCGAAGCTGTCCTGCACGGAATCGAGGGCATACTCGACACCTCCGTCGCTTCGAGGCGGTACGTCATCGACCAGTCGATAGAGAGGCAGACCATCGACCTGAACAAGATTGACTTCGAGGCCCTCAGGAAAGAGTTCGAGAAGAGACGGAACAACGCGGACATCGACCGACTGAAGAACATCCTCTCCTTCAAGCTGAAGGAGATGATACGGCTGAACAGCACGAGAATCGACTACCAAGAGAGGTTCCAAAGACTCATCGACGAGTACAATACGGGCTCGTCCAACCAAGAGTGGCTGTTCAAGGAACTGGTCAAGTTCAGCCTCGACCTGAAGGAGGAAGAAAGAAGGGCTGTAACAGAGGGACTAACTGAGGAAGAACTCGCCTTGTTTGACAAGCTGAAGAAATCACCCTTGCCTGCAAAGGACGAGGCCCAACTGAAGAGTGTGGCGAAGAACCTTCTGCACAAACTGCAACCCGCTAAACTCGTGCTCGATTGGAGGAAGAAACAGCAGACCAGAGCCGCTGTGAGGCTGGAGATTGAGAGGGAACTCGACGCGGGCCTGCCGAAAGACTACTCACAAGAGGAGTATCACGAGAAGTGTCAGGAGGTATTCCAGCACTTCTACGACAATTACTTCGGAGACGGCCAGAGCATATTCAACCTGCCTAAGGTTGTTGCTCGATGAGATACATCAGTGTGACCGATTAGAGGTCACGAGAGAGGATAAATGGATGATTCTGATTCAGAACGCGAGCAAGAAATGAGTGAGGAGGGCAAGGGCAAGGAAGGAGAGCCGAAAGACGCGAAATCTCAACAAGGCGAGATTCAAGGGCTCAAGCAATTAGTCGATGCGATTGTTCCGCTGGCAAGGGAGTATATCGATTTCAAGAAAGAAGAGTTCGCCGCAAGGGAGAAACGGATTGCCGCGATAGGCAGCCACAACCGAAGTCTGACATACGCTTTGCTTGCATTCCTGACTGGAATAATTATCCTGATGTCTATCCTGACGCTTGAGACTAAGGTTAGCAGCGATGCACTCCTGTTCTTGGTTGGCACTCTTACTGGCTACATGATTCTATGGGTGCAACGCCTCATATTCTCACCCACCGAAGAATCGTCCGACTGAGGGCCGCCTTGCGCCTTTTCCTCGGTTACGGAGGGGGGGTTGCTGAAGCCGCTGCCATTCAACTGAGAGGCTCCCTAAAACAGGAAGAAGGGTGGGAGGTCGTCAAGGCCCCCGAAGACATCCCGATTGGCAGGTGGGAGGAGTCAACGCTGCCGGCGCTGAAACGAGCCGACGTCTTTGTAGTAGTCTATTGCCAAGACTCAGCGATGTCACAGGACCTCTTGAAGGAAATTGTCTTGGCAGACGAGTACGAAGTCGAAATATACCCGATAGTCGAACGGAGCATAGACATCAGGAACAGCGGGTTCCCCCGCATCCTGAGGGAATGGAACATCACGAGGTTCGCTGCGGAGGAGATACAGGCTGCATATGGGGAAATCCGCGACAGGCTCAAGCAAATGGAGGCCGGGCTGGTCTACCGTAGAATTGTGGAGGCGACACCAGAGTGATGCCCCACAGCGAGCCAACGAAAGCCAAGGAAATGAGGGACTATAGCAGACGGACGTACGCGGAGTACTCCGTGCTCCCATCCCTCGTCACACTCAGGGACTACGCTCATTCAGACACGGGCGAGTTTTTCAAGTTCGCTTCCCACATTCGAGCTGGAGAAGGCTGGTTTACAGACCCGAACGTCGTTCCCGACCTCGTCTTCTACGACTTGGCTCGGTCGATAGGGCTCAGCGAACGCGCCTACTTGGTCAAGGAGATGCAGGGACTAAGAGGCGCTGCGAGGACAAGCGACCTCACCTTAGAAACACTGACGCGTGTGGTCGGTGAGCTGAAGGAACGGGGGCACACGCCGACTGCCATCCTACTGCCAATCGAAGTCTTCCAAGAAGCCCACCTAATATGGGACCCCAGCTTCCACCTGATTAGGTACGGGCCAAGAGAGAGCATCACGATAGGGGGCACGGAGATGCGCTTGGTGTGGTCCAACAAGTTCAACCCCTTCGATGAGGGTTTCGTCGTGAGCAGTAGTTTCGCACGGTGGGTCGCCAAGCCATCGGTGGAGGAGAGGCTTCAAGTTACGTACGAGAGTGATGACGAGAGGATAACCGGGGTGTTGATGCAGACCCTCTTCAGTCTTGAGGTCCTGCACGAGGACGCTCTGGCAATCATTCATCGAAACGAGACTCCTGAGGTTCAAGCCTCGCGCTGAGGTTCAAGCCTTCTCCGCGTACAGGGGAGCCTCACAAGCACAGCGCGATGTGGGGCACCGAGAGCTAACGCGCTCGCAAAGGGCGAGCACGAGGCAATTACATGCAATATGAACCCCTGCGGTGACATAACCGACTAAGGGGGTGCCCGCGGCCATTTGTAACGGCGGGCTACAACGTATGACACGACCATGACAGAAGCAAGAAGTACTACTGCGAGAAGCAAGTACAGGAACCCTGGCATGCCTCCGCCTCCCCTGGTATTCAACAGTCGCACGAAGCAAGACGTGCCACCCACTCCTGAAAAGTAACCAGCCGTGAGGTCCGCGTGAGGTTCGATGGCCGTTCGCTCGTGGTATTCGTTCCAGCTATCGAGAAGGACCAATCTCACGCTCTTCGCGTTCTGAATGACGTAGTTCCACTCGGAGTAGTACATCCCCTGGCTCATGTTGTAGTCGAAGCGCATGTAGCCGGTCCTGATGGTCGGATAGGCCGTATGGAGGTAGTAGTCGTCGTATCTGGGGGCTATGCTTACCTCGCCATCAGGAGAAATCATCGGGCTGTACTCGTAGTTCGCAGGGTTGACGTCGGTCCCGCCTGAGGCATCGAGGAAGTTCATCCCCTCCCAGAAGTACCAATCGACGCCGTTGGGGTAGCCTCCGACCAGCTTCACGGTGTAGGTGGAGTTCTGGGGGACATCGTCAAGGCTGTTCATGCTCCCGGTGTTGAAGAACATCACGAGCGGTTTCTCTTGCCAGCTCAGAATTAGGTCGCCGTATGGGCCGTAGAAGCGGCTTTGGAGGTAACCGTAGACGCGGGCGTAGTCGGCTGAGGTCATGGCGTAATTCGCCGAGTTGAACCCTTCGACCATGATGGCGACCTTGAAGTCCCACTGGCTCTTGGTCGACTCCAAGTAGCGGAACAGGTTCAGGGTGGCGTTGTTGATGGCTGAGTCCAGCACCGCCTGGTCCCCTGATTGCGTTGCGTTCCCGGTCCCCCACCACGAGACGACGATGAGGGAGATGCCCGCCGCCTTCATGTTGGACATCTGCCAGGCCAGAGTGACGTTGCTGTCTGAGGCGTAGTAGCCTATGCTCGGCTCGTCCACGACGGTGCCGTCGGTGGTGTTCCAATGGCTGGTCCCCAGCCCGCCCGTCCACTTCATGCTGTTCTGGTCGAACCCATACCAGAGGTAGAGGAAGGTCCCTACGGTGACGTTGCCTGAAGTGCTGGACGGGACGGTCTCGCAGGGGACTGGACTCAGCGCCAGAATAGCCAGGCTGGTCGTCTCCGTGTTCACCCCTGTGTCATTCACCAAGGAGGAGGTGTAGCCTGTGTTGAAGCAGCCGCTCCCTGGTCCGCCCTTCGCCTGCATTTTCAAAAGCTGATTGAAGGCGGCGGAATCATAGGGCTCTCCTGTCAGTTCGGAGGCGTAGATGTAGAGGGCCAGCTTGTAGGTCTGATACTCATGGTATGACTGAGACTTGGGGTCCGTGTAGGCTTGGTCAGCGAACCCGCGCCCGTCCCAGGCAGCGTTCCCTTCGCTCCAAGCCGTCCTCGCAGACCCCATGTCCCCGCTCCGGGCGTAGCTGATGGCCTCAAGGAACGCCACGTCGGCGTACTGATTAGGGCTCAGGGTCGCGGTCCCGTTGTTCAGCGTGACTTCGATTGCGGCTCCTCTCGTGGTCGTCACCACGTAGTTGGAGGCGTTGTCGAACGAGTAGAGGGCGGTCTCCAGAGCCAGATACTGGTTCACGGCGCTCGGAAGCCTTGCCAGGTATCTTTCCGTAGTCTTCGTGACGTTCTGGACGATGGTCCCGACCGAGGAGTTCCCGGAGCCAGATTGGCCCAGCGCCAGGCTCGCCAGGTAGTTGTCCGAGTAGAGCCAGTAGGTGTCGCGGAGCGCGGGAGAATCAGGGCTCTCGTGAATCAGTCCTATCGTAACGTTGTAATTCCTGACGAGACATGAGACAGCCGAGTCTTCTACCTGGGCGATGTCGGGACTGGCAGCGCGGGCGGGAGCCGAGCCGAAGGAGGCGAAAGTGGTGATGACCAGAAGGGTCAGCACAGTGGACGCCTCGACCCGCGACCGCATCCCAATGGATGGCAGTTATGAGATGTATGAACCTATGGCCTACCCACGACGTATGGCCCACTCCTCTACGCGAGCATTCCCTCGTCGAGTTGTGCGAACCCTTACATCATCGCAGGTGAGACTCCTCCTTGCGACATTCGCTAAACGGTCGCCTCGTCGCGCGCGCGCAGAGAAATTCGGAGATGAATACAGAGATTACGTCAAGAGCAGCAAGAAACTCATCCCGTACGTCTACTGAGACGACGGGTAGAGTTCATCCCCCGAGTCATCAGTGACTGCTGCAACAGGTAACGCAGGCAGTCGTCGGTCAAATCTCCGTTGATGAAAGCGAGGTCCGTTCTTGGAATGCCTCCATGCTCTCCTTAGCAACGAAAGCGAGAATAACGCCCGTGGCTACGTAGTCCATCCAGCTTATGCCAAAGAGGTAGTTTGCGAGCAGACCTCCGAGCAGGGCGATGGACATCAGGAAGCACGTGGCAGACTGAACGGCATCCGTCGATAGAGGGGCGCAATTCGTCTCCCTGCCTATCCTCCTCTTCTGAATCCAGAGGACGGGCATGATTATCACGGCTCCGAGGGCAACGGCGACGCCCAGCAGTGAGGACTCCGGCTTGATTCCAGCAAGGTAAGAATAGGCTGCACCTCCCCCGATTGTCGGAATGAGGGCGATGAGAAGGAACTTCGTCAACCTCTCTGTCCCTTCGCCGGGGCCGCTTGAACCAGATGAATCGCGCCTCAGGTGGAGCGTCACTGCAAGTCCAGAGATGATTTCGACGAGACTGTCACCTCCAAAAGCGAGGAGCGCGAAACTGCCTGAGAGCAGCCCGATTCCGATTGAGCCTACGACCTCGACGGCCATCCATCCGAGGCTTAGGTATTCCCACACGATGCCTTGGCGAATCCTCCCCAGTCGCCATGCCGTATGAGTTGGCGGACAGCAGCAAGAAGCGCAACTGGCGCATTCGCTTGGAGCCACACAGTTCTCGCAGGAGGATTCCGCGCACTTGCACGTGGCGCAGACGGCGCCGAATGACATCAGACGTCGCAGGCGATTGTTCGGCTTAAACGCTTACCTGTAGGTTACCAGGATATGGCGCAGGGTTCTGTCGGAGTGTATACTGCCGGTCGATAATGGGCACTCTGTCGGTAAGTGACGGCACAGCGCCTTGGGGGTAAAGCCAGCCCCTGAGGAGTCGACTCATGTACGGCATCACCAAGTAGGTCAGCAGAGTAATGAGGACGACGATGTAGAGGAAGGAGTTTGCCCATAGAGGAAAGGGGTCGAAGTATGCGCCGAAGATGAGATTGTCAATGAGGTTGACGGTGTAGGCTGCGAAGACCGTCACCAATGCCATCTTCCATTTTGGAGGTGCGACGATTGCCCCCACGTTTGGGAGGGCAAACCACGTCTCCATCCCCGTCGCCTCGGCGTAATACTGAGAAGCGTAGTTCTCGACTTCCTCTATCAGCCTGAGCCTGGACGGAGAGTTCTTCCAAGCATCGAGCGTAGCCTTGTTCTCGAATCGCCAGATGTTGTACCTGACGTAGGGGTCGCCTTCGTTGGGGACCAACGTCGTTGCCCCCTTGAAACCAGGGAAACCCTTGGCCACTGTGGTGATGCGTTTCAGCCAGTCTTCGTACTCCCTCTCGTGTCCAGGCTTGACTCTCCGGCTCACAACAAAGGTCGCTTCATCGGTGTGGCTTTCCAAGGCTCGTCGAGGCCGGCCCCCGACCAGCGGATAATAAGGGAGATTCGAAGAAGATTCTGCAAAGTCTTTTGCACGGGTCTCTCCAGGACGAAGGGATAAGACGTCTTTATCTTCGAATCCTCGACGTCGGAGCACATCGTGACGACTGAACATCCCAGCTATTCCACGCTCTTCAGGAACCGTTCCTTCAGTTCGCTATGGGTTAGTCAGGTTGTGTCGCAGTCCGGGGACGCCGTGTTTGACGTCGCCTTGCTCTGGCTCGTCCTCGTCACGACCGGCTCGACCACGTTGGTGGGGCTCACTCAGGCCGCTGTCCTCCTGCCTAATGTGTTCGTGAGCCCAGTCGCAGGGGTGTTCGCCGACAGGCTGAACCGAAGGAACCTGATGATTGCAAGCAACGTCGCGCAGGGGGTCGTCACCGCAGCAATCTCGCTCCTCTATGTCATAGGGGCGCTGAAGTTCCCTCTCCTGATTCTTCTGGTCCTGCTTCTTTACACTGGTACTCAGTTCTTCACCGCCGCGAACACGGCGATAATACCGAGAATCGTAAGCAAGGAGAACCTCGGGGCAGCCAACGGTCTCTTCATGCTGAGCACGTCTGCGAACCAGCTTGCAAGTTACACAGCCGGGGGCATAGTGTTGGCGACGGTCGGCGCTGGCGCTTCGATAACCTACGACAGTCTGACCTTCTTCTTCGCGGCCGCCATGTTATTGCTCGTCGCCAAGTCGTATGGTCAGACCAGGGTAAACGGACCAGCCCAAGAAAAGCCTCAGCAGGGGGAAAGCGGATTCTGGAAGGAGTTCAAAGAAGGGCTCTCCTATGTGAGACAGAGCAGGGTGTTGCTTGAGCTGATTGTGTTTGGCATCATGGTCAACTTCTTCGGTGGAGGCCTGACCGTCCTCTTCGCGCCTTACGTGAAGGTCTGGCTGCATGGGGGTGCCTTGGTCTACGGGTTCACGCTCGCAACCTTCGCACTGGGCATGGTCGCCGGTTCAATCGCAATCGGGAAGGTGAACTTCAGGGGGTACGTCGGGAGACTCCTTTTCTTCGGCCTGGCTGTCTACGGGGTGCTGATAATACTGGCCGGGTCGGTGACTTCGATTCCATACGCCCTCGTAATCTTCTCGGGGGCCGGCGTCATGGGTGCCGTCGTCAATCTCCCAATCCAGGTGCTGGTCCAGACGCAGGTGCCGGGCGAGATTCTGGGACGAGCCTCCACCGTGATGAAGTCGTTCCTCGCGGCGTCAATACCTATCGCGGCCGTTCTCTTTGGCTTCTTGGCGAGCGTCATCTCAATCGGTCAGCTCTTCATAGCGTCCGGGGTGGCGCTGATACTGGTAACTTCGCTATTGTACATCCCCTTCTCAGAGCTGAGGCGCGCCAAATACTGAGTAGCCATATCACCAAAGAATTTTAGATTTTCGCGCTCAGTGACAATGAATAAGTAAGAACTAACGCAGCCAGACCGACCAAGGGACGGAAGACCCGGATTGGACAGAGACAAGAGAACTGCGGGAATTGCAGGTGTGCTATGGATAGTCGCGACGGCTGCAAGCCTTGCAAGCGTGCCATTCTTGGGGCATATCAACGATTCAAATTATCTCGTCAGTGTCTCTGCAAATGCGAACCAAGTAACAACGGGAATCCTTCTTGCGTTTATCGCCGCCATCGCATCTGCCAGCATTGCGATTTCGCTGTATCCAGTACTGAAGAGATACAATGAAGGTCTGGCTCTTGGGGCTGTCGGTCTCAGGCTCATCGAGGGAGTATTCTATGTTGTCGGCATAGTTTGCCTGTTATCGCTATTGACACTAAGCCAAGACTTTGTAAAGGCTGCAGCTCCGGACCCTTCGTTTCAAACTTCAGGCACGGTTTTGCTGGCAGCATATCATTCGGCGAGCAATGTGGCGGCCCTGTTGGCTTTTTGCTTAGGTGCTACGTTGTATTACTTGGTATTCTATCAAGCAAGACTCGTCCCCCGATGGTTGTCGGGTTGGGGTCTTGTTGGGACAGCCTTGGGCATGGTAGCAGGTCTGTTAGGCATGTTCGGAATCATCGGTCCTCTGTCAACGCCCCAAGCCATCTTGGCTCTTCCAATAGCCGTGCAAGAAATGGCCATTGCGGTATGGTTGATATTCAAGGGATTCAACCCATCTGCAGTTGCTTCCGAGCTGCACTGAATCCACTTTCAGAACCTATTTGCGCGCGCTCGACGTAGCTTTCCTACGACCTGATAAACAAACGAACGCACTCTGAACTACAAACCATTATATTCGGCGACCGCATATCCTTCACATGAAACGGTCAGAATTTGGGAAACTCGTTGGGATTTGAACCTAAAGTTCAGTGCGCACCCCTCGCATTGCTCTTGAAGTTCATGTGAACGAGGAACATCCATATGGTTGTCCCAATCCCTTCGGAGCATCGAGAATCATTAAGGGATGCGCGCTGTCAGACGCCACCCGACTCGACAACTCCGACCTTTGCCAGTTCTTCAAGATACTCCGCTGTGAGAAGGTGATGATACACGTCTATGCGAACGCTACTCATTTTGCTGTTAACCCGACCTTCCATTGATTTAAAGCTGCCAACGCAGTAAGGTAAAGTGACACCAAAGAAATGGCCAAAGTGGAAACCGGAATAGGAAAAACGCAGTTCGGCTTGGCGATAGACTACAGCTTCTCCAAGCCGGCATCGGAAGAACAGATCCAGAGAACAGCGACAGCCCTACGAGCCCACAACATCGCTGTCGAAGTGGTAGACACCCCCGCAGCTGCTCGCGCCTACGTGAACTCGATACTCCCCAAGGACCAGACTATCTTCACGGCCTCAAGCGAGACGGTAAGGCTTTCTGGTCTGGACGAGGACATAAACAAATCTGGCAACTACAAATCAATCCGCCAGCAGCTATCTAAGCTAGACCGCAATACCGCGCGCGCGCGCGCCGATTTTGAGAGAAGACCGAAGACCTAAAAGACGTAGAGATGGCGAGGCCTCCCGACTGGTCTACATGACGGCTTCTGTGCTCTCCGATTCGAGCAAGTACGTCTATTCCGCAATCAGGGAGGAAGATGACTTCGCCGAAGGACTCAGAAAACAAGGCAAACAAGTCATTAAACTAAGTAGCGGAGACCCTGCACTATACTTTCCCACTCCAAAATACATAATCGACGCCTACGTGGAAGCGCTCGTAAGCGGCAGGACCTCGTACTCGAGATCGCAGGGTGTTTTGGAGCTAGTCAACGCGATCATCGAACGATATAGATCAAGGTACGGGCTTAGCATGAAGGAACAGGATGTAGTAGTAACAAGTGGAGTTGCAGAGGCACTTACGTTCCTTAACAGCGCCCTAATGAACGCAGGCGACACAGCCGTCATTCTGAAGCCATACTACACTCAGTATCCGGTTGCGATAAAGATGTTCGGCGGCGATTTCTTGCTCGGCAAGTACGACGAATCAAATGACTGGAGCATAGACCTCGATGCGCTCGCCAAACTGGTCAGAAGAAGGAGAACGATATCGAAAAGAATCAAGTATATGCTCATAACAAACCCGAACAACCCGACCGGAACTGTTCTCCCAAGAAAGGTGCTCAAAGAAGTTGTCGAGATGGCCAACGAGCATCGTATTCTTCTCGTAAGCGACGAGATATACGACGAGATCGTGTTCGGTGGTGCGAGCTTCACGAGCGTTGGTGAGCTAGCGAAGGGTGTACCCCATCTCATTCTTAATGGCGCGTCGAAAGCGTTTGACGCCACAGGGTTCCGGGTGGGGTATGTCTTGGTACCGGAGGACGACAGGGTATCAGAGGACCTGAAACACAAGCTCGCAGACTACTGCAGGGTAAGGCTGTCCGCAAATACGCCCGCTCAGTATGCGATAGCTAGCGCGATGAATAATCGAATGGAGCATCAAAAGACGGTAGGCCAATTGGTAGAGGCGATAGAAGGAATCGTAGAGTCGGCCATGAAGTTGCTCGAGGAGAACCAGTACTTCAGCACAGTGAGGCCAGGAGGAGCGTTCTACATCTTTCCGAGAATAGACATGCGATCGCTGGAGTTCAAGGACGACAAGGAGTTCGTGCATGCTCTTCTCAAAGAGAAGCTCATACAGACAACACGGGGCTCCGGCTTTGGCGCTCCGAACCACTTCAGGATTGTAGCTCTTGCCCCAAGAAATGTGATGAGCGGCTGCATCGAAAAGATAAATGACTTTTGCAGAGAACACTCAAGGTGACAGATAACTAACGCGCCTCTTCTCGGCCAAGACCGGTCATGATCAGCTTCCTCTGCTCTTAGCGCGCTTCGAGGACAAGCCTAAAGAGGAATGTCGAGCCGATCGATTGTGAATGAACGCGGATTATGTGATCTACATCACAACCAAACATGGCAAGACATGGGAGTATCTCAGAGAGGACGACACATGGACACAGACCGCCCCAACAGGTATCGTCAGACGACTCAGCGCAGAACGATTATTGTCTCATCTTTTGCCGCCACTCGCAGGCGACCAGCCCAACCTTAGTGTCAGGGTAGAGCGCGCGCAGCGCGCTCGTCCACATTAGGCCGCAAATCAAGATACGAAGAAGAGTACTACTGGGGTAGCTTGGATTAGGCGTCGTTTGCCAAATGGGGCATTCCTTTCGGACAAATTCTACTGACGAGCTGTTATCTCAGACTCCCTACCGCCTTTTCGACGGCAGCCTGGATTTCGCCGGACATCACGACTTCTGACAGAGTAGCAATGTCGGGGTACAAAGGCCTATCCTCTTCGAGATGGCTCACATATTTCCTCACAACGTCATGCGCTGCTTGAGTTCCTTTGCCCGGTCTCGAAGGCTTTCTGAAATCTAGGGCTTGAGCGGCTGCCATCAGTTCGACGGCGATTATCGCACTAGAGTTCTTCAAGATCTGCTTTGTCTTGATGGCAGTTGTCATCGCCATGCTCACAAAGTCCTCCTGGTCGGCGGCGGTGGGTATTGAGCCAGTCGCGGCAGGCGTCGACAGGACTCTGTTTTCGCATACGAGAGACGCAGCCGTGTACTGGGCGAGCATCATACCTGAGAACATCCCTGCTCCCATTGTCAAGAAGGCCGGAAGGCCCATGTTCAGGTTGGGATTCACGAGTCTGTTCATCCTCCTCTCCGAAAGCGCGCCGACCGTTGTAAGCGCGATTCCGACGAACTCAAGGGCAAAGGCCAGCGGGGTGCCCTGGAAGTTCGCGCCTGTGAGGCAAGTTCCTCCTTCGTCCGGGAAGAAGAGTGGGTTATCGCCGACACCGTTGACCTCTGTCTCGAACATTCTTCTAGCGAATTTCAACGTGTCCTTCGCCGCGCCGACGACTTGAGGAGTGCTCCTCAGACTGTAGGATTCCTGGACCTTCTGCGGTTTCTGCGCCAGCACCTCGCTCTCCTCTACTATCTTCCTTATGTTCTCGGCACACTCGATGGCACCTTCATAGCCTCTCACCTTGTGAATTCTTTCGTCAAATGCAAGCATGTTCGGCAGGAGGGCTTCCAGCGTCATCGCAGCGGCAATCTCGGAGGTTTTCACCAGCATGCCCGCGTCATAGACCTGCAGGCATCCCATTCCTGCCACCAGATTCGAGCCGTTTATCACGGCGAGTCCGTCCCTTGCTTCCAGGATGACGGCCTTGATTCCTGCCTTGTCCATCGCCTCCCTTCCTTTCATTCTATTGCCGTGGTAGAACGCCTCTCCCTCTCCCATTAGCACAAGTGCCCCTTGCCCCAACGGGGACAAGTCTCCACTTGCTCCCACCGAACCCTTCTGACACATCACCGGAGTAACGCCTTTGTTCAGCATTTCGACCAGGGTCTCGACTAGGATGGGTCTTAGTCCGGAGTAACCTTTTGCCAGCACGTTTGTCCTCGTCAGCCAAGCGGCTCTTGCGTCATCAACGGCGACAGGGTCGCCCCAACCCGCTGCATGGCTGTAGACGATGTACTTCTGGAAGTCTTTGAGCTGCCCAGGAGTCAGAAGCACGTTTGAGAGCTCGCCTATGCCAGTGGAAACCCCGTAGATTCTTTCTTTCTTGGCAATGAGCTTCTCGACAATCGCCCTAGACGCCTTCATTCTCGCGATCGCTTTTCTGGACAACTTGACCCTCGCACCGTTTCTCGCGACTCCCACGACGTCTTCGATTGTCAAGTCGCTGCCATCAATTGTCAGTACTGATCTGTTCACCTTCAACGACCTATCAAACCAATTCGGTTGAACCCGCCATCATAAATCCTTCGATTGAAGGAACAACAGTTCAATTAACTACACAAGTCAGGCGCGAGTCCCTGTGCAGCCTCACGGACCTGTCACCTCATGTCGGCTTCTCGGAGCTGACCCCTGCCAAACCCTTGGCGACTGCTGTCCAGGCTGAGGATACGTTCGAGGGGTTGTACCCCCCTCCTCCCATCGCCAGGATTCGGCCTCCGCACAGCTCGTGCGCGAGGTCATGAAGCCTCGCAGTTGCGTGGGCATGGGCCGCCGCAGTATATCCTAGTTGGGTTATCGGGTCTCCTTCAAGGCCATCAGCACCACACTGAAACAGGATGAATTCGGGCTCAAATCCTCTAACGAAGGCCTCGACCCGGTCGAAGGCCCGTCTGAATTCCTCGTCGCCAGCCCTGGGCGGCATAGGGATGTTCAGCTTAGTCCCTTCGGCCTTTCCGGTTCCTGTCTCAGACTCTCCACCCGTTCCAGGATAGAGGAACCGTCCGTCTTCGTGGACGTCTCCGATGATCACCCTAGGGTCGGACTCGAACGCGTAGAATACCCCGTCGCCGTGGTGTGCGTCGATATCGACGTAGGCTATCCGGCCCGTCCCTTTCTCAAGGAGACTGCAGATTGCAATCGCAGCGTCGTTGAACACACAGAACCCTCCCGCCCTGTCTCTCCGCGCATGGTGGAGGCCCCCAATGGGGTTGAAGAAATGGTCGAAATCTCCCTTCAGGACGAGTTCCAGTCCGTTCAGGGTGCTTCCCACCGGAAAAAGTGAAGCCTCGAAGACTCCCTTGAATGAGGGCGTGTCCCCGTAGTCAAGGTAGCCAGATCCGATCTCGGATGATTCTCTGACGAAATCCATGTAGGCCCTCGTGTGGAAGAGGAGAACGTCCTGTTCTGCCGCCCGGACGGGCCCGACAATCGTCACCCTTCCCTTCCCGCTCGACTGTGCTAGCTCCCTGATGGAGGCTTCGAAGAGCTGGCTCCTCGCCTTGCTCATCGGGTGGCCTCGTGGGAACGAATAGAGGTTCGACTCAGGGCCGAAGGAAACGCCGAGTCTGCAACTCCTGGAGCCAGGCATCTACCAAGCGGCTTCCACCTCTATCAGATTAGCGTTGAGGTCACTTCTGACAACGCCGCTCGTCGAGCCCCTGGGCCTGTGCCGTCAGGAGACTGACAGGCGTACTGAAGCTGCAGCGAACATGATCAACCCGCAAGACGGCCATAATCAATCAGAAACTCGCGATTCTTACAGAACCAGTAACGCGGATTGCTCCGTAGCCTGCTATCGAGAATATTAACCCGAGGCAAGGGGGTGACCTTACTCGAATGGTCATCACTCTTGACGGGCGTTCGCTGACGCTCGAATCTGCAATGAGGGTTGCGGAACGGAAGGCGACCATAAAGATCAGCCCCGAGAGCACGAAAAGGATGGCGAAGTTCCGCTCCTTGCTCGAACAGAAACTTGCACGGGGTAATGTGGCCTATGGCGTAGACACAGGCATAGGCTCTCTTTCAGGTAAGCCGGTTCGGTTTGACGACCTTCAGGGGCTGCAGCTAAACCTTGTCCGCAGCCATTCTGCCGGCGTCGGCGACCCGATGTCCCCTGAAGTGGTCCGTGTGGCGATGCTGATCAGAATCAACAGTCTGCTCAATGGAAACAGCGCTGCCCGCCCTCTGGTGGCCGAACACTTGGCCGGGATGCTGAACAAGGGTGTCACGCCCTACGTTCCTAGGTTCGGGTCGCTGGGCGCCTCAGGGGACCTCGTCCCGTCAGCGCACATGGCGCTCACGATGATCGGAGAGGGGAAGGCTTACTACCGGGGGCGTCTGTTGGAGTCCGCTAAAGCTCTCTCAGCTTCCTCTCTGAAACCACTGGTCCTCCAGGCGAAGGAGGGGTTGTCACTAATCAACGGCACATGCTTCACAACCGCGTTCGGCACGACAGCAGTTCACAGGGGGAAGCTTCTGTTGGAAGCAGCAAACTCATCGGTCGCCCTGACCGCCGAGGCTCTGCGTGCATGCTCGCAATCCTTTGACGAGAGGCTGATTGGTCTGAAGAAGAATCCAGGGCAGGAATACGTCGCGAGACGTCTGCGGGAACATCTGAAGGGTAGTCAAAGGGTCAGACAGGAACCGATTCCTCAGGATCCGTATTCGATTAGGTGCGCGCCTCAGGTCCATGGGTCGCTCAAGGAGGCTCTCGACTTCGCCGAAGGGATTACAGTAGGCGAGATGAATTCTGTCTCTGACAACCCGGTCTTCTTCGAGGACGGGGTGGTCCTCCATGGAGGCAACTTCCATGCGCAGTCCGTTGCTATGTCGCTCGACTTCCTCTCGATCGCCCTGTCGTATCTTGGCGTGATGTCCCTAGCGAGAATCAACCTCCTTCTCACAAGGACACCTCAAGAGGCAAAATTCATGGCCCGGAGGCCTGGTCCCGAATCGGGGCTGTTGATTCTACAGTACACCGCGACGGCGCTTGCGGCTGACAACGCCACCCAGATCTACCCTCAATCGGCCTATCCCGCGAGCGTCTCCGAAGGCGTCGAAGACCACGCGAGCCACGGAGTGAACGCGGGAATGAAAGCCATGTCGGTCGTAGCGAATGTTTCAAGAATCCTTGCGATCGAACTCATTTGTGCCTCGAACGCGCTCCGGTCCGACCATGACGGCATGTCGCTGCATTCACGGCGCGTCTGCGCATCCGTGAGAGGTCAGTCGCCCTTGCTCAGCGGAGACAGGTCGCTCGCCGAAGACATCGAGAGACTGTCTCAGGTGATTACGGCCGGGAAGCTCCCCTAGACGGGTGGACCGCAGGGTCTCCCATGTAGCGTAGTCTCTAGCTCACTCTTCTTCCTCTTTCCGCAACCAGCCTTCCATTCTTGAAGACCTTCTCTGCCAGGTTGACGCCGTAGTGGTAGGAGAAGTGTTTGTGGTTCGGGGCGTCGAAGATGACGAGGTCCGCGTTCTTTCCCTTCTCTAGGCTCCCCACTTCCCGCGCTCTCTGTATCGAATGGGCGGCGTTGATCGTCGACGCCACCAAGGCTTCCTCGGTGGTCATCTTCATCTGCAGGACTGCGATCGTCATCATCATCTGCATGGATTCGCACATGTCTGCCGCGCTCAGGTCGGTTCCCAGCGCAACAGGCAACCCCCAGTCGATAATCTCTCTCGCTCTGGCATAGGTCCCAAGGTAACAGAAGGGCGTGGTCGGCAGCAGGGTCCCCATTACCCCTCTTCTCACCAGTTCTCTGATCTCCTTTCCAGGAGTGAAGATGAGGTGATCGGCGGAGACCACGCCCAGCTCTGCACCCAGTTTTGCTCCTCCACTGTGGGCGAGCCAGTCTGCGTGGATCCGAAGTTTCATGCCGTGACTCCTGCCGGTCTTCAGTATCTGTCTGCTCTGTTCCTGGTTGAAGTACCCATTCTCGCAGAACACGTCGCAGTACTCCGCCAGCCCCCTCCTCGCGATCTCTGGAATCCATTTCCTGGCTATCTCTTTCGTCAGCTCATCCACCCTGTTCTCGTATCCTCGAGGAGTCCCCTGTGCCAAGAAAGTCGAGACCAGATCAACAGGGTGTGACTCCCTAAGGGCCTGGATTATCTCCAGCTGTCTTATCTCCCCCCTTAATGTCATTTCGTACCCGCTTTTCGCTTCAATCGTCGTAGTGCCGTGAACCAGCATCGTATCGAGCCTCTGGGTGGTCCGCTTGACCAGTTCCTCTGTCGAAGCCTCACCCGTCATCTTCAGAGTTGTGGGCATCCCCCCTCCTCCTGCCTTTATCTCCAGGTATGGGATTCCCTTTACTGCCATCGCCTCGAGTTCGTCTTCCCTAGAGCCGGCAAATACCAGATGAACGTGAGGGTCTATGAGCCCGGGAGCGACCAGCCTCCCGCTTGCGTCTATGGTCTCGATCCCTTTCTCTAGTCTGTCCAAGACCTCCGTGGTCGTCCCTACTGCTGCTATCCTCCCGTCTTTGACCGCGACTGCCCCGTCCCTGACGATCCCAAGGTCCCTCATTCCCTCTCTGACTTGGGGCCGACTGCTCTTCCCCACCAGTGTAGCGAGTTCGTCCGCATGGACTATCGCGTAGTCAGCCCTGACCGGCATGCATCGTACACCTCTCTTCGGCTAGAGTTCTAGGTACTTCTTCCTTTCCCACTCGTGCACCGTGCGATTGAAGTCCTTCCATTCCTTGGCCCGGATCTGAAGGAACCTGTCGGAGAACGTTCTTCCCAGCTTCTCCAGCAGATACTTGTCCTTGGAGAACTCGTTCAGCGCCTCTCCCAGGTTCTCCGGAAGCACTTCGATGCCTCTCGCTGTCCTCTGCTTGTCACTCATCGCGTAGATGTCCTCTTCCACGGGCTCCGGGGGCTCCGCTTTCCTTCTGATTCCGTCCAGTCCTGCCGCTAGGATGCCGGCGAACGCAAGGTAGAAGTTGCATGTTCCGTCGGAAGGTCTGTACTCAAGTCTGGTTCTCATCTCTTTTCCAGGCGGAACCCTGACTAGAACAGACCGATTGTACTTGGCCCATGAAAGGTAAACAGGAGCTTCCCAGCCAGGCACCAGTCTCTTGTAGGAATTGACGGAAGGGTTGGTCAGGGCTGCCAGGGCCTTCGCATGGGTCAGGATGCCAGCTAGGAAGTGCAACGCCATATCACTGATTCCGTACACTCCCTCAGGGTCGTAGAACAGGTTCCGTTTCTTCCCTCCGTCTATGAGGCTGACATGAGTATGCAGTCCGGCTCCATACCCGTCCTGGAAGGGTTTCGGCATGAATGACGCGATGAGCCCTTCCCGTGCCGCGGTCATCTTTACTATGAACTTGACCAGGTAGATAGTGTCAGCCATGGTCAGAGCATCAGAATAGGTCAGGTTCAGCTCGTATTTTCCGGGGGGTACTTCGTGATGATGCTTCTCGACGACAACTCCAGCGCTCCTGAGGTTGTCAGTAATCTCCAGCCTCGCATCAATGCCTAGGTCAGCAGGCGGGCTGGCCAGGTAGCCTCCCTCGTCATACCTCTTCGGGTTCCCGGCATCGTCCCTCTTGAACAGGAAGTATTCAATTTCGCTGCAAGTGTTGTACTTGACCGACATTCCGAGGGTCCTCCTGGACTCGTCTATGACTCTCTTGAGCACGAACCTTGGGTCGAGTTCGAAAGGTCTTTCAGACTCCGGCTGGCAGATGTCACAGAGTACTCTTGCTACTCTCTGCGCGAACAGACTGGGCGGCAGGACCACAAACGTTTCCAGCCGTGGCATCAACTTCAAGTCACTCTCGCTAATGTCCACCATGTCCACGGACGAACCGTCCACGTGAATGCCTTCAGCGGCTACCTTAGGCAACAGACCAGAAGGCACCCACAGAGAGTGCAGGATGCCTGAAAGATCTGTGAACTGTAGGGCGACTTCTTTCACGTCTTCATTCTGAATTGTTCTCGTGACCTCAGAAACGCTCATCTTGATCCTCCTAACCGCACCCCACTCTATTTCTGCGTTGTGCGCGCCGCCATACGTCTTTCTGCGCTGGCAGGCACACAGGAAGGCTTTCGATTGCGCTCAGGGCTTCATCGAATGAAGTCCCGAGAACCAAGCATGGTGGCTGCGCGGGGAAACGGTGCAGCGAAATCCCTCGTGCAGAGGAGTCAATTTCTATCCCATTCTCATTCAACTTGTATTGACAAGGAGGGGCATGGCGGCGAACACCTTTGTGTCGGAAATCAGATTCGCAATTCGTGAGTACTCGTTGGGTTCGTGTGGTACATCGTCCACAGTGCTCCACACTACGGTCGGAATACCCCTTTCCCTGAAGAAGTTACCGACTGTCCGAAGTCCGATTCCAACGAACTTGGGCTGTTTCCTCGTCATGTGGACAATCGCTTTCCCCATGAGTCTCGCGATCTCGCTCGTCGGAGAGGTCACGGGACCAGCGTCGTCTCGCTGGATGATTTCAAGAGACGCATCTGCACCATGCTCCGACGTGAAATCGCGCAGTGACGAATTTACCTCTGACAAGACCGAATCGAGAGAGTATTCAGGCAGGACCCTGCAATCGAAGTAGAACGTATCAAGGCCTGGAATCGTGTTAACGTTTGGAACGTTGGGGTCAGCCTTTGTAGGTTCGAACGTCGAGGACGGGTCATCGAAGAGATCATTGCGCTTGGGGTACTGCCGGTGCAAGCTCTCGTCAAGGGTTAGCGCGAGCTCCATTCCAAGCCTGTGAGCATTCTTCCCCTTTGCGGGAAGACTCGCGTGTACCTGCTTTCCTCTGGTGACTATTTTGAACCACAATAGGCTCTTTTCGGCTATCTCGATGTTCGTTCCGTTCGGGCTTCCGGCGTCAGGAACGACGATGAGGTCGCCTGGGTTAAAGGAGGAGTGCTCCAAGAGATACTTTACGCCGTAGTTGCTCCCACACTCCTCATCGGCAACAAACCAAGCGCCCACGTTGAAGGGAAGTCTTTCGTCGAGCGACTTCAATTCTCTGAGAGCGAAGAGGCTTGAGACAAGCGACTGGCCGTTGTCCTCTGCGCCCCTAGCAAAGATCTTTCCATCTTCGATTCTTGGCTCAAATGGGTCGCTGTTCCATAGTTCCGCGCTCCCTTCCGGAACGGTGTCCATGTGAGCAAGAAACCAGAGTGTTCTACTCTCGTCCACTCCTTCGAGTTTGGTGCAGATGTTGGGTCTGATTCCGCGTTTGTATCCACTGTCAGGTGTATCGACCCTTGACACCTCAAATCCCTCGCCTTCAAGAAAAGACTGGATGAGATTCGCTCGGTCAATCTCGCCCGGCCCGCCCATCCTGGGATTGACCGCGTTTATCCTCAACATCCTTACGAAGAAGTCTTGGACCTTGCCTGCATCGCGGTCAATATCGGAACTCAGTCTTGAGAGCGCGTCAGGACTGGTCTGCATGAGCACTTGGGTTTTGGGCTCTCTGAATATTAAGGATACTCACTTCTAACGGCCTGGGCGCAACTCCTTCCTCACTCGCCGCAGACGCCCCCCAATCGTCGTAAGCTTACAGGTGCCGTGAGGGCTCGAGCTGAACTCTTAAATCGAGAGTCACTCCCTGAAATCTTCGTGCAGAAGCACATCATCAGGGCACCGCGGGGCAGCGAGATATCGTGCAGAAGCTGGCACCAGGAGGCTGCGCTCCGGATGCTGATGAACAACCTCGACCCGGAGGTTGCCAAGGACCCAGAGAAGCTGATAGTATACGGTGGAACGGGGAGGGCTGCGCGAAGCTGGCCCGCTTATGAAGCGATTGTGAAGTCACTGAAAGCTCTGGCTAACGACGAAACGCTGCTCATCCAATCCGGCAAACCCGTCGCGGTGTTTAGAACGAGCGAGAGGGCCCCGAGGGTGCTCATCTCCAACGCGATGATCGTGCCGAAGTGGGCTGACTGGTCCTACTTCAGGGAACTGGAGGAGAGGGGGCTCACGATGTACGGGCAGATGACCGCGGGGAGCTGGATGTACATAGGCACCCAAGGGATACTCCAAGGCACCTATGAGACTCTCGCGGCCGTGGCCTCGAAGCACTTTGGTGGCTCGCTGAAGGGAAGGACAGTACTGACCTCCGGACTCGGAGAGATGGGAGGCGCCCAGCCGCTCGCCGTCACGATGAACGGTGGGGTCGCGTTGGTCGTCGAAGTCGACCGGCGGGCGATTCAGAGGCGGCTCGACAAGGGCTACTGCGACATGGTCGTGGAGAGCGCCCGTAAGGCCCTTGATTTGGTGGGGAGCGCGGCAGAGGAGGGAAGAGCCATCTCCGTGGCCCTACTCGGCAACTCCGCAGAGGTCCTCCCGGAACTCGCGAAGTCGGGGTTCAGGCCTGACGTGATAACCGACCAGACTGCTGCGCACGACCCGCTGGCAGGCTACGTCCCCGAAGGCCTGAGCGTCACGGAAGCTTCGGCACTGCGGGGGTCTGACCCTGAGGCGTACTTGAAGCGCTCCATGGCGTCGATTGCAAAACACGTCACCGCGATGCTCGAGTTCCAGCGTGGAGGGGCGATCGCCTTCGAATACGGCAACAACATCCGGAAGATGGCGAAGGATGCAGGGGTAGGAGACGCATTCAAGATTCCGGGCTACGTGCCAGAGTACATCAGACCACTCTTCTGCGAGGGAAGAGGTCCATTCCGGTGGGTCGCCCTTTCAGGCAGGCCGGAGGACATCTACGCGACAGACGAGGCTATCGTGAAGGAGTTCGGGGACAATCCTTCGCTGACAAGGTGGATCACAAAGGCGCATGAGAGAGTCCAGTTCCAGGGCCTCCCCGCGCGGGTCTGCTGGCTAGGATACGGGGAGCGGGCGAGGTTCGGCAAAGTCATCAACAGAATGGTCCGCGACGGGACCATCTCCGCACCGATTGTGATCGGGCGCGACCATCTCGACTCCGGTTCGGTGGCCTCGCCATACAGGGAGACTGAAGGGATGAAGGATGGGTCCGACGCCATTGCCGACTGGCCCATCCTCAACGCGCTCCTCAACGCAGTCTCCGGGGCCTCCTGGGTCTCCGTCCACCACGGCGGGGGAGTCGGCATCGGCTACTCGATTCACGCAGGACTCGCGGTCCTTGCCGACGGGTCAAAGGAAGCCGACGAGCGAATCGAAACCGCGCTCACGAATGACCCTGGCCTCGGCGTGGCGAGACATGCCGATGCGGGATACGAAGATGCGCTCCGGACTGCGAGAGACAGAGGCGTAAGAATACCGATGGCCGGGGGCTAGCGTTCTAAATATTCTTGCGCATCCCTCCGCAGACTTAGCACACGCCACGAATCGCAGCTGCCGATGCCGCCACGGCTGAAAGCGCCTCGACCACAATGTGTGACCCCAGTGGTCTCGGCAAAATGCTGGGTGTGCGGGCTGCCGCACGCTACGACTTGGAGAGCTCCTCGACGAGCTCCTTCGCCCTGTCGAACCTGATCTTCCTCTCCTCCACCATCTTCTTTGCCACAAGGTCGACCATCTTTCCTGTCGCTCCGGCTGAGACCGCGATGTTTCTTGCGTGCAGTTTCATATGGCCTCTTTGGATGCCCTCCGTCGCGAGTGCCTTGAGCGCCGCGAAGTTCTGCGCGAGCCCCACTGCCGCCATCACTTCCGCCAGCTCCGTCGCGGTCTTGACCCCCAGAATCTTAATCGCGGCCCTCGCCGCGGGGTGCGTCTTTGCCGCTCCCCCGACCAACCCCACTGCCATGGGCATCTCGAGCCTCCCTACCAGGTCGCCGTTTGCGTCCTTCTCCCAAGTGGTGAGAGGCTTGTATTTCCCGCTCCGGGATGCGTAGCTGTGTGCCCCTGCCTCAAGGGCCCGGATGTCCTGCCCGCAGGCTATCCCGACAGCGATGACGCCGTTCATTATCCCCTTGTTGTGCGTCGCGCATCTGTAGGGGTCAGCATCTGCGAACGCGTAGGCGAAGACGATTCCGTCCACGGCGTCCTCTCCACCAATCGATTCCTTGTCAAAGACGGCAGTTGCCCTGACCAGACGCCTGTCGGCGAGGTTGGAGATTATCCTGAGGACGACCCTCCCGCCGGTGATTTCCTCTACCATTGGCGCCACCGCCTCAGCCATCGTGTTCACGGCGTTAGCCCCCATCGCATCTCCGGTGTCCACGATGAGCTCCGGGACGACCATCGGCCCCTTCACGGTGGAGAGGAGTCTCACGTTCAGCTCCTTGGCCCCTCCGCCGAGCGAAACCAGCATTGGGTCCTGATCGTTGGCCTTCTTCAGGATCTCGGTCTTCTTCTCAAGCAGCCTAGACTTTGCCCCGTTCGGATCCTTCAAGCCGACGACCTGGATCTGCCCGATCATCACGGGGCCGGTGTTGGTGACACTGAAGCCTCCCTTCACCCTCGCCATCTTCGCCGCATTGCTCGCGGCCGCCACCACGGACGGCTCTTCAAGGGCCATGGGCACGAGGTAGTCCTTCCCGTTGACCTTGAAGTTGACAGCGATCCCCAACGGAAAGGTTATCCCCCCGACGACGTTTTCGATCATCCTGTCTGCGACGTCGCTGGGAAGTCCACCCGTGTTCGCGAGAGTCCTCGCCTCTTCGTCGGACAGACCGGTCAGTTTCTTGACGATCTTCATCCTCTCCTCCGCCGACAGCTTGTAGAAACCAGGCACTTCGGAACTCCCTTGCATTGCTTTCGTGCCTCACGTCAACGGCTGGTTATTTAATCCAGGCGACTGTCTGAAGCAATAGTCGCCTCTTGGCGAACTGCGCGAACGAGCGTTAGCAACTGGTTTCCCCGCGTAAACATAAAAGGTGGTCGAGCGGGTGGTGCAAAACCACGGGCCGGTCGTCTAGCTTGGTTAGGACATCGCTCTGACACGGCGAATTCACGAGAATAGCTCTCGCACGCCAAGGTCCCCGGTTCAATTCCGGGCCGGCCCACCATTGTCAATCCTTAATATGATGAGGCACGTGTTCTCCCTGAGGTAGCGATGAACCGAAGCCTGCTGACTTTCTCCATCCTCCTGATTCTGCTGGGAATCGGGTTTGGCGCGTACTACATTATTATCTTCGGTGTCTTCCTCCTGTTCCCGGCTTTGCTTTCGACACCCCGGCCGCGTTCCAAGGGCGTCCCGACAGGTTCGGGACAGCAGGCTCCCGAGCCCGCTCCCGTCATGGAGACAGGTCTCGAGCCCGCTCCCGAGCCCGCTCCCGTCATGGAAACAATTCCCGAGCGCGCTCCCGTTTGGGGGACAGTTTCCACGCCCGTCGCACCACGAACTGTTGCACCCACATCGATGCCTCCACTCCCGCCTTCTCAACCCTCTTTCAGTGCGCCGCTCTTCCCGACAAGCATGTTCCTGAACGCATCGCAACAAATGCCTACAGTGCAGGCGCTCAAGGAAACGAAGAGGGAAGCGCCTGAATCCAGAGATGAAGTGCTTGAGCTCGGGGCTCTGTTGGCACTGATGAAGCTGGTCTTCGGCTAGGGCACGTACAGGTTCATATCTCTCGCTATCTTCTTCAGCCTCGCTACTCTGTGAGGCATTGAAGGATGTGTCGAGAAGAGCTCGAGCATCGAGCTGCCCTTGAACGGGTTAACTATCCACAGCGATGACGTTGCGGGAGACGGCCCCTTGACGGGTCTGTTAGAGACAGGCCTGGTCTGGGCCTTACTGGAAATCTTCTCTAAAGCAGTGATCAGTCCTCCCGGATTCCTCGTCAGTTTCGCTCCATACTCGTCTGCGTTGTATTCATCGTCCCTGCTTATCCCCAGCTTGACGAACGTCGCCCCGAGCGGCACCAAAATCGCCGCAACCAGGAGAACGATCGGCGAGTTCTTGTTCTTGCTGCTCCCGCCCCCGAGCATGGCAGACCAAAGGGCGAAGGTTCCGATGTAAGATATCGCTCCAGCCATCGTCGCGGCTACGCTCGACATCAGGACGTCGCGGTGGACGACGTGTCCGATTTCATGGCCTATCACCACTTCGAGTTCGTCCGGGGTCAGCGTCTGCAGGATCGACGACGTGGCGCATACGACCGCCTTGCTGGGTCCCCTGCCGGTCGCAAAGGCGTTCGGCTGCGGGGAATCGACTATGCCCACCTTCGGCATCGGGATGCTCGCCTTCTGGGCCACGTCTCTCACGACCCGGAAGAGTGTCGGGTTGTCGTTCTCCTGGATAATCTTGGCCTTGGTCATCCTGATGACGAGTGAGTCGCTGAAGTAATACGAGACAAAATTAACGACAGTTGCCAACACGAGGAAAATCAGCATGAATGCCAGTGGGTCGCCGAAATAGAGCCCCACCGCAAAACCGATGGCCATCAGGAGGCCCGTCATCACCGCAAACAGCATTGTTATCTTGAGATAGATTGAAGCGGACATTTCTCTTCAGGAAAAATCGCCGTTTCCGTCCGCCGTATATAGTTTTCCTGCAAGATTCGGGTTCTGTCAAACCAGCGGCCGTCGTTCCGGAAGTTCCCGACCGAAAGGATAAAACCCATGCAAACAGTTAAACTCCGCAGAGCACAGTTGGTGGACAACGACGACGACGAGTGGCCCGCGAAGAGGCGCAGAGGATACCCGTTTGGCCCATGGGCATTCCCTGACATCGACGAGATGATGAGGGAAATGGAGAAGGCCTTCTCGGAGCAGTTCAAAGAGTTAGAGAAGGACCTCCCTAGGAACCTGGTCAGAGAGACAAAATCTCCGGACGGCAGCACGAAGAAGGAGATAGGGCCGATAGTCTACGGCTACTCCGTCACCATCGGACCCGACGGCAAGCCAGTTGTCAGGGAGTTCGGCAACGTCAGGAAGGGTGAAGGAACCCCCTGGAACGAGATTCAGGACAAGCGTGAACCCCTTGTCAACGTCGTGAGCTCCGACAAGGAGGTGAGGGTGATAGCGGAGATGCCCGGAGTCGAGAAGGGCGACATCAATGTCACCGTCAACGAGAAGTCGCTCGTCATATCGGTTGACAGGGAGGACAGGAGATACTTCAAGGAACTTGAACTGCCGGGCGTCGTCGACCCAAAGGGTGCGAAATCAAACTACAACAACGGCATCCTAGAAGTCACAATTCCTCTGAAGTCTCCCGGGGGAACCAGCGTCAAGCTCCGAGTTGACTGACCTACTGGTAGGGTCCGCCTTCGGTTCCTTCCTTGTATCTGGCCAACGCGTTGAACGTGGCCTCCCTGTAGCCGTGCTTCTCAGCGAGAGACCTGGCGATGTCTCCTGCCGTGATGATTCCCACCATGGACCCTCTCTGGTCGACGACGACCAGCCTCCTCACACTGTATTCCGCCATCTGGGCTGCCGCGTCGGTTAGCGAGGCGTTCGGAGAGACGGTGATCAACGGAGTCGACATGATGTCCTTCACATAGACCCTAGTAGGGTCGAACGCATCGGCCAGCACCTTCGAGACCAAGTCCCTCTCCGTGACGATTCCTATCGCCCTGTTGGCCTGTGTTATGACGGAGCAGCTGACCCCCCTCTTGGCCATCGCCTTCGAGCATTCCTTCGCGTTCGTGTTGAGGTCGACGGCCAACACAGCCTTCACCATGACGTCAGCCACGCTCGGCTCCTGCTGGGTCATCGTTACGGGCAGAAGACTACGCTAATATATCAATTGGCTGGCGGCCCGAAAGCGAATGGCCGAACCCATCGTATCGGTAGAGGGTCTCGTAAAGCGGTACGACGGGCTTGCGGCAGTCGGCGGCGTCTCCTTCGAGGTGCAGAAGGAGGAGATCTTCGCTCTTCTTGGTCCGAATGGTGCGGGAAAGACGACGACGATCGAGATACTGGAGTGTATCAGGCAGCCAACTGCGGGTTCCGTGAAGGTCTTGGGGCACTCGGTCGCAGTGTCCCACGGGGCAAGTGAAATCAAGAAGAGGATTGGTGTGCTCCCCCAGGAATTCGGCGCCCTGGGAAAGCTCACCGTCGCGGAGAACCTGAGCTTCTTCGCTGGGATATATGACACGTCCGTCGATGTGATGGGCCTGCTCGACCTCCTCGAGATACGAGACATAGCGAAGGTCCGGTTCGCCGACTTGTCCGGAGGGCTGAAGCGGAGGGTGGGATTCGCGGTCGCCTTGGTCAACGACCCAGAACTTGTCCTTCTCGACGAACCTACAACGGGCCTAGATTTCGAGACCAGGAGAGTCACGCGGAAGGTGATAGGGGACCTGCACGCGAAAGGCAAGACGATAATCCTGACGACACACTACATGGCGGAGGCGGAACAGCTCGCCGACAGGATAGGGATCCTCTGCGGAGGCAAGATCATTGCGCTTGACACTCCAGCTGAGCTCCTTGGTAAGTTCGGTGGCGGCAAGACGGTCATCTTTAGGAAAGGCGGTGACGCAGTCTTCGGAACTCTCAGACGCTTCTTCGACACCGTTTCAATGGATGGTTCCGACGTGGTCCTGCCCTTCGAGAGGCTCAGGGACCTGGAAGTGGCGCTCACTGCTTTGGTGGGCAGGGGCCTCGAAGTGGAGGTCGCGCTCCATTCTCCCACGATAGAGGATGTATTCCTGAAGCTCACCGGATTGAAGATGTCCGACACTGGTGAAGCGAACTGAGGATACTCGTAGTCTCTATAGCCGTGACTCGAAACTGGCTCAGGAGCAGGAGTGGGATGTTCTTCAGCTTCTTCCTTCCCGTGATGCTCCTCCTCATCCTCGGGAGTATCTACGGCAACCCTGGCAGCCCGGGTCAGGCGGTCGGCCAGAACACCGCGAGCTACTTCCTCCCAGGCCTGACTGCGGCCTTTATAATGGCGAACGGTGTGATCGGCCTCACCAACGTCGGCTTCGAGCTGAAGAGAAACGGGGTCCTCAGGCGCCTGTCCGCTACCCCTCTGACCAAGCTGGAGTGGCTCGTCGGGAACCTTCTGAGCCAGACCATCCTCGCCTTGGCGCTCGCGGTTGTAATGCTAATCCTGGGCGTCGCCCTCTACAACATCAGCGTCTTGTTCAACCCGTATTCCGTAGCCATGCTGCTCCTCGGCGTCTTCCTCTTCTCCGGTGCGGGCATGGTGCTGGCGGGTCTCGTCAAGGACCCCGAGGCGGCGTCCGGACTCGGCAACATCATTGCCTTTCCGATGATGCTGCTCTCTGGCACATTCTGGCCCATCAGTTCTATGCCGTCGTACTTGCAAACAGTCGCCCAAGCCCTCCCTTTGACCTATTTCGCTGACGGTCTGAGGAACTCGATGGTCTCCGCTAACTTCTCAGCCGCCTTCACCGACCTCGTCGTCGTCGCCATATTCGCGATAGTGCTGATACTACTTGGTGCAACATTCACGCAGTGGAAGGAATCCTGAAAGTGGACCGGGGGGGAATTGAACCCCCGACCTTGGGACCTCTGAGGTTCTCCCGCGTGCAAGGCGGGCGTTCGTACCGCTGAACTACCGGCCCACTAGACAGGCCAGTCCATGGTCGCTTCTTATTCTCTTCCCGTTTGGAAAGGAATTATAGCCTATCTTAGGGCGTCCAACGACTGTGGGCTGGTAGCTCAGCTTGGCTAGAGCACCCGACTGATAATCGGGAGGCCAAGGGTTCGAATCCCTTCCGGCCCATCCTAAACCTATCCCTAAACTCCGAGCCCAATCCCTTGTCTTCGTGAGGGTCGCGACTAGGTTTTTGTCAGAGGCGTGGTCCTGCATCGAAATCGAGCACTTTAGAAACTCTAGCGTCCTCGAAACTTCTTGCATAATCCAATAACTCGTGCCATCTGTTCGCATTCAGTCCACCTCTGTTTACCAGTCCCACGAAGGTCTCCCTGCACAGTTCAATCTCCTTTGCCTTGCCTAAAGCATTCAGCTGTTTCCCCAGACTATCCTTGGGGTAGAAGTCTTGTCTCCCTCCTCTGTACATCCCGTATTCGATTATGGCGTCAAACATGAACTTATCGTTCCAGAGGGAATATGGTGAAGAAACGTAAAGGTCAAACTCCCTGCCCGATGGGAATGTCTTCCTCATCTTCTCAGAAAATTCGTCATCGAACTCGAGCTTATTCGCATCCCACTGAAGGTGAATCTCAGCTCTGGAACCAGCTGCGATATACACACCTTCTATGTTCTTAGCGTGGTTGTACGCTATGTCGATTTCATTCCAGGGAACGAAGGAGTAATCCTTGTCTGCTCGCTTCTTTCCTTCGTCGTATTCCAATTCACAGACCCTTCCGTCTTCGTAATCTCGCTTTGTCTTTTCCCAAGCCACTCTTATGATGCTTCGAATGTCCATTCAGTATCTGCCCGCGGGATTGGGTTCGCGAACAGATGAAATAGTTTGCCCTCTTACACTCGGGGTTACTAGGGAAAACGGCCAGTGACTTGGGCGGCGCCAAATGCGAAGTGAGGCATTCCGCTCCCGAGGATGAACCCCAGCAGAAAGTACCAGATTAGGAAGAGCTGAAGTGCCAATTCATGATCCTCGTCGTGGTCGGACCGAGGCAGTCCTTCTTCTTCCTTTCTTCCTGTTCTCTAATCTTCGAGAGGCTGGAGAGTGTCAGCTTTAACCCCACTAGGCGTGTGTGCCTTTGCTAGCCAAGGTTCGAGGCCCGGATTTCTAACGTTGGTTTAGGACAGGCTCCTTCCAGCCACCTTGGAATAGCTCAATTCAAGCTATTATGAACGAAATAAGCTGGAATCAAGCGATTCTGCACGGGTGCCCTTACGCAACGTGGAGACATGTTTGGTACATGGCAAGTCCGAACCCCTCAGGGCCCGCACCATGCCCCTAGGGGGCGTAGGTTCTGTTCTCCGGCCTCAGCAGACTCCCCAACCAATAACTGACAAGGGGAATATACCAAAGGTAGATTCTCACTGGGATGCCGGACAACGCCAATTGCCAGAACGGAGGCGCGACCGAGACAGCCATCACGACGGCAATCACAACCATCCTGTTTCTTCCGTTCCTGAAGATTGCCGCCAGGGCAGGCTCGACCAGTTTCTTCTCTTCCATGCTGATGATGTGCGCGAAGGCCGCCAGTATGAAGAGTATCCCCGCGAGGTCTATCGCAAAGAGGTTGGACGAGAAGTCCCTCAGCGCCGAAGCCTGGATCGGCGTCAGATTGGAGTTGACCATCTCGACGCTGTTGAGCAGATAGGGGACTAGGGCGACGAGTAGCAGCAGCCCCACATTCAGGAACGTTATCGCTTTCGTCTCGATTGGCAGGACCGACATGTCGGTCGTGTAAATGATCCAGGCGGTAATCAGTATGAAGAAGGTGAACGCGAACGCGGCTATGTGGCTCCCTATCTCGCCCGTAGATGTGGGAGGATTCGAAATCAAGGCAATCGACCCGATGGAGAGCGAGAGTCCGAAGACTAGGTCGGCGAGCGCCTCGATTCTTGGACGAGGGCGCCTTTCGCTCGGCTCCATCAGCCTGAAGGACGGCGTCCTGCGTATTTGGTCTTTTGTGACGAGAAAGCACGCGCGCGTGCGCGCATCGACAAGGTAATCATGCCCAAGATTTAGAAGCCAGATCCCTTCAGGTTCTTACTCTAAGAAAGAGACTACCACTGGTCAAGGAGTCGAGGTGCTACACAGTTAAGTACGTCCACGTTAGGGACTCCCTAACATGTTAGGGAGTAAGTCACCGGAAGCCAAGGCAAAGCACTTCGAGCCGGACGAACTGAGGAAGTCCGAGAAAGGGAAGGTGCGGTTAGTCGGCCCGAGTGAGGACACCCTAGGCGGAGGGTTGAACTGCAGGGCTTGAACACTGCCTTCAGAGCTCATGATTGTGCTCACTTGAAGACTCATTCAGAGAACCAGGCGCATCCTACGGGGCCCGCTTAGGCGTTTTGGGTTAGAGGAGTGATCGAACACTCGTGTCCCGTAACGAAGGACGGAAAGGCTTAGGTGGTATGAGCTTACGACAGTTCAATTCACTGCAAATCTGAAAACGGGGTTGGACATGGAACGGTCTGTCGGTGAGCGAAGAATCGGAGTGATAATGTTCACTGACATTGTCGGTTATACCCTGCTCGCCCAAGCAAAGGCAATGAGATTGCTCGAGGAACACAGAAGACTTCTTCGGCCGGCTTTCGCTAGACACGGGGGACGCGAGATAAAAACTATCGGAGATGCCTTTCTCGTGGAGTTCTCCAGCGCGGTCAGTGCTGTCCGTTGTGCCACCGAGATACAACATTTGATGGGGGAACAGAATACGGGTGGAACGACTGAGAGAATTCAAGTGCGGATTGGCATTAATGTCGGCGAGGTCATCCATAGCGAGAATGATGTGTACGGCAATGCCGTGAACGTGGCTTCGCGGATTGTGTCTCTTGCAGAGCCGGGTGGCATCTGTATCAGCAAGCAGGTCTGCGATTTCATTTGGAACGAAGTGGACGTCCAGATCGTCAAGCTTGGACCCGTCGAACTGAAGAACGTCAAGGTCCCGACTGAGGTATACCGGGTAGTGCCCTCATGGCAGGCAATGGGTAAGCCGTTGGGCGGCCGTGGCGACGGTCCGAGCATCTCATCCCTCATACCCGGTTTGTTCAAGCTCCACCGCCCCATAGCCGACGGAAACAGTCCGCTCATGCACGCCGGTTTCATCCTCAACACCTCCGAAGTCCACATTCTGCCCGTCATGAAGGGACTGAGGCCACGAAGAGACAGGCGGACGGGACTTGTCCTCTACGGGGCGCTTGGCGGATACTCGTTCCTCGAGAAATTCGTGAAGACAAAACCGAAGGACTACAATGACTTACTTCGGACTCCCAGCAGGGAGATCGCAGTCTGGATAGGGTCCGTGGATTTTGGCAATCCGATCAGCGACCTCCTCCACGTGTTCGAGGCTACGAAGTTCGGCGCTGCGCGGGTGAGCAATCATGACATACACACTGTGGCTACGCTCGCCGACCTAGTCGGGGCTATGAGGAACCACTCCCTCGTTTCTGACATGCGGGTAGAGCAGGTTGGCTCTAAGCCAGTGTTGATTTCATCAGACGCTGAAATCGGGGAAGCCGTCAGGATGATGCTCAAGTTCCGGGTGAGGAGGCTCTTCCAGCAGGACCGCCCTGGCGAGTTCGTCTCGAGCCGATCGGTGATCGAGTTCATGCTCACCCCTGAACGGCTTCAAGTGGCTAGAAGGAGACCGGAGGAGTGGTGTGACGCCAAGGTCTCGGTGCTGGGTACACGAAGCGCCCGCGTCGTGGCTCCTGGTGCATCGTTGAACGAGGCAGCAAGGATGATCGGCGACGAGCCCGACGATTGCCTTGTCTCGGAAGGTGGACTAGTCATTTCTCGTTGGGATCTGCTAATGAAACCCTGGAAGCTGGGCCACCTGAGTCCCGGCGGGTCTGTGGCCAAAGCCTGAGCGAGGATGCCCACACAACTTCGTTCTGATTTCGGGAAAGGGAGAGAGGACACACGGTCAGCCTGACACGGACAATGGCGTGATGCGCGCAGTCTGAGTTCAGCAGGAATGGCAGAAGGCCACAATTCAATTCGTGAAGCCAGTCTGTCATGGCAGGTCTTCAAACCAGAGACAGGCTAAGCTTACAGTAAAAAAAGTGGAGTGACGGCTCTAGGAAGCCGTCACGACTGTCTGTGCGAGAACTTGCAGCCCGACCGCTGTTATGTCGTACTGGTCTCCCGAGATCACTCCCGGAGGAGTCCACCGGGACGAGGCGAATCCGAAGCTGATCGACCCGCTGTATTTCAGCGTCACCGAGCCTCCAGACGCTATGGTGAGCCCGTTCTTGCCGAACGACGACCATTGGGAGGGCGAGGTCTTCTCGCGAAGTACTGACATGTCGGAGATAAGTCCCTTCACTGAGAGAAGGGTTCCGTTGTTCTCAACGAGGAATGTCGCCGATCCGGTGAGGCAATCTGGAACCGGAGCCCGACCGTGATTTCTGGAGTGGGTTGTCGAGGTGGTAGTGCTGCTGGTCGAGGTCTGTACTGCACACTCGTACCCAAGTGGGGTGACAACGATCGCGCTGAGGTTCAGCGGTGTCGAGCCCGTATTCTTCACCGTCACAGAGAACGAGCTGGCCGACAACGACGCGCTGGTAATGGTCACGTTAGCCGTGTAGCTTTCCTGTATCTGGTGCCACCAGGCATTGCCATTGAGCCCGAAGGAGAACCCATGACGGCCCATGTTCTTCGTCACTTGGTTCTGCGGCACATGGAAGCAGGATGCGGTCGTGGTTATGATGAACTCGGGCGTCAACCCACTGCCGATGTTCACGATCGTGGGCGACATATCGATGATCTCCGCGCTGCTGGTGGTTGCGTTCACGCTAATCCCGCCCGGAATCGGGACGGTCAGCAGGGCTCGCGGAACGAAGGCGGTGTAGTTCTTCCCATCGAAGGTTACCTCTGCAGAGGAGATGTTGAAGCGCAGGGCGTTGTAGACTCCAGTGGTCACCTTGATGCTGGCTATGGTTATGCTGATGTTGACCAACTTCATGAGATCGATGGTTCCAGCAGTGTTGGAGCTTGTCCATCCGCTTTGGTTACCCGCACCACTGATGTGTACAGCCACATTGCTGTACGTCACGTAGACGGCGGTGACCCCGGTCGGGACGTTTGGCGGGTCTGTGAGGAGGATGTCGACGGTACCCTGACTTGTTGTTGGACTTGGTAGGAAATACGCCGACGCGGCAATCAGGGCAACGGCCAGTATAAGGCCGACCATGCCTGCCGAGACGACTTGTCTTCTGCTGCTCATGCCTAGAGCATGGGAGAGGAGTCGATATGAACGAGCGGAATCGAACGGCCGTTCAAGTGGTTTGAACGGGCATTATTGCAACATTCATCTGTCGTGTTGACAAGAAGTGCGAGGGAGGTCGCCTTTGGCGCATTTCCCACGTCCTCAGTCTTTCTTGGGCGGATCTTTGTCCGCGAGGTTCCAGGGTCTTCCTCTCCGACCGGCAGCCTCCGGAATGCTCAGCTTCCACTCCTCAAGGAAGGGAAAGGTCGTTTGTCAATCGGATTGGGGACTACGATGAAGCACAGGAAGAGGTTTTCCAACTTATAATGTCTGGATTATGACCTTCTGTTGGCGGACGAACCACGAAAGCGATTGAGGTCAATTCCCTAACAAAGGTCTATTCTAACGGAACGAGAGCCGTCGACGACATTAGTTTCTCGGTGGAAGAGGGTGAAATCTTCGGCTTGCTCGGTCCCAACGGCGCTGGCAAGACTACTGCCATCAAGATGATAACAACTCTCGCTCGGCCTACCGCGGGTTCGATAAGGGTCTTCGGAATTGATGTGCAACGCGCTCCCCAGGAGGTAAGGCAGATGCTTGGCTTCGTTCCCCAGGCAATCTCAGTGGACGGCGACCTGACTGGATACGAGAACCTACTCGTCTTTGCGAAGCTCTTCTTCGTGGGCCGTGAGGATAGGAAGCAGAGGATACTTGATGCCTTGGAATACTTCGGACTTGCCGACCGAGCGAACGAACTCGTGAAGAACTACTCGGGAGGCATGATGAGGCGTCTAGAAATCGCTCAGGCCTTGGTGAACCGCCCCAAAGTGATGTTCTTGGATGAGCCGAGCATTGGGCTGGACCCATATTCGAAGAAACAGGTCATCGATCAGATTCGGGAGTTGAACCGGGAGTTCGGAACAACAATCCTCATCACTACTCACGATATGGCTGAGGCTGACGTGCTGTGTAACAGGTTGGCCATAATGAATATGGGAAAGATAGCGATTTCTGGCGCGCCTGCGGACCTCAAGCATTCTGTGGGTGGAGATGTACTGACGGTCAAGGTAGCTGGACAGGCAGCTGCTGACCTGCCGACAGGCCTGGGTTCAGTCATTAGTTCGGAACAAGGAATGATTAAGATTCTCGCGGAGGATGGCGAGGCAGCGATTCCCAGACTGATGGAGTACTTCGAACGGAATGGTGCCGTGGTGGAGTCTGTATCTCTGAGCAGGCCTACACTCGACGATGTCTTCATGAAATACGCGAAGGCAAGTCTGCAGCAGGAAGGAACGTTCAGGGAGGCACGTTCGGCCAGGCGCAGTATCGCGAGGCATGGAAGATGATCAACCTGCGGCGATCCGTATCAAGCGCACTTACAATCGCCGAAATCGAAGCAAGGAAGATCCGACACGATTCGACCGAACTGTGGATGAGGACAGTCCAGCCCGCACTCTGGTTGTTGGTCTTCGGAGAGGTCTTCAATGCCATCCGAAGTTCGTTGCTCCAGACATCTGAATACAGCAAATACACCTATATCCAGTTTATCGCGCCAGGCGTTCTCGCGCAGTCGGTTCTCTTCGTCGCAATCTTCTACGGGATAACGATAGTCTGGGAAAGGGACGTCGGCTTGCTCACCAAGTTGCTGTCTACCCCCTCGCCAAGGCTTTCCGTCGTAGTCGGCAAGGCGCTGGCGGCAGGTGTCAGAGGGATTTTCCAAGGAGTAATGGTATTCGCTCTGGCTCTCATCATTGGAATCAATCTCCGTTTCGACCCGCTTGACGTAGCTGGAGTCTTCATAGCGGCTGTACTCTTAGCCATGTGCTTCGCCAGCCTGTCAATGACACTCGCTTCGTTCCTCAAGACGCGCGACAGGATGATGGGCATCGGGCAGGCGATAACAATGCCACTCTTTTTTGCGAGTAACGCGATCTATCCTGTCAATCTGATGCCAGTCTGGCTTCAGTACATCTCGAAGTTCAACCCGCTTAGTTACGGTGTAGACGCAATAAGGTGCATGCTCCTGACAGGGGATTACTCGACGCTGCCCGTCAACATCATAGCTCTCCTTTTCTCCACGCTCTTCTTTATCGCATGCGCTTCTGTCGTCCTGAAGAGACTGATTGAATAAGGAAGCTCGAATTCACGCCTAGGGAGTCTGTACCCTGACCCGGCCCATGGGTGCGCCAAGTTTGATTTCGGCAGGTTCGTACCAAGCTCAAGTCCGATCTGCTCGAACCTCTTCTCTTCCCCGTCGTCCAGCCTGAAGCCACTTCCCCGTCCTATCTCGGATGACCTTGGTCCTGCAGGTCGGAGTCCCATGCGCTCTAGCTTGGACTCGATGTACTTCGCGGCGCTCCCTGAGAACCTGCTCGGCAGCCTATGCACAGTTTTGTGGACCTCTATACTTCTCGTCGGCCCTATAGTTCAATTCGACAACCCATTTAGCCACACATCGTCATCTTCACTCCAATGATGCAAGGAATCCAAGAAATCGGGGCCAAGAGCTTTGGCCACGGCAGCAGGGTTTCGGGCCAGAGCTTCGTTGTTTTGCTCGCCTTGGCGCGGAAGCCCCTCACGAACGAGGAGCTGCATACCTCTTTCGGAATGAATCCTTCCGAGTTCGGACAGCTGCTCGACCGACTCCGCAGGAACCGCCTAGTGGGCGTGGTTTCTGAGATTGATGGGAGTAGTGTCATGCAGACCCTGTGCCTTACCGACGAAGGCGAGAGAGTCCTTCTCCATGAAATGGAGCAGATGTGCGAGCTCCCTGAGAGATAGGGAATCTCGATCTTCCGCCTCCTCCCCATTATTGATTCTAAGGCTCACTGACGGCGA
The DNA here is from genome assembly GCA_963796355.1 of uncultured archaeon. Lineage (GTDB taxonomy): Archaea > Thermoproteota > Nitrososphaeria > Nitrososphaerales > Gagatemarchaeaceae > UBA183. Next base: position 562,886 of record CAWCLD010000001.1, read on the forward strand.
GGTCTAGGGCGGCCTCAGAGATGTCCGCGCCGTACTCAGCCACCCTCCGGACGCTCTCGAGCATCAACTTGACCGAGGCGACTTGCGTCCCACTCATCCTAGGTGTCAGGATTTCTGCGCTCAGCTTCTCCTCAAGTCTCGCGACCTCCTTTGTCTTCGATATCGCCTCTTCCGCCATCTTGGCGTCCATCCTCAGCAGGGCGGTTATGGAACTCTCGAAGATTCTTCGTGAAAGGGCCGTCATCTCCTGGACCTTCTTCACGGCGGCTTCAGGGACCGACTTCAACGTTTCAGTCTGGGCCGCTATCGATACGGCGTGGTCCGCTACCCTCTCTGTGCTCTTGGCTACTAGTCTGTAACCGAGACAGTCCCTGGCGGAACTGAGACCAATCTCCTGGATCACTGAACGGTCTCTGACCGCGATGTTCAGCTGTCTAAGGATGAAATGGTAGAACCTATCCACTTCGTCGTCGCGCTGAATCACTTCTTGGGCTATCCCCCCTGCCTCGTCATTCAGTGCTGCCGCTGCATCTGTAATCATTCCTGCGGCTATGATCGCCATCCTTTCGAGGGCCTTCTTCAGCGGGAGGTCGATGTACCCGGAGAGGCATTGGGTCAGGATTCCGGTTTGAGATTCCTCGATGATTTCGACACCAACCAGTTTCCGCCGTATCCCCTCCTTAATCGAATTCCTGAGTGATACGTCTGACCTTCCGAGGTTGATTCTGATGATGTCATAGCCTGCTAGATAGAACGAGATGAAGCGCCTGAGCAATGCATCTTTGTCGAGTCCCGATAAGGCCTCGATTACGGCCTCAGACTTCGCTGCCTCACGGAGCTCTCTCTTCGGGATGATTAGTAGCGAGGAATCCGGTTGAGTGATTATCGCCACAGCGTCCTTTGGTCTCAACCCCACATCCTTGACCCATGTCTTCGGGAGAGAGACGACGAAGCTGTTCCCTCCGGTGACCTGGACCTTCCGGAAGTCCATACTTGTAATTGACCCTATATGTCAATATATAAACTATCAGTTCGGCGTAGACTCCATATACTTCACTGTGGGCACAATACCGGAATTGGAAATAATTCGGAGAGCAATATATTCCATCGTTCACGGTCCATTCCCGAAGATGAAAATCAGCAAGAAAGGTATCAGCACAACTACAGTCGCTCTGACAGTCGTGCTCATCATTGTGGTCATAGCCGCGGCCGCATACATCGCGGTCGGCACGGGAAAGACCACAACTGTGACTGCGACGACTACTAAAACCAGCACCAGTATCGGTACCAGTGTCACCACCAGTATCAGCACCTCCGTCACCACGACGTCTCCCACAAAATCTCAATCGTTCTCGCTGGACGGCGCTGGTTCGACATTCGTCTACCCGCTCATGTCCGCGTGGATCACCCAGTACACGTCCCTCTACCCGAACATCCAAATCAACTACCAGTCAATAGGAAGTGGAGCCGGAATCACCGACCTTGAAGGGCATACGGTTGACTACGCAGCGTCGGACGCCCCGCTTCAGTCAGCTGACCAAGCAAAGGCGCCGAAGGCCCTTACGATTCCAGACGCGATAGGATCGGTCACAGTGGCCTACAACCTCCCCCACATCGCGTCAGGGCTCAACCTCACCGGAGCCGTAATAGCGCAGATATTCGCCGGGAACATCACAAAGTGGAACGACCCGGCAATTCTGAGCCTGCAAACCAACGCGACGCTGAAGGCTGCCCTTCCGAACCAGCAAATCATCGTCGTTCACAGGTCTGACAGTTCCGGAACATCATTCACATTCACAGGATTCCTTACCAAAGACAGCGCTGCATGGGCGAAAGAGGTAGGACAGGCTAAGGCTCCCACCTGGCCAACAGGATACGGCGCAAACGGTAATGCAGGCGTGGCGGGATTCGTCCAAGGCACCCACTACACCATGGGCTACGTCGAACTGGCCTACGCACTAACCTCTACACCCAAGATTACAGTCGCTGCTGTCCAGAACCCAGCGGGAGATTACGTCCTGCCGACGCAGGCTACTTCCACGGCTGCCGCAACCGCCCTTCCCTCCCTTCCAGCTGGAAATGCAAGCTGGGCTAGCGTCAACCTCCTCAATCAGGCAGGTGCAGGTACCTACCCAATCGTGACATTCACCTACATATTCGTCTACCAAGATTTGAGCGTGAACACGGCGCAGACCTCCGGCAAATCTGTGGCGGGCGCTACGGCCTTAGTCCAATTCCTATGGTGGGTAGTCACCACCGGGCAGCAACAAAATACGGCACTTGGGTACGTTCCGCTCCCACAAAACGTGGTCACATTGGACGAGCAGACCATCCAATCCATTACATACAACGGGCAATCCTTACCAACGACCTAGACATGGTGTCGGATAACCGACACCTGTCCCTCATCTTTTTTAGAACACCCCGGGTTGTCGATGCGCTTGAGTAGATTCCCAGCTAGCGACTACACATTCAAGCTGATCGCCGCAGCACTGGCGGCTTCTGCTCTAGTAATCCTCTTGCTAATGGGTTACACGCTACTGAGCAGCTCGATTCCAGTGCTGAAAAGGTTCGGGCTATACTTCTTCACTGGTACGAAGTGGAACTCTGCGGCTGGAAAGGAGATCTACGGAGCCCTGCCCTACATGCTCGGCACGTTAGTTACTTCAGCCATCGCATTGATAATCGGCGTTCCGATAAGCCTCGGCATCGCAATCTTCCTTTCTGAGATGTCGCCAAGAGGAATTCGAATTCCTGTCTCGAACCTAGTGGAGTTGCTTGCAGCCGTTCCGAGCGTGATTTATGGTCTGTGGGGTTTCTTCGTCTTCCGGTTCTTCATAGCCGATTACATAGAGCGCCCCCTGTCAACCTATTTTGGATGGATACCCATCTTCAGCGGACCACCCATTGGTGTCGATGTGCTTACCGCAGGCTGCATACTCGCAATCATGATAATCCCAACGGTCTCCTCTGTGAGCAGGGAAGTCATCTCTGCAGTCCCGAATTCCGTCAGAGAAGGCGCTTACAGCATCGGCGCCACTAGGTGGGAGGTAACCAGAAATTGGGTTCTCAACTATGCCCGTTCTGGCCTCTTCGGGGCTGTCATCTTGGGCCTCGGCCGGGCCGTAGGCGAGACCATCGCGGTCAGCATGGTGATTGGCAACACGATCGGCCCCTCAGCTCTTCCAACTTCACTGTTAAAGCCTGGCCAGACCATGTCGTCTTTGATCCTCAACCTTTTCTTCGAGGCCACGCCGGGGACCCAAGAATTTTCGGCCATCCTCGGGGTTGGGCTCTTCCTCATGATTCTCGCCTTTTCCATTAACATCATAGCGCGGCTAATGGTCATCAGAGTCCTGAAAGTCAAGGGAGGAGCGGTCGAGTAGATTGGACAGATACACAGTCCGACGGCTCAAGAACAGGCTCTTCACCTTTCTCGGAGCCGCATGTGTCATAATCGCGGTAATTCCCCTGGGAAGCATACTCCTTGACGTTGTAGTCAAAGGCGCGCCGGCCTTGAGTTGGAGATTCCTTACCTCGAGTTCGCTCCCGTCCCCGACGAGCCCAGGTGGCATAGGTCCGGCAATTCAGGGGACCCTGATCTTGGTCGGCCTGACGAGTCTCATCGGAATACCTATTGGAGTCATGTCTGGCATTTACCTCGCCGAGTACGGCGACAACAGATACGCATCTGCTATGAGATTCTTCAGCGACGTGCTGACCGAGTTTCCAACCATCATAGCTGGCATCACAGTCTACCTCATCTTCGTCCTCATTTTCGGCTACTCTCCGCTGGCGGGCGCGCTTGCTCTCTCTTTCATCCTGATTCCAATCGTTTCTAGGACGACCGAGGAATCAATCAAGCTGGTGCCGAACTCCATAAGGGAAGGCTCTTCAGCTCTCGGCATCAGGAAATGGAGAGCGACAGTCAGCATCGTCCTCAGGGCCGCACGTTCTGGCCTGATAACGGGCTCTCTGCTCGCGGTCGCAAGAGTAGCAGGTGAGACGGCACCACTATTATTCACCGCATTCGGCAACACCTACTACCTGCATAGCTTGAACGGGCCGACGGGATCGCTTACGATGTACATCTTCACAGACTGGAAGCAGCCGTACAGCGGATACCAACAGGCGGCCTGGGGTGCAGCACTCGTCCTGATTCTCACTGTTCTAGGCATCAACATAGCAGTGCGGCTTGCAAGCCGAGAAAGACGGATGGGACGCAGATGACAACTACAATCTTGGATTTGGATGCGATGAAGACATTAGAAGTCCACAATGGTTACCTCATGCCGATGCAGGGGCAGGGCTCAGAGAAGATTAAGACCGTTGACCTGAGTGCTTGGTACCATGGAAAACAGGCGCTGAACGAAGTCTCCCTGAAGATAGCCAGCAACGCAGTAACTGCGATTATAGGGCCGTCAGGTTGTGGGAAATCGACCTACGTGCGATGCTTGAATAGGATGCACGAGCTTGTTCCTGGAGCAACCACTTCCGGCCAGGTCTTCCTTGATGATGAGGACATCTATGCAAAGGGAGTAGACCCTGTATTGATTCGGCGGAGAGTAGGCATGGTCTTCCAGAAGCCAAATCCGTTCCCGACAATGTCGATTCATGATAACGTAGCAGCAGGTCTGAAGCTGACGGGCATGAAGAGGGGGAGGAACCTTGACGAGATTGTTAGGCGGAGTTTGGAGCAGGCTGGGCTTTGGGAAGAAGTGAGGGACGACCTTGACAAGCCCGGGACCAGTATCTCAGGGGGGCAGCAACAGAGGCTTTGCATAGCTAGGGCGATTGCACTTGAACCTGAGGTCATCCTGATGGACGAGCCCTGTTCGGCCCTGGACCCGGCTGCCACCGCCAAAATCGAGGGGCTGATGATTGATCTCAAGAAGCAGTATACAGTTGTGGTTGTAACTCACAACATGCAACAGGCCTCAAGGGTCGCAGACTACACGGCCTTCATGTACCTGGGGAAGCTGATTGAATATGACGAGACAGCGAGGATCTTCGAAAACCCCCAGCAGGAACTGACTGAGCGGTACATCACGGGGAAATTCGGGTAGGTGAAGAAAGTCGCCTAGACTCATGGATATGGGCCTTGACAGGCTCAACGACATGTTGCTCGAGATGGCTACCCTCTCGGAGAACGCAGTCACCACTTCAATCGAAGCCTACAGCAAAGGCGGCAAGGGTGCGGAAGTCAAAGAGTCGTCGAGGCGTCTCCAGACCCTGCATCGTCAGGTGAGCGACCTTTCCGTGGAGCTGATCGCCAGATTCCAGCCCGTGGCTTCAGACCTCAGGTTCATCAAGGCTTGCTTCGAGATATCCTACGGTTTCTACCGCTTCGGGAGGTACGCGCTCGACATCGTTGAGGTGCTGGATATCTTCGGCGACCTCAGCAAGTGCGATCAGAAGGCGGTCGTCGAGACTGCCCGCAACACCCAGAAGATGATCCGAATGAGCGTCGACGCCTTCGCAAGAAGGGACGTCGCTCTTGCGAGGCGTATCCCCAAGCTAGACGACGCCGTGGACGACAGCTACAGGCAGAACCTCCGGACCGTCCTCGACCAGAAGAAGGACATCAGGTGCGCGCTGTCCGCTGGCCTGATCCTGCGGTACCTGGAGCGCATCTCAGACCACGCTTCGTACATTGGCGAATCCGTCAACTACATCGTGACCGGCGTGGAGCCAACCCACTGACTACGAAGGCTTCAGGACGATGACCTTCGTGGTGTTCCTGCTGGGAACAACCATTATCTTGTCACGAACCCCGATCTTGACTCCCTTCCGGCCGGCTGTGGCTCCGTAGAGCCTCGCATCGGCAGGCCTTGAGATCCAGAGTTCGACCCTGCTGTCCCACGGAACCGTGTACCTGAACGGGTGTTCGCCGGCCCCAGACCGCTCGGTGTAGGTGGGCGTTATGTGGCAGATTCCTATCTCGTCCTTACCGACGGTCGAGTAGGCATCGACCCGCATCTCCTTTCCGTCCACCTTGTCAGGATACGAATAGTAGCCCGTGGATCCCGCCGAGGTCGTGACCACGACTCCGTCCCCGATGGCCGCTTCCTCGATGACCGTGTTCCTCGAAGTGACCTTGAGCCTGTACCTGATGCAGTTGCTCTCGGCTCCCCTCTGCAGGTAGACGTCGGTGAAGACTTCCCCGAGATGTCTCCCGTTCTTCAGGACCTCAAGGCGCCCGTGCTCTTCCACGGTGAAGCGGCCCGCGGCGACGGCCTCCAGGACGGACGGCAGTTCGTCGAAGTAGGCTGCGGCCATGTACGCCTTCGACCCTGTCGCGCCTCTCGACCTGACGCCAACGAACAGCAGCGGCATCTCTTCGCTCCTGCCGAACATGCTAAAGATACCGTCGCCGCCGACGACCACGCCGATGTCGGCCTTCCTGTCCCCCACTGTCATGCCAGCTTTCTCGATCACTTCCTTCAGCTCTTCGGGGTTGACCTTCGGTCTTCCGTCATCGAGGAGCATCTTTACCTTCACGAATTCACACTTCCTTCCTGTCAACGTACTCGAGCATGCTCCCCTCGCCTTCCCTCCTGCCTCCGCCTTCAAGGAACCTCGAGGCTTTGGCCCCCGCCTCGTCCTGCTCCGGTGTGGAAACTCCGAGCATTCCCATCATCTTGAGGGAGTTCTCCACCGCAAAGCCCCTGAAGTGATTGTTGAAGTATCCGAAGGTCTTGTTCGCCCTCGACGACACCTCCTTCACCTTTGGCACCCATTTCTTGAGCTCCGCCTCGGTGTACCTGTAATTGTACCAGGGGCGCGTGCCTCTCCCGTGCCATCTGATGAAGGCGAAGTCGGCGGTCACCACAGTCTCAGGGGGCAGCAGAGGTTCGTCGACGATCACGTTGGCCACGTTCCTCGATTTCAGCAGCGACCAGACCTCAGCTCTCAGCCATGAAGGATGGCGAAACTCCACAGCGAACCTGACGTCGTCGGGCACGACTTCCAGGAACGACTTCAGCTTCCCAAAGTCCTGCTCGTAGGAGTAGCTGGGAGGTAGCTGGATCAGGACGGGCCCCAACTTCCCGGTCGTGATGAGTGGCTTCATCAGGCTAAGGAACCTTACTAGATTGGATTCGGCTCCCTGGCTCAGGTCCAGCCTCTTCTCGTGGGTTATCGCCCTCGGCAGCTTGGCCGAGAAGACGAATCCCTCGGGAGAGTACCTGGACCATCCAAGGACGAGGCCCTTCGACGGGAAGGCGTAGAACGTGGAGTCGATCTCCGCGGTCCTGAAGACCTTCGAGTAGAAGGAGAGCTTGTTGGTGCTGGAACTCGGGTAGAAGACGCCTGTCCATTCACTGTACGACCAACCCGACGTGCCGATGAGAAGCTCGGACATCCGTCTTGGTTTGGCTGGCTCTTGCCGATTTAAGCTGATGGTTTCCCGAAACTACATCGCGGGCATCCAACCCGGCCGCGCCGACCAGGTCGCCACCGCGTCGTGAAGGTGAATGGATTCGAAACATTTCGCGTTCACGTACTCCGCGTCGGGGAACCTGGCGACGCACTCCCTCACGAGGTCCTCGGCGAACTTCGGGTTCGCCTGCGCCTCCATGATTTTCTTCGCCTCCTCGACTCTCTTCATCTCTTCCCTGGGAACAGCGGAGAAGCACTCGTTAATGTGGCCAATCACCCTCAGCGAGTCGATGGCCTTCCTGCTCCTCAGGACCACCGCAATCTCTGCCCTCTGCATGTGCCCCACGCCTACCATCTTCTTGCTGCAAGGACACGCAGTCATCCCACTCACCTTGAACATGTACGTGAGCGCACCCCTCTCTGTCGTCCTAATCCTCATGCGGGCGAACTGGTCGTCGTACGGCAGCTCGAACGTAGAAGTTACCGAGGTACCCGGTTGCGTCTTGTTCACCTCCCTGCAGATCCACCTCAGCCACTCCTCCATGCCCGTCGCATTCCGGTTGTTTGCGGCCCTAACGAGCCTGCTCATGTGGACGCCCCTGTGGAGTCCCGTCGAGGTCTGGATGGAAAGGTCAACCGGCATGTTCAGGCGACCTGCATTGAACATGACCCTGAGATTTGCGACCCCTGCAGCCACGGGCAGGTGAGATGACTCAGACTGGACGTCCGCTGTGGCATCGATGAACTCGAGAGCACTCGGTGAGTGGCGGTCTTTGGACACCAAAGGTACACTCACGGATTCTCGATCGCTTATGAAATTTTCCCCGTTTCGCCGGTGTCTCTCAGGGGGTCGACGACGCCTGCCTTCTCGAAGGCTGCCATTCTTGCGCGGCATCCGTCGCACTGCCAGCAGTGGCTTCTACCTTCCCCATGGCAGCTCCACGTCAATCCCAGGGGTACCTCCAAAGAGAAGGCAAGCCCGACCACTTGGGCCTTCGTCTTCTCTGACAGGGGCAAAAGGATTCTCGCCCGCCTCTTCCTGAGGATAGGTGACCCCAACCGGAAGGCCCTCTCAAGCGCGTCGAAGAAGGCCGGTGTCGTATCTGTGAAGATCTTGATGTCGTCTTTGTTGTGCCCTCCGACTATGAGGTCAGCGCCTACCTCTTCGGCGTAAGATGCGGCCACGGAGTAGAAAATACCGTTTCTCATCGGGATGTAGGTGGGCGGCATGCCTACGAAGCTCGTTCTCTTGATGTCGCCCACCTCCCTGAGGTCGGGAAGCCTGACGAAGCGGTGTTCGCTGGTGCCCGCCGCCCGGGCGATTGCCTTGGCCGCCACGAGCTCTCTTCTCGCTACGCCGTTGTATTCGAAAGTCAGGGCCCGAACGTGGTACCTCCTTCTCATCAGCTGGAGGCACGTCGCCGAGTCTATGCCACCCGAGAGAAGCACTATGGCTTCTTTCGTGATATCTCACCGTCTTGGTGAATCTGTGCCAGCAAGTGGCTCCCCTTATTCAGCCCTTCATACACGTATACGCCCACCGCCGTCACGTTCTCCGGCATCCGGGGCGATATCCTCGCGACGACCTCCTTTGCGAGGTTCTCGACGGTGGCCTCGCCGGATAGAAGGACGGTCGTGGGCTTAGGAGCTTGAATCGCGAAGTCCCCGTGGACGGTCTTGAACCTGAGGGTAACGCTCTTTGCGTCCATTCTAGTGACATATCTCTGACTGATGAACAGCTTGTGGTCCAGGCTCCTGATTGCGTCCCTGATGATCTCCTTCGCGACTCCGAAGTCGACGACCATGCCGTCCATAGGGCGGCCGACCACTTCGACCAAGGCTGACGACGTGTGCCCGTGCATCACAGAGCACTTCTGGGTCCTGGGGAGGATGTGCGCGTAGTCGAAGTTGAACGAGGGGTCGTCTAGGAAGATGGTCTGGAGGCCACCTGAATCCTCGAGGCCCAAGACCCGTATCCCGTGGTCTGACCCATCACTTCTGAAGGCGTCCCTGTTGATGAAGACGCAGTTCCTGCCTGTTCTCCTCAACCTCCGCATCTCCGTTCTGCTGAGGGACCTTTCCACGAAGACCCAAGTCCCATTGACTAGGAAATCGGCGGCGATGGAACCAGCACGGGGGATCTGGACGTTCTCCTTGAAGGGGACTCTCAGGGAATCGAGAAGCTCGACGATGAGCTGGTGCGTGCTCGTCTTGAAGAGCCTCCCACGATGCCGGTATGCCCTCTCATACCCGCCCTGCGTCAGTCCCTTCAGCCGGGGTACAACCTCGGCCATCAAGTCCAGACTCAATATCGGGTTCAGTCCAGGATGGCTTCGTTTATAGTATTTCCATTCCGAGGTAGTGTGGCGCGGCCTTGATCCAGCCTGGTCAGGATAGCGGCTTCCCAATCGCGGAGAGGAGACAGCCGTTCGCCCGGGTCCGAATCCCGGAGGCCGCACCATAAAAAAGCTCGAAATGAACTCTGTTGCGCCACAATCGCCCAGTCTGAGCTATTCTGACCCAAAGTCCATAGTTGAGTTCGAATCCCTTCGGGCCCGCCAACAGATGGCAAAGTCTCGTGTTTCCTTATTAGAGTGAACGGCCCAGAGTCCGCGTCTTGGAAGCCAAATTCACTTACGTCGGAATCAGGGTCAAGAACATGAAGAAATCGATTGACTTCTATACGAAGTTTCTTGGGATGAAAGACAAGGGCCATTCCAGAATCGAAGTTACTAAGGGAGACGTGGCCTTCCTGGAATCGGGGGACGGGAAGGTCGGGATAGAGCTGAACCACTACGACGGAAAAAGCCCCTTCAACAAGAAGTATGTCGTCGGTGAGGGGCTCGACCACCTCGCGTTTGGGGTGGAGGACCTCGACGCGTCGCTGGAGCAGGCAAAGAAACTCGGTTTCAGGTTTCTGAAGGAGGTCAAGACCGAGAAGAGCCGCTGGGCCTACGTGGAGGACCCGAACGGAATCTGGGTAGAGCTATTCGAGACCAGTCAATAGACATCCAAACGGCCAGGCTTCCGACTGTTGTCTATGCGCGTCTGGGTCCATCAGCACACCGTTTGCGGAGCACACCCCTCCGGGCCCATTCCAGAATCCATGTTGGATCCGGGCTCAATATGTGGTTTTTCAGCAGGCTTCTCTCGTTGATACTGATTACGCGCGCGCTAGGGTGTCCCTAAAGCAGTGAAGAGTGCTCACTCACTTGGGAAGCTCGCTCAGAACTTCCAGCGCCTTTGATACGTGCCCCCTTGGGTTTGTTTGGGATGAGAACACACTCCGCACGACGCCCTGCTTGTCGATGACAAAGGTGACTCTGCCCGGGAAGAGACCCAGGGAGGATTTGACCCCGTACAGGGCGCGGACCTTGCCGTCTCTGTCGCTGAGAAGCGGGAACTCCACGCCGCATTCGCTGGCGAACCTGCTGTGGCTGTCCGCTGAATCGGAGCTTATCCCGATCACCTCTGCGTCCAGATTCTTGACCTGGTCGTAGTTCAAACCGAACGTCCTGGCCTCGGTCGTGCAGCCCATCGTGAAGTCCTTCGGATAGAAGTACACGACGACGTTCCTTGAGCCATGGTAGTCGTGCAACGACACCGTTCTTCCGTCTTGTGCCTCAAGGGTGAAGTCGGGTGCTGTATCCCCTTCCTTGATCTTCCTGCTCATTGGTCTCTCGCCAGCTCCCGGAAACTCGTTCCTCAGGTGCCTTCTGTCATCTTCTTGAGCGAAAGCGACCCGTTCTTGATTTCGAGTTCGTAGAACTCGTTGACGTCAAGGCGTATTCCGAGCATGTCGTACTCGGATTCGGTGAGGATCATTGTCACCTTGGAGAACCCGAACTCCCTAATCTGGGGCATCAGCCCCATCGACTGCAACTGAGACACCATCCCCTGAATCGCCCTTCCTTCGTCACTGGCAGGGAACATTTCTGGCCTGCGCGAGTCCCGGACCTCAATCAGTTCGATCTGCTTTGCCGGAAGCCCGGTCAAGGGGTCGGTCACGCTGGTTATCCTGTTGACCTTTACCTTGCTCATCAGTTCGAACCAGGGGCCTGTCCACTATAAACTAAGCGGAGGCGGCGTTTGCAGACCGTTTTCTCGCTGGAAACTGGTCTACTCTGAAGCGAGGTCTGGCTGAGGCTGGTTCTCTTCCTCGGGACTGAGCTCTGCCTGCTGCTGGGCTCCACCCTCGACCTGCTGGCTTGCGATTATCTCTTCTACATCGTCGGGCGAGAGGATGCGCGCCATCACCAGGTTCCCGAGCGAGTTTCCGGAGGCCTCTCCGGACATCCTGCCGATTCTTCCTCTCAGTTGCCTCCACTTCAGCTTCGTGTTCCCACTCTTTGACGTGTAGATTATCCCGAGGACGTCGCGGGCGTTGATGAATTTGACATCTCTGATCTTCTTTAGGTCCACTTTGTCGACGGCCTCCACATAGATCGACCCCTGATCTCCCTCCTTTTCGGGGAAGACTTCCGGGTCGCGGAAGTAGGATTCGGGAATGTAGCTCCTGCAGGTGCTGTTGATCAGGAACCTGCGGAAACCTTCGAGGTTGCAGGTCAGGTCGAGCTCTACCAAATCTCCACGCCGAAACCCCTCGAACGGCTCACTGGTTATAAACTGATTCCTGCCGCGACTTTTTAGCCCTGGCGGGGGAGCTTATCCCCAACGCTCGTATCTCTTTCAGTTCGGCCGTCCAAGATGCGGCTTGGAGGAAGCGACGAGCTGTCAGCCGCGACGCAAGGGATGAGGAATCACCCATCAGTGCAAGAGTCCTTTCTTCCGGCTCAAGACTTTAACGAAAGCCACAAACAGCCCTCCATGGTGGGTGATGACCGGATTAGCCCGATTGAACACAATGAGAAAGATCTTGAGTCGGGAACCCACCAGACAAGGCCTAGCCACAAACTAGCTTCTCCCCTCTGTTTCGCCTTTCCGCTTGGCTCGCTATGGAGGGCGTAGCCTCCTCAGGGCGGTTCGAAGCCTTCGGGATCTAGCCGAAGACCGGGAGGTTCATGAGGTGGGACTGCTCAGAGATTTCGGGCTCAAATCTTGCCGCGATGACGCTCAGAACTAGCGTGACGCCGGCCATTGCGATGGCCAGTATGTTGACGACTGTCGCGTCAGAGCCTGAGCCGAGCCATTCCGACCCCGTCATCAGAGCCGAAAGCAGGGCTGAGGCATAGAAGATCCTCTTCGGTCCGACGAGGGCCACGAACGAATCGAGGACCAGAGCAATCGCAAATGCCGGCGCTGGCGTCACCCAGAAAGGACGAAGAGGACAAGTCCGGAGAACCATGCTCCGACTGTCACCAGGCCCGTCAGTATCCCAGCGCCAGCAGCTAGGGCGGTGACCTTGACCAAGCCTATCGCAGCGTCAACCTGTAGTACCCTGCTTCTATGTTCTTGTTGACGTACTCCTCGACAAGATAGATCCTGTGGATCGGATTGGCGACCTTTGGAGAGAGGGAGTAGTCCCCGGCAATTAAGAACTCGCGAGTCTCTCCGCTCTTACACGCGTGAATGATCTTCTTCCCTGGCTTCACTCCCAGGCTGTTCATCGTGACTTCTTTGACCGTGGTGCAGGTCAAGATGCCCCACTTCTCGTCGTCAGGGATCGATTCGAAGCCGACGTTCGCCTTCAGGGTTTCTCCGTACCGCCTGTCGTCGCAGTAGAGTCTCTTGCACTTCCTGCACCTCCAGACGTCGACGACTCCTTGGAGGTAGTTGTCCCTGTTTACGTTCACCATGCCTATGAAGACGACATCGTGGGGGCAATCGCTCAAGCTTTCCTACCCGCCCCCCTCGTCCGCCCTTTTCTCCGTTGCGGCTTTGTAGGTGGGAATCAGCTCGAGTATCAGTTCGTCGACTCTCATTCTCCTCTCGTGAGGCCTGCACCCGATGCCGTCCTTCAAACCGCGGAAGTCCCTTGCGAATTCCAGAGGAACTCGAAGTAATCCTTGGCGTAGCTCGCTAAGCCGTGATGCGAAGCCCAGATTGCGAGCGGCAGGGCTCCCTGCTCTCCTCCACCCAGCAAGAGGACGACCTCTCTGGAGTCGGAGACGAGGCCTCCTCCGTACATCGTCTTCCTCGTCCTGATTTCGGCAGATCTTGACAGCCTTTCCACGACTTCTCCCGCCAGGTCAGGCGAAGCGAGTATCAGGCTCTTGACCCCCCTCTCCTTCAGGGTGGCCAGCAAAGGCTCGATTCTGTCGGTGAAGGGAAGCAACTGGGGCGGGAGCGCGACCAGGAGCTCTGTCCTGCAGTTCAGGAGGAGGTTCTTCACCCTCGACAGGATCTCGTTCGTGCCCCTCATTATCCAGATGTCCGGCTTCTCCTGTTCACCCCGGCTGACGTAGACCCCCATAAGCTCCTCCAGCGCTATCTGCTCCTTCTCCCTCCTGGCCGTCTCCTGCCTCGACTTCAGCTCCTCGAGCGCGGTGTCAGGAGGCTTGGCGGTGTAGACGATTGGCCTGCTCTTCTGTTCCTCGACCCACCCCTTGTCATGCAGCGACTCGAGCGCGTCGTAGACCTTCGAGTAGGGTATCCTTGCCTCCCTGCTCACTTCGTTTGCTGTCATCGTCCCGCCCTTCAGAAGCGCGACGTATGCCTTGACCTCATTGCCCGTAAGGCCCAGGGCTACCAGAGCCGCTCCTGCGGCTTCACTCAGGCTCAATTGCTGGCCGGCCTGCCGTCGAGACAGAGTAGATTCAACAAGTCCTCCGGGCCGGTGTGAGACTGGCCCACATCTTAACCTTTCACCCTCTGTAAAGTTAAAACGCTTATATGCTCGCCACGAGAAGGACATTGACCAGCGCTTTCCAATGACTCAAATCGCAGACGCTAGTCTAGAACTCAAGAAAGAGATTTCGAGAGGGAATTTCATCCGACAGACTCAGTCGATTTGTCCCGACTGCAACCGCATCCTCCCAGCGATCGTCTTCGAGCGGGACGACAAGGTTTGGATGACGAAGACCTGTCCCGAGCACGGCGAGACCGAGGAACTCTACTTCGGTTCCTACGAAATGTACAGCAAGTTCTCGCGCTATTGGAAGGACGGAAGGGGTGCCCACGCGGCCAACGTGGCTCTAGACGTCCGCTCGTGTCCCGCGAACTGCGGCCTCTGCTCTAGCCACCTGTCTCACACGGCGCTCGCCAACATCACAGTCACAAACAGATGCGACCTGACCTGCTGGTACTGCTTCTTCTATGTCAAGAAGGGGCTCGAAGGAGCCTACGTCTACGAGCCGACGCTGGACCAGATCAGGGAGATGGGCCGCCTGCTGAGGGCCGAAAGACCGGTCCCGGGGAACTCCGTCCAGATCACAGGCGGCGAACCAACTCTAAGGGAGGACCTACCGGCTATCGTCAAGATCCTGAAGGAGGAAGGAGTAGACCACATCCAACTGAACACGAACGGCATCAACCTGGCTCTGGACCCAGGCCTCGCCAAGAGGCTGAAGGACGCCGGGGTTTCAAACCTCTACATGAGTTTCGATGGGACGACCCCAAAGACCAACCCGAAGAACCACTGGGAGGTCCCATACGCGATAGAAGCCTGCCGCAGACAGGGGGTCGGGGTCGTCCTCGTGCCGACCATCATCAAGTCGATTAATGACCACGAGCTGGGGGACATCATACGCTTCGGCCACAGGAACATTGACACAGTCCACGCGGTGAACTTCCAACCTGTTTCGCTGACTGGCAGGCTGACGAAGGCCGAGCGGGCGAAGTACAGGATTACTATCCCCGACTGCATCGAGAGGGTCGAGGAGCAGACCAACGGAGAACTCCCGAAGGATGGCTGGTTCCCGGTGCCGTCCTGTTCGTCAGTGACCGGCTTGATCGAAGCGTTCACCAAGAAGGAGCAGTACGAGCTCTCGACACACTTCGCATGCGGTGCGGGGACTTACGTGTTCAACGACCCCGACAAGAAAAGACTCGTCCCGTTGCCTGAGTTCGTTGACATCCCGGGAGTGATCGAATACCTCGATGAGAAGACTGAAGAGATCGACTCGGGAACCAACCGGTACCTGGTTGCGGCCAAGGTCCTGACAAGGATATCGTCTTTCGTCAACAAAGAAAAGCAGCCCAAGGGCCTGAGCTTTGCGAAGCTGCTGACGGACGCATTGGTCAAGCACGACTACTCGTCAGTGGGCCAGTTCCACTTGAAGAGCATGTTCCTTGGAATGATGCACTTCCAGGACAAGTACAATCAGGATGAGGAGAGGGTGCAGAGGTGCAGCATCCACTACCTTACACCTGACTTGAGAATAATTCCGTTCTGCAGCTTCAATGTCCTCCCGGAGTGGTACCGCGACAGGATCCAGCAGAAGTACGGCATGCCCATCGAGGCATGGGAAGCCAAGACCGGCAGGAAGCTGGAAGACGACCTCTACAAGGGAACTCTAAGGCGGGGAGGTCATGCTGTTGGTTGCGGATGTGCTGCGGGCGAGCACGGAGAGCCCCTCCCGATGCAGCCTATCACGGGAACATAGGGCTGCCCTTCGGTCTGGCGGGTCACTCGGGCACGGCGGCCACTATTTTTTGATGCGTCAAAGCGGCGAGAGAACTGTCGTTGGAATGCTGCCTCTGGTCCAGACGAGGTGTCCAAGACATCCGCTGAAGGCGCGGGCGCCTATGAACGCTATCTCAAGTCGTCGAGCCGTGCGGAGGACCGCATCAGCGCAAGGATTCTTTCGAAGTACTCTCCTATCGAGGCAAGAAACTGCTTCCTGTCCCAGTCGGGCTTCGAATTTTCGAGGAATCCTTCCAACCAGTCGTATTCTCCCTCCACATGCTGGCCCATCGCGGAAATGAACCCCTTGTTCTTGAAGCGCATTTCGCTGTCACGCTCAAGGAGCTTCCTTCGCTTCAGCGAAGCGACCGCGAAAGCGTTCCTGGTCAACAGCGCTGTGTCGAGCACAGGGTCGCCGGATGGCCTGTCGGAGACCCATTCAGCAAAGAACTGTCTTGCCGTCTCGAGCTCTTTTCCGTCCATCACAGCGAAGACGACATCATCGACCAGGATGTTCTGCAGATGGTTGAAGGCGTCAATCAGAAGTTCCGTCTCCTTGGCCCGGAGCCCCTCGCGCTCCTTGAGGCCACGAAGCACCTCCTCGAAGAGCTCCTCGTCGTGCGAGTGTGCCCCGCTTTCTGTAAAGTAGATGTGTGCGAGCTCATGCAAGATCAAGCCGCCGAGCATTTCAGAATCCAGAGCCCATTCGGAGATGACGATTCGGTTCGACTGACCTTCCTTCTTCGCGTAACCCATTATCGCAAGCTCGGGGTTGACGGACAGGGTGACGGACGACCTCATCAAGAATCCCTTCTGTCTCATCCTGTCGATTGCCCATTCGAGGGTGCTCTCGAGGGCGTGGTCAGCCCGCACAGCATGCAATGCGTTCGGGCGCGCGACTGCGCGTACGGATAAACAAATCGGTGAGGTTCTGCGTTGAGCTTAGGCTAGGAGCCTGATATGCGCGACGGAGAAGCGGGCACCTTCGACTCACGTAACCTGAGGGTTCCGCTACCGATAGATTGTGCTGTCCTTGGCCTGTCCCGGCGGCGAAGAAGGTTCCGAACTCGCCTTCGGTTCCTCGAGCTGGACCTGAAAGCCTGTCATGGCCGAAAGCACACCGAGCAGCCTTGCCACGGACCGGGAGTGCGGACTCGGCTCTCCGTGGTCTACGGACAGTTTGTATCCCCTAATCCCGCGCCCCTTGGCCATGCCAACGACCATCGACGTGAAGAAGGGAGCCGGTTCTTCTGTTATGATCTTGACTCCGTTCTCCCTCAGCTTCGCGACTCCGACGCGGTCAGTGGAGAACCCATTTGGCTCGGGCTCAGTGCCCGGAGGCAGCGGGCTCTCTGTCCACCTTGTCCCCACGGAGTACAGTTCCTTCACCCCAAGCTCCTCGGCGTAGTCGAGGAAGGTCGTTGCAAATTCGTATTGCCCGTCCATGGGGCCTGTGTCGCCGGTGAAGAGGACCAGGTCCCTTTTCTCCCTGTTCAGGTGGAAATGGCATTCGGGCAGGGAGGAGATGCCCCCATCCCTGACGATGACTTCGGGCGGGAAGGCGGACGCGCGGATTGTCGCGATGTGCTCGAACTTCATCCTTCTGAGCATGTAGTCGCCCAGCTCTCGTGCGTGGGAGTACATTGCCTTGTACTGCTGAAGCGAGGTGGAGACTGCGACCACCATCACTGGGTTCCTAAGGGTAGGGGTCTTCATTCTTTCGAAGTCGAGCCACATGGAAGATGTTTTGCAACGCCGACTCCCTAGCGTATTAATCCGTTGCCGGGACGCAGGGGAGTCACGAGGACGGCAGCCATTTTTCTTATATACATACGAGGAGGGCTGGGCTCATCCGACTCATGACCGCTTACTGGACCACCCTTTCGCACAACGGGGTCAACTTTCCGGATGTCTATTCCCCGCGAGGCCTGTCCGTGAAGGTCAGGGGGAGGCCCGTTGCCCTGTCGCCGCTGGCCGAGGAGATGGCGTACCACCTCGCGAAGAAGAAGGACACGCCCTACGTTCAGGACCCGGTCTTCACCACCAACTTCATGCTCGACTTCGCTGGGCAGCTCCCAGACTGGTCCAGAGGCGCCAAGTTCTCCGACGTCAACCTCTCCGAGCTCTTTCACGTCGTGGATGAGGAGAAGGCTCAGAAGGAAGCGATGAACAAGGACGAGAAGAAGAACCTGGCCGCCTCTCGGAAGGAACGGAGGGAGGCCCTGAAGGCCCTGTACGGGCGGGCGCTGCTCGATGGAAAGGAGGTAGACTTTGCCAACTGGATGGTCGAACCCCCTGGGCTCTTCATGGGGAGGGGGCAGCATCCGCTCAGAGGGAGGTGGAAACCGAGGGTTCAGCAGAAAGATGTGACGCTCAACCTCGGGGAGTCCGCCCAGGTCCCGCCCGGCCAGTGGGGGGCAGTCGTCCACGACCATGACTCGATGTGGATGGCCAGGTGGATCGACAAGCTCACGGGGAAGGAGAAGTACGTCTGGCTGCACGAGAGTTCTCCCCTGCAACAGTCCAGAAACAAGGCGAAGTATGACAACGCG
The DNA here is from genome assembly GCA_963796355.1 of uncultured archaeon. Classification (GTDB taxonomy): domain Archaea; phylum Thermoproteota; class Nitrososphaeria; order Nitrososphaerales; family Gagatemarchaeaceae; genus UBA183. Next base: position 581,342 of record CAWCLD010000001.1, read on the forward strand.
CTCAGGGTCGGGAAGAACCTCCAGAAGATTAGGGGCAGGATTCTCAAGGGGCTGGAATCCAAGGACGATCGGACTCGACAGGTGGCGACGGTCTGCTACCTCATAGACACCCTGGGGATGAGGGTCGGAGACGAGAAAGACGAAGACGAGACAGACACAGTCGGCGCGAGCACCCTCAGGGTCGAACACGTGACAGTGAGGGGAAGCGACGTCGAATTCAACTTCCTCGGCAAGGACAGCGTTCCTTGGAACAAGAAGGACACGCCTCCAGAGGCGGTCGTCAGGAACCTCCGCGAGTTCACCAGCGGCAAGGCGTCCGAAGCCGAAATCTTCCACGATGTCAGCTCCGGGATGGTTAATGGATTCCTCTCGTCGATTGTCCCAGGCCTCTCTGCAAAGGCCTTCAGGACCTATCACGCCACTGCGAAAACGGAAGAGGCACTCCGTTCGAGGGACGTCAGAGACGCCGACGACCTTGACAAGCTGTACCACGCAAAGGAAGCCAACCTGGAGGCGGCCATCTTCTGCAACCACCAGAGGACCCCTCCAAAGACCTGGGAACAGTCACTGGAGAAGAGGAAACAGAGGCTCAGCAATGCGAAGGCCGTCGGGTCCAACGACAGGAAGGTGAGGAAGCTCGAGATGGAGCTGGATTTCTTCAAGAGGACGAAGAACTACAATCTCAACACATCGCTCAAGAACTACATAGACCCCAGGGTCTACAAGTCGTGGTGCGACGACGTCGGGCTCGACTGGGCCAGGATCTACAGCAAGTCGATGCAGAAGAAGTTTTCCTGGGTCGAGTAGGCTACCAATTTCTCGAGTCGCGAAATCCTCGTCGAGGCGACGTCCTCAGGCGTGCTGGCCAAGCGCGCCACAGTTCGTCTTCGGGAGCCGAACGTACAGTCTCTTCTCCGCCGTCCCTCTTGACCAAGACCCTGCTCTTCTCTGTGAACTCTCCGATGGTTGTCACTTTGCAGACCGGGTCGAGAGCCTTCGCTACGTGAGCCTCCCTCCCCTTCTTCACAGACAGGAGGACTGAGCCCGACCCTATCAATTTCAGGGGATCGAGGGCGAGCGCCTTACAGATCAAGCGCGTCTCGTTGGCCACAGGGACGGCGTTTTCCTTCAGAACGAACCCCAGACCCGACGCCAGAGACATCTCGAAGACCGCGCCGAGGACTCCACCCTCGGTGCAGTCGTGCATCGCACGGACAAATCCGGTCTGGAATGCGGCGACCGAGTCCTCGACGACGCTCATCCTCGAGCGGAAGCCGCGTGCTCTCAGAATGATGCGCGCTGGGACCCTTCCGCTCAGGCTGCCGTGTCGGGCCAGAGCCGAGGTTCCTTCTAAGCCAGCCGACTTCGTCATCATGATGACGTCCCCAGCTCGCGCGTCTCGCGAAGAGACGTAGCTTTCGACGAAGCTGAACACGGTCACGGCGACTATGGGAAAACCTAGGCCGGGGGTGACCTCGGTGTGACCTCCCAGTATTGCTATCCCCAGACTCCTTGCCTCCCTGTGCATCTGTCTGGCCACATCTCTGACGTCCCTCGAAGAGGAACCTTCAGGCAGCAGCATGATAGACTCCGCGAACTGAGGTCTGTTCCCACTGGTGGCCACGTCATTGGCACTTACATCGATGGCATAGTGCCCGATGTCCTCCGAGACCCCGGTGATTGGGTCTGCAGACACGACCATGTAACCGCTGTCGAGCTTGAGGGCGGCGAAGTCTAGCCCTGCCTCGGGCGGCGTGACAATGGCATCCGATTGGGCCCCTGTCATCCTGAGGACCGTCGATTTCAACACCCCAATCGGGATCTTGCCCGGGGAAAGACCAGTCCCTCCAGATTCTCTCTTGCAGGTCATGGCCGCTGCGGGCCTACCGTTGCGGGAGCCGTTCGTAAGAAGATTCTTCTGATTCGGGCTGCTATAGGAACTGCAACTAAGAGTCCGACCAGCGCTTGGCCGATGTCGAACGGGACCTCGCCGGCCGAGGGCGCGAAGCCGATCACCAGCACGATGTAGTTGTACAGAAAGTATCCCATCACCATGATGGAGCCTCCTGCCAGGACCGCGAAGACCGTCCAGCCGACCTTCTCGTTTACGAAGTATCCGGCCGCGACAATCAGCGAGAACGCGACTACGCCCAACCCCACCCACAGGGCGACGGGGACATCAAATGCGATGTTCGTCTGTCCGCCGACCGGGAGGCCCAGGGTCAGTCGGTACGAACCAGTGAAGTAGAGATCTCCAAGGACACCCAGCAGCAGACCCACGGCAGCGGCCACGGCAATGGTCGTCGCCCGCCACCTGCCTCTTGAGACTCCATCTGAGACCCTCGAGCTGAGGTACCCCACCACAAACCCTTCGGTACCTTTTATCACGAGAGTGCCAGGGGCGTAGTTTGAAGCTCCCAGAGCGAGGTCAGACAGCATCGAGCCGACTCCCCCCGAGAATGCCCCGACATAGGGGCCAGTGAGCAACGCGGCGATGTACACCATCACCTCGCCGAGGTTGAAGTAACCGCTAGGCGTTGCAGGGATTGCCAGTGCGAACGACATTGTAGCGACAGCCACGAAAGCGGTGAAGACGGCTGCGCCAGCAACAGCCTTGCTGTCCATTCTCTTCGGTTCCAGGACCGCTATTCCGGGTGTCACGCGGACCTCCGCTCAGTAGTGTCCCACGTCATAACGAGAATCGAAGTCGAGGCCATCGTCTTGAATATATAAGCTCCAACCTATATATTGGTCTCACCTTCCGCTACTCCAGCCGATGACGTTCTTCGAATGTGTGAATTGTTCTCACACTCTGGAGACCAACTTGCTGGACGCGTCCTGCGAGGCTTGCGGTTCGGTTGTCATCATCGCCGGGGGAGAGAAGCCCTCCGTAGACAGGGAGTACCTCGAGAAGCTCCCCCCTGGGGTCTGGAGGTACGGGGCGCTCCTGCCGAGGGCTGCAGCTCAGGATGTCGTCAGCTTGGGCGAAGGCGGCACTCCTCTGTTGCGGGCCTCAAGACTTGGGTCGAAGTTGGGGTTCGGTCACCTTCTGATCAAGGACGAAAGCAGGAACCCCACGGGTTCCTTTATGGATCGCGGTTCGACAGTCTTGGTGAGCCTGGCAAAGGAGAGGGGCGTCAAGACTTGTTCTTGCGTGACCACGGGAAACCTGGGCGCCTCGCTCGCGGCTTACTGTGCAAAGGCGGGCATCGGTGCTGAGATTAGGATACGCCCGAGCACTGACCGGGGGAAATTGTACCAGATGATTGCCTACGGTGCGCGCATCGAAACATCCTCGAAACCCGTGAAGAGAAGCGAATCCCACGACCGCTCTATCTCTGTGACTGCAGGGAACCCGTACCTCTTAGAAGGAGAGAAGACGACGTGCTTCGAGATCGTTCAGGATTTAAGGTGGGAGACGCCTGACGTGATAATCGTTCCAGTCGGAACCGGAGGACACCTAAGCATGTTCTGGAGGGCCATCCAGCAGCTGAAGGATTCTGGTTTGATCGACCGGTCGAGTTGCAGACTTGTGGGGGTACAGTTCTCGGGGTCTGCGCCTACTGCTGGGGATCCGCGTCGGACGAAGTACACAGACCAGGCTGAAGAGCCTTTCACTGAGCTTGAAGAATCCGAGCCTATTCTCATGAGCGAGGCGACAAAGGCGATGAAGGAGTCTGGGGGGCAATGGATCGAGACGTCCGCGAGAGAGACCATAGACGCGACTGGTCTTCTAGCGGGGACCGAGGGCATCTTTGCCGAGCCTGCGGCCGCTTCGGTCGTGGCGGCGCTACAGACGGCGAAGTCGCAAGGCCTGATAGATGCTGACGAGGCCATAGTCTGCGTGATTACTGGTGCGGGGCTGAAGGACACGAAGGCAATCTCCAGAATCGCCAAGGCAACCAGGCAGGTGGTCGTGAAAGAAGACTACCCCGTTGCGCGGGTGCAGATTGGGGAGACCAAGCTGCGGCTGCTCCGCTCCTTGGCAAGCAGGCCTCGTTTCGGATACGAACTCTGGAAGGAACTTTCATCTGGAAGGACGATCACCACTGCAAGCATCTACCAGCATCTTGGCGAGCTCGAGGAACTCGCTCTAGTGAGGAGGTCAGGAGTCGTGACGGCAAGGGGGAGGGAGAGAGTTTTCTATGATCTCACAAGAAACGGTTCAGATCTCCTCAAGATGGCAGGAAGAATCCAAAGGAGTTAGCTCGCTGTCTCCCGGGTCGGCTTCATACCAGACGTGGGCTGGGTCTTGACGGAGATCAGAGCCAGGGCCGCGATTGCGAGGCCGGTCGGAATCCAGAGGGCGATGCCCAGAACAGGACTGACGATGGTCACGGTCTCCATGGCCGCCGCGAGGAGCAGCATTGCGGCGACGACCCCTACTTCTAGGACGAGAACTCTCGTTTCACTCCTAAGTCGGCGCCGTCTCCAGGCGACAATCAGCATGACTCCAGAGCCGACCGCCACTGCGTACGAAGACAGCTCGATGATTGCGAATGGGAAGAAGAGGAGGAGGAGGCCATACAACGCTCCGGGAGCACCCTGGGAGAGAGCCACTGCCTGGAATATCTGCCCGGTCGCGTAGATGGAGACGACCCAGAGGAGGCCTCCGACGACCGGAACCATCTCCCCAAACGCGATTACTGCGTTGTGGGTGAAGATGGAGACGAACTGATCCACTGGACCTAGACTACTCGATGCTCCGGTGATATTCTTCGCCTCGTTCTGCAGCACCTGCCGGGTGGCCGCGTCCATGGGCACCGATGTCGCGAGAAAGAAGATCGCCAGCTCGACGAGGAGGACGATCAGTAGGAGCGCAAGCCTCCGCCGCCCGAGCAACTCCTTCACAGCGCTCGGTCTTGGCTGGGGGACCGGTACCAGATGGGCCTCCCCTTCTGACATTCTTCACGTCGACAGAACGACACCGGTTAATGAATGTGAAGCCCTTCACGCTGACGAGATAATCAGACCTAGGGCGTAGAGGAACCCCGCGGCAGCTCCGCCCACTGCGACAGACTCCAGACCTGCTCTCAAGTTGAAGTGGCTCGGGGTGAAGATTCTCGACGCGAGCGCGAAGAGAGCGCTGAGGGAGAGGACGACCGAGATGAGCAAAGCGGGAATGTAGCTCGAGGCGAACTCGTATGGGGAAAGGGCGACTAGGGCCAGGGTGAAGAAGGCGATGCCGGCGGAGCCTGGTCTCACCAACTGGTTGGTTGCAAGGTCCTCCATGTGCAGCCGCAACTCGTGATTCAGCTGTGTTCTGAGCCACAGCTCCTTGTCCTTGACCAGCCTTCCCATCATTACATCGACCTCCCTCTGGTCGTACCCTTCCTTCTTTAGGAGCTCCTCGAGCTCGGCCTTTTCCTCCTCGGGTTCCATCTCGATCTCCATCCTCTCTCGCTGAACGTCAATTCGCAGTAGGTCTATCTCGGACCTGCTGGACAGGTAGCTGCTGAAGAACATCGAGAGACCTCCTGCCACGGCGAAAGCGAACCCCGCGATCAGTATTGTGTGAAAGGCCACGCCGGCGCCATTGAGGGCGGCCGTCATTGCCACAGCTTCGATTGCCCCGTCGCTACCTCCGAGGATGACCCTGTCCAGGACCCGACGGGCGGGGATGTGCGGGTGTTTCTCCTGCAAGTTCTCGGGCAGTGGCTCTCGGTTCGGGAACCTTCGCTTTTGTATTTAGGGTTTGCAGGGTCCGCTTCTTGTGTCCGAGGTCGCCGCGACGCTCCGCCTGGGCAACTCTTTTGGAATACGCTTAGAGCTGATAGGCGGCGCTCATGCGTAGGCGCAATCTTAAAAGCGACTTCAGACGACCCCCCAAACATGACCACAGACGAGAAGATCCGCTTCGGGATGCTAGCTCTGGCTGGCGCAAGCATTGTTTTTGCGTCCCTGGGCCTAAGAGTAGGTCCGCTCGAGATAATCGGCGGTTTCGGATCATCCTAGGCTCGCCTAGGATGTTTCCCTCTTTATTTCTACAATCAACGTCTCGAACCTGCTGATCAGGTCTGCCAGGTTGAATTCCCATCTCTTCCGAGTCTGGCTGAACCTGTTGTAAGAGATCGTGAAGCTTGCGGCGTCTGACTGGTCGATGACGTAGATCTCCGTCTTCTCCTTGACCCCCGATATCGCATCGGTCAGGTACTGGAGCCCTTCGACCACGAAGTCGACCGGAAACGCGAATTCGCAGTAGTAGTTCACTCCGACCGCCTCGAACCAAAGGAATGGAAGCCTGTCGAAAGCCTGTCTCAAAGACATCGTCTGGTATTCAGTGACCCCGTTGATCATCAGGATGACAGCGAAGTACTTGTGCTGTCTGTGAAGGACCTTTTCGATTGCGTAGTCGTACCTCGTGCCCATCCAGTTGACTTTGTAACCGCTGAGAAGGCGCCTCGCCATCACATGTGTAGTGTAATGCCACGCGAGCTTCTTGTAGTTCACCTTGAGCTTATCCGAAATCTCCTTCAGCGACTTGTTCGCGTCCATCTGGAGCTCCTTGATGAGAAGCAGATCCACGTAGTCGAACTTCGCCGGACTCGATGGCATGTACTGGGCCGACCCGAAGTCGCTAGTTGGCTTGGCTGTCCAGTCGAAGTCCCACCTACCGGTGTCGAAGTCGTAGAACTCTGACTTCATGGGCGCAACTCTTGCCCAGTCGAAGTCCACAATATCAAGGCGGGAGAACATTCCCTTCTCCTTCATCGCGCCGAGAAAGAACTTCAGTTCGTCGACGAACTCGCGCGGCGTGCTGAAGTTGGCGATGTAGTAGCCTCCTGGCATCGTCTTGGAGAAGCTGACGAGGAAGCAGAGTTCGTTCATCGATGCGAGAATCGACTGCGAGAACTTCCTGTATTCCTCGGCGAAGTCGAGCACTACCGTGACCCTGCGCAGACCGAGCTTCTCGTGGTCCACGTTGGCTTGTACCGCGAAACCTCGGTTCAGGATTTTTTCTTTGTAACGGTATCTCACCGATTCTTTGAACTGCCCCAGCCTCCGCGAGATCTCCGGGACATCGGGTCCAACCTCCGTAAGGAGCTTCACAAGTTGAACCGTCCTAGCATTCACGTTGGCAGGCTCCGGCTTGGCTATCGTCATCTAGGTCTCCTTGCGGTCCCCGCGACGTTACACGCAAAGTTCGGATTTAAGCTGTGTCGGTTCCGAATACACAACTTCGTATCGATGTTGACGGCCATGATTGCCCCTTTCCCCTCGTTGCGCAGACTTGGGGCAACCTTTACAAGGGATTTTGTCCTTTCCAAAGGGAATTTGTCTTGAACTTCTGGCCCATTGACCATGCAATATCCAAAGAATATCGGGGTCGGATGTGCCCTTGGTCGGCAGCTGGCTGAGGCGAAAGACGGCCTCGCGACATCCAAAATGAAAGTAATAATCAGAATACGCCTGCAATCGCTCAAAGGAGCCTGAATCCTGCCGATTTAGACAAAAACGAAACTGAGAGAACCATTCCATGCAAGGCCGCATGACCAACGACCACCGAGAAATCACACTTGCAGATGGAACAGCTGTTCAGGAGATAAAGAACTATCAAGCTTTTAACCAGCGGAGAACCGCGGCCGAACCGCGTTGCCGCTGAAGAACAGGAGGGGCGAATACTCCTGGAGACAGACCAGGCTGGACGGGGTCAGGCTGATCACAGACAAGAAGTCTTACTCTCCTAAAGACACTGTGACTGCCAACCTTGAGTTCCGGGTCGTCGGCGGACTCAGAGAAGCTTTCCATCCTGACGTCTGGACGGTGGCCTGGGAGGATTTCGACAAGATAGTGAGGCTGACTATGAGGATTTCGCTGGGGGTCCAACGAGGCCCGCTCACACAGAAGCTTGCAGAGATCAGGAAAGAGGTGAGGAAGGCGAGCTTCTACTGGAGCAGGGACCCGGACCTCCCCTACAGGATCTGGGCGATGGTCGTCCCGGAGGACGGCGGCCCCCCCAAGATACCCATAGGCGTGGAGGACGCGAAATCAAAGATGCTCGACGTGAAGAAGACGTTCAGGTTTTCAGCGTCGACGATTGGTAACGGCAGGCACAGGCTGGTCGGGAACGCTTACGTGAGTTGGGGTCGCAGGAGCTTCATAGAGAAGGGCTCCGCGTCCTCGAAGTCGAAGTCGTTGGTGATCGAAATCGAGTAAGGAGAGCTGGCTGGCCGAGGTCTCCTGGTCAGGGGGGAACGTCTTCCTCGGCTCAGACACGTCAGGCCACACGGTCGTCTACGACTCCAACGACGGGGTGATGAAGGGGATAGGGCCGATGAGGGGCGTCCTGACGGCTCTCGGGGCGTGCACCGGGATGGACATCGTCGCGATCCTGAAGAAGAGGAAACAGACGCTCACGTCTCTCAAGGTCTTGCTGTCAGGCGAGCGCCCGGAACACGGCCTCCCCAAGCCGTGGACCTCGATTCATATCAAGTACGTGCTGTCGGGGGAGAAGCTCGACAAACGCTTCGTCGAGGAAGCAATCAAGGAAAGCACGCAGAAGTTCTGTAGCGTGGGCGCGTCTCTGTCTCCCACCGCAAAGATAACCCACTCCTACGAAATCGTGCACTAGATCTTCAGCACAATCTTACCGAAGTGCCGGCTTTCCTCCATCCTACGCTGGGCCTCGCCCGCCCTCTCTAGGGGGAAGACGGAGTCGACGACGGTCTTCAGCCTACCGCTTCTGAAGAGGCTCACAACCTTGAGGAGCTCGCCCTTGCTCGACATAAAGCTCCCATAGATGGTCAGTTCCCTGTTGTAGAGGTACCTGAGGTCTGTGACCACGTCGGCCCCAGTCGTTGCCCCACAGAGGACCAGCCTACCCCCCTTTGCGAGCGCCTTCACGCTGGACTCCCAAGTGACCTTGCCCACGTGTTCGAAGACGACATCGACGCCTCTCTTCCCGGTGATTCTTCTGACTTCGCCAAGGACGTCCTGCTTGTAGTGGTCGATCACGTGGTCGGCTCCCAGCTGTTTCGCTCGCTCCATCTTCTCGGCATCTCCGCCTGTCGCTATCACTTCCGCGCCGTACAGCTTCGCCAGCTGAATCGCAGCTGAGCCCACTCCGGAGTTCGACGCAAGAACGAGGACCGTGTCCCCAGCCCCGACCCCCGCCTTAGTCACCAGCATGTGATAGGCTGTGAGGAAGACGAGCGGGAACGAAGCCGCCTCCTCGAAGCTCATCCCTTCAGGCTTCGGAATCAGGTTCGCCTTGGGGACCTTGACCAGCTCAGCGTATCCGCCGTCAACGCCGTACCCGATTATGGTGTAATACCTGCACTGGTTATCCTTTCCGATCAGGCACCTGTCGCATCTTCCGCACCCGATCCCGGGATTTACAATCACCTCGTCGCCTTTCTTGAAATCACTCTCCTCCGGTGGGACCCGCTCCACCACCCCTGCTATGTCGCTCCCGGAGATGTGCGGGAGCGGTATCTCGACGTTGGGGAGCCCGTTCCTCGCCCAGAGGTCCAGGTGGTTCAGCGCGCATGACCTGACCCTCACTAGCGCCTCGTCGCTGCTCGGCAGTGGTTCGGGCGCATCCTCGTACTGGAGGACCTCCGGGCCTCCATGTCTGTGGAATCTTACGGCCTTCATCGGCTGTCGGCGGGTTCAGCGTTCTTTTTACCCTTCTGAAGCGCGCTCGCACAACGCATAACCAAGGTCATAGGGACGATATTGTCAACTATACACCGTGGGGCCTATGAGCCATTCGACGGCCGAGTCGCCCTTCGAGTATTTGATTCAGATGCTCAGATCGAAGCACACAAAGAAATGGTATGCCCACTGCATCCACATGCTCGTCGGGAATCCTGACCTAGCGAAGTGTTTAGTGACAATGACGGGAACGACCGCTAGCAAGGTCACGCTGCAGGTAACATGCAGCGGAGACTCGAACAACCTGGGCAGTTACAGGACAGCTAAACTGACCACCAAGCCGTGGTCGGCGGACACCCGTCGCACAACGACAGGTCGTCTCACTGACTGAACAGACTCAAAGCATGACCATAGAATGGCCGTCTTTCATCTGCCTTCGAGAGTTCGTGGGATCTGCGTGCATAGGGCAGCAGGTCAGCGCTTGAATCGGGAAGCTGTCGTATTGGCGAGCGTTCCGAAAGGTTTCTTCTTAAGACACTCCATTCTAACGCTTCGGACATGCCAAGACCGACCGTGAGAGCTTTCTTCAGCAGAAGAACACTCTACCAATTAATCGCCTACTGGTTAGTTGGAGTATTCGAATGGTTTGTGGGCTTCTATCTCTTCAAGCATCTCGGTTTCACTTCAGGATTCTTCGCTTTTGGAATTCAATCTGTGATTGTGGGTTTCATCGCTTTTCTTCTCAGGAAGTATCTAGTCTTCAAAGCTTGACCAGCTATGTGAAGCTGTATCTCTCTATGGGTCTCTTCAAAGTTGGTCCTTCTGTCATGCGCGCACGTTCAGCAGCGGATGTTGACGCTTAGTCGCCAATAGCGTTGGTGGAGATTGCACAGGACCTTTGACAAGCTATTGCACGCGTTATGCACCCGAAATAATGCGTATATCACCTAAGTCGGTTTGACAGGCCCTTTGACATGCGTCGCACGAGTCCTAATTGGTCGTGATGCAAGAGTGGTCTTGGCTACAAGGAACCCGCAACGTCTCGCTTCGTCGCTTTGTGTCCTTGGCCTCCTCTCAGTCAGTTCATTGTTTGCAATCGTAGTATTGCCCCCACCTGTAGGTGCTGCGACGGCGGTTACGCGCGCATATGTCGGCTTCTCTACCCAACCCATATCAAATGCAATTCAAGGCATCAACACTCCGAGTTCTGGATGCTTCGTAAGCCATAACTCAAGTGCAGCCTGGCAGCCCGTTGCCTGTAATCAGGCATCCAACATACCATTGGCAATAGGTGACGGGGTCAACTGGGTTGCGCAATCTCCTTCCGGAACACTGATAGGATACGCAAGCGGGCAATTTCAGTCCATAAACGGGTTAACGAGTGAGGACGATAGCAATTTCGGAGCTAACTCTTATTCTCTTCAGCTCAACACTCAGTATTTCACCTGTAACACTGCGTATACTGATGGGGTCAATGCACAATGTTGGGAGCAATTCGCCTTCCAGAACTATGAGGGAGAGGGGGTAGGATTGCTCTCAATTTGGTATTGGCTTATTGGTCACGGTTCCTGTCCGACAACTGGGATTCCCGGGGGGAGCAGCTGGTCTTCATACGGTAATGATTGTTATGCCTACAGTTCCTTCACAATCCCCCCTTTGGCACTCGTTTCAAACCTCAGCCACTTGAGTTTGTCAGCTCTCGGTGGCAGCGTCAATGACCAGGTCGTCCTCACCGATAGTTCCACAGGGCAGTCCTGGTCGGTTACGGTTCCGGCTAGCGTGTTAGATTTGTCCCAGCACTGGCAGGATGCCGAGTTCAACGTCTTCGGCCTCGGCGACGGTTCCCAAGCAGACTTCAACAGCGGTACGTCGATTACTGTAAATGACCTTCTGGAGACAAGTGCCGGTGCTCCAATCCAGCCATCCTGTCAACCTGGTGGATATACCGGAGAAACAAACAACCTCTTCTTGGGGTCTTGTAACGTATTGCCGTCTGATTATCTGAGCTTCACGGAGACCTTGTTCGGTGTCGCCCTCAGTCCTTCACTAGGCGCTGCGGGCACCACTGTCACTGTAACGGGCACTGGCTTCATCGCTTCACACAGTCTGACGGTCACGTATGACGGTTCGACCGCCGGCATGCCCACGAGCTGCACCACAGACGTATCTGGCAACATAAACTCAGGTTGCATATTCACGGTCCCGTCTTCTTCTATCCTCGGTTCCAACACAATCACTGTAAGCGACGATATCAACAGTGCTACTGCGACGTTCACAGTTACACTCCTCGGCGTAACATGTTCGAAGTCCACGGTGGTCGTAGGTTCGGCAACCACTTGCACGGCGACGGTCCATGAATCCAGCACTGCTGCGCCTGCCGGCACTGTCACATGGTCGAGCAGCGGTTTGGGTACGTTCTCAAGCGCATCCTGCACACTTTCGCATGCCAAGCACGCGTCGTACAGCGCATGCAAAGTGAAGCTCACGCCGACCGCCGCAGGCTCCTCAGTCCTACTTACAGCAAGCTACTGGGGAGACTCAGCCAACTCTCCAACCACTGGATGGTACAACTTGGTGGTGACCGTGAAGACCTCGAAGACAACGGTCTCCTGCACGCCAAGATCCGTGGTCGCCGGCTCTTCGACGGTCATAACCTGCACTGCCAAGGTGAAAGGATACGCGCCGACGGGCATCGTGACTTGGTCAAACAGCAGCACTGGGTCTGTCTCCTTCATTGATTCGTTTTGCTTCCTGTCGGAAGGAACATGTTCCGTGACAATGACAGGGTCCACGGGTGGACACGTCACCATAAACGCGACCTACATAGGAGACTCCAACAATCAGCGTAGTTCCAGAACGACTACACTGACCGTCAAGAAGGCACCTACAGCTACGACCTTGTCATGCACACCATCGCCCTTCGGCATAGGCACACCAATCACCTGCACAGCGACAGCATCCGGTGGATATCCATCGCAGACCGGGACTGTCACTTTCACTGTTTCGGGGAAGGGAAGCATCACGTCCCCCTCGAACACTTGCACACTGTCGTCAGGAAGCTGCTCGGTGACGGTCACGGCGACTGCTGCAGGGAGCCTCAGAATCAAGGCGGCCTACAGTGGAGACTCCAATAACCTCAAGAGTACGGGAACGCTCGTTCTGGCGATAATCTAGAATCATTCTTCAAGTGAGACAATCAAATCGGTGGCATCTAATCAGGCCGGGCTACCAAGACGTTTAGCAGCTCGGTTCCATACCGATGTTGGTATGAGTTCCCCCCGGGCTCGAATCATTGACCCATGCGTCGGAGGCGAAGAAATACTTTCAGTGGCCTCCCTAATGTGGACGTTCTCGTCAGCGTAATCAAGGTTATAAGGTGAAGAACGACGAATCAGCGGCACTTCTCCTTGGCGCTCTCACGTTCCGTCTTCAGGGATGAGTCATTCCTCTTCCCGGAATACCTGCCGCACCAGATCCCTCACCGCGACGCCCAGCTCAGGGCTCTCGAACTCTACTTCCAGAGCGTCGTGCAGAACGCCTCGAAGGCGAGCCAGAACGTGATGCTTTCCGGGCCTGTAGGCTCGGGCAAGACGATGCTTGCCAAGAAGCTCGGCGAATCGCTGCAGAAGAAGGCGGCGTTGTATGGGAACCTGGTGAAGATGTTGCATGTCAACTGCAGGATTGACAAGACGCTGCAGTCCGTAATGGTCAGGGCGCTCAGCACCCTCGGGCAGAATTATCCGTCGAGGGGATACAGCTTCGAGGAGCTCCTCTCCGTCCTCGTCGAAGAGCTGAGGAGCAACCACATGCACCTGGTCATAGCGTTCGACGAGGTCGACTCCCTCATAACCTCGGACCCCTCTGCGCTCTACACCATAACGCGCCTGAGAGAGACGGTTCAGGGGAGCCAGGTTTTCTCTTCCCTGCTTATTTCGAAGACGCTCGATTACATGAAGGCCGTGGACCTCAGCACCCTCAGCTCGGTGCAGTGGAACGAAGTCTCGCTCGAACCCTACTCGGCCGCCCAGCTCCTGGACATCATAGTCTCTCGGAGCGAAGCGTTCAGCGACGGCGCCTTGGGCGACAACTCGATGCAGCTGGCGGCAGACATAGCGAGCCTGTACGGCGACGCGCGGTACGCGCTCGACCTGGTCTACAGGGCCGGGAAGCTTGCCGACATCTCCGAGTCACCACGGATCTTGCCCGAACACATCAGGTCTGCCAAGGCTTCGCTGCCTCCAGGGTTCAGCAAGGAGGAGTTGAACTACCTGTCGAGGCACCAGCGGCTGATACTGATGGCAGTCTCCACCCTCCTCAAGAAGGGAGACTCGACCTACGTCACCATCGGCGAGGTTGAGAAGAGTTACAGTGTCCTCTGCGAGAGCATGGGGGTGGCGGCGAACCACCACACACAGGTGTGGAACGACGTCAACGAGCTGTCCAGGAAGGGCATCATAGAGACCCAGCTCTCGGGCAGGGGCATGAGGGGCAGGACCACCCTGATCGGACTGTCGCTCGTGTCCGCGAAGGAGCTGATGGGGGAGCTTGAGAAGGGGATGGTCGCCGACGTTAGAAGTTGAGGAGTTGCTGTCCTCCTACGGGAGGACCAAGGTGCTCACAGTGATGATCAAGAGCGGAGAGCTGAACATCTCCGAGATCACCCGGAGGTCAGGGCTCTCGCACACATCGGCCGCGCGCCACTTGGAGTTCCTGACGAAGTCAGGAATACTCGCCGAGAAGCGTTTCAACAGGATCCGTATCTTCCGTGTCGACAGGAGCAACCTCTTCGTCGGCGTGATCACGAAGTTCCTCTCAGAGTGGCAGGAGGCCAGAGAAGCGTTCTACCAGCAACCGTTCAACTAGCTGGATGAGCCCGACCTGCCTCCTTAGAGACGAAGGCGGTGTAGTTCTCATCCAGGTCAAGGCTCTTGACCAGCTCATTCCTGAACGCCTCTCCCCCGCAGAGCAGCAATATGTACGGCATGTCCTCGACGAGGGAGCCCCTCTGACTTATCCCGAGTCTCCGGCCTGCGAGGAGTCCGATTTCCTTGAGCTTCTTCGAGTCATTCCAAATCCTGACCTGCAGAGGCCAAGAGACGCCATCCATTGAGTAGGACGCCCCCCCATCGCCGAGCGCCCTCCAGAGCTCTGACGCCAGCATCGGGTCGAGATACCTTAGCAGCCTCCAATCCTTCCCCCTCATGATTCGTCCCATGAGAAGGTCGGCCCTCGAGATCACTTCGAGTGCGGCTGCCTTCATCTCTTCGTGAACCTTGGCCTTCACTACTCCAGTGAACAGGTCGTGGAGCTTCTCTCTAGGCTGGCCAGGATATGCCCTCAGCGCCTTGAGGGCTGCCTTTTCCTCTACGGCGTCAAAGAAGGCGTTGATCGCCTGTGAAGTGGTCATCTCCTCGTCCTTCGCAGAAGCGGCTCCCGATTGCAGGAAGTTGATTGCAGATCGCAGGTCGCCGTTGGCCGCCTTCGCGATCGAGGTCAGCTCTCCCTCCTCGAGTGAGAGCCCCTCATTCTCGGCGATCTTGGCAAGGTGCGCTTCCACGATTTCAGGCGCTGGCTTGTGAAACTCGATTCTATCTGTCACGCTCGAGAGCTTCTTCACCTCGTCCGACTCTGGATCGTTGGCTGCCATGACTACTGGGTTCTCGCTCTTTCGGACCGCGTCCCTGATGAAATCGATGGCCCCGTAGTCGGCCCGCCCGGCCAACCCGTCGACTTCGTCGAGGAAGACGAGCGTCCTGCTGTCGAACAGGCTCCTGCTGGAGATCACTTCTCCGATGCGCTTCGAAAGCCTGTCCTTCGTGCGGGTGTCGCTCGCGTTCAGCTCCACGAGTTGGAGCCGCAGCTTCTCGGCCGCGAGGTGGACGCACGTCGTCTTCCCGGTTCCAGGGGGGCCAACGAGGAGGGCGGCCCTGGAGCCGCGCTTCCACTTCCTCAGCCACAGCACGAATTTGTCCTTCGCCTCCTCATTGCCAACCATGGAGTCCAGGCTGGCCGGCCTGTACTTCTCCGACCACAATCAGTAAGCGCCTCCTACGAAGACGATCAGCCCCACGGCCATGCCCGCGAGCGCGATTCGCTTCACTCTGTGCGCGTTGGCAGGGTCGTGCTTCACAGCTATCGAGGCAGCTAGGTACACGAAGACCGCGTCAGGCACGATGACCCCGAAGGTGTAGAACTCGTTCGCCAGCCCCAACGCGAGGGGCACCCAGCTGGCAACCACCGCGAGAAGGAAGAAAGCCGCACCGACAGAGGACGCGGCCTTGAGCCCTCTGCTCCTCGCCACGGAATTCACCCCCCGCTTCGCGTCTCCCTCGACATCAGCCATCGCTTTCACTACCTCCCTCCCGACACCGGAGAAGAACGAGGTGAGCGCCATCATCAGCAGCAGTGACCTCGTCAGACTCCCACCGGAAACGACGCCGCCGTAGATGAAAGGGACGGCGAGGGAGGATGCCACTAGGAGGTTCCCAGGGAGGCCCGTCTGCTTTGCCCGGCTGTTGTAGATCCACATGAGAATCGCATACAGCAAGGCGATGCCGACGGCGACGGGGTTCAGGGTCAGGACGCAGGAGGCAACACCCGCCACCAGGACGAGCAAGGAGACCCTGACCGCCGCCTGGGTCGAGACGCGGCCACTCGGAATTGGTCGTTCAGGCCGGTTCACCTTGTCCACCTCGACATCGCAAATGTCGTTCGTAGACATGGAGTATGCGCAGAGGAAGAACCCGGTCAGGAACCCCAAGGTCCCCTGAATGACTTTCACGTCAGCCGGCTTGGAAACGAAGACGCCGACGATGACAGCGAAGCCGATCATGGCGCAGTTGGCCGGCCGTATCAGGTCGAGGCCTGCTCTGAAGCTCATCAGGTCAGAACCTTGCCTTGCTCACCTTGTAGTAGATTACTTCGCCCCTGCGCTCGATTACCGCGATTATTGCCTCCTTCCCCATCCTGGCCATCTCCTTGACCGACTTCTGTAGCTCTCCCATTCCCTTCTCGATCCCCTCGTCCAGAGCGAAGACGACGTACTTCGCGGGCTTCTTCGAGTAGTCTCCCCTCTCGTAGACCCTCAGGTCGGTCCCAAAGCCGAATCCTTCCCGCACGACGTAACCCCTGCTCCTCAGATCCCTGTAGATCATGAACTTGGTCCAGGCGTCTCTGGCCCGTTTCTGTGTCAGCTCAGCGAGCCTCTCGAAGGTAACCGCCTTTCCCGACTCGTCTTTCAGGTCGAGCTTCCCCGCATAGAGAAGATAGAGCGCCTCATAATCGCGCAGGGCCAATGTTTTGCCTTCCCGCGACCCATAGCCTGACTCTTCCAGCTCGCCAAAGCGTTCTCGATCGACCACCACTGCGGTGCCGTCTACGAGAACCGCGTTGAATGGCTGAACCTGCTCTTCGGGGGTGACGACCTCTCCCAAGATTCTCGGTTTGACGAAGTCAGTCCGACCATATTTGAAGGTTCAAAGGAATCGATGGTGGAAACGCTTTAGAGCCGACCTGGCGCAGTGATCATTCCTTGGCCAACTTCTTCACAATGCGCACGGTCACTTGGAGCGATGGTTCAGTGAAGATGATCGACCAGACAGCCCTTCCAGGGAGGCTGGCCTACGTCACCTACACTCGGCCCGAGGGAGTCGCCGACGCGATCAGGACAATGGTTGTCCGTGGCGCGCCTGCAATAGGAGTGGCGGCCGCAATGGGGGTGGCTCTGGCCGCCGTGCGTTCCACTGCAGACGACCTCAAGGAGTTCATGAAGGAACTCGAAGGCAACGCGAATCTGCTCCGCTCAACTCGGCCCACGGCGATCAACCTCTTCTGGGGGGTCAACCGGGTCATGAAGGTTGCCCGATCTGCGAAATCTGTCGACGAGGCCAGGATGTCCATCGCGACAGAGGTGAAGATGATGGAGGAAGAGGACATCGAAACCAACAGGAGGCTCGGACGCGTGGGCGCGGACCTGATTGAGGACGGAGAGACAGTCCTGACTCAGTGCAACGCCGGCGCACTCGCGACCGTGGGGTACGGGACGGCACTAGGCGTCGTGAGGGCGGCGGTCGAGCAGGGGAAGCTGGTGAAGGTCTTGGTGCCTGAAACGAGGCCTGCGCTCCAGGGTGCGCGCCTGACAGCGTTCGAATTGGTTACGGACGGCATCGACTGCACTGTGATTCCCGACACAGCCGTGGGTCACATGATCAGCCTCGGCAGGGTCGACAAGGTCATCGTGGGAGCCGACAGAATCACGCGGGACGGTTTCGTGTTTAACAAGATAGGGACCTATCAGGAGGCAGTCCTAGCTTACAGGCATGGGGTTCCATTCTACCCTGCAGCACCGTACTCGACATTCGACCTCTCCCACACTCACGAGCAGGTGACGATCGAGGAGCGAAGTTTCGACGAGGTCGTCCGCATCCGAGGGAGAAGGATCGCGCCGAAAGGCGTCTCCGTGGCTAACCCAGCCTTCGACATGACGCCTCCGGGACTTGTAACTGCGATGGTGTCGGACAGGGGTTTGATCGAGAGACCGTTCGAAGAGAACATATCCCGAGTTATCTCTTAATTACCCAGGTCGCCCCCAGCATTTTCGGGCCCGTAGCCTAGCACGGATCAAGGCGTCAGCCTTCGGAGCTGAAGATCATGGGTTCGAATCCCACCGGGCCCGCCTAAGACAAGCTCAGAATGGGCTCTGTTCGTCTAGAATAGCTAGATTCTCGCTGTTTACTCGGCTGGTTGCAAGGTCCCTTCTAGGACCGGCAAAGGAACGCGTCACATAAGGTGGTGATTCGCCATACATCATAATCAATAAAGACTACCTCGAAAAGCATTTGTTATTAATAGAGAGTCGTGAATGCTTATTAATGTGCTGAACTGAGAGAGATATGAGCCATGAAGAGGAATACGCTTCTGACCGCCATGGTCTTGGTTATAATAGTCGTGGCGGCGATCTCCGCGGGACTCTATGTCTTTCGCAGTCCGGGTCCAACTACCAGTCCGTGTTCGACAACCGATCCGAGCCCATCGACAACGATACAGGTGGTCGCCGCTGAAAACTTCTGGGGGAGCCTGGTATCTCAGCTCGGCGGAACGCACGTCAATGTGCTGAGCATCGTTTCAAACCTCAACGCCGACCCTCATGAATATGAAGGCGACGTCGCCGACGCCGAAGCGATTGCAGACGCAAACCTCGTGATCGTCAACGGGGCGGGGTACGATGATTGGGCTCTGCAGCTTATTGCAGCAAGCAACACTCCAAACCAGGCTGTCCTGAACGTGCAAGAACTCATCAACCAGTCAGTCACAGCAAATCCTCACTTCTGGTACAGCCCATACTACGTGAATGACACAGTAAAGGCGATGTACAAGGATCTTGTCTGCGTCGATCCGACCGACACAGCATACTACAAGCAGCAGTACCTCGCGTTGAACGCGTCGCTTGGGGTGTACAACGAACGGATAGGCGAGATAAGACAACAGTTTGCGGGCACGCACGTGGCATCTACGGAGAGCATATTCGTGTACCTGGCAAACGCTACGGGCCTTGACCTCGTTTCTCCTCCCGCATTCATGCAGGCTGTCTCGGAAGGAAATGACCCGCCAGTGCAGAGCCTCGTGCAATTCCAGCAGGAACTCCAGAACGGAAGTGTGAGAATGCTGGTCTACAACGAGCAGACAGTGACGCCGCTTACTCAAAACATCATGACTCTGGCCGCCGAAAACCACGTCCCTACGGTCGGCGTGACAGAGACCATTCAGCCGTCGAACGTCACGTTCCAAGTCTGGATGAACGCAGAGTTACTCGTCATTCAGAACACGCTCAATGCTCAGGCTCCTGGGCAATGACGGGTGTAGGGAATTGCAGTCCAAGATCATCACGGCAGAAAATCTGGCAGCCGGCTACCCGGACAACACCGTTTGGCGAGACGCCAACTTCGAGTTTGGTCGCGGAGAATTCATCGCGGTCATAGGCCCCAACGGGGCTGGCAAGACAACTCTCTTTCGCTTGCTGCTCGGCCTGCAACAGCCTATCAGCGGGTCGATGAAGATATTCGACGCTCCGCCTAAGCGCGGAAATCCTCAGATCGGCTACGTGCCTCAGCGCCATGTAATAAACAGCGAGACGAATGTCGAATGCCTTGAATTGGTACGGCTTGGGCTCTCAGGAAAACGGTGGGGATTCAACCCCTTCTCCCACACAGATCGCGACGCGGCTGTCGCTGCGCTGGAAGGTGTCGGCGCGACTGAGCTGGCACACCGCCCCCTCGGCGCGTTGTCAGGCGGAGAACTGCAGAGGATATTCCTGGCCGAGGCACTGGTGAGCAACCCGGACATATTGCTGCTCGATGAGCCGCTGTCTAACCTTGACCTGAGGCGCGAAACTGACCTGCTGCACCTGGTCAACGACGTGGTCCGTTCGCGCGGCGTGACGGCGTTGCTGATAGCTCACAACATCAACCCGCTTCTGCCGCATCTCGACAAAGTGATGTACATCGCGAACGGCAGGGTAGCGACGGGGAAGCCCAGCGAGGTCCTGACCTCTGAGAGCCTCACGGCGCTGTACGGGGTCCAGGTCGAGGTCCTGCGTGACCCCCACGGCAATGTCGCGATCATAGGCGTCGAAGAGCACCATGGTGACATGGCATGATCTTCAGCATCAATTTGTTCGCCGACTTCCAGCAGATGTGGCACATTCAGCTCCTGCAGCACGCATTCGAGGCAGGGACGGTCATAGCAATCGTAGCGGGTGTCATGGGCTACTTCGTAGTGTTGCGCCGTTCGGCGTTTGTGGCTCACGCCTTTTCCGAGATTGGATTCGCCGGAGCTGCAGGGGCCATCCTGGTGAATATTCCAGCCATCTACGGTCTCCTTCTGGGTTCAACTGCGGGCGGCTTGGCGATAGCCGCACTCGGTCGCCGCGTCGCAAATCGCGATACTCAGATTGGCATTGTGCTCGCGTTCATGCTCGGCTTGGGTCTCCTGTTCATCAGACTCTACCCCGGCTATTCGACCGAGGCTTACTCTATCTTATTCGGAGAGATACTGGGCATCAGCAGCAGCGGCGTCCTCCAGACGCTCTTCTTCGGTTTAGCGGTCTTGGGCGCAATCTCTCTCCTCTACAGACCGCTCCTCTTCGCCTCGCTGGATGAAGACGTCGCAGAAGCCAAGGGAATGCCTATGGTCTTCCTGGGCATGGCCTTCATGCTTCTTGTAGCTGTGGCGGTCTCCATTTCTGTCCAGATGATCGGCGTCCTTCTCATCTTCTCCCTGATGGTGACACCGGCGGCAACCGCCCAGTATCTGGCGAAACGGCCGCAGCGGGTCATAATGATCTCGGTGCTCATCGCCCTGGCCGCGACATGGTCTGGGCTGTTCATCGCGGTGTATGAGCCGTACCCCGTGAGCTTCTTCATTACGAGCATCGTGTTCATCGTCTACTTGGGTGTGAGGGGCTGGGATTGGAGATTCCCGAGACGAATCAAGCCCGGTAAAGTTCGTCGGGCCAATTTTCCGGAAATCAGATCGAGTGAAGCAGACAGATAGATGCCTTCCACCCACTCCGGGTCTTCCGGGTCGGTGTCGCTGATTTCGGCGCGGCCTGGCGGTGCGGCTTATTACTCTGGAGACCACAGTTTATATGCCCGTTAATAAGAAACCTGGCTATGCCAATAGTTAGCCTCTCGATTCCAGAGACGATGCTGAAGGAGATGGACGGGCTAGAAGAATCATACGGCTTCACTGGCAGGTCAGAGCTCGTTCGGGCGGCGATTCGACTGATGATGAACGACAACAAGGAACGGTCTGGCCTTTCAGGGGAAGTGAGTGGTCTTGTCGTGGTCACGCACAACACCGAGGAAGAGGAACCAGTCACGCGGCTCAAACATGAGTTCGACCAGATAATCAAGACGCATATCCACAGCAAGCTCACTCCATCAACGTGTGTCGAACTGTTTCTCGTCCACGGCGACGCGAAGAAGGTCTCAGCGATGAGCAAGGCCTTCCAAGCTCAGGACGAGATGAAGAGCTCCAAGTTCCTTCAGGTCTAAGGAATCGTCACGGCCCTTTGCCTTTCGTGCAAGTGTTGGAAACGTGCGGAGTCTGGTAATTCCGCATGGCATGATGTAGCACTTCACCCACCCCTTGGGTTTGCCTTGGGGGCTAATCCTAGCTGGGCTATCATTAGCCTGGAATCCACTTCCAGAACCTGTTTGGGGGCGAGTCCCACCTGGCCCGTTAACTCCAAAGGGCGCGCGACTGCGTCAGATGACAAAGTCCGGCCAGGGCGCCACGCTGGAGAAGTAGTTTGGGTCTGGATTTGAACAGTAAACTGTGCAAATCCCGCCGGGCCCGTCAAGTCTCTGTGTGTACATTACGCCCCTCGCATCTCCTGCCTTATCTGGAAGGGGAGGGAATAGGGAGGCGGATGAGAGCGCGCGCTGTTGCTCTATCCTACGGTGTAGGCGTCCTCTCCATGCTGGCTCTGGTCCAGGCCTCTTTCCTCTTCTTCCGCGCTCACCCTTATGGGCGTGATGAAATCGACGACCTTGAGCAGCAGGAACGAGCCGAAGAAGGCGAAGGCAGCGACGACGGCGATTGCGAAGGCCTCGACCAGCAGTAGCTGCGGGTTTCCGAAGAACGCTCCGTTCGGCCCCCCCGCGTTGATTGCGGTTGAAGCGAATATTCCTGTCGCGATTACCCCCCACATGCTCCCGACCCCGTGGCAGGCGAAGACATCCAGCGCATCGTCGAAGAGGTTACGGCTTGACCTCCAGTTCGCCACAGCGTTGGACAGCACTCCGACCACCAGCCCTATGAGGATGGCAGCGGTGACACCAACATACCCAGAGGCCGGAGTTATCGCTACAAGTCCGCAGACCGCACCGACCGCTATCCCCACCGCAGAAGGCTTCCCCTTCCGTGACCAATCCACTAACATCCAGCTGACCGCAGCTGCAGCCGCAGCCATGTTAGTGTTGACGATGGCCTGCACCGCGATCGCATCTGCGGCGAGAGCATCCCCCCGTTGAACCCAAACCACCCGAACCATAGTATAGCCGCTCCCAGAATGACGTATGGGATGTTGCTAGGGCGAACTTCGTTTGAACTTTCTACTCCTTTCCTCTTTCCTATCACTATGGCGGCTGCTAGAGCGGAAACCCCGGCCGTGATGTGAACCACGAGCCCGCCTGCGAAGTCTATCACGCCCAACGCCTTCAGCCAACCTGTGTCGCCCCAGACCCAGTGCGCGACCGGACAATAGATGAACGTCGTCCAGAGAACCGTGAAGACCAAGAGGGCTTTGAAACGGATACGCTCGGCGAACGCGCCGATGATGAGCGCCGGGGTAATCGCCGCGAATTTCAGCTGGAAGGCGAAATACAACAGCTCGGGAATCGTGTTGGAATAAGTCGGATTCGGGGCAGCGCCTACGTTGGTCAGACCCGCCTTTGAAAGGTCTCCGATCACTCCGTTGACCGAGGGAGCGAAGACGAGACTGTACCCCCATAGGGCCCAGACTAGGCTCACCACGGCGAATATTGTCAATGTCTGGACTATCGTAGAAACGAGGTTTTTTCTTCTTACGAGACCCCCGTAGAAGAAGCCGAGTCCAGGAGTCATTATCATCACGAGGGCAGTAGCCGTCAGCACCCATGCGATGTCCCCTGAGTCGAGCATGTGTCGGCGACAAGACGCCCAAAGCTGGATTATTTACGCGATGTGGGTCTTGACTATCTACACGGCGAGGTGCCGCTCGGGCTCAGCGAGAGAGGACGTTCTCTTGGTGCGATTTGCGGGGCTAGATCGCTCTGTCGAAGCATGTCCTGCCGGGTCCATCGTGACCCGGCCGATGAGACGTTGTCTAAGCATTTGTAGCTGACTCAGGCTCAAGGGAGACGACAAACCCATAAACCCTTTTATCGGAAACCATCGTCGCAAGACTCATTCTCTGACCGAGTTGATAGGAACCAATGGAGAGCCTCCAGGACAAGTATTCGCCTAACGCGGTCTGCTTCGGATGCGGCCCCGCGAACCCCAAGGGTCTGCACATCAAGAGCAGGCCTGAAGGCAATCGCTTGGTCGCAGACTGGTTGCCTGAGCCCCAGCACATGGCCTTCGCCGGCTTCACGAACGGCGGCATAATCTCGACCCTCCTGGACTGCCACGGGAACATGACCGCGGCCTATTCCCTGATGAAGGCCAGGGGTCTTGAGGTCCCCCCCGGGACCGTGACTGCAGAACTGAAGATCAGGTTCTTGAAACCCTCTCCCTTGAAGAAAGAACTGCATCTCCGTGCGTGGTGCACCGGAATAGAAGGAGACAGGGTGCACGTGGAGGGGAGCCTAGAGGTCGGTGGCATGAAGACTGTGTCGATGTCGGGACTGTACGTCGCAGTGAAGGAAGGCCACCCTGCTTTCCACAAGTGGGAGTAGGGCGACGACCTCGACAGGCTCCTTGGCCCTCGCTTCTCGCCTTGAGCGATGCATCTGCAACGGAGGCCGTGTTTGTGAATTCGCCCTGAGCATCGTGGACCAGGCACGAAGTGCCATTGAATCTCACCGAGTCAAGGGCGCTTAAATAT
Organism: uncultured archaeon; assembly: GCA_963796355.1. Classification (GTDB taxonomy): domain Archaea; phylum Thermoproteota; class Nitrososphaeria; order Nitrososphaerales; family Gagatemarchaeaceae; genus UBA183. The sequence goes on from CAWCLD010000001.1 coordinate 605,526, forward strand.
AGGGCGATTCAAATCGGTTCCTGCAATTCTGCGTCATATTGTTTCAGCGGCGAACACCTGACTGATACTGTGACTCCGACGTTGTAGCAAGAGCGAGAGAACTTGGAAAGCTTCAGCGAATTGGAACTGAGCCCTGAGATCCTGAAGGGTGTCGAATCCGTCGGCTATCGGAAGCCCTTCCCGATTCAGGAGAAGGCGATCGGCCCCCTGATGGCCGGGAAGAGCATCGTGGGGCAGGCCAAGGCTGGGTCCGGAAAGACCGCAGCCTTCGGAATCCCTTTGCTTCACGCCGTCAATCCCAACGACCACCGCGTGCAGGCGCTCGTCCTCGCTCCAACACGAGAACTCGCCGTCCAGATCACGCAGGAACTCAAGAAGCTCGGTGCGTACACCGGCATCAACGTACTGACGATATACGGCGGACAGTCGATGAACGTCCAGCTCGAGGCTCTGAGACGGGGGGTACATGTCGTCGTAGGCACTCCGGGAAGGGTGATTGACCATCTCAGGCATCGGACGCTCCGCCTCGATTCTGTCAGATTCGTGGTCATAGACGAGGCCGACGTCATGCTCGATATGGGTTTCATCGACGACGTTGATTTCATCCTGGCCTCCACGCCCGACGACCGTCAGCTCAGCCTCTTCTCGGCGACCATGCCGAGGAAGATTATCGAGTTGTCCCAGCGATACATGAAGGATCCCGAGCACATCTTGGTGGACGAGAATGAGCTCACAGTCGCAACTCTCGAACAGTTCTACGCAAGAGCTGAACGGCCTGAGAAACTCGAGCTGCTGCTTCAGGTCCTAGAGAGGGAGAAGAGGGGAAGCACCGTGATCTTCTGCAGGACCAGGTACGGGACTATCAGGCTGGCAAAAGAACTCGAGAGACGCTTCCTGAGCGTTGCTCAGCTTCACGGCGACCTGAGCCAGAACCAGCGGGACCATTCGATGAACCTCTTCCGGACGGGCCGGGTCGACGTCCTGGTGGCCACCGACGTGGCCGCCCGAGGCATCGACGTAAGACTGGTCGGGTGCGTGATTAACTACGACGTGCCCGAGGACTCCACGGTCTACTTCCACAGGGTGGGCAGGACCGCGCGGGCAGGGGACCTGGGCAAGGCGTACACCTTTGTGAGCCGGGACGAGAACCCCGATTTTGCGAGGATAATGGGCCTAGCCCAGGCGCCCATCAGACCATTGAGGCCTGAGGACGAGATACACTTCTCACGCGGCGACTTCGAGGATTCCAGGCGGGATCGGAGGCGGGGCGCACGCAGGCACGACCAGGGTCGGCGAGGCGGTGGAATGAAATGGAGGCGGTACAGGTGAAGTGCTTTAATCTAGACGCAGTCCCGGGTGGGGAGAGGGCCAGCAGGTGATAGTCATTGGGTAAGCGGAAGGTGCTCAGCGAGTCCAACCTCAAGGAACTCGTAATGCCAGGCCAGGGAGAGATTCTCGGAAAGGCGATCAAACTGACTGGCGGAGACCAGGTAATAGTAAAATGCGCCGACGGAGAGACTCGTAACTGCAGGATTAGGGGCAAACTCAAGAGAAGAATGTGGATACGCGAAGGCGACATCGTCCTGGTGGCTCCCTGGGACTTCGACAACAGGAAGGCTGACATCCTGTGGCGCTACATCAAGGCCCACGCAGAATGGCTAGGGCAAAACGGCTACCTGAAAACGATCTGACCGGAAGGGCAACCCTGCACATTCACTGGTTCCGAAATCAGTCGTGACCTCTGACCGGACACACTAATCAATCCGCCTCCGGAGCCCTGAAGCCGATGCCACCCTCATCCGACCTCCGCAAGGACGTCAACATTCTTGTCGTCGGAGCTGGGGTACTCGGCGTCACTACCGCATACTGGCTATCGTGCCTCTACGACTGCAGAATCCTGCTGGTGGACAGGGAGCGCGGCGTCGCGAGGCACACCAGCTCAAGGAACACGGGTGTGATTCACCGCCCCTTCTATCTCAATCCGGAGACCAAGAAGACTTTCGCCCTTTCTGCGATGCGCTCCTATCCTCTTTGGTGCGACCTCGCCAAAGCGTACGGCCTCCCCTGGGAGCCAGTGGGCACGCTCGAGGTGGCGCTTGGCGAGGACGACGTCTCCCGCCTCGAGAGGTACCTGCGGTGGGGAGCAGACAACGGGATGGAGAAGACCGAGCTGGAGCTGCTCGACGCCAGGTCGGTGAAGTTGGTGGAGCCGGATGTCCAGTGCAGCGCCGCGCTCCACTCGAAGACCGACGTTTCCGTCAACTTCGGGAGGTTCACCACGTGCGTCTACCAGCTCGCCCTCGACCAGGGCCTTTCCTTCCAAGGCGGGCTTCAGGTCTCCTCGCTGAAGTCCGAAGGCGCGGGCCTCGAAGTCTCCTTCTCGAGCAATGAACAACTTGCGGGTGTCAGGTGCAGCTTTCTGATCAACGCGGCCGGCGGTGCCTCGGTCAACATCGCCCACATGATGGGGCTTGCGAGAGAGTACTCGACGCTCAACTTCCGCGGCGAGTACTGGGTCGTCGACGAGCCGTTCGCTTCGAGGATTGGCAGGAATGTCTACAGTCTCCCTCGGCATCCCCGGTTCCCCTTCCTCGACCCGCATTTCATCGTGCGTTCGGATGGCATGCGGCAAATCGGGCCGAACGCGGTGATGGTCACGGACCCCTACGTCTACGAGGGGCTTGGTCTGCGCTCTCTTCCCAGGCTGTTCGCGGCTCCGAAAGGTCCCAAACTCAACCTGCTGAGAGATGCAGACTTCCTTTCAATGGTCGCGAGCGAATGGCGTACCTCACTGTCAAAGAGGGCGATGTGCGAGCGTGTCAGGAGGTTCATTCCTGGGCTTGACCACAGGACCCTCAATTCACGGGGTGTCTCAGGGGTCAGAGCGTCTGTCGTCGGGAATGAGGGGTTCGTCCCGGAGGCGATTCTTGTTCAGGACGAGAGGTCGGTCCACATCCTCAACTACAACTCGCCGGGAGCCACGGGCGCCCCTTCGTACTCGGCCAGCCTTGTAGTCAGGCTCCGCGAGGCCGGTCTGCTCGATGGTTTCCGACGCAAGCCCTACCGCCCCGCAGGGAGGATATGGGATTTCGACCGAGCCGTCGGCCTGACCTGACTCTTAAGTCCAGGAATCCCGGCCCTTGCGGTCATCTGCCGAACCGGGAGGCCGCCGTCTCACTCGAGGACGTGTATGTTCTTCTTCGCGCACATGTCCTTGAGGATCTTGGGCCAGACCGAGACGCTGACCTCGCCCAAATGCGCCTTCTTGAGGAGTAGCATCAGGGTCCTGGACTGTCCGATACCCCCTCCGATGGAAAGGGGTAGGTCGCCGCTGATGATTCCCTTATGGTATTCATACTTCAGGAAGTCGAGCTGCCCGCTCAACTTGAGTTGCTTCTTCAAGGTCGCACCGTCGACCCTCACTCCCATGGAGCTCAGCTCGTGTCTCCGCTTCGTGACCGGGTTCCAAACCAGGATGTCGCCGTTGAGCCCGTGCATGGGCCTCCCGTCTTTCGACTTCGTCTCTGTGACCCAGTCGTCGTAGTCTGCTGCCCTCATCTCGTGGGGGTGTTCGTTCTTCAGTACCCAGCCTATGCCTATGATGAAGATGGCTGGATGCTTCTGAAGGATGGCGGTTTCACGCTGCTTCCTCGGCAGGTTGGGGTACGTTTCCAGGATGCTCTCTGCGTGCATGAATTCGATCTTGTCGGGTATGCTCGGGTACTTCTCCTTCAGCTTGGGGTAGTCCTCCTGGACCCGCTTCTCGGCTCCCTTCAGGACCTTCCAAATCTTCGTGACCGTATCTGTCAGGTAGGTGAGGTTCCGCTGCTCGGCGCTTACAACCCTCTCCCAGTCCCACTGATCGACGTAGGCGCTGTGGTCGTGGTCGAGGAAGTAGTCCTTCCTGACGGCCCGCATGTCAGTGCATATGCCCTCTCCCACGCCCATCCCGAACTGTTTCAGCGCGAAGCGCTTCCACTTAGTCGCCGCCTGGACGACCTGAGCGTCGATGGGGTGTTTGTTGTAGTCGTTCGATATGTGGAACTGAATCGGCGTCCGGGAGCCGTCCCTGTCGAGCATGTCGTTGATCCCGCTTGCGGCGTCGACAATCAGAGGGACCTGCACCATCATCAGGTTCAGTTCCTTGCAGAGGTGCTGCTCGATGTAGCCCTTGGCAAGGTAGACTGCGCGTTGCGTCTCCTTCCTGTCGAGGAGGGACTTGTAGTCAGTGGGTAGAACCTTCTCGACTTCCTCATACGTGCCTATTCCGGGTCCTGCGAGATCCTCATTCTGTGACATGTCGATGGCGGGCGCCCCGACAGATTTGATTTAAAGATGAGGGTCGGTTCCCAGGTTTGGAAATACTCCGCCTCAGCATGCGTGCTCGATGGCCCTTTGGGCCCTCTTGGACGGGATTTTGGCTGGCGAGGACCATTCCGGTGATTGCTCAATCAAAGCCGCGGCACGAATTCGTCTCCAAGGATCTCCCTTGCAATGATGATTCGCATGATGTTCTGCCCTCCTTCAGCACCCGCAGAGTACGATTTCACGCCTCTGAGTGCCATCTCGACGTCGCACTTGGTTGTATAGCCGTATGCACCGAGCATGTCCATGACAGTGCTGCACCCCTGGAAGGCGTCAACCGGGGCTCTGAGCTTCGCCTGCGCCGCCAGCATGGCCACCCTTCTGGACTCCTGCTTGGTCGCGCCCTTTCGGTACATCTCGTCCACGGCCCAGGCCGCCCTGTAGACCAGCAGCTTGTCCGCCTCCAGAGCCGCGTAGCTGTCCACAAGAGGGAACTGAATGCCTTCGTACTTCGCCAGGGGAGTGCCGAATGTCTGCCTTTCCTTAATGTAGCTCATCCCCATGTCCAGCACGCCCTCCCAGCACCCTATGCACGCGGCCGAGACGAGGACTCTTGCGGCTTGGAAGCCCTCCATGCCGACGTAGAACCCCTTGTTCCACTCTCCGACGATGTAGTGCTCGGGCAGCTCCACCTTCTTCATGTCGATGTTGCCCGTCGAGAGAGCCATCCGGCCCATGTCCTCGACCAAACCCGTGCTTACCCCTGGGCTGTCGAGAGGCATGTAGAAGGCTGTCATGCCTCTGTGCCCCAGCGACGGCTCGGAGGAGCCCAGCGTGAGGTAGCCCCCTCCCCTCCTCTGAATCTCTCTTACGAGACTGATGTACGACTTCTGGCCGTTCACCACGAGCTTGCCCCTCTCTCGGGTGATCCTTGTCCTCAGGCCCGCGATGTCGGATCCCCCCTGGGGCTCTGTGGACAGTATTCCTACGAGCGATTTCCCCTTTGCGACCTTTGGCAGCAGCTCTTTCTTCAGCTGATTCGTCCCGTGCTTTGTAAGGAGGAAACTCCAGCCTGTAGTCAGAAGGTACATCACGGCCGTGGAACAGCTGACGTCCGCACGCGCGATCTCCTCGGCGACAATCGCCGCGGATACATAGTCCGCTCCGGGTCCGCCGTACTCCGGAGGGATTGTGATGCCGAGTAGCTCCTGAGCGGCCATCTTATCGATGAGTCCTTCGTCAAGCTCCCTCTTCGTGTCCATCGCCCGTGCCCTCGGCGCGATCTCCTTCCGGCAGAATTCTCGAACTGCCTGCCTGAACCCTTCTTGCTCCGCGGTTAGATTGAAGTCCAATACGTTTCACTTGACCGTCCTCCTTCCACCGAGCATAAAAACGCATCACCCAACTCGGTCTCGGCGGGGAGGGATTCAAAGGGCAAGATCGCTCTCCGTTGATTACTTCTGACGGATCTTCCGAAACGCTTGTGTCAGCAGGGGAACTATCTCGTACAGGTCTCCCCTCACGCAGTAGTCCGACTGCTGGAAGATGGGTGCCTCGGGATCAGTGTTTATGGCAACGACTGTGCGCGAGCCCCTCATGCCTGTGATGTGCTGGACCTGACCCGATATCCCACACGCCACGTAGAGCCTGGGTTTGACCTTCCGGCCCGTGAGGCCCACAAGGCGCTCCAGCGGCAGCCACTTCAGGTCCTCTGCCAGCGGCGATGAGCATCCTAACTCGCCGCCCAGCTCGCTGGCGAGCTCCTGGAGTATCTTGAGATCCTCTTTCTTCGTCACACCCCTTCCCGCCGATATGATTACGCTCGCGTCCTCCAGTCCGACGCCTCTGACCTCCTTGGGGGCGACTTTGACAACTCTGGTCTTTGGTGGCGCCAAGTCAACGTCTGCCCTGATGACCTGCCCGCGCTGGCCCTGCCGAAGCGCGGTCGGTTCGAATGCCCTCGGGGGCACAGTGGCGATCTGAGGTCTCGTGGTACAGATTTCGGTCGAGACCAAGATTCCGCCGTACGAGGGCCGGTCCGCCACCAGCATCCGTCTCTCCTCATCCAGGCCCAGTGCCACGCAGTCCGTGATGACTCCGGTCTCGAGCCGCGCGGCAACCCTAGCGGCTATGTCTCTCCCCCTCCTGGTGCTTCCGATCAGCAGGATTCCAGGCCCGTACTGAGAGGCAAGCTTGCCTATAGCTTCGGCGAACGGTTCCGGCAGGGTGTTCTGAAGCGCCCGATTCTCGACGAGGAACACCTTGTCAGCGCCGTGCGAAGCGAAGTTGTCTGCATCGTGTTCGGGCGCCGTGCCGAGGACGAGCGCGCAGAGGCTCGCCCCCAGACCGTCCGCGAGCTCCCTTCCCTTCCCCAGCAGCTCGAGCGTGACGTCCGCCCTTTCAGAGAACACCCACACGTCGGAGCCGCTCGCAGTCACTCTCTCATCCCTCCACGGCCCCCTCCCTGAGCAACTGACGGGCAAGGCTTTCCGCGATCTCGGCGGGCTTCCCTTCGACGGCCTCTCTCCTTCGTTCGGTCATTGGAGCCAGCGCCTTCATCACCTTGATCGACGTCGCGAACGGAACTCCCGGCTCGCCCGCATCCATTGTCTTGACCGTCTTCTTCGACGCCTTGATGATCATGGATATTGTCGGTATTCTCGGCTCGTTGATCTCCTTCGTCACGGTGAGCAGGATGGGCATAGGGGCCTCCACCGTTTCGTCGGCCTCCTCCAGGTCGCGTTCCGCCGTCACCACGCTTCCACTGATCGTGACCTTCTTCACGTGAGAAACCTGCGGTATGCCGAGCCTCTCCGCCAGCCGTGGCCCCACCTGGCCAGCATACATGTCGATGGACGCATCTCCGCAGATGACAAGGTCGAATTCTCCGATTCTTCTGATGGCTGCGGCGAGCATGTCAGACGTGGCGCGCGCGTCGAGCTGCTCCATGTCGGCGGAGCCTATCACATACGCATCGTCCGCGCCCATTTTCAGGGCATCCTTGGCCGCGTCACTCGCGGTCGGAGGGCCAAGGGTGACTACAGCTACGCTCCCGCCGTGCTTCTCTCTGATTAGCAGAGCCTCCTCCAACGCGTTCTTGTCGAAGTCGCTAATCTTGCGCTCGACGCGCTCGGTGATCATGGACCGAGTCTTCGGGTCGACCTTCAGTCCTTCTACGTTGTAGACCTGCTTTGCGCAGACAATCGTGCGCACCATTGCCAGCGCGTGCCCCGTTTCTCATCGCACATAAGTTTCACCCGTAGCGGTATCTGATTCCCGTGCCTCCCCTTGGGAAACTCCACTCGATGGCTCCCGGAGAGGCAGCCGCCCTGCACGCGCCGCATTCCAGGCATCCCAGTCGAGAAAAGACGAGCTCGCCCGAGGTGAGCGTGAAGCAGCTGGCAGGACAGATTCTGAGGAGGATCTTGACGTCCCGTTCTTTGCACAGCTCGCGATTCACCTTGATGTGGCTCTCCTCGTCTGTGTCGAAGCTGTCCAGCCCCAGCCTCCGTTCAACGCTGAGCTTGTCCAGACTCACAGCGCCCTCGCTCCCAGCAGGTCTCTGGCCATGCGGATCAGGGAGACTCTGCCTTTCATCTCCTTCCTGGCCGCTCCGAGCAGGTTCTGCCTTGGGCCTCCGTCGACGGCGAACAGTCTCTCCATAAGGGCACAAGCGAGGTCAGGGTAGGTCGAGTAAAGGCGGGGGTTCTCGAGGAAGTGCGGTGCGTTCCGGTACGTCTGCAGGTCCCTGAGGACGAAGGTTTCCTTGAGCAGGCTCTCGTACTGCGAGAGCGTCGCGGCCGAATAGTCTCCCTTCTCCTTGGCCTTCTTCCCGGCCTCGGCGGCCATCGCTCCGGAAGCGACTGCGAAGTCCATCCCTCGCAGGAGCAAACCGTTGTTCTGCGTGAACCCTGCTGCGTCGCCCGCGACGAGGAGGCCGTTCCTGTACAGCTGCGGCTTTATGCCGATCCCCCCTTCCGGAATCAGCTGGGCCGAGTACTCGAGCGGTTCGGCCCCTTCAACAAGCCCCTTCACGGTCGGATGGCTGATCAGCCTGTCCAGCAACTCTGTGCTCTTTGCGTCCGCCTCGACCAGCGAATTGATTGTGACGACCACGCCGACTGACAGGCTTTCACTGTTCGTGTACATGAAACCTCCGCCTTGTATGCCGCCGGTGCAGCCGAGAAACGTGTACGCGGCCCCATCGTCGCCCTGAACGTTGAACCTTTCTTCGATTGTCTTCCTTGGCAGACCCAGCACACTCTTCACGCCCAGAGCCAAGGAGCCGGAGTCAAACCTTCCCCTGAGCTTCGCGTTCTCTGCGAGACGGGAGTTCACGCCGTCTGCAGCGATAACCAAGTTGCTCCTGATTTCCTCCCCGCCCGCTCTCACTCCGACGACCCTGTCTTTCTCCCAGAGGAGGTCCTCCACGTAGATGCCGCTGGTCACTATCCCTCCCACCTGCTCCACCTTCGAGGCGAACCACTCGTTGAACTTGGAGAGGAGAACGGTGTAGCTGTTGTACGGAGGAACGGAGAACCGCGAGTCGTCGAAGCTTAGCAACGTGGCGGAGTCCTTCGAAAGGAAGGAGATCACGTGTCTTCTCACATGCCGCTCCACAGGCGCCTCTTTCCAGAACTCGGGGATCAGCTTGTGCAGCGCGTGGCAGTACATCAGGCCTCCGCTGACGTTCTTCGAGCCTGGATGCTTGCCCCTCTCGATAAGGAGGACGCTCGAACCCTGCTTCGCTAGGCTGTACGCTGCGGCGCAGCCGGAGAGGCCGGCGCCTACGACAATGGCCTCGAATTGGGCCTCCATACGGGGCGCAGACGAAAAAGGCGGAATAAGTGTTTGCTGAAGCCGTGGCTTTAACGTAAGTGCCATTTTCGAGGGAAAAGAGCCAGAAATGTCCAATCGCCTATGTGGTGGAGATTCTTAGCTGTCGCATCTCCTTCTGATTAATGCCAAGTGTCTTAACCAATCCTGGCGTTGATGGGGCATATCTCACAGTGTCCCAGCAACGGCGACCCGTTCCTGACTTTCAGTCGCATCACCTTTGCCTCGCCTATGAAGGCCTGGGCTGCCCTTATTCGCTCTTCCATCGCAGAGTTCAATTCCTTCACCCAGGCCTGAGCTTCCTTCACTTCCTTGGGTGTCATGTCTTCGCCGGGTCTCGGGAAGAGTCGTGAGAAGGATGGCGGCATCTTCGATAGTTCTCTCCCCTTCGTGTCCTGTGCTGCTTCGGCGGAGCGTTTGATACCTATACCTGCAATTCTGAGGGAGTTTTCATCTTCTTTCTTCCAACCCATGCCGAAATCGGCTTGGCCTATGCAGAACTTCTCAGGTCTTCTCATCCATATCTCCCTCTCGCTGTGAGTCGCATCTCTCAGCCTCTTTAGTGCATCAGCTGCAGAAGGATAAGAGGGGAGATGGGCCTCCGCGTACGGTTTCAAATCTTCAGATTGCTCCCCGAGTTTGATCAGCTTATGAGAGACCTTCGGATCCTCATCGCTCGCCCAAAGCAAGGTCGGGTCCTCGAAGGCAATCGACTCGATTGTCTGACGGTCAGGATCCATCCAAACTATCTGGGAGGATGTAATCGTTCTGCCGATAGCGGCCCGGTCAGATGTGAATACCGTCTTCTGGGCCTCATGCTTGTCCGAAGGTTTGAGGGAAAACAAAGCATAGTCTTCGTTGAGGACATCCTGGCTGGCCTCCATGATCAGAGCCGCGAGACCGAGATCCACGATATTCTTCCAGTGCGTCTTGTAGTTTTCGCTCCATTTCTCTAGCCCAGTTTTCTGACCTCGGCTGCGATAGGTCTTCGTGTCTTTGTCGTAGTCTATCACCTCTAGGTTCACGAGGTCGCTCAGGTCATAATGGGCTTGGCGCCTGGTGACGTTGAATTTCTCCGCTCTCAACGCATCAAACAATTCTTGGAAGGAAGCAGAGAAACACCTGTCCGTTTTATCTCTGAGGAATATCTGGCGCTTGATTTGCCCTTCTTTCACTTCGGCTCTTGTTGGCAGATGTTGCACCTAGACTTATAGGGGTGAAACATATATATAAAGGCTATGCGAAGATGCGAGTGGCCCCGGTGTGAAGAAGAGGCCGAACTCCTCGTAAGGAGAGGGGCATCTTTGAAGGCTCTCTGCCTGCCTCACTGTCGACACTATGTTGCGCTAATCGAAGAGTCGGAAATCATTCCTTTGGTTGCCGATCCAATTCCAAGGAGACGAAGCGCATGAGCGAACCATCAGCCATCGCAGAGCTCAAGCGTGTCTGTTTGGAATTGGACGTCGACTTCGACAAACAGCTTCTGCGCACTCGGAAGACAATCGAGGAGCTGACGAAGGTTTCGAACAGACTGAAAGATGAAGATGAGGACCATGATGGGAAACACTGAGTTATTAGTCAAGATTACTGGATATGACCGCGAGGCCGTAGCGGGACTTGCAGCAGATCTGAAGGCCAACTTTGAGCATTGTTTCCCGGGTCCCGTTAGGCCAAACGACAAGGATTCGGGCTGGCATGTGTTTTGCAACATCAGCCTCGAGGGCTCCGAGAGCGCCAAGATCAGGAGGTCACGGAATTGACGCTCGATGATTATCGGCCTCCGTTGAAGGGCTCGGTGACTGTTGGCCGGAAGGTGGGTATGCCCAATTATGGGAGCCTTACCCTGGAGTACACCGACGAGTTCTATCACGACAAGGACTCGCATGATCGCCTAGCGGACGAGCTCGCAGAGAAGGTCAAACAGAAACTAACCGAATGGGGCGCGGTCAAGTGAGTGCCGATTTTCCGGCGTCCTCTCTGCAGATAGTGGGCGGCAAGGTCCTTATCTACGTGGACGGGTTCGACCTCGAAAAATTCGATAGTAAGGGCTATGGTTTCGATTGGGGAAGGCTGAAGGCCTTTTTCGAGGAGAAATTGAAACTCCCTGCCTCCGGTCCAGTCTACAAAAACCTGCTTCACGACCTGCAGGTTGCCCACGACGCACTACCTGCCATCGTCACCGGCTCCAACATACACGAGAGAGCCCGCGAGCTCGCGGAGATTATCAAGACAGAGAGAACCTTCGTCACGCTGAACGGGTCGAGAGTGATGCTATTCTATAATGAAGGCATCTACTCCGAAGGCGGAGAGCTGCAGATAGAAGCTCTGATTCAAAAGGTAGCCCCGACCGCCGACTTGGGAAATTATCTCGTGGCAGAGGTCATAGGCAACGTGAAACGGTCGACCTACATCTCCCCAGACAGATTCCAAGAACCGACGCCGATCCTGCCTCTGCAGAATTGCTTACTCGACGTCGACAATATAGAGACTTCGCCCTTCACGCCGGACCACTACGCCTTGGCTAAGTTGCCGGTCGAGTTTGACAGCACAGCCGACTGTCCGGCGATAAAGAAGTTCCTGGGCGAGATTCTCCGATCTGAAGATGTCCCCTTCGTTCAGGAATGGGCAGGCTATCATCTCGTGCGCGGCTACCCCACGGCTCTCGCGGCCCTCTTCGTGGGTGATGGGGCCAACGGGAAGAGTACCCTGATCAACCTCTTCCGGGCGTTCTTGGGCTCCCGAAACATCTCCGCCGTCTCCCTTCAAGCCTTCGAGAAGAATACTTTCGCGAAGGCAACCCTCTTCGGCAAGCTCGCGAACCTCTACCCCGACCTTTCAAACGAGGCGCTCAAGCAGGTCGGGACCTTCAAGGCCCTGACCGGCCAGGACATGATCACGGCAGAGAGGAAATTCGGGCAGCCCTTCAATTTCGTGAACGGGGCGAAGATGACCTTCTCGTGCAACGTGGTCCCCGAAGTCTGGGAAGACACCGACGCCTTCTTTCGAAGGCTGATGATCGTGGAGTTCCCCAACACCTTCCACGGCGACAGAGCCGACCCCGACCTTCTAGCGAAGCTGACCACACCCGGGGAACTCTCGGGGTTCCTGAATTGGGCTCTCGAGGGCTTGACACGGCTGAAGGCAAACCACTATCGTTTCACAGGGACGCGATCAACGGCAGACGTGAAAGCCGACTACATCAGGCGCAGCGACACGGTTAGGGCGTTCATCAACGGCTGCACAAAGAAGGCGGGGGACCACTTCGTCACGAGAGACGATCTCTATTCAGGATACTGCACATACTGCCGGAAGCGTAATCTGGTTGCCAAGGACCGACAGGCCTTTTTCGAGAAGCTGCCGCAGTTTGGACAATTCGGCAAGGCACAGCGAACCGTGGCAGGCCGAAGGCGTTGGGTCGTTGAAGGCTTGGCTTTGCTCGAAGAGAGTGCGTGGGAGACGCCCCAAACCGAGGACGCTGAGCCGTCCTTAAATGGCCTGGAGGGTGTGTAAGCTGTGCAACCTGTGCAGCTAGCCCATACGTCTGCACAGCTTGCACAACCTGCACACCCTTCTGGTCAGATAAGGGAGGGCTCCCCATGACTGAGGGAAACCGGGCCGACATATCGCCGGGCTATTACATCCGTTATGCTACATGCGGGAAGCTGGTCCTTGCAGGCTCGGATGTGGAACAGGCCCACGCTGAAAGCAAAGACGGCAAGCCTTCCGAGTCGTGTTTACGGTGGTGGAAGCGAAGGGAATGATATCACATAGGCCGTTGAAAGCCTGGCAAGTCGTTTTGGGAGCTTCAGGGCTGGGGGCCAGTTCGCTAATCATTGTGCTATCGAAGTTCTCAGGTTGGCAACTCATAGAAGTCTGGGCTGCATGGTTTGCCTTCTTGGGCTTCTGGCTTCTCTTGTTGCAGACATCAAAAGAGACACCGGATGAGGAGCTTTGAGCGAACCAAGAGAGGAGTCCGACCTAGCCGGTAAGCTCTCGATCACGACTTCGAAGGCCACTCGCCCGTCCATGTTGGGGCGCTTTCAGTTCAATTTGGCAACGAAGTTGGCGATCAGCCTTTTCAATCCAGATCCTTTGCAGGCGGTTCGGCATACGCTCGAGGCATTCTTGTCGCTGGGTCCTGAGGAGCAAGAGCTCGTCGAGCCCGACCCCGAAGAAAGAACCAGGCACGCGATGCGGTATGAAATTTGTGAGTCTCTGGCAAACATGGTTCCGACGAGTCCAGAACAGGACGGGACCCCCCGTTTCTGCGTCCCTTGGTCCTTCGGAAGGGTCCAAGCTCCAGACTATTTTGGCATCTTCTACCACATGCGTCCAACAGAGAGACGACTTTCGTACAGGTGGACAGGCTTTCAATGGGAGATAGACGAAGGGAACTCCTGGTCGCAAGCCTTCTGGGAAAAGCTTCAGGACAACGAGGAGAAGGCTTGGAGAGTTTGGTATCAGATACTGTGGGGTGATACCTCCGGGGGGACTACGCCAGCATGGGCCCTGGGGATCAAGACGCACTTTATCCAGAGCGTGATGCCCATCTCGGAGAAGCTGGGCCGCGCTATAGTCGAGAAATTCATCGAACCGTCAGTATGGCAGCAGGCCATGGAGGCAGTACATGGAGGCTCAGGAGGCATGAAGGGAGATGCAGACAGAAGAGTCGCATGAGCGCATAAGGATCCAGTGGCTCAGGGGCGGGGGCGACATCGACCTCAACGACCCCCTGATCTTCCTGGTCCTAGGCCGGCGCGGGGGAGGGAAGTCCGTCCTCTTGGAGGCTTTGGGCGAGGCCTACCTTGAGGCAGGCCACAACGTCCTGGACCTCTTCGCCAGTTCAGACGGTGAAGGCCTGGCCTGGCTGCGCTCGCCATGGATCAGGGAGAAGGAGCTCCCCGTCCTCCTCGTCTGCGGGGAACATGCCAAGGTCTCCTGCAGGTGGCCCGTCAAACCTTGGACCGATCTGACGGTCCAGGACTTCGAAGACAACAGGCTCGTTATCTCGAGCACTCCCCTCTATGGGGGAGACAAGGGGGAGGAGTTCGGAGCAGCCGGGCGAATACTGGACATTCTTTTCGAGAGGGGGGCGAGAGGCTGGAGCAAGAAAGTCTACATCCTGATCAGAGAGGCCTCGGACCTCTTCTATTCCCGGGTGAAGCTCAGGGCATCTCAGAAGGATTCGAAAGCAGTTGCCATTTACCTAATGCGAGAGAGCAGGCATCACGGCCTAGCCCTCGGCCTCGACAGCCAGAAGCTAACAAGCGTCGACAGCGATTTCCGGCAGCAGACCGACTATCTGATCCTCAAGGCCATGGGCATCGACTCGTTGCCCGATGATCTCAGATTCGTCTACCGCTATCTGGACCCCATCTGGCTGAGGTCGATGCACCCCTGGGAGTTCGGCGTGATCGCGGGGAAGGGGGCGCTGGGCCTGGGGGTGAACGTCCTCAATCCCTGGCACAAGCGGGACAGGGAGCACATCATCGGGGCGCTCGGCATCCACGTCGACAAGTCGGAAGGAGGTGATACAAAGAATGGCTAGGTTCTACAAGGACAAGCAGAGGAGGACCCGTCCGATCACTGAGCGGAAGGGGGCCAAGGTGAGGAGTCCCAGGCTGAAGGCCGCTGACTTCGGCGACGACCCGAAGGTCAGGCACTCTCACGGAGAGGAGAAGAACACAAACCTAAGCAAGCCCTGGGAGAGGAAGGCGGCCGTAGAACGCGGGTATGTCCTGAAGAAGGGCGAGAAGAAACAGGTCCCCATGGAGGCATACAGGAAGTAGAAGCGTCCTAGAAAATCAGGTCGGGGCCTTCGGCTCCTTGCCCGGAGACGGCATTTCTCTCCGTGGGGATCAGGGGTCCCGACCCTAATTTTGTTTCGCGGCCTCCAGCTCCGCGAGCCTCAGGCCCATCTCCCTGATCTGCTTCTGGCTGCGCTCGAGGGCCTTCCTGTTCTCCTCCAGTTCTCTCACCGCCCGGCCAATGACGTCCCTGTCCTCTACCAGCTCCCTCAGTTTGGCCTCGTTCACTTCGGCCTGTTCCTGGATCTTCGCCTCGAGTTGTCTGACCTTCTCGTTCTCCGTCAGGATCTCCAGGGCGGGAAGAGCCTTCACATATTCCCGCCTGAGCCGCGTCAGGACTTCCTCCGGGATCGAATCGGCGTCAGGCACGAAGTACGTCTGTTCGATGCCTCCCCTGTGCCCCATCGTGAACTCGAGCACGTCACTGTTGACTCCCGAGAGGGACGCCCAGCTGCGATAGAACTTCCTCAGAGTATGGAAGTGGAACGTATGCCACCTCCCTCCCTCTGCCTTCTTGGCCAGCTCCACGCGCCCGAGAGCATGGACCCATCTTTGCTGCGCCGCCTGTGCACTCATCCTCCTCCCCTGTGGCCTCTCGGAGGCAACGACGAAGCTCTCCGGCGTGATCGCCTCGCCTCTCGACTGCCTCTCCCGGAGGGAGGAGCTGAGCACTCCCCTGGCCTCGCCAGTCATGAACGTGACGAAGCTGCGTCTGTTCTTCGTAGTCTCCGGGCTGGGCCTGACCGCTGGAACTTCCGCCTCCATGTCGATGTCTTTCAGCCTGAGCGCCAGTATGGAGGAAAGGCGGAGTCCGGAAGAGACGGCCAGCAGGACCATGACCTTCTCCGGGAGGGAGGTGGAGTTCAGGACCGCCCTCAGCTCCTCCCGGGTCGGGATCTGGTCGCGCTCCCTCCGAAAGATCTTCGGCATTTCGACCTTCTTCCAATCGAGCGGGGCGTCGTTGACCAGCAGCCACTTTTTGATTCCGGCCACTCTCCTTGCGGCCGAGGCCCTAGAGAGCTTGTCCTTCACGATCACCTTGTCAAGGTACTCGTTGAGCATGGCGGACCAGTCGAACTTTGACTGCAGCGCCTTGTCAGGTTCCATGCCGAGCCACCTGCAGAAGAGAACGGTATCCTGGACGTAGGCCTCCACCGTCTCGGAGGAGCCTCCCTTCCTGAAGACCCTGAGGGCCAGCTTCTCGAGGGACTTGTTCGCCTGGACGTGATGGTCTAGGTACTTTGAAATCGTTAGCTGTTCGCTCACGTTCTGAGCTTTGCCCGCCTCCGCATATAAACTTACGTCAAGCTATAGCTTCGCGAAATAAGTGTTCCCCTCATCTGCAGGGTGTGATTGGCTCCCTTGTCGCCATGAACAACAGGGACCATCGTTTCCAAAGGATTCGTGGCGGGGAGGAGGAGAGGAGTGCCTGCGGATTCATGGTTGGAAGGTTACGAGTAGGCTCCGAAGCTCCGGCCGAGCGATCCCAGCGCTATCTTCTGCTCCAGAATCTCGTTGGCACCCTCGTAAATCATGGTGACCCTCGCGTCCGCGAGGTGCCTGGCAGGCCTGCTCTCGAACGAATAGCCGTTGGCGCCGAAGATCTGCACGGCGCGGTTCGCCGCGTCGAACGCTGCGTTGGCCGCGAAGTACTTCGCCTGGGTTATCGCGAGGTCCGCGGCGTCTCTGAGTTCCAAGTTCGTCGGGGTCTCCATGTACTTCTGCTTGGTGGAGGCTGCCCTCAAGACGAGCAGCTTGGCCGCTTCTAGTCTCGTCGACATCAACCCAATGTGCCTCTGTATGAGCTGGTGCTTTCCGATCAGCTTTCCATGCTGAGACCTCATCCCTGCGTACCTTACCGACTCGTCAAGGCAGTCCTGAATCACGCCGACGCAAACGGCACCAAGCCCGAGCCTTCCGTGCATCAGACCCGACAGGGCCACGGCCAATCCCTTCCCAGGCGGTCCGAGCATGTCCTTCTTTGCCACCTCCACTCTGTCTAGGTAGAGGGTCGAGGTGTCCCCTGTGGGGAGCCCCAGCTTGTGGGGTATGATCTCTGCCTTGAATCCAGGACTGCCGGTGTCGACTATGAATCCGCACATCCCTTCTCTCTTCCCCTTCGGGTAGGCGAATATCAGCACGTACTTCGCGGTCGACCCGAGCGAAATCCACATCTTCTGTCCGGTTAGCAAGAACTTCCCTTCCCTCTCCTCAAAGCTCGTGGTCAATGCGGCAGGGTCGCTTCCTGCATTGGGCTCCGTCAGTCCGAAGGCGAGGATGCTTTCGCCCTTCGTTGCAGGCGTCAGGACCCTCTGCTTCTGCTCCTCGCTTCCCCACTGCTGTACCGTCATCTGCCCCAGCGCTGTATGCACCGAGAAGAAGGTCCCGAGCCCCGTGCCCTCCCTTCCGATCCTATCGATTGCTAACGCGTAGGTCACCATGTCCGCCCCTTGGCCTTCCCCGTACCTCCTGGAGATAGGGAGGCCCAGGAGGTGCGCCTTCGCGAAGATCGGCCTCGCCTGGTCGTTAATCCTGTGCTCGAGGTAGCACTTGTCTTCGATCGGGCGGATTTCCCTGCAGACCTTGTCCACCTGGTCAAGGATCATCCCCTGTTCTTCCGAGATATCGAATTCCATCTTTGAAAGATTCATGAATTCGTCCGGTTCTGACATGCGGCTACTCTCCCCAGCGCTCCTTCCTAACCCTTTCCTTGACGTGGCCCACTATCTCTTCGAGGGAGCTTCCCGGGCCGTAAAGCCCGGTGATCCCCATCTTCAGCAGCTTGGGCTTGTCGTCCTCTGGGATTATCCCCCCGCCGACGACGACGATGTCTCCTCCTCCCATCTTCTCGAGCAGCTTCTTCACCCGCGGGAAGGCGGTCATATGGGCGCCGTTCAGGAGGGATAATGCCACGACGTCCACGTCTTCATCCACGGCCATCTGAGCGACCTGCTCCGGTGAAGGAAGCAGCCCGCTGTAGATCACCTCCATCCCTGCGTCCCTGAGCGCCCTGGCCAGCACGAGCGCGCCCCTGTCGTGCCCGTCCAGCCCAGGCTTCGCAACGAGAATCCTGATCTTGCGTTCCGCTGAAACTGTCCTCCTAGCCAACCGAACGGCTCGGACTTTGGCGGGTTTGAAAACCTTTCCGGGGCCCTACAGAATCAGGGGCTCTCTCCAGGTCCCGAAGGTCTCCCGCCCCACTTGGACAATCTCTCCCAGCGTCGCGTACTCCAACACCGCTTTTAGCATCGGCTCGATGGAGTTTGCATCCTCGTTTTCAAATGCCCTGCCGATTTTCGCAAGCGCCGCTTGGACCTTCGCCCCGTTCCTCTCCTTCTTCACCCTCTCGAGCCTCTTGACCTGGCTCCTCTGCGCCTTGAAGTCTATCTTCAGCGTATCAATCGGCTTCTTCTCCTCGATTGCGTACTTGTTGACGCCCACGACGTTGTCCTTGCCTTCTTCAACCCTCCTTGAGAGCCTGTAGGAGTTCTCCGCGATCTCCCTCTGCATGTATCCTGATTTGATTGCCTTGAGGAGCCCTCCCGCGGATTCGATTCTGTCGAAGTACTTGTACGCCTCTTCCTCCATCTGCTCGGTCAGCCATTCCACGTAGTACGACCCGCCGAGAGGGTCGATGACACTGGGGACACCGGTCTCCTCTGCGATCACCTGCTGAGTCCTGAGCGCGACCTGGACCGCCTTCTCTGTGGGAAGGGCCCACGCCTCGTCGAATGAGTTGGTGTGGAGGGACTGAGTCCCACCGAGAACGGCTGCCAGCGCCTCTATCGTCGTCCTGATGATGTTGTTGAGCGGCTGCTGCCATGCCAACGAAGCGCCCGACGTCTGTGTATGGAACCTCATCAGCAGGCTCCTCGGGTCCTTGACTCCGTATTTCTCCCTGAGGACCGTGGCCCAGATCTTCCTAGCTGCCCTGAGCTTCGCGATCTCCTCGAAGAAGTCCATTGTCGAGTTGAAGAAGAAGCTGAGCCTAGGCGCGAACTGCTCTGGCTTCAGACCTGCCTCCATCCCCAGCTCGACATATCCGAACCCGTCCGCCAGCGTGAATGCGAGCTCCTGGACGGCACTCGAACCTGCCTCTCTTATGTGATAGCCGCTGATGCTGATGTAGTTCCAGAGAGGCATCTTCTTCGTGCAAAAGACCATCAGGTCTCTCACGAGCCTCAGGTGTGCCTCAGGCGGATAGACCCACTCCTTCTGCGCTATGTACTCCTTGAGCATGTCCGCCTGTACAGTCCCCCTCAGCCCCTCCATGGGCACGCCCTGCCTGTTCGCCACGCCGGCGTACATGCAGGTCAGGACCGTCGCTGGGGCATTGATCGTCATCGACGTGCTGACCTTGTCAAGAGGGATCCCGTCGAAGATTACCTCCATGTCCTTGAGCGAGGACACGTTGACGCCGCACCTTCCCACCTCGCCGTGCGCTCTCTCGTGGTCGCAGTCGTAGCCGTAGAGCGTCGGCATGTCGAACGCGATGCTGAGCCCGGTCTCCCCGTGATTGAGGAGGAGCTTCAACCTCTTGTTGGTGTCCTCGGGTGTCCCGAACCCGGAGAACATCCTCATCGTCCAGGTCCTGCCCCTGTACATCGTGGGGTGGACCCCTCTGAGGTATGGAAAGACTCCGGGGTAACCCTGGTCGGAGTAGTCAGCGTCCATCACGTCCGACGGCGTGAAGAGCGGCTTCAGAGGGATTCCTGAGGCAGTCTGAAAGTCTGACCTCGATTCGGGGAGTCTCTTCGCCTGCTCGCCGAAGACGCTCTCCTCCCATTGCTTGACGCCCTTCCTGATGCTCTCGAGCGCGGCAGCGTCGTACAGGCTGCCCGGCTTCGCCCTCCGTTCCACGACCGCCTTCGCTTTCCTCCTCCAGTACGCCTCCCCGCCGTTCCTAAGCAAGGCAAGCAATGACCCCAAACGGTGGGAGATAAACGATGCCTTCCAACTGATAAAGCGGCATCATGGAGGGTCCGGCAGCATCACATTTGCAGTCGTCTCAGTTGGCAAGGGAGATTCGGAGAGGAGACAGGCGGGCGCTCTCAAAGGGCATCACGCTGGTCGAGAACGAGCGCGAGGGGGCATCGAAGCTCCTTCGGATGCTGAAGCTTTCCGGCCACGCGTTTATTGTGGGGGTGACGGGACCTCCTGGGACAGGGAAGAGCACTCTAGTTGACAGGCTGATCGAGCTCTACAGGAAGAAGGGGCTCAGGGTCGGAGTCATAGCGGTCGACCCTACCAGCCCGATCACCGGAGGGGCGCTGCTCGGTGACAGGATCAGGATGGGCAGCCACGCCGGGGACAGGAGCGTCTACATCCGGAGCATGGCGTCAAGGGGATGGTCGGGCGGGCTCTCGAGAGCCACTTCGCAGGTGATTCAGCTGATGGACGCCGCCGGCTTCGACATCATCCTTCTTGAGACGGTCGGGATAGGGCAGTCAGACATCGAGGTCGTCGGCGTGTCCCACGCGGTCCTCGTCGTGCTGATGCCCGGACTCGGCGACGATGTCCAGGTCTCGAAGGCCGGCCTAATGGAGATTGGGGACGTGTATGTGGTCAACAAGGCAGACATGGAGGGCTCCGATTCGATGGTGGTCACCCTACTCGGCGTGGTTCGAGGCATGAAGTCCCGGTCGCCGCCAGTCATCAAGGTCTCGGCGCTTACGGGGGAGGGGCTCGAAAAGCTAGAGGGCGCCATCGAGGTGGTCAGATCTAGGTTCGACCAGGGCGACCTTGACCTGAAGCTGAGGAGCGTCAGAGGGATGATTGTCGAAACGGCCAGATGGACCCTGATGGAGCGGCTGAGCAAGGTTTCTCAGGAGAAGGCTGAGAGGCTCGCGCGACTGGTCGTCGGGGGCGAGCTCAGCATAGACGAGGCGGCGGCCAGGCTGGCGCGATGAACCGGCACCTGCTGTTCACCGGCACATGTTTCAGTTCCGTCGGGTTCGTGTAGGTGGCGTTGGCACAGTGCTCGACTTCATTGCAGGACAGGCTCCCCGCGACGTGGTCTTCGTTCACGGCGCCGGGGGAAACAACATCTTCTGGAAGAGGACACTCCAATACCTGACCGGGACAGGAAGAGCCGTGGCCGTCAACCTTCCCGGGCATCCCTCCGGCGACATAACCTGCAGGACGATCCGCGACTACTCTGAAGCGATTCATCGCCACATCGCAGAATGTCTTCCGACAAGGCCCGTCGTCTGCGGGCATTCGATGGGCAGCGCCATCGCCCTGACCCTCGCCCTCGAACATCCGGACGATCTCGGGGGGCTGATCTTGATCGGGGCAGGGGCGAAGCTTGGCGTCGATCCGGCCATAGTCGAAGGCCTGCGGACCCAGCCCATGAGGACCATCGAGCAGACGATAACACCGATGAGCTACTTCAAGATCGACCTTGGCATGGGAAGGGAGGCGAGGGCTGCGCTGTCGTTCGCCAACCTCCCCGTCTTTCTGAACGATTACCTCGCATGCGACGGCTTCGACGTAAGGTCTCGGCTCTCTGAGATTACCGCCAAGACCTTCATCATCTGCGGGGAGAACGATAGGATGACCCCGCCAAAGTGGTCTGCCTACCTGAACCAGAACATACATTCTTCGGCGATGGAGCTTGTAAGGGATGCCGGGCACATGGTCCCGCTGGAGAAGCCCGAGACTTGCGCCGGGCTGATCCAGGGTTTCCTTTCCAAGCTCAATCCGTGAACTCTTCGCCGCCTCGGCCTATTCTCGAGACCTCTCCCACGAGCGCGATGAGCCCCTCCAGGGTCGTCGAAGAGACGGGGTACAGGTCCGAACCGAACGCGAGCCTTCGGAGGCTCCTGAAGAGCTCGGAGTACAGCGAATACTGATCGCTGTCCTTGGTGCGGGCCAGAGCGTCCTCGAAGACCTTCGCATCCCTGCTCCATTCGACGATCTGCTTGACCGCGTCTCTCGCGATGTCCTTCTTCGTGAGGACCGAAATTCTGGGGATGCTCATCCTGAGACCGACTGACGCCGAGAGCAGGGCTATTGAGAGGAAGTTGACGGGAGTGTTCGCCAGCAGCGGGTCGAGGAGGAAGAGCAGCGTCTTGGAGTCGGCCTTCAGTTCCTTCACTATGTATTCGCCGCTCTCCCGGTAGGCAAAGAGCTCCGTCTGCCCAGGCGTGTCGACGATGACGTATTCCGCCCCGCAGGAGTCGATGTCCTCCTGAATCTCTCCCAGCTTGGTCGCAACTAGGTCAGTCGCTAGGATCAGGGCCCCGTTGGGGCCGAGGCCGTAGTCTTCCATCACCTCCTGGAGGTTGACCCTCAGCCTGACGTCCACGTCCGGCTCATAGGGGAGGGTGACCACCCCCGGGTCCAGGTTGACAGCTATCGCTTCCTCCCCCCTGTTGACATACCATCTCTTGAGAGCGCTGGTGAGAAGGGACTTTCCGGAGCCGGCCGTCCCCGTGACGATTATCAGGTCCAGCTCGTGTCACTTCCGCCCGCTCGGAGCCGTCCCCCTCTCCGAGACCACCGTCGCTCCCGCAGCCTCGATTTCGCTCTTGATCTCGCGCACGATCTGGACCGCCGACTTCTCCGCCGTTTCCCTGTCCTCGCTCACCACTGCTACGTCGAGCTCGATCCTGGACTTCCCCTCCCTGATCCCCCTCGGGTGCGACTTGATGTAAGCGCCTGGATGCCTCCTCAGCTCAGACTCGATCGTCGGGGCCAGCGCCGATTCATAGATTCCCTCGATTCTCAGCGAGATGTACTTCCTGTGGAGCTTCCCTAATCTCTTGGCAATCTCTGGCTCCACTGATTCCCTGAAGATGCTCTTCATCTCCGAAGGAACTCCGGGCAGGCAGAAGACCGTCGTTCCTTCAAGTTCCATTCTGACTCCGGGGGCAGTCCCCGCCTCGTTCCTGACGGGCTTCGCCCCGATGGGCAGGGTTGCCATCTTCTTCCTCGCGGGCGTCATCTCGATGGTGCTTAGGTTACGTCTGGCGTAGTGTTCCCTGATCAGCGAAAGAGCTTCCTCGTTGGGCCTCAACCCCCTCCGGATTCCTTCCGATATCCCCTTGAGAGTCATGTCGTCGGGCGTCGGCCCGAGCCCGCCTACAACAACCACAAAGTCCGCCCTCCTTCCAAGACAACCCTTCAGCCCGGCGGCTATCTCCCCCAGGTCGTCATCGACCGTCGTGATCTCGGCGAGAAACGTGCCCTTCCGGGCCAATCTCCTTCCCATCCACTGAGCGTTGGTGTTCAGGGTCCTCCCGATCAGGAGCTCCCTTCCCACAGCCAGCATCTCGACCCTGACCATGGCGGACAGCCCAGGGCCGCAGCCTTAAAACGACTATTGACGCGTGATATGTCTTCCAGCGGGCGCGCGCGAGCGCGAGCAGGACCTCCAGCGGAACCTGAAGATGTTGGAGGGGAGCGAAGCCGCAGCCAGGTTCCTCGGGTCCTACGAAAAGCTCAGCGTCAAGGCCACCTACGCCTACCTCCTGGGCAATTACCACCGCTGGCTGCGGGAGCGGAAGGGCGTGTCCATGACCCTGGACCAGCTCATAACCGACAACCTCCGCTGCGTCTACGAGTCGGCGGCGGTCGACGTGGAGAGGAAGCGGCGCCACCGTGCCTGGCTGGAGGAGTACGTGAACGCGTTGCTCGGCCAGCAGCTTCGCCCCCAGACTGCATAGCGCCCTAGGGGTAAAGCCAGCCCCTGAGGAGTCGACTCATATACGGCATCACCAAGTAGGTCAGCAGAGTAATGAGGACGACGATGTAGAGGAAGGAGTTTGCCCATAGAGGAAAGGGGTCGAAGTACGCACCGAAAATGAGATTGTCAATGAGGTTGACGGTGTAGGCTCCGAAGATTGTCACCAATGCCATCTTCCATTTTGGAGGTGCGACGATTGCCCCCACGTTTGGGAGGGCAAACCACGTCTCCATCCCTGTCGCCTCGGCGTAATACTGAGAAGCGTAGTTCTCGACTTCCTCTATCAGCTTGAGCCTAGACGGAGAGTTCTTCCAAGCATCGAGCGTAGCCTTGTTCTCGAATCGCCAAATGTTGTACCTGACGTAGGGGTCGCCTTCGTTGGGGACCAACGTCGTTGCCCCCTTGAACCTAGGGAAACCCTTGGCCACGGTAGTGATGCGTTTCAGCCAGTCTTCGTACTCCCTCTCATGTCCGGGCTTGATTCTCCGGCTCACAACAAAGGTCGCTTCATCGGTGTGGCTTTCCAAGGCTCGTCGAGGCCGGCCCCCGACCAGTGGATAATAAGGGAGATTCGAAGAATCAGCGCTTGTAGATGCTAATGACGCATGGCTCTTTCGGATAACACGACCGCTCTGAACTACAAATCATCATATTCGCGACGCACGCGCTTCGCCATCCACGTACGCGGATGGGGTGTCACTGTCGAGTGCAGTTCGGTGGGATTCCCTGAGTTCGAGATGGACATCTTCGAGAGGTTGGAGAGTGTCAGCTACCTGTCGAGGTAGATAGAATCTCCCTTCACTTTGACTTTGTACGTCCTTAGTGGTTTGATGTCAATCTCAGCCATTATCTCGCTCGTCTTCTGGAACATGGCAATGATTTCTGGTGGCATCTTCTGCATAATCTCAGGGGACATTCTCATCTGGATACCCCCGACGTTCTTCCCTGTGGTCAAGTCGAACTTCGCTCCGTGAAGCGGGCAGGTGACGATTCTACCTTCCAGGGTTCCTCTCGCGAGGCTCGCCCTCTGGTGGCCGCAGTCGCTCTGGGTCGCATATATCTTGCCACCGACATTGGAGAGGAGGATGCTTTCGTTGAATGCGGTGACGCGTTTCATCGTTCCGGTAGGGATTTCACTCACTCGCGCAACTTCAAGAGACATTTCTGTTATCGGACGTACAGGATTGGTCACCCGATATAAGGACTCATTCGAGTTTGAGGACCCTGTGCAGTCAAGAGTAGTAGGAATGTTGAGTGATGAATGGATGACTCTGTAACCCCAACTATCGGCATTGCACTCTGAACTACAAATCGTTATATTCGGCGACCGCATGTCCTTTATATGAAGCAGACCAAAACCTGGAAATCCGTTGGGATATGAACCTAAAGTTCAGTGCGCGGGCCCCGCACCACCTTCTGAGTGCAGAAAGGCCGCCAGGGCATACGACTCTGCCACTCCTTCTCATGCCATCCCACAACGGCTTTATCATCCGGTTCTCACTTGACTGAAAGGAAGCCTTGTCCCAGAACGAGCGGAGACTCGCAGCGATCATGTACACTGACATGGTGGGCTATACAGCTCTGGGACAAAGGAACGAGTCACTCTCACTTGCCCTGGTCGATGAACAGAGGAAGCTGCTGAGACCGATCTTCAACAGACACAGCGGGAAGGAAATCAAGACGATGGGGGACGCGTTCCTAGTGGAGTTTCCAAGCGCCTTGGACGCCGTGAGGTGCGCCTACGACATCCAAAGGGCGACGAGAGAGTTCAACATCACGCTGCCCAGCGAGAATAGGGTACACCTGAGAGTGGGCGTCCACCTCGGAGACGTGGTGGAGTCTCAGGGCGACATATCAGGTGACGCAGTCAACGTGGCGTCACGAATTGAGCCCCTCGCAGAAGACGGAGGCGTCTGCCTCACCCAGCAGGTCTACGACCACGTCCAGAACAAGTTCGAACTCCCACTGGTAAGTATCGGGAGCAAGTCCCTGAAGAACGTCAGTGTACCGTTGGAAGTCTATAGGATGGTGATGCCCTGGAACGAAGAGAAGGTGATTCAACTGACCCAGCTCGACAAGAACAGAATCGCCGTCCTGCCCTTTGCGAACATCAGCCCTGACCCGGCAGATGAGTACTTCGCCGACGGCCTGACTGAGGAACTAATCGGGACCATGTCGAAGATACGCGATCTGAGCGTAATCTCCCGCACATCAATGATGCAGTACAAGGGCAGATCGAAGCAGATTCCGGAGATTGGAAGGGAATTGAATGCAGGAACTGTTCTCGAGGGTAGCGTCCGCAAAGCAGGTAACAGGGTCAGGGTTAGCATACAGATGATTGACGCCGACGAGGACAAGCATCTCTGGGCTGAGAACTATGACAGGGAAGTCCAGGACATCTTCGCCGTGCAGAGCGACATAGCCAGCAGGGTGGCAGACGCGCTCAAGGTTGAGCTCCTTGCTAGCGAAAGGAAAGGCATCGGAAAAGTCCTCACAGACAGCGTCGAGGCACACAACCTGTACCTCATGGGTGTCCATCACTTCAACAGAGGCTCGCCGAGTGAGATGGGAAGGGCGATTGAGTATTTTGAACTAGCCTGCGAACAGGACCCTGGCTTCGCGCTTGCGTACGCAATGGTGGCCTACAGTTACGTGGTCACAGCAGGCGAGGGCATGTCCTCGGCCGAAGCCTTTCCAAAGGCGAAGGAATTCTTGGCACAAGCACTCTCCCTCGACGACGGTCTTGCGGAAGCTCAGATGGTGCAGGCGATGATAGCCAACCAGTATGACTGGGATTGGATTGCCACCGAGAGAAGTTTCAAGGCGGCCATATCGCTCAATCCGAGTCTGGCTGATGCTCATGCCTTCTATGGCTGGTTCCTAGCGATGGTTGGGCGTTATGACGAGGCGACTTCTCAAACAAACAGGGCGTACGAGTTGGACCCGGTGTCGCCTATCACTGCAGCCGTTTGTGGTCACACATACCGGATGGCGGGGAAGAACGACAGAGCACGAGAGCTGTACATGAAGATGCTGGCGCTTGATCCGAACTTCGGTTACGCGCACTTGGGACTTGCGCTCCTCAATGTAGCCGAGTCCAAAGCGGAAGAAGCTATCAAAGAAGCTGACAAGATGGTAAGTAGCTCGGACGAGGCTCTGTCCCGGGAGTTCCAGGGTCAGGTCTATGCGTGGGCAGGTCTGAAAGAGAAGGCAAGGGAAATACTCGAAGGCCTGCAATCGGAGAAGTTCAAGGGGTACGCCTCCCCGATGCAGATTGGTATAGTCTACTACTTGCTGGGAGACAAGGACAATGGCTTCCAATGGATGCAGAAGGCCTATGACGATCGAGATCCTGGCCTGCCCATGACGAGCCGATATCCTACACTAAAGGTCGCGAGGGAAGACCCTAGGTTTGTCGAGCTCCTCAATCGGATAAAACTGAACTGAGACCGCTTCCCGCCGTGGATTCACGTCGTTTCCCATCGCGCACCGGAAGCTCCAAACTGAATCTACCATTCCTTCTCCTGCCACTCCACAACGGCTTTATCATGCGACCCTTTGCTTGACTGAAAGAAGCCTTGTCCCAGAGCGAGCGGAGACTCGCGTTTCCGGACTACATCTTGGGCGTCTGGCGAGTCTTTCCCAGTCCTGCAGGTGCCAGGTTGAATTGTATGGTCTTGATACGCGTCATCTCGTCGATGCTGTACCCTACGCCTTCTCTCCCTATACCCGAATCCTTGTTCCCGCCGAAGGGGAAGTATCCTACCCCGTGAGCGGGGGCGTCGTTGATGCTGACGGTCCCTTCCTCGAGAGCCTTCGCCGCCCTCCAGGCGATGTAGAGGTTGTTAGTGAAGACACACGAATCCAAACCGTACTTGGACGCGTTGGTTCGCTCGATCGCTTCTTCGATGCTCTTGACTCTCACTACGGTCACCACAGGGCCGAAAGTCTCCTCCGAGGCTATCCTTGCCTCGAGGGGGACACGATCGAGAACCGTCGGTTCGAAGTAGGATTGACTGTGCTTTCCGCCCTTCATGAGCAGTCCCCCCTTGGAAACAGCGTCATCGACGAGCGACTGGACTCTCTCCGCCGCCATGGGATTGATCAGAGGCCCCATGCTATTCGACGTGTCGCGGGGGTCCCCAAGCTTCCAAGTGTCTAGGTCTTTGATTAGCAACCCCATGAATTGATCGGCCACTTTTTCTTCGATGAAGACCCTGCTTATCGCGTCGCATCTTTGCCCTGAGTATTTCAAACACCCCTCCAGGACCTTCTTCGCTGCAAGGGGCAGGTCAGCATCGGCGGCCACGATTGCCGCTCCCTTGCCCCCCAACTCCAGGTGCCTCTTCTTCATCCCGACTAGGCTGGCAACATGTTTTCCAACCTCTGTGCTCCCTGTCAAGGTTACCATGCTCACGTACTCGTGGCTCACCAGAGCATCGCCCACTTGTCTCCCTGAACCAGTGATGACGTTGACCACCCCGTCGGGGACCCCCGCCTCCTGCAACACTCTCCCCAGGAGGAGCGCGACCACGGGGTCGTCGCTCGCCGGCTTCACGACGACCGTGTTCCCGGAAACGATGGCGGGGACCACCTTCGCTATGACTGAAAAGAGAGGATAGTTGAAGGGAGAAATGCAAGCGATAACCCCCAACGGCTCATGGATTACCAAGGCGAACTTCGCCATTGTATCTTCTGACCAGTCCCCGGGGACGTACGCGCCGAAGATGCTCCTGGCTTCCTCCATAGTCATCTTTATTCTGTTGAGGGAAGCACTTACCTCGCCCACGGCGCTATTCATCGGTTTGCCCGCCTCCGCCACCAGGGTGTTCACGAAATCCTCCCTGTGGTCTTCTATGATGTGTCTGGCCCGGTTCAGAACCTCAATCCTGTCTATGGCTGGGATGTCCCTGATCGACCTCCTTGCTCGATACGCCTCCCCCACAGCTCCTTCAACGTCGGCGATTGTTGCTGCCTGGACCCTCGCGATGACCCTGTCGTCTATTGGTGAATCAACATCCGAGGTTCCTCCACCTGCAGACTGGACCCATTTCCCTCCAATGAACAGCTTGAACTCAGGTACTCCCTCTCGTTCACTGTAACACTCGGCGAACATGCGCGACAGTCTCAGCTTGGTCTGTTGTCCCTCGAGCATATACGTTCAGACCGGGGGGCCGAGGATAAAGCTGTTCTCAGAGCCCAACGAGCCTTGGAGCTCCACAGCTCTAGGCCGCTTTATACCATCCCTGTCAGTGATGCCAACGTGCGCCCGCCCTTCTTTATGCTGACTTTCAGATTCCAAGGGCATTCATCCATCGGACGAGGGCATTCATCCATCGGACGAGGGCATTCATCCATCGGACGAGGGCATTCATCCATCGGACGAGGGCATTCATCCATCGGACGAGGGCATTCATCCATCGGACGAGGGCATTCATCCATCGGACGAGGGCATTCATCCATCGGACGAGGGCATTCATCCATCGGACGAGGGCATTCATCCATCGGACGAGGGCATTCATCCATCGGACGAGGGCATTCATCCATCGGACGAGGGCATTCATCCATCGGACGAGCGCATGCCACTGTCAGGAGCCGAATCTTGACAACCCTGAATCAGAGGGTCAGGAGACGACCATACAGAACTTCAAGAATCAGCTGGGAAGAGCTATAAGACGAACTAAGCGTGACATTCCGCGATGGAAGCCATCTGTGAGGAATGTCAGAGCACATTCGATGACTCAAAGCAGGGTTATACCGTAACCGTTGACAGAAGGTCGAAAACTGGCCTGAGCATGGGGCACAGCTACTGCTGCAAAGACCATCTCACAAAAGGCGTGCAGAAATTACAACAGTAGCCAACCGAGTTTAGACAGCCCGAAGAACGACCCTCACCAAACGATAATTAGACAGAACCTCATGGTTAGCGTGCAAAAGCGATGAATGAGCAACAAATCAAAGCCGCGATAGAGGCGCGTGTCCAGATTTCGAAGGATAAGAGGTATGGGATTTGGACGATTGGAATCACGGACAACCTCGTAAGAAGGCAAACGGAGCACGATGACGAAGGCAAGAATACACGATATTGGCTCTCATGGATGGCAGATAGCGAAGCCATCGCCAGAAATGTCGAAGCATTCTTCATAGAGAAGGGAATGAAGGGCGGAGTAGGCGGGGAGATAGACGGGAATTTCGTTTACATCTTTTAGTCCATGTCCCAACTCTTAACAGGGACAAAATCCTGAAGCATGGCCCATCAACTTAACAACCATGACCGGCTATAGGCTCGTCTTCCGATTAGTCGATCACTCTCGTTCCCTCAAGAGGCTGGCATTCAACCATTCAGGGATTGTCCCCATATTCCTTCTTCGCCCCTACGAGGCGCATCCCTATTCAAAACCCGAGGATTGCCTCAGGTTAAGTTCCAAGGAGACAGCTCCTCGTAGGTCCTGTTCCTCTTGAGCATCCAGTACGCGTACGACACGAGCTTCCTCGCCACCGCTATCAGGGCTTTCCTCTCTCCCCTCTTGTGACTCAGCCTGGTGTAGAACTCCCTCAGGTGCTCGTCCTTCCTTATCGCGACCCTGGCGCACTCCACCAGGTTCCTCCTGAGCCACTTGTCGCCCTTCTTGGTTATGTGGCCGAGGTGAATCACATCGGCCGACTCGTCCAGCCAGGGGACGAGGCCGAGGTACGCGCAGGCATGCTTTGAGTCTGGGAAGCGGTCCACGTCGTCCAGCGCGCATGTGAGGTACAGCGCGGTGTACGGTGCCACTCCAGGGAGGGTGTCGATGAGCCTCGCTCTCTGGTCCCTCGAGACGATGTCCAGTATCTGATGGTCCAGCCTTTCTATCACCGACTCGACAAGCTCGAGCTCGTCGAGCCTGATGTCGATCTCCTGCAGCCGAAGCTCCCTCAGCTTCTTCCTCCCCTCGTCGCTGAACGGCCTCTCCACCTCGATGCCCCTCCTCTTGAGGAGCCACCTCATCGTACCCCTGAGCTCGCCACCCCTCAATTCCGTAAGTCACCCTGTCGTTTATCACGAAGAGCTTCTCTCTCGTCTCCTCATCCCGCATGTGAGCCATGGGGAGGAAGTTGGTTCTGAGCAGCTCCCCTAATGTCTTCGCATCCTCCCTGTCGTTCTTCTTCCCGGACCCCGAGATGAGGCGCAGCCTGCTCGGATTGGCGACCGAGACTGTGCAGTCCTTGATGGACGACAGCTTGTCGTATATCGGATGGATGAAGCCCACCGACTCGACCGCTACGCGCTTCTCTCCCGGCAGGAACGAGAGGAACCTGCCGAGCTCCTTCGTAGGTAGTCTCTCTTCCATGAGAAGGGAGCCTCCCTTCTCAAAGACAGCCAGCTGCGACTCCTTTTCATGTACATCGACCCCGACATACAGTATGCCATAGTTGCTCATACTCCTCTTGATCGGACCCTTCCTCATTAATGCCGGTCATAGGGTCAGAACCTCGACAAAGCGTAATTAAGACCTCTGTGCTGTTCTCCTTCGGCCTTGCCCAAACCAGAACGCTCTATCGAAGACCGTGGAATCAGGTTCGAGAGGGCAGCCTACCTCGGTTTATTATTCTCAAGCCATTCCGTTAGACTTGTCGAGGGCGCCAAGAATCGTTCGGTATTTCTGCCAACGTCGTGTGATGCTTGCCAGAGGATGATAAGCGACTACCCCTTCATTGCCAAACACGGTGCTCACGGTCGTCACAGGAAATATCATATCACTTGCGCCTTGAGAATAGCATTAGTGTCACCTATTCCGAGGAAAGTCTGAGTCCCATGAGCCGACAGTTAACAAGGACAAAATCATAAGCCGCCGTCGGATAGCCCACGGGTGTTGACTGTCTCACCTGATTTCCTGTCAACCTCGCTGCTCTGTCTCTGTTGTCGTAGGGGTTGTAGGTGCAACGATTGTAAGAGATGCTGGCCGCTCGCTGAAACACTCCCAGAGAACACCCAATAACGAGCGAACCAAACTAAGAGGATGAGAATGAAGTTACACTTTGGTCTTGAGTAGGGCCTCTATTTGTTCGGCGGAGAACCCAATCTCACTCAGTCCGTCTCTCAATTCCTTGACTGTCTCTCCCTCTACCTCTAGCTCACCGAACTTAGTCCGGATTACGACCTTGAACTTAAGCAACTCTTCCTCATTCTTAATATGATTCTTATATTAACGTAACTTGCTTGCCCCCCTGCCGAATGGAAAGCCAATCGTTGAAGGTTCTACCAACCGACGTCCTACGAAGTCCGAAGGGAATTTCCACATTTCTTCGAGCGGAAATACGCGAGCTGCAAAACTCTGGGAAGAAGGTGCTTAAAGTCACAGTCGGCGTCCAAGTGCAAGGAGCAGCGGTCCCTCCAGCCTGGAGGAAGGCCCTGGAGACGTTTTCCGATGGGACGACTTTGAGGGAATTCTACGAACATATTGAAGGAGAGCTGGGCGCCTCTGGAACGGGGCAGCAGAGAAAGATAGGCGAGAAGAATCTGAGAAGAAGAAAGCACTCTCAATTTCTCTCAACTCTCAAGCGACTCTCTGACAGGGGAGTCCTCACCTTGCGCCCATCCTCCTTCCTCGACAGGGCTGATCGTCTAGCTCGGACAGACACACACTCAATGAGGTCTCAGGACTCAGGAAACAGCGATACTAGAGGAGGCTGGGCCGAGGAGCTCTCAACAGCCTGGGTGCAACCGAATGTCCAGAAGTTGAGGATAGAGACTGGATCTCAGGCCTCGTGGACCGAAAAACGTACAGTCACGCTCAGAAAGAAGGGCGAAGGAGCAGGAGATATTATCGTCGAAGGACTGGCGGCCAAGCCGATACACCTAATCACGAAGCCACGATCGAGACCGAAGGTGTACCAAGATGGCTGATGGGATATGATCAACCCCACAAGGACTGCGAGATACTAGGCGTATCTAAGAATGCGACGCAGGAAAGGCCTAGGATTCTGTCTCTGTTGAGCGTCAAGACATGATCCTCGCTCATATGGCCTTCGCGACGTAGTCCTTCAGGCATTGCCTCGAACAGAACGTGAGGATTGGCTCGGCTGACATGACAGGATTGCTGACCGTGATGATTCGCTGAATCTGCCATGCTTCATCTCCTAAGGATATCTGTTTCCCGCAATTATCACAATTCCTCAGGAGTTGGTCCGCTTGCATGGGCTCACTATCTCCGCTTCCCGGAAATTAAGATTGTGCGGAGGGTTCCGCTGACTTCAGTTGCAGAACCTTTCGGATCTTCTGATCCTATGACTAGCTTTAAGACGTAGCCGACTCTATGCTGCAACTGGCTCGGAGGAAAAAGAACCCACAGAAGGCGTGCACCTGGAAGTTACCATGGAGTCCATCCTCGGGGTTCTGAATAGGGAATGTGCTCTGCGGAGGCGAACTGAGGAACATGGGGTTTGATCCCCGAATAGATGGATGCCGGCCTCTGGGCGCCCGAAGGAGAGGGCTAGTCGAGGCATGGGCATAATTCTACTCGGTTTTACCTGATTGCACAATCTGGTTGAGATTGGATGCTAAGGGTCTTCCTCCCTGAAACGCATTTGCCCAATGAATTCCAAGGGAAGAAGACGCCTTCGCGGGCCAATCTCCGAATCGTTCCTTATTGGAATCTTGGGTCTAATCGGTTTGATTCGCTGGCCAAGGCCTTCCAAGAAGCGAGGAAGGCCCTACGTCTATTCTCCTCTTGTGATGCTGCGATGCTTTGTCGTGAGGCTATGGTTCAGGATACCGAGCGACAACGCCCTTCACGCCTTCTTCCTCCTCACTGCTGAGAACCCATACAACCGAAGGGTGATGGCGGCGTGCGGCCTTGACAGGGTGCCAGACAGGAGGACCTTCGACAGGAGGTTCCGCGGGGCCTCCTCCGATGTCAGGTCGAGGATAGACTCGATGGGCCATCTGTTCGTCGACGAGAAGCTCGTCGACCCATACATCGTCTGCGTGGATAGCACCATCCTGAAGGCCAGGAGGGGGCTCGAGTGGCACGCGAAGGACATGAAAGAAAACCGAGTCCCTTACTCGGGGATCGACACCGAGGCCAGGTGAGGCAAGAGCAGGACGAAGGGGTGGCTCTTCGGGTACAAGCTCCATATCTCGTGCAGCACTGGCTCTCTGATCGTCCCGCTCTCCGCGGACTTCACCACCGCGAACGTCTATGACAACCAGGCATACGGGAGGATAACCTCGTCCCTGAGAGGCGTCAGGTACGTGGACGGTGATGAGGGGTACGACGACAAGGGTCTTTACGAGCTGAGCAGGGGGAGAGGCTTCGAGCTCGTCTGTCCGATATCGAGGTACGAGAGCACACCTCCCGAGAGAGTGGAGCTGATACAGTTCTACGAATCGGAGCTTGGGCAGCTGGTCTACTCCTGGAGGATGAAGTCAATCGAGCCGCTGATAGAGCAGGTCAAGGATGTCTTCGGAATCGACCCGCTCCTCGTCAGGGGGTTCGTCAAGGCCGAGAGCATCGTGCTCCTCTCCGTGCTGCTATTCCAGGTGATGGTCTACTACAACCGCGTGACTGGAAGACCTTTGAGGGCGCTCAAGCACATGCTCGGGAGTTGAGGGATTCCTTCATTCCACTCGTCCAGACATACTCTGGCTGCGCCCGGGAGAATTATGCCCATGCCTCGGCTAGTCATAGATGTTGACTTGAGTTGATTTGTGAGGCCTCGTCGCTTCGTTCCTTTACAAGCGATGAAGTATCTCTTGGCGCCGTCTTTCGACACGATACCAACCTTCTCTAATCCTTCGAGATAGCTCTTCAAGCCCTCGTCACTGACTTCGCACAATCGTGAGAGCTTTTCGATCGTCTTGTTGGGCGTGTCTCTAAGGACCACTCACCTGGGAGAAAGGAACATCCCGCAGGCTAAAAAATGTAGACGAAGTTCCCGTTCGTGTCCCAGTCAACTCCGCTCTTCATTCCTTTGTCTACGAAATACGCCTCCACGCTCCTCGCATCTGTTTCACCATCCGCCTCCCACTGTTTCCACAGTCGAGTGTATCTCCCTTCATCCTGATGCCGCTTCCTCCTGCCCAGAGGGTCGTCTGTTACTCCAATCCTCCAGTCTGAGTAATCGCTATGAGATGCTCTGACCGTGGAATCTATTTCGTAGACGATCTCTCTGGCGTTCAATTTCGCGCGTCTTGCAGCATCGATGCGCTTCTAACTTATAGTTAATCTGGGCCTATCTACCTACCGTTTACGGGTCGAATCCCTCCGGGCGCGCGCGTCGGCGCCTCGTCGTCTGGCGACCCCATGAACTCGCACCCGCAGGACGAGCAGGCAGCGCCCTTCTCGCCCCGGAGGGTCACCGTGTTGTTGCAGTGGCACCTCAAACGCCCTGCACCTCCAGCATTATCGCCACTTCACTCTCCCCGCCGGGAGTCTCTTCGAATCTCGTGCCTAAAGGACTTGGCGCGCGCGCGTCAACCTAACAGAGCCTGCTACCATAGCTTTTATATGGGGAGAGAGTCACAAAGTAATCACCCAGGTGTGGTCTCAACCAGAACAGAGATGCCCGAAAGGGAGACCTTCCGTAAACTCGGAAGCACTGGGTACTTCGCTTAAACGCCTTCGAGATGCACATGCATAGCCGCCTCGAGGGGCGCCTTCCCCTCTGATTGGTGAGGGCTTATATTATCTAAATACGACTATCAGACCAATTCAACCCAATGAAGGCTAGGAGGGAATACCCGTCCAGGCCGCTCGTCGGAGCGGGGGCCGTAGTCTACGATGGACCCAAGGTCCTCCTGGTCAAGCGGAAGTGCCCTCCCAACGAAAGCCGCTGGGCACTCCCTGGCGGCCTGGTCGAGTTGGGCGAACGCGTCCAGGACGCAGTGGTCCGAGAGGTCAAGGAGGAGACCGACCTCGAAGTGGTCTTGGAGGGGCTCCTGGATGTGGCCACAGACATACACCTAGACGAAAGGTCGAGGCCAAGGTACCATTACGTCCTCGTCGACTACCTCGCCCGCCGAGTCGGGGGGAGGGTGAGGTTAAACGAAGAGTCCTCGGATTTCGGCTGGTTCACGGCTACGCAGGCGAGGAAGCTGGACATGAGCGAAGGGACGCGGGAGGTCCTCGCGCTGCACTTCCAGCGCCGAAGAATCGCAAGAAGACGCTCCGCTAGGAGCCCGTCCTAGTGACGCTCACATTTGAGGGTTGGCTACTGTTCTTTGTTCCCGCTCAGCCACCACTCGAGATAGTCAGACTGCTGCCTGGACCGCTTGCGTCTTTCGTCCTCGACAGGAGTCTTCTGCTTGTACCTGAGGTCTGAGAGCTGGTCTCTGGTAAGAAATGCGCCGCAGTTCTTGCAACCGAAGCGCTTCGTGGGCATGTCGTACATCATTATTCCAACACCGCATTCGGGGCAGATCTGGTCCAATTGTTCGTGACATCTCCCGCCTGACTATGCCTTAACCATTCCTGTCAGCACCGCAGACTCCTCGCCTGCGGGGCTCTGTAGAAACCCTCGGACACAAGAGGATGCAATCCTCATGGCGTTGTAGGCTATCATCCTGAGCCTGATTTCGTTGTTCAGCCCCTTCGTCCTGACGGACCTCATCTCTTCCCCCATGGTCCTCTTGACGACAGAGAAGATCGTCTCGTCCTTGGCCCTCTGGTGGTACACCCTCTCCGAGAACCTCCTCTTCATCTCCTTCCTGTAGAGCCCCTCGGTCCTCCAGAGGGCCACGCCCTCCATGCGAGCGGGGATCATCGACATGGCGTGCAGCTCCTCCCTCAGGAGGACATGGTTCCTCTCCGAGTCGTACCCCTTGTCGCCGATGCCGATCCCGATGGGCCTGATCGAGTGGGCCTTCCTCGCCACAGGAGAGAAGTCTATGGTGTCGTTATGAGGTCCCCTTCGCACGCTGACGGAAGTGACCAGCTGGTGCCTGAGCTCCGCCCCTATGGTGAGCTTGAGGAAGCGCCTCGTCTTGCTCCTCATGCCTTCAGCTGCCTCCTCATGCCCGAGAGGATGTCCCTCCTGACCTTCAGGGCGTAGTAGTAGGAGGCGTGATGCATCGAGAACCCCGAGGAGTCGATGCCGAAGACCTGCTTCCTGACCCTCGTCAGCAGGACGAACCCTCCCATCACCCTCTCGAGGAGGGCAGATGGAACCCTCAGCATGAACTTCTCTATGGTCGTGAAATGCGGGAGCCTGGACAGGCTCAGCTCAGCCACCAGAGTGTCGGCGACGGGGAGGAGGTCGTCGACGTACTCCCTGTAAGACTTCCTCATCCTCTGCCAGAGGACCAGCAACGCGATGTATTGCCATTGGGTGAAGTCCCTCCTGGAGAACTTGCTGGAGTAGAGAGGGACGCACTGTCGCCTGCAGACCTTGAAGACGGCCCTGACCATCCTTATGTAGCGACTGAGCCTCCTCCTCTCCCTGTCGTCGTCCTTCCGGTTTTTCCTCGTCATACCAACTGAGGTGAATCGGATGGGCGGCGACAAAAGACACCATCTGAAAGAATCTAGAGCCCATCACGAAGAGAATCTCATCCAGGATGGATTCCTGAAGCGAGGGTTTCTACAGAGCCGCGGCTCGCGCGCGCGCTCTCTACACCAGCCTGCGGTAATCCGTTAAATACGAACAAGAGCGGAGTCATCTCGACAGCGATGACGGAGAAGCTTGTCCTCGCCGGTCCGGCCTCCGAGGAGTTGGGCACGACGGTGGCCGAGAAGCTTGGCCTGCCTCTGCTCAAGGCGGAATTCAAGGTCTTTCCCGACGGCGAGACGCGGTTCTCCTCAGAGGAGAAGGTCGCAGGGAAGAACGTCCTTCTGGTCCAGTCGACCTACCCGCCTGTCGACGCGCATCTCTTCCAGCTCATGCTCGCCTCACACCAACTGAGCCAGGAGGGAGCGAAGGTCACTGCTGTCGTGCCGTACCTCGCATACGCAAGACAGGACAAGGTGTTCCTCCCGGGCGAAGGGGTCACCCTCGGCGTCGTGGCTCATCTGATGCGTTCGGTCGGAGTCCGAAGACTCATAACGGTCGACATCCATTCCGCAGAGGGACTCTCGCTCTTTTCTTTTCCGGTCTACAGCGTTTCGGCGATCCCGACCCTCGTCGAGTACACCAAGAACGAGCTCGACCTGAGCGATCCGGTCGTCATCTCACCAGACTTCGGAAGCTCGAGAAGGACGGAAGCCTTCGCACAGCTGTACGGTGCGAAGTTCCTCCAGCTTTCGAAGAAGCGCGACAGGGTCACTGGGGACGTGAAGCTGAAGGATGTCGAGCTCGAGGTCGAGGGAAAGGAGGTCATCATCGTCGACGACATCATCAGCACGGGTGGCACGATACGCGCCGCGGCCGAGGTCGTCCAGAAGCGGGGGGCGAAGGCCGTCCTTGCCGTCTGCGTTCACGGGCTCTTCGTAGGGGACGCCCTCCAGAAACTGCACAAGGTGGGTGTCAAGACGATTGTCGGGACCAATACGGTCCCCGGACAGTTCAGCAAAGTCGACGTCTCGGACGCCCTTATCGCACATCTGAAGACTCTCGATGAATAGGTCTCTGGTCTTGCTGTCGGGGGAAGGGACCTCCGTCCCCGAAGCGGAGGCGAGGGCCCTCTTCCTCGCATACGACCCCGGATCTAGGTTCGAGTCGCCCGAGAAACGGGTCCTGCTCGTCGATTCGCTCGCCGATCCGTTCGTTGTCGCCTCACGAATCGCTTTCTCCCGAAGGATGGGCCGTCTAATCGAGGGACCGCTCGACGCCCAGAAGGAGGTGCTAGGAAGACGTGTACGGCTTCGCAATTTCGATCTGAGGAATGGGAAGCCTGCTCTTGACCCGAGGTCAGTTCTCAAAGGTGTCGACGCGATGGTCGACCTCAAGAATCCTGACTACGAGTTCAGCCTGATCCGGGGCGAGAAAGACTACATGGCCCTGACCAAACCCGGGGAGATGAGTCAGGCGTGGTCCAGGCGACGGCCCCGCGTCCGTGCGTTCTTCCACCCGTCCGCCATCTTCCCCAAGCTGGCCCGCGCGTTGGTCAACCTCAGCAGGTTCAGGGAGGGCGAAGTCTTCCTCGACCCCTTCTCGGGAACCGGGAGCTTGGCGATTGAAGCCTTCGAAGCCGGTGCGATGGTCGTCGCGTCGGACCAGGTCGCAAAGATGGCGCAGGGGTCCCTCGCAAACATGAGACACTTCGGGCAGGAGTGGATGGGGGTCATCCGCGCCGACGCCTTCAGTCATCCCGTGAGACACGTGGACGCGA
This sequence comes from uncultured archaeon, assembly GCA_963796355.1. Taxonomy (GTDB): domain Archaea; phylum Thermoproteota; class Nitrososphaeria; order Nitrososphaerales; family Gagatemarchaeaceae; genus UBA183. The sequence continues at coordinate 644,410 of CAWCLD010000001.1, forward strand.
TTGCGACCGACCTTCCCTACGGCCGGGCCTCCAGCACCAGAGGAGTTGACCCACGGGACATAGCACAGATGACACTTGCGACCATGCCCCTGCTTCTCAAGGAAGGCTCACGGATGGTCGTCATGCACCCGCAGGCGCTAAGGGTCGAGGGGTCAGCAGAGATGCTCCTCGAAGAGGAGCACCACCTTTACGTTCATAAGCTCCTCACGAGGACAATCACAGTCCTGAGGAAGAGATAGGCTTGACCAAGCTCACGGTGACGTTTCTGGGAACCAGCTCAGCCGCTCCCACAAAGGGGCGAGGCCTGCCGGCGGTCGCGATACAGAGAGAAGGCAGCGTCGTTCTGATGGACTGCGGGGAGGGGGTCCAGCGTCAGGTCCTGAACCAGGGGGTCGGCCTGAACAGGGAGACCTCGATTCTCATCACTCATCTGCACGGCGACCACGTCACGGGTCTCCTGGGACTCCTGCAGACCATGAGCCTCGCCCAGAGGAGGAAGCCGCTGAGCATCGTCGGGCCCCCGAAGCTCCTGAAGTGGCTCGAAGTGACGGAGGAACTCCTGCACATCGGGTTGACCTTCCCTGTCAACTTCTCGCCCGCGAAACAGGGGACAGTCCTCCGTACGAGCGATTTCAAGGTCAGGGCGACGAAGGCGCTTCATTCCGTGGAGGCCTACTCCTACGTCGTCGAGGAAAGGAGCAGGCCCGGGGTCTTCTTCCCACAGAAGGCCAAGGCTCTCCGTGTCCCTGAGGGCAAGTTGTGGTCAAAGCTCCAGAAGGGAAGGAAGGTCAGGGTGGACGGTCGGACAATCTCTCCTTCAGAAGTGACGGGCCCACCGCGGCCCGGAAGGAAGATTGGATACTCCGGAGACACCAGGCCCTCTCCAAGGCTCGCAAGGTTCTTCTCCGAGTGCGACCTTCTGATCTTCGATTCTACCTTCCACGGAAAGGATCGGGACAAGGCGGTGGAGAGGAGGCATAGCACCTGTCTCGAGGCTGCCGAAATCGCGAAGAAAGCCGGTGTGCACCGTCTCGTCCTCACTCACTTCAGTGCCCGGTATACCAGCGTCGCGAGCCTGGTCAGACAGGCCCGCACAGTCTTCCCGGAGACGATTGCCGCAAGAGACGGATTGAAGGTGGAAGTGGACTACCCTTCCTCGTAGGCCGTAAGCCAATCGATTACAGTCTCGATATGCTTCGACCTTATCGTCGCGTAAATCGGGCCAAGAGGCGACTGGTCCGCGCTGCTGCAGAGGACCACGACGCCTACGGTGGCCGCCTGTCTATTCAGCATCAGCGAGCTCGAGTCGCCCTTCAGCTCTGTCAGGAGCAGCTTCCTTGCAGCGCCTCTGATGTGCCTGTCTCTCAACTGGTTTCGCAGCACGTTCAGAGAACCTGCCTCCTCTGAGACCAGCCTGATCATCCGGCTGTTGTGGTCTGCCAGCACGGCATTCTCGACGAAGATGCTCCTCATCGCGTCCAAGACCTTCTTCGGGTCTTCTGAGGGTGCTAATGCCGCCTCAAGCGTGACCTTCACCTTGATGTCAGCGCGCGTCTTGTCCCACCCAGCGGTTGACGACCTCGACAATTTCGGAGGTGAGCTTCTCCGGAGCCGCGTGCTCATTCGAGACCATCTCATCTGCTAGAGCGATGGCATCGCCGATCCCGACTTCGAGTTCCCTCTCCTCCCTTTTCAGGAACATCTCGTAGAAGAGCGGGTCGTCGCTTCTGCCCCTCTCCTTCAGCAGGGCAAACCTCCGACGCTGGGAGGCGTGAACCGCGATCAGGATCACCTCCGCAGACTTCCTGAACGTCTCCACCTCCGACATCGAACGGATTCCGTCCACCACCACCCTGTCAGACCCGGCCTTCCGTATCGCTTCCAGACAGAGTTCAGCCACTGCGGCCTCGCCTCGCTCCTTCCTGAGCCGCTTCATCACTTCGCCTGTGTTCTTCGAATCGGGCGCCAGACCCCGTCTCCTCGTCTCCTCCCGGATTACGTCGCCCATGACGATGCGCTTCCATCCCTTCGCCACCAGCGCCTGCGCGGCGGTCGACTTGCCGGCGCCTGGCATGCCTGTGACTGCGACTATGAGCAAGGATGTGTCTGCAGCTGCCAGGCCCATAGCGGATTTAAATCAAGTCCTGCCCACCGAACGACGATGCGTGCCTTTGTCGCCCTAGAAATCTCGGATCCCAAAGTGCTCGATTCGATCGTCGCGTTCCAGCGGGAGCTCTCGGCGACCGGGGCCGACCTGAAGACAGTGGAAAGGGAGAACCTCCACTTCACCATTAAGTTCCTCGGCGAGATTGCCTTGGGTCAGGCCCGAGAAGTCGACGAGCGCCTGAGAAGACTCCATCTGGGCAGGGCCGACGTGGAGGTAAGGGGAGTCGGAGCCTTTCCGAGCGTCTCCAGGCCGAACGTCATCTGGGCCGGGGTTCCTCCTGCGCACGAGGAGCGGGTCAGACCCATAGCACAGGGAGCCATCGCTTCCCTCGAGGGAATCGGGGAGAGTGACAGGCGACCCTTCACCGCCCATGTCACCCTGGCTAGGGTCAGATCCGTGAGGGGAATCGGCGAGCTCACTTCGGTCCTGCGCTCCAACTCGGACCGCTCATTCGGCGAGGTCAGGCTCGCCGAGTTGAAATTGAAATCCAGCGTCTTGGGCCCCCGAGGACCCACCTATACCGACATAGGGGTGTATCCTCTGGCTTGAGGGATCCCCGGGAAGTGTCCCGGAACGCAATCAGGCTCGTGACCCCGACCGCTGATATGGAACGAAGTGTCGGCGCACTGGCAAGGTCCCTGCTGCAGAGAACAAGAAGGGCTGCTGCGAGGTTCTCTGAGACTCGTGGGGTGTTGCTTGGGGGTTCGTTCGCGAAGGGGACTTGGCTCCCCGGCCACGTCGACCTCGACATCTTCGTAAGGATCGACCCCAAGACGTCCGAGGACAGGTTCGAGAAGATAGGATTGGCAGTGGGGGCGGCCGCGACGAGAGGGTCCCCACGCGGCAAGAAGTTCGCCCAGCACCCGTACACTGAAGCGACCGTCGAGGGGATTAGGGTCAACATCGTCCCGTGCTACTCGGTCAGAAGGGGCGAATGGAAGAGCGCGGCAGACCGGTCCCTGTTCCACGTGCAAGTCGTCAGGCGTCTTACTACGGAGCGCAAGATCCAGGTCAGACTCCTCAAGAGATTCATGATAGCGGTCGGCGTGTACGGCGCAGAAATCGAAACACAGGGATTCAGCGGGTATGCGGCCGAAGTCTTAGTTATGAAGTACGGCAGCTTCGAGGGAGTCCTGAGATACTTCGCGACGTTCAAGCCATCCAGCAGGGAGCGCCTCTTCAGCCTGCCCGACCCAGTGGACGGAGCCAGAGACCTGGCGATCGCAATCTCCGGCGAGAAGCTCGGCAGGATGATTCTGGCGTCAAGAGAGTTTCTAAGGAACCCCAGCGAGGCTTGGTTCCGCATGAAGAGGGGCAGGAACCACCCAGCGCTGCGCCGAATGGTGTATGCGGTCGTCTTTTCCCACCGACTCTTGAGCGAAGACTCGCTCTGGGGAGAGCTCAGGAAGACGACCAAGCACATCGTAAGGCATCTCGACGTAAACGGGTTCAAGATTGCCCGGTCGATGGCTGCTTCCGATAACAGACTATCGAGCGCCATACTCCTCATCCCTGAATACGACGTCCTTCCAGGGTTCGAGCAGCGTGTCGGCCCGACGGTGGACAGGAAGAAGGACCTGGATGCCTTCATTTTGTCCAGCAGGAAGGACGCGAAGCTCATCTGGGTAGACGATGAGGCAAGGGCAAGGCTTCTTCGGCCCCGTCGGTACACCGGTCTCTCGGACCTACTCGTCGACATAGTCCGGGGGAGGGCTGGACCAATCGGCGCCTCCGGCGAGCTGGAAAGAGGGATGAGGAGGAGCGGGTCAGTTCTCAACGGCCATCAGCTGGCGCAGGCGGCTTCAGCTTCGAAGTGGCTGGAGGATGGAATCAGAGAGATTGTCAGCGACGCACTCGGAACCCGCACGTCTTGACCAGCTGACGAAGACGCCGTACATCCTGGTCCTGACCTATCCCAGGATCTCCCTTCCTGCAGCACGGTCGAGGATAAGGCAGCTGGAGAGGCTTGGAGTAGAGGAGCTCATCTTCGAAGGGCGCGCAAAAATCGGTCGGCTTGGAATTCTGGGCCTTGGAACGGTCGGGGTAGTCGTCAGTGCGCGTGTCGGAGGGAATGTGCGGGCCCTGAAGATCAGGAGGACCGATGCCAACAGGCCCGACATGGAACAGGAGGCCCGGATCACATCAATTGTCAACAGGCTGGGCATAGGGCCCACAGTCTACGGCCATACGAAGGACTTCATGCTGATGAAGCTGCTCAACTACGTCGAAATGGAGGAATGGCTCCGAGGGCTGCGCGGCCAGGGAACCAGGGAAGCAGCCAGGACCATGGTCCATTCGCTCCTGAACCAGTGCAGGAAGTTGGACATAATGGGAATCGACCACGGCCAGCTCAGCAATCTCAGGAAGCACGCCGTTGTATCGGAGGGCGTTCCGTGGATAGTCGATTTCGAGTCGGCAGGCACGAGTCGGAAGCCGAAGAACGTGACGACCGCCGCACAGTACCTCTTCATCGGCGGGAGGCTTTCGCCCCGCCTGAGGCGCATCCTAGGAATTAGGGATGTTTCGCCACTTCTAAAGCTCCTCTCAGACTACAAGGGCGACACCTCCGACTACACCTACTCGAAGATAATCGAGGTCCTGAGGATCGCTCCAAGCTAGCAAAGAGAGAAAGTATCCTGGTCATGAAGAAATGGGGCCGGCGTGATTCGATAGGTTTACTGTGCAAATCCACAACTTCTAGCTGGGAAACTGCTGAGAGAAAGCCCTCATCTTTGCCCACTTTGCAGGTCGGGTCCGGTGGGGCCCGCCCCCAAACAGGTTCTGAAAGTGGACTCCGACGAACTCCAGCGCGCGGACTCAGAATCTTATCTCACGGACAAGCGACCAGAAGCCTGTGCCATCTCCCTCTTCGGGTTCGAAGGAGGTCATTATCGTCTTGCGTGCCCATCGGAGTAGCCTTCTTGAAGCCGCGACCACCGCCTCCTTCTTTCTTGAGGCCCCCGCAAGTCCAGATGCGGTCTTGAAGTCGCTCTCGAAACTGGGGGGTATGATCTTGGCAAGAGTCAACGTTCGCCGATACATGTTCTTATCGGAATCCAAGTCGATCTTGTTGAGCGCGGCGACCAGCATCATCGCGTTCTCGGCAACGATGTATCCGTCCTGGTAGAACTCGGGTGCCCCGTCCTCGCGGGTTTGCACCTTGTTCAACATCTTTCCCATGTATTCGACCATCGTCACGTATGAACCCCGAACAACTGCCATCTGCCTCTTCCTGCTCCAGCGTCGTGCGATCGCGGTCCGAACGATTCCGTCGAACTCCCCTGCGTCCCCGTAGAGCAGCGTGGCCTTTCGAAGCTGTCTCCTACGCCACAGAAACTCTTCGTCGTCGTCTCCTATGTAACGGTGCTTGAAAGACACTTCATCCACCAGCCATCCACTGACTATCCTTCCGTTGAACACTCCAAAGAGGTCTTTGACAGACCCAGGGGGCGTCAGCAACCCTTTCTTGACGACCAGAACATCGTAGTCGCTGTACCTGCGGTCGCTTCCTTCGGCCGTGCTACCATCCATCACCACGAACCTCACTTCCTTCGGCTTCGCTCCCGCAAGTTCGATCGCGTAGTCCACCATGGGCTGCCTGTTCATGGCCGCTGGTCTCATTCCTCTCGGCAAGTCATCCGCGCACGTGCGCTAAAAGTAGGCGCTTGGTAGCCCGCGCGCTGGAACGAAAGAACTACCAAGGCTCTTATCTTGGCGCTCCGAACCCTTTTCGACGATGGTGGAGGAGTCTGTCCGCCGTTCTTAGCGCGCGCTTTGCCGCTACGAGAAGGCCCTCAGAAGCGAACTGAGCTGCCGTGAATAACTCTCAAGGGACCTGGGTCCGAGGTTCCAGGGAACGCCTGCAGCCTGGAATAGCTCCGGAAGGGGCTTTGAGGCCCCTAGCGTAAGTGCCCGCTTGTAGGCGGCTATCGCTTTGGCCCGATCTTCTCTGTACATGAACCAAATCCCCAGTGCGCCAAGGGTGGCAATGGCATATTCGATATAGTAGAAGGGGGCCTGGTAAAGGTGAAGCTGGCGTTGCCAGCGATAGCGCAGCTGACTCTCGAATCCCTCGTAGCTCTCAAGACCGGAGAAGCGCCTGAACGTCTTAGTCCACTCAGCGGCGCGCTCCTCGTGGGTGTGTTCAGGATGGGTATAGACCCAGTGTTGGAAGGAATCGATGGTGGCCACCCAAGTGAAACTCTTCACCATGTCTATTACCTCTGTCTTGTTGGATCGCCTTGCGTCTACCCCGTCGTAGAACGCCCCTTCCAAGTGCTCCCCGCCCATTAGCTCCATCGAAGTCGACGCCACTTCGGCAAACTCCATGGGGAGGTTCTGGTTGGAATTGAAGAAGGGTAAGCCGGCCTCCCGCATCAAGAACGTCTGAAAGCTGTGCCCCGACTCGTGCAGAAGGACCCTCACGTCCGAATCCTTCCTGGCCGCGTTCATGAAGATGAAAGGGAACCTCAATTCGGAAAACTCATCTTGGAATCCACCTGGAGCCTTTCCCTTCCTGCTGTCAAGGTCGAGTAGGTCGAGCTCGACCATCCTGTCGAAGTATTTCGAAAGCTGGTCGTCGACCTTCCTCACGATTCTTGTGCAACCCCCCACGAGTCCATTGATGTCATCGAACGGGGCCAATGGCGGCCTGCCTTCTGGGTCGACGCTCATGTCCCACGGCCTAAGCTCGTCTAACCCCATTTTCCTCTTCCTCTCTTCGTCTATCTTGCGACTCAAGGGGACGAAGAACTTCTCCACCGCATCATGGAGGGCCAGACAGTCCTTGGGAGTGTAGTCGAACCTGTTCTTTTGCACAAACACGTAGTCGCGGAAATTGGAGAATCCTGCGTTCTTGGCCATCCTGTCCCTCAGGCTGATCATCTCGTCGTAGACCAAGTCAAGCTTCTCGTTGTCCTTGAGGAGCCTAGCTTCGGCAAGCTCCCATGCTTCACTGCGCACACTCCGGTTGGTTTCTTCGTAGAAGCGTGACATCTGTTGCAGGGTTCTCTCTTCTCCCCTGAACGATACCGTCATTGCACCCCTGATAGTCTGATACTGTTCAGAGAGCTCAGCGTCCTTCTTCTCCAGTTCCACGTTCTCCTCCCTGAAGATCCGTGCTGCACTCTCCCTGCGCTTGTCCATCATACCGTAACCTAGAGGAGGGAGCTCCTTGCGGTAGGGCGACGCTACGTATTTCTTGAGCAGCTCGAAGCTCGATATCTTGATCTTTGGTTCCAGGTTCTGCAGGAAGTCCATGTAGGCTTCCTTGTAACCCGCGTCGTCCGTCTGTCGTGAGACATTGACCGTAAGTAATGCTTTATGTTCGTAAACCACTGCGTCGAGTTCATCCTGATCTGCGAGCCAGCGCTTCAAGTCCTCTGCAGACCTAATCTGCCTCCCCTTCAGTTCATCAAAGGGACGTGAGAGCTGTGCCCATTCGAAGCCCATTCCGGCAGGGAGGTAACGGCGAGGGAACTCCCTCGGGAGTTTCGTGTAGTCAAAGGCCAATCGCTTCGACCTCTCTGTGGTCCGCTAGCCCATTACTTATCCTTCTCTTCAATTCCGTTATCGGCAGAAGAGTTCGAGAAGTTCGGCAATGACGCCCGCCCTTTGCGCGCGCGCCAATCGCGGGACATGATTGCCTTGGGACAGGCTGTCAAGAGCTAGGAGGGGATAGACTTGGGGGGGACGACCTATGCGATACGACTATACCCTGAAGTTCGTTCCCGTCCAGTGACTGATGGACATCCCCACGCCGAAGACCGCACAACTGGAGGACTCGTAGGCGACCAGAACTCTGCGCGAGATGGAAATCCCACAATTCGGGCAACTTCCAACCTCCTTGATTGGGGAATAGATCACTGGAGCAAACAAGAACACAACCATCGCTGTCGCTAACAGAACCATCAGGATTGCGATTGTTCTGCGCTTTATTCGACATTTTGATTTGGCTCCTTCGGATTATTTGCAGATTCAGGCCGACTTGCGTTCTGGATTATCGTTAGCCACTTGTTATCGCCCTCTATCCTGATTCCTGCTCGGTCGGCTGGTGTGTAGCGCGCGCTAGGCGGAACGATTCGTACTATCAACGTAGTTGGGCTGACTGCTGTGGCGGCGCAGCTGAATACCAACTAAGATAAACCAAAAGCCGGTAAGGGGAACAGCCAGATTCTGGAAGAGACCAAGGATGAAAGATGAGGGGATCACGGCGGAGGCGCGCGCGCGTGGAAAAACGGGCCCGGTGGGACTCTCTTTGTTTATGAAAGCGAACCCTTTCAAGCGGATGACATGGAGTCGGCCGGAACAGCGTCTACCCTTCCCCGACAAGCCTAGGATTGTGGGGAGCCAAGCCCGCTTGGGTAGGAGCCTCCGACACCGTTGCCGCTGCACTCGTCGCCTGTGTAGAGGTTCGCTGTTCCGCCAGTGCCTGAACCCGAGGAGAGGTCGTAGTATCCATACGATGTGTTGTCTTCCGCCGAGTTCCCGCTGAGGATGTTGTCGGTGGTTCTGTTAGAGAAAGCATAGTTGTTAAGGTAGAAACCATTCTGGTTGCTGCTCGCGGTGTTCCCAATGAGAGTGTTGCTAGAAGCGCGCGCGCTTTCTGAGTCTTCGGGCAAAGCGGGACCCGGGCTATCATGTCGTTAATGCCGATAGGATATTAGTGTCCGGAATCAAACCGACACAATGGCGGGACGCCCGAGTTACCTCAAGCTGATCCGGCAGCGCTCGTTCGGGTCGCTTTGGCTGGGTCAGGTGGTCTCCCAGTCCGGGGACGCTGTCTTCGACGTGGCCCTTCTGTGGTACGTCTACGCGTCCACTGGTTCCGTCACCCTAGTAGGGGTGGTCCAGGCGGCGGTGCTTATCCCTCCGGTGCTGGTGGGCCCGATTGCTGGAGTCTACAGCGACAGGCTGAACAGAAGGGACTTGATGCTGGTCAGCAACATCGTCCAGGGGGTCGTCACGGCAGTCATCGCGGCGCTCTACCTGCTGGGCGCGCTCAGTTTCCCGGCGCTGGTCCTTCTCACGCTCGCACTTTACGCGGGCGCCCAGTTCTTCAGGGCGGCCAGCAACGCCCTCTTCCCCCGCCTCGTGACGAAGGAGGAGCTGGCCGCGGCCAACAGCCTCTTCTCGCTCAGCGCATCGGCGAACCAGTCGGTCACCTACGCCATCGGCGGGATAGTGCTCGTCGCCGTGGGCGTCGCCACTTCGATAACCTACGACAGCGTCACCTTCTTCTTCGCGGCGTTCATGATGTCGTTCGTGGTCAGGGCCTTGGGTGACCCTAGGGCGTCAGGCCAGACCGAACGCCAGGAAGGGCACTCATTCAGGAGAGAGTTCGCCGAGGGCCTCGAATACATAAGAAAGAGCTCAGTGTTGAAGGAGCTAATTGTCTTCGCGTTTCTCGCCAACTTCCTTGTGGGAGGGGTTGGGACGGTCATTGCTCCCTTCGTCAGACTCAACCTCCACGGAGACGCGCTGGCCTACGGGCTTGTCCTCGCCTCATCCGGCATCGGGTCTGTCCTCGGCTCGCTAGTCGTGGGGAAGATCAACTTCAGAGGGTACGTGGGGAATCTCCTCTTCTACGGCCTTTTGGGCGTGGGTCTGCTGGTCGCCGTTACGGGTCTCGCGGTCAATGTCCCCGAAGGCATGAGCCTATTCCTCACGGTAGGAATCATTGTCGTAGCAGTGAACGTATCCCTGTCGGTAATGATGCAGACGACGGTCCCCAACGAGCTGCTAGGGAGAATCTCAACTGTGCTTGGGTCCCTGGTCATGGCCTCGCTGCCCTTTGCGGCGCTCCTTTTTGGGTGGCTGGGAGGGTTCGTATCGCTGTCCCTCCTGTTCGAGACGGCGGGACTTGGCCTCGTGGTGGTGACGGCAGGGCTGTACGTACCCTTCAAGGAACTCAGGGAAGCGAAATACTAGCGGCCAGATGCCGACAACTCTTCTTAATGGCTAGATGAATGTCCATCGGTGCGCGCGCTTGATGGAGCAGAGATTCGTTCGATAAAGCCGTTGTGGGGTGGGGAGAGAAGGAATGGCAGAGCAGTACGCCTGGGCCGGGACCTTCGCAGGAGTGGACTCTGCAACCAGTTGCGGAAATAGCTAGAATCTAGCTAATCTGGACGGACAGAGGCTATTCTGAGTTTATCGTGACTGGGGCCGGCGGGATTCGAACCCACGACCACTTGCACCCCAAGCAAGTATCCTACCAAGCTAGACGACGGCCCCACACTCATCGGCTTAAGCGACCCCGATTTAAGCCGACGAGCCCTCGATGCCCGACCGACTCCCCGCGAGGCGTGAGGGTTAGACTCAGGACTTCTTGGGCCTCAGCTGCTTCCTTGGCGTGTTTCGTCTGCATGTCCACTGTATCCAGCCAGTCCTTCGTCACGGCCGTCGGGGCGTCCTTGGAAGAGGCCGAGTCCAGCTTCCTCTAGGCTAAGCCTGCCGCGAGGTAGGCGATGAAGAGCAGAACTCCGGTCAGAAGTGTCGTCATCACCATCGACGCCATCCCGGGTATCAGTTCTGTTACCTTGTCATAATTCCTGCTCACAATCCTCGACGTGGCGAGCGCTTTCGGGGCTGAGGCCAACACGATCAAAGCGAAGGGGCTTACTGCACGGACAAGAACCCCTGCCACTGGAATTGCGTAGGCACAGAACAGGATCACCTTCAGTCTGCTGGCAGCCCTGGCCTTCCCCCATCGGGCCACGAGATGGTTCCTCCCTGCATTCTCGTCGGCATCGGTGTCTGGAAACTCGTTCACGTAGAGAATTCCTGCCGTCATTATGCCGATCGGCAGCCCGATGATGACTGGTACGACGCTCAATTGATGGGTTTGGATGTAGTATGTTCCGAGAAGCAGAAGGGGTCCGAAGTCAAGCCCTGTGACCATCTCGCCGATGCCAAGCTTGGACGTCAGGGGCGAATAGGTGACAATCGAGAATGCGGCGAACGCGAGGATGACGATTAGCACTGGGTTGAAGGAGAACTCGTACACGAAGTAGGCCCCTACTCCTAGGCCTGTCGCCAGAAGAAGTGAGCCTAGGTACAGGACCCCCCTCGAGGACATCAACCCCCTCGGAAGAATCGTACTCCCGCCGCTGAATGGCGTTGGTGTCGTCATGAGGTCGATTCCGCTCCTGAAGTCGAAGTAGTCGTTTAGAACGTTGACGCTAGCGTGCAAGCAGACGGCTCCTACGAGCGTGAGCAGGGCGTAGACCAGGTCGAAGTGACCCGTTGACCAGGCGATGGCTAGCCCGACTGGCACGAAGACGACCGGAAGCAGTAGGAATGGGGGTCTGAGCTCCCTTATCCAGACGCCGCGAGGCAGGCCAGGCCACCCGACCTAGATGCTTCTCAGGTGCCGGGTCAGCCCCGCGTAGCCGACGATCTCTCCGCACTTCAAGAGAGGGCGAACCGTGAGAATGCCTACGAATCTCGACCCGTCCTTCCGAACAAGCGTCACTTCTTCGAACTTGCCGCCTTCGGCAGCGGTCCTGGGAAGCCTCGGAACGAGCGTCGCCACCGAGCGGGACTCATGGAAGATCGCGACGCTCTGCTTTCCGACCACCTCCTTGGGCTTCCAACCGAAGAGCTTGACCGCCCCCAGCCCGAATGACGTGACCAGTCCAGTGTTGTCGCAGGCTATGCCAGAGCTCGCTTCGGCGTCCTCTGTTCCCTCTCGCATTACCAGCGGCGAGTGGCAGCGGCCGCTTAAGCCTTACCTCTTGGCAGCGTCCACGACATCTGCACAGTACGGTTCTAGCCGGTCATGGGATGCGTTTGGTCGATACTATGGCTGGGCTCCATTCGGTTGTTGCGTCCCGAGGGCTGTGGTTACAACGCATCTCAATCGGTTAAATGCAAGGGTGTGGAATGATTGCGCGTGGCGAAACGTACAGTCCACCACATGGACTTGCCGGTACTGGTCGCGGTCAACAGGGAGGTAGTCTTGCTCACGCGCGAGCCCAACGAATACTCGAAGGCTGACGGCGAGCAGCTCGAGTCCCTGCTGAAAGAGGTCGCATCCCGGGCAGACAACCAAGATTTCGAACAGGCAATCCCTGAGAAGGCATCGCTCCTCATCTTCAAGCTCGCCAGCGGCCAGCACTTCAGGGCGGGCAACAAGAGGACGGCGTTGGTCGCGGGGTTGGTCTTCCTCCGCAAGAACGGCTACAAGATCAAGATTGACGACCCCGATCTGATTTCTGTCGTCGACAAGGCAGGGATGGCAGCCGCAAGCCTAGATGACGTGTACGATGTCGTAGGGAGGCTGAGCGTGAAGTCCACGGCCGAACGGAAGGCCTGGGAGAGCGCGGTGAAGCAGACGGTCGAGTCGAACAGGAAGTTCCTGACAGACATCGGATCCTAGCAAGACGATTCTCAAAATTAGGAAACGTCTCACCCTCTTAAACGACGTTTGAAATTGGGCAAGACTGGTTGAGAGATGCCCGCTCCAAGGACGGGGGGCCTCCGCTCACCCAAGATACTGCACGATTCTGGTCGCGAAGGCGAGTCATCATCCGATACGCTAAATACCCCAGCGCCTGAATCTGCGTCTCTTGCACGAGTACGTCTACGCGGACAGGATACTCCAGTCAGTTCTCGAGGAGGCCAGGGCCGCAGGGAAGTCGCCTCGGAGAGTGAAAGTCGACGTGGGAGAGATGCTCGGCCTGACCCGCGAATCGCTCACCATGGCGTACGGGATTCTTTCAAAGGGAACGAAGGCGGAGGGCTCGAAGCTGGCGGTCAGGTTTACGAGGGGTGCGGTGGAGTGCCCGAAGTGTCGTTTCTCAGGCAGGCTCCCCGTGCGTCGGCACGACCACACGATCGACCCGGCCTTCGCGTGCCCCCAGTGCGGCTCGTCGTTGAAGGTCGTCGAGGGCCTCGACGTGAAGATCACAGGGATCGAGTAGGGCGGAAGGGAGAAGGCTCGACGGCTCCCTCCGATGACCTGTCCGCTCAGCTCAGGGAATGCATCCTCGGCGGATCCGGGACTACTCATGTCTTCGGAATCGGCAACCCCATAAAGCAGGACGATGCCGTCGGACTCGAGGTAGTTTCCTCGCTGCGGCGACGGCTCGGGCCCGCGTCGAGGAAGGCCGTCAGGGTACACGGGCTCTCGTCGAACCCGGAAAGGATGATCTCTGACCTCGCATCGAAAGGAGAGAGGATAGTGGTCATCGACGCCGTTGAGGCGCAGAAGAAGCCAGGGACCATCGTCTGCGCCCGTCTCAGCGAGACGAAGTTCGGATTCTTCGCGACCCACAACGTACCGCTCAGGTTAGTCCCAGGCGTCGCCGAGAACGCGGCAGACACATATATCGTGGGAATCCAGCCCGACTCCGTGGGCGTCGGCGAAGGGCTTTCCGACGTTGTCAAGGGATCGAGCATGAAGCTGGTCGCAATGATTGCGAGCCTGGTGGAGGAGGCAGAATGACCGCCGCTACAGACGCCATCCTTGGGCCCCTCATCATAGTCATCGCCGACATCGTGGTCTTCACACTAGTAGGCAGGCTCGGCAAGCGGAGCTCCGGCACGGGAGTGAGGTATGAGCCCTTCGCCGGAGGCGAAGAGTCGATCCCACCCAGGGGACTGTACAGGTCAAACCTCTTCATCTTTGCAGTGCTCTTCATGGTGGTCGAGGCGCTGGCGCTCATCTTGGCAGGCTCCTTCGAGGCGCCCTCGGCTACGTATCCGCTCCTCTTCCTCATCGGCGGGGGCAGCGTCCTCACAGTCACGGTCTGGTGGTTCATCACAGCCGGGGGTGGCGAGTTTTAGGTCCGGCCTGACTGCGTGGGCAAGGAAGAGGTCCATCTGGGTCTTCCACGTCAACGCATCTTCCTGCAACGGCTGCGACATCGAGATACTGGCTGCGCTCACCCCCCGCTATGACGCCGAAAGGCTCGGCGTCGAGCTGGTCCCGAGCCCAAGGCATGCAGATGTCCTGCTGGTGACAGGGACGATCAACCCCCTAATGAGGGACCGCCTCAAGACCGTCTATGAACAGGTGCCCGAGCCGAGGCACGTGGTCGCGATCGGGGCATGCGGTCTCGGCGGTGGAGTGTACAAGGAATGCTACAACGCGGGACGCGGCGTCGACACGGTAATCCCGGTGGACTTGTTCATTCCCGGATGTCCTCCCAGGCCGGAAGCGATAATCTGGGGTATCCTGAAGCTGGTCACGGGAGGGCCGCCCGACCCAATCGAAGGAGAGAAGGCAATTGTCCAGTGAAGAGTTGACCGACATGGCCGCCAAGCTCG